>JBBQLX010000021.1:0-59358 GCA_038328375.1 Aggregatilineales bacterium | reverse complement strand
CACATACAGCAGCACCTGTCGTTCGGTCACACTCAAACCTTGAACCTCGCCGCCGATCATGCCTGACACGATCCGTTCAGCCACGCCTTGACCCAGCACCATCTGGCCTTGCGTTACTTTGATGATGTTTTCGATCAGTTCGCCTTCATCACCGGATTTGAGGATGTAGCCGTGTGCGCCCGCCCGCATCGCCCGCATAATGTACCAATCTTCGTTACGTCCGGTCAGCACCAGCACTTTAACATTTGGTGCTTCCGCCCGCACAGTCGGTAAGATTTCTAGGCCACCTTTACCCGGCATATTCAAATCCAGCAGCAGCACATCCGGCAGCAGTGAAAGCGTTTCACGCAGCGCGATGTCGCCATCAGATGCTTCGCCGACGATCACAAATTCTTCTCGTGATTCGAGGAAGGTTGCCAGCATCCGTCGCAGCATAACATGGTCATCGGCTAGCAGAATACGAATGGTCGGTTTGCTGCGTCGTGTAGCCGTTTTACCATCAGCAAGTATGACTTCGTTAGGACGCACAACTATCCCGGTATCGGTATGGCGTTTGGGCGCTTCCAGAACCGACTCCAGTACCGAAGCCAGAGCGTCACCTGTGGCATAACGGCGAGCAGGGTTTTTTTCCAACGTCCGCAAAATAATGCGTTCTAAATCAACTGGTAAATCTGGTTTAATCAGGCGCGGTGGTGGCGGAGGCTGACGAACTTGCTGCATCAGCAGTGCAGGAATTTCGTCGGCATCAAATGGCAGATGTCCGGTTGCCATCTCATATAACACCACACCCAACGAATAAATATCGGTGCGGTGGTCGAGGGTGTGTCCCTGTGCTTGTTCCGGTGAGAGATAAGCTGGTGTGCCGATGACCATGCCGTCTGCTGTGACGCGCTTAGCCTCACGCGGCAGCGCCAACCCCAAATCCATAATCTTGACAGTGCCATCTGGCGTAACCTTGATGTTAGCCGGTTTCACATCACGGTGAATGATGTAACGGGCATGTGCATAGGCCAGCGCGCGCGCCATCTGCGCCCCCAATTTCACCACGGTTTCCGGTGAAGACGGGATGTAATTGGTGAGTGGATCGCCATCTACAAATTCGACGACTAGAAAGTGAAAGTCGCCGTCCTCACCAATGTCATAGATAGACATAATGTTAGGGTGATTGAGTTGTGCGGCGGCGGTTGCTTCTTGGAAGAAGCGCTTACGGGTGGTTTCACGTACATGGGGCAGCAGCACTTTGAGCGCCACTTGTCGCCCTAATTTAGTATCGAGCGCTTTATATACGGTCGCCGTGGAACCATCACCAAGATGTTCCTGTACTTCGTAGCGGTCGTTGAGTTTACGTCCAATCATCCGTGCTATTCCGTTTCAGAATTGTGGGGATATTTCTCTTTTCTAACGCAAGCATAACACAACATGCCCGACTCTGCATCCTCGGCTTCAATAAGGTTTGTATACGGTACCAGAGTACTGTCCGATCAGCAGTTTGTCGACATTATAGCCTTGTCTGACATTTGTTTATTGTCAAGACAATCATCCAATGGAATGCTATTTGGGAGGTTTCGAATGACTACAAAGACCAAGGCTAACGGTACGGTTCACGCAGCGGCAGCCACAGCAGTCGATGAGGGTGTCGCACAAAACAACGGTGTCATCAATCCCTATGCGCTGGCGGAAGTCATCGCTGATCGCAAAATTCCGTGGAAGGATCTTCCCGACGCATCCCGTGTATTGGAAGATATTTTGCAGACTCCCTATGAAGAACTTTTTGACCCGGCATTCGGCGGCCCCCTGTACACCGGCCTCAAACTCAACAGCAAAATGGAATTGGTTCCAGAACGTTCACCACTGTTAGATGTCGAAATCAACATGGACATCAACGATTTGGAAAACCCGTTGACCTCGCTCGACATCAAGAAACTGGCTGATCTCGGCGCACGTTTCAACGTCAAAGATGTGGGCAGCATCGAAGTCACCAGCGCTCAACTGGTTCGCCAACAGTACCTCCAACTGACAGTGCGCCTACCCGACAAAGAACGTTTACAGGCATTGGCACGAGTCCTTTCGCGCGACGTTGTGGCGACCATCTCCAATGATCCGCAGGCTAAGGGCAACACTCAGGAATGGACACCGCCCAATTCCACATGGACAGACCCCGGTCGTTTCTTCAATGAAGGCACCGAGTTCTTTGATCCGGTTCAAGGCGCGGTCGCCAACTGCTACTACATCGCAGCACTCGCATCGGTGGCATGGGCGAAACCCTCCCAAATCGCTCAGATGACTCGTGCGACGGGTGCAGGGCAGCAGAGCTTTGTAGATATGGTGCGCTTCTACAAGCCGGATAGCGGCGGCGTACTCGACCGTCAAATCGAAGTCACCGAAACCGTGCCCCAAACAATGGGAGGCAATTTCATCTATGCCCGTTCCAGCGAGGCCGGCGAAATCTGGCCGTCCGTCTATGAGAAGGCTTATGCCAAGCTCAAGACCGGAACCAGCAGCGACCATCCCGACATCACTGCCACTGCATGGGGTGACTGTGTATGGGCAACCGCTCAGCTTACCGGAGGTCGTCGTTTCTACTACGATACCGCCAGCCGCAGCGCCGATACCCTCTGGGATTTGGTACGCGGCAATTCCATGAGCTACAAGACCTTTAATCCCATGACCGCGTGGACGTACTCGACCGGTGAAGCCTCCGACCGTCACATTAACTACAGCAGCGCCACCATCGTGGCCTCCCACTGCTACTCGGTACTCGGTTGGGGCTATAATAACAACCGCAAGTACATCGTCCTCCGCAATCCGTGGGGCAATACCGAAGCGACGGTGGCGACCCTCAATGCCACCATTCCCATGTACGATATTAGCTGGTGGCGACCCATCAACCTCAACGTTGTCGATGGCACGTTCGCCATGGAAGCATGGGCCTTCAAGTATTACTTTGCTGGCCTCGGTGTCGCTAAGTAACGATAGTTGTTGATATTCGGACAAGGGCGGGTACAGGTAATCCGCCCTTTTTATTTTCCGTGTCTAAACCCAATGTATACACTCTAGACTAAAGCTTAGGTTGACCACAGTACGGACAAATAGCTAAAGAGTCATCGAAATACAGAGTGCAATTTTTGCACAGAATGGCTTCATAATCGCCACGAGCTTTACTGCGATTCGGTTCTTCTAAGCGGTTGCCCACATCATCATAAAAGCGTGTGTAGTGGCTCAACGGCACATCATTGAGGTTGGTAGTTGCCCGTAACATGCCAATATAGTCATCCACAATTTTCTTGACGGTTTTCGCCGTATCGGCAGGATCATCTCCGCGTTTTTCGCCATCACGCTGAACCCGAACAATTTGTTTGGTTACGCTAACCCATCGTGGATTAAGTGGGTCAAAAACGTAAGGGTCACTAGCGCTATATCCGTCGCGCGGTAAAACATCCAAAATGCCGTTAGCAATTGTGAGCGCGAGGACTCGCTCGTAGGAGATTGGATGGTTGAAAGACCGATAGTACATGTCAGTTTCGCGCACTTTTTGCTCAAAAATGGATGTGAGATAGTCTTGATAATTCTGGAAAGAAGCCTTCGATACATCACCATTCGCTAAGGCTGCTGCGGTATCTTTTGCAGCCATATACGAAGTTCCTGTTCCATAATTCAGTCCGAGCGAGAAAAATGGATTGATAAACATGGCAGCATCTCCGACCGCGCACCAGCCGTCTCCGGCAGCATAATCCGCGTCATGCAGCATATCCATAAACGCGAAATGGGCACGGTTTTTGCCTTCATAAGGCGCTTCAACCAACTCATAATGACTGAGAACCCATTGAATGGCCGGATACTGCTGCACCCAATGATTAAAGCGTTCTTCAATGCTCATCCCCTCAACATCGCGGTCAGTACGAATGGTAAAGCCGATACTAAAGAGGCTTTCATAGCTGGCATCAAACTGTTTTGCAAGCGCTTCGCGGCTGGGCAAATCGGCATCCGTTTCAGCCGGTTGATCGATTAAGTATTTGATCATCCCTTCTAGCTTATCTTGTGGTGTCTTCTCCCACGAAATTAGGCTAATGAACCACAACCAACCTTCTTTGAAGCAGATATGCCTTGTCGCCGGATAATCCCAAAAATCGACTGGAACTTTCGTTTTGGGACGAAAATAGGCGAAATACGAATTGTAGCTAAAAGTGTCCTGCTGTTCAGGAGCTTTGCGATACACATCAAAATAGCGCGGTAGGACACTAGCTGCGCCCGACGCATCACAGACCACTTTGGCGCGTACCGTAAACGCCTTGCCATCTGCATCAGTACACAAGAGTTCTTTAACAGGGTCTTTCAGTTTACTGTCGCGTACTTTAACCTGAATCCCATTGAGGATCTCAAGGTGTTCATATTTTCGCATGGAATATTGCAGCGCAGTTTCCAATACGCGCCGTTCAACCTGATAGGTCTCTTCAATGTCAACAACATCAAAATGACCGTCAAGTTTATCCGTGTCCTGTTGGGTATAGAACCAGCGCAAGCCTGCTTTATTGCCGAAAAGTCGCCGCATTACTGGCAGGCTCAATCCCATTGCGTTGAAGGCTCGCACAGTTGTTGAGAGGGTACTTTCGCCCACTTTGTGTACCGGGTGCATCCGACGGTCTAACAGCACAACCTTGGTCTCCTGTCGGAAACGCTGAACCCACATCGCATAAAACATGCCGAGCGGCCCACTTCCAATGACTGCTACATCGATATCCAAATCATTCGTCTGCGGTTCGCTTGCCGCGTATAACAACTCGTGAATTTGTTGACTGACATTGCGGAAATCGGATGCAACTTGTTGACCTAATGCCCGCTGGAAAGCGAGTGCTGTGCGCGCGTTGTCGCCAATGAGTTCTTTATAGCTGTTACGCTTAAGTGACGCAACCACTACATCGCCCTGTGCAAGACAGGAAGCTGTGCGCGCTTCGTTATCAATCAACGCCAGCAGACCAAAGAAATCGCCGGTAGTCAGTGTTTGAATAACTTGCTCACGTCCCTCGACCAGCAATGTGACGACAACCGTTCCTTCGACCAATAGGAAAATCGTATCACCTGCTTCGCCTTCCCGTATAAATGGGTATCCATCACTGTGTTTCGACAATACCATGACCGAAGCAAGCTGATTCAGTTCGTCGTTGGAGAGATTCTCAAAATGTAGATTTTTTTGAAGTACATCAAATAAAGTCATTGAGATTAATTTCCCTCTATCAGTGTTGATTGGGCTTTCATCAATGTCTGCGTATCCTGTGAACGCAGTTGTTTGAGGTCTTTCAATGTTTTATTAGCCGAGTGAATGCGCTGTGCAACCACTCGACTTAATTCGCGTAGAAAAACACTTGCTGCGTGGGGATAGGTGTCCCAGAATTGCTTTAAGCCCGCAACATCGAGATGTAATGCAATACAGCCCAATTCACTGCGAATCGTGGCTGTCGCTTTACCCGGACTGAGTAATGATATTTCACCGAGCAAAGCCCCTTGCTCAATGACTGCGACTTTGTATTCGCCTGTCGGTGACTGCATAATCACATCCAGTTCACCTTCCCACACAAAGTACAGAGAATCGGTGATAGTGCCTTCGATAATGAGCGACTCGGAGGCTTCCACATCCTGCGTTTTGAGTAATGCAATCAGTGCCTTTAGCTCATCGGGTTCGAGTGCCGAACCAATCTGTGGGAAACGTCTTGTGAATTCTTCGATGGTAACATTTGCCATAAAAAAGCTCTCCTAAGTATCTTGGAGCGAAATTCAAGTATAAAGGTTTGCGGCGTTTTGAACAAAAATGCAACTGAGCGACTGAACGCTTACCCGCTGCCTTCACAATATCCAACTACCTGACTTTAACCGGAAAGCAATCGTTTTCAGCATCCGTTCCGGTGAAAAGGACATCTTATCCACCGCGTCTGCAAACGTTCGCGAATCGACATGCTCATGAATTCCATACTGCGCCATTTGTTCATTAGGCCGTTTGATAATTGCGTCGTGCATCATGCATCCCGAATGATTTTTCTTATATAATCGGTAATGATAATCACAAACGTTTTTTAAGAGAGAAATTATACCTTTGTCCTAGTGCTGTATAGGTCAACTTTCCCCTGTACTTTTTTAATGTTATATGTCATAATGTCGGCTGTAGAGTATGAAACTGTTCAGGTCGAAACTGCAACTTGCGCTCCTGTTCTTTACAACCCATCAGTCGCGTCTGCATTGTTTGTCTTGTAATGTTGACCTGCTCTATGATCTCATTTATGTGTGTTTAGACAGGAGTCTATGACAATGGCTAAGAAGTTGTATGTCGGCAATCTCGCCTATACCACCACTCAGGAAGCGGTTCGTGAACTCTTTGCTCAGGCTGGTGATGTAGCTGATGTTGCTCTCATTACCGACCGTGACACGGGTCGTCCCAAAGGCTTCGGATTTGTTGAAATGGCTACCGAAGAAGGCGCGCAGGAAGCTATTCGCCGCTTTAACGGTTTCACCCTCGACAGCCGTGCATTGACCGTCAACGAAGCGCGTCCTCGTGAAGAGCGTTCCGGTGGTGGTGGCGGTTTCGGCGGTGGCAATCGTGGTGGTGGCGGTTTTGGCGGTGGTCGTGACAATCGTGGTGGTGGCGGCGGTGGTGGTCGTGGTCGCTTCTAATTAGAAGCCATAATCAAATGCTAAATGCCAGCGCAAGGGGATACGCTCTCTTGCGCTGTTTTGTTTCAGGGTGTGTCCATAATCAGCAAAGGAGTTGACGGTGGAAAAGAAAGCTCGGAGTGCTAAGCCAGCACCGAAAGCGCGTGCCAAATCAGAATATTACTGCTTGTGGGTCAAGCGTAATTATGAAGATACTTGGCGCGCTGTAAGCAAGCATGATTCCCGCGAATCCGCACAGGAAGAATTGGACAAGCGGCGCGGTTATACGGGTGTGTTTAACTATGACAACGCCGAACTGCGTGTCATGTCGCGGACTGAAGCCCGTAAAGAATATGGCAAAGAGTGGGACTACAAGCCCATCGGCGGCGGACGCAAACCCGCGCCGGTTCGTGGCGAAATCGACGACGAAGCATAACCTTGAAAATCAGCAGAGGTGGGCAGCAAGTTCACCTCTGTTTATTTATAGCCTTATTTTACCGGCAGCGAAAACGCCCACGCTTGGATTGGATGGCCTTCTTTAGGCTCTTCCCGCATCATCTTTTCAAGCCGCAGCATCATCGGGCCATCGAAGTAACGGTGACCGCAGTTTGGACAAACGCGGGCAGGCACATTCTCAAAGATATACCAGCGCCCATTACGTTGTAATGTCAACGTCACCAACTTATTTTCTTGTGGCAGTTCAGTATCACAATATTCGCAAGGATAAATTCGTCGTATGCTAGTCACTTAACCTCTAAGTCCGCAAAATACTCCATCACATACCGGTGCGCGAAGATATATCCACCGCCCACTTTCCGCATGATTCCGACACTCGCACAGTAACCTAGAAATCTTGCATAGTTCCAAGGTGCAATACCACTATACCAAGATAGTAAGCGTATGATGAAATGCTTTAAAACAGAATTTCCGCCAAGTAGAGTTGCAAAACCTAAAGGGAAAATCCACAAAAGTAATACTATTGAACGTAAATCTATGTCTTTTGAGTGGGAAATAACAATTGAAAAAATAGTCAGAGGTATATAAAGAATTGAGCCGCTTAATATTGCGATACGTAAGGATGTAAATATTCCTGAATTAGGATACATCCTGCCTAATTCTTTTTTGTAGCCAATGCCGCCAAACATTCCTCCTACTATAGTCCCTCCTATTAAGAATATTATCAATCCCAAGGGAAAACCAATAATAATGCCTATAACTGGGCTAGTACTCTTCGCTATCGTGTAAGCTGTTAACAAACAAATAACAAATGGAATCGAGAAGACAACAAAAGCCCATTTTAGTGGAAATTTCTCATCTCGATTTTCCTTTCTAAAGTATTTGTTCCATATGATTAACGGTGGCGCAATAATAAAAGCAATGTATAAAACTGCTGTTGCTATACCACCGCTAAATGACCATCTTAAAGTTTCAATTGTGGTAGAGGGTATCAAAATGAGTAAGCTGAACACGACTAAACTAGGGATAAAGATAAAATTGATAAGGTATGATGTTGGTAGTGTAAAATTAAAGAGGGGCGCAACCACATAAATGATGAGAACATTTAAAACAGACAATATAAGAATTAAGCTTGCCTTTCCTATAAAGTAAAGCAAATTGTTAAATTCGTTGTTAACTTCTGTAATACTCAAATCTTCAATATAAAATACAGAGTTTTTGAAACTCGCCATTTTCTCTGCCAACCACCCCAACCATTTCTGCGCCTTAATCGGCATATATGCGACATTAGGTTTCGCTTGCAACCGCTTTTCCACCCAACGATCAAACAAATGTGTCCGCCGTGCTTTTACTGCATTATCACTTGTAGGAAATTCCAAATTGGTAAGTGTTGATCCCTTATACGCATACGCCATCGCATTCAACAAAAATGGCACTTGCGCCATGTCTTGCAATTCTTCGTCGTTCTCTATCACCTGAAGTAAACTTTCCAGTTCAGGACGATTTAAATATCTCTCAATCACCTGCTGACTCAGTGGCTCAAGCACAATTGCCCCTCGAACATCCAGCTTGCTCGTCAGAGCGTCATAATCCAAAACTCGACTGCATATCGCCAAATCAACCGTCCGATATGTCTGCCGAAAAGCATTAATCGCATCCACACACGCATTCCGATATTGTTCAGCCACCTCATCTAATCCATCCAACAACAGTAGTAACTTTTCACCCTCAACCCATGCAGTAGCCACTTTCTTCGGCACTTGATACTTCTGTCGCAGTTCATCGACCAGCCAATCCGCCAGCGGTTTCCGTTCCGCCGCCCACGACGACAAATTGAACACCACCGGAATCGGTGCTTCCCCTCCCTGTATTCGGGGAGGGGACTGAGGGGTGGGGTTTCTTGCCTGCTCAATAAGTTCCTTAGCCAATTGCAGCAATAACACCGTCTTACCACCACCCGGCGCACCCAAAATGAGCAACTCACGGTTCAAATCATTGAAAACATCAAGAATGTTGGCATTCGCAGGCAGTTCGTAATCACCATAATCCTTGTGCCGCAGCACCGCCCCCGGTGCAGAAGACAATCCCATCTCAAATGTTCCCGCTTCCAACGCCGGATCAAGAACCCCCTTCAGCCAGAAATCTTCCACATTTTGCAGCATCATCGCACGGTTTTTGGCATCTTCCGTCGGGGAAGGGCTTAGACTTCGCGATTTTGATTGCCCAAATCGCCGCCAACCAAATACCCCTATCACACCTGCAATCACCAGCACACCGACCCACACCAGCGGATTGATCCCCTGCGGCTGTTGGGTTATCGAAACATTGGCCTGCACACTAAACAGCACTACCGCTCCTACGATCACAACCAGACTCGCCACTGCTGCCACAGGCCATAACAATGGACTGCTGCCTTTGCGCCCAACCCCGGCAGGCTGTGGCATGTATTCCTGTTGGCGTGAGGGTTCGAGTATCGGCGTTGCGGGCGCGGAAGTGATCGGGCTTGCAGGCGGTTGAATAATCGGTTGGGGGGGTGGAGGCGCGGGTTGTGGCATCGGCGCATCTACGGGAGATGAGGCAGGTGCATTAAATAAGCCGTCTTCTAATATCTCTTTCTTTTGCTCACTTTTCTCCTCTATGAAATCATCAAGAATCGTGACCTCCGATTGTAACGATTCTTCACGCATCGGCTCAGGTTCGGCTGGAAGATTAATCACCGCTTCAAGCGTAGATTCCGCTAATTCGTTTAGCCGCTGCTTCAATTGAACAAAACCGTTGGCCTGATCCGTCACAAAATCAATGTATTGAATCGACACAAAGATATACAGTGGCTTACATTCTCTGTGGCGCAGTGGCACGACCGGCTTCTTTGCCACGTCAAGGAAATAATCAACCTCCGACATCACCTCACGTGAAAGCTGTGCCTCTTCGGTAAGGACCATTAGCAGCACATCAGAGCTATCCAATCCTGCCTGAATCTTGTGGCGGAAATAATCCCCCGGCTGAATGTTGTCCACATCCAACCACGTATCAAATCCCCACTGGTTCAGTTCACTTTTAACAGCGCGGGCGAACTCGCGATATTCACTTTTGTAGCTGATGAAAACCTGTAGCGTCACACGCTGCTCCCTGTTGTGTTGATCTCCCCTCAGTGTAGCCGTTCATATAAAATCAGGCAATTTTACCCCACATATCCGATTACACTTTCCCGTATCCCCTCAGTACTCGGCACTCACAACTCGGTACTATTTTTCAGGTTTACTTTCGGTTAACCCGACAAACCCTTCTCCAACCTCTCCCCAACCCAGCCACCTTTCTCGTTCTCCTATTTCCGTTAGCACCAAACCCCAAAAAGAGTTACCAAATGTTCTTCCAAATAGTAACCCCTTCGCTCTACATATGTTATATGATGGTCATTGGCGAGACTGTATTGCTCCCTTCCCCTGTTACTATGGGGTTTAGGAGACGACACTTTTCAAAACAACGAGATGTTTTTCTCGTAGGGGAGGGTCTGTGACCCTCCCGAATAGTCTTCGTTTTCGCTTATATCCTCAAAAGTGTCGTCTTGTGAATACTATGGGGAAGGGCTGGGGTTAGGGGTACTAATTGGCAATCTTGGCGGCGGCAGACCCCATCACCAAAATTGCCAAGTTTGCCAATAATTTCAGTGTTCTTTTCCCTCAATTAGAGGCTTGAAGGGTTCGCAACCTTGGTAATTTCATGGCAAAAACGTTCGTATGTCGCCAATTTCGCCAATCTTTTGACTTGGAGGCATAACTTTCACAGTGAAATTGACTACTATGGGAAGAATATGAAGAATTTTGTGAATTGAGAAAATACCAACCGCCGCCATCGCCGCCGCCATTTTTCTCACCACTACCGCCGCCGAAGATTGCCTTTATCTTGTAACTTGAAACTTGTCTCTTAAAACTTCTTATTCCGGCTTTACGCATCCGGTAAACGAAAAGGCATACATCGCGAACCCGCGCGTTCGCACCCGTAAAATTAGTTCATGCTTCTCGAAGTCCTTGTTCCGCACGAGGTTATACATACGTGGTCGATCCACAATCACCCGCCCATCAGCCGTCAGATCATCGCCATAGGTCGCCTCACTCAACGGTTTGTCATCCTGCCACACCTCGACGTTCACCGCTTCAGGATGCACGATCCGGTCAATCATATCGGCGTAAGGCGTAAGCACCGCGTTCACCTCCACCGCCTCATACGGCACGCGGATAATCGCCTCAGTTTGTCCCTGATACGCTAGATATTGTTCGCCCGCCTGCCACGCGCCGCTCACATAGAATGCATTCTGGTTGCGTTCTTTGGGCATCATATAAAGCATCGGTGCGCCGCGTCCGTAGCCTTCTGGATTGCCCAGCGCCCCACGATCCAACCCGGCTTGCAGTTCGGGAGTGGGTCGGTAACAAACTGCACCGGGGCGATCTTCATCTCGCAAAGGCTGCATCACAGGAGGCAGAGTCAGGTTGGCATCGCTCTCGCGCAAAACCGCCTGTATCGCCTCCTCAAACAGACCGTAGGCTCCTTCGCCCGCGCTCTGATAACGGATGTAACCATCGGGGTCAATCAGATACTTCGCTGGCCAATAACGGTTAGCATAGGCATCCCACATGCTGAAGTTGTTGTCGAGGTAAATTGGATAGGTCAGCTCATGCTCATGAATCGCCATCTCAATTTGTGGTTTTTCTTTACCAAAAGGGAACTCCGGCGTATGTACACCAATAACGGTCAACCATTGACTATAGCGCCGATTCCATTCCCGTAAATAAGGCAGCGTCCGTAAACAGTTGACACAGCTATATTCCCAAATGTCCACCAGTACGGCTCGTCCGCGCAAACCAGCCATCGTCAACGGGCGCTCACTGTTCAGCCACTCGCCCGCCTTGAATTCCGGCGCATGGAGGATGCGTGGTTTGAGTAAGCTCTTTTCACTTGGCATGGCGTAACTCCTCTGAAAATTGGTTGATTGATCTGCCATTCCGTCAACCCTACTCACGATTTGGCAAACCCACAACTTTCGTTTCACAGGAGTTTGAAAATAAGATTTGTTTGGATGAAACGCTATCTACCCGCGAGCCTTACCTGACTGCTGCTGCTTCAGGTAGCGCCCGCACAGCCGACCGAACCACATATCCTTGTCGGTGTACGATTAAGTCAGGTATCTCGGCAGTCAGTGCGTGGAGCGAAGCCTGTAACATCCCTGTTCGGTTAAAGGTTTCGACCGCAGCCTGCTCCTCCCAGAACAGCACCAATTGTGCGGTTTCAGGATCATCTATCTGTTCCAAGAAGTAACCTGCTTTGAAACCGGGGCGCTGTCTGACGATGGGTAAGTAGCGGGTTTCAATCAAATCATGTAACAGAGGCATCTGGTCAATAGGAACTTGAAGAAAGGTTATTTGGGCGTACATCGCTGCTCCTCCTGCAAAACTACACAGCTAAAGCAAGCATATCGATACGAGGGCTATCTAATTGTTTCCATTTTAATTATACGCCCGATTCATAACAGAAGATGAGATAAAGGGTACTATTTTGATGAGATATTTGTCATGTAGAGGTGGGAGGAGACAATCTATCATTGCTTGTTGTACCAAATTAACGAGATCGCGTGGGATGAGTCAACCACTGTAATGCATCCAAAGGATCACTAACATCGTCGCGCCCAGTAGCAGGCAAGGCAGTCGTCCAGCGAAAGATCAACAGTCTATTGGCTGGGTATTATTCATGGATTTCAATTTTATCCACGATGCCCACAATAATCGCCCGTGCCGGGCCTGTTCCACGCTTGCCGATGATCTGTCGGGCGCTGCTGCCTTCATCCAACACGACGACCACATCCCCCACTCCCGCCTGCACATCATCAAGGCAGATGTCATAACTGGTGGTTTCGTTGCCATCGAGATCAAGGCGTATAACAGTCAATAACTTTTGCCCATTGAACAGAGAGTGTTTGACGGTACTCATAACACTTCCTGATACACGACCAATGTACATCGTTTGCTCCTAAACAGCCTTCATCTTATGTTGTGTTTTGCGCTTTTCGTGGGTCACTGATTCGCCGACGAATACTTTCCAAACGACTGATTTCTCATCGTAAAGGGGGCGATCATCGACATCATCGACGATACCTACAATCGCTGCATCCACGGGAACAAAGGAAATGGGCAGTGCAAATGCCGCTTCTTTCGACGCGATCACAAACACCAACTCACCTATACCAGCTTGGTTGGTCGCGTCGGCTGCCACATAGATTTCACCGTTTGGGTCGCGGTCAACGTTCAAGGGCTGCACCATCAACCACTTGATGCCTTCCAACCCTTTGACCTTTTGAGTGGCGACTAAATTGCCAACCACACGTCCGAACTTCATAGCTTTTCCTATCTGTTATATCTACTTGTAGCGTAACGCACTCGGCCTTTACGCGCTAGCCAATCACGCGCCGGAGGTGTCCGCTGGCTTGTGCCAATAGTTCCCGTGCGCCTGTCGCATCCACCTGTTTGTGCTGCATGACAATAGCGGTCTTAACCTCATTATTGGCTTGGTTCAAGAGTTCGGCTGCACGTCCATCATCCACACCGGTGATTTTCGTGATCAATCCTTTTGCACGACGTAAGAGCTTGTCGTTGGATACACTCACATCCACCATCAGGTTTCCGTAGACTTTACCCAACCGGATCATCGTCGCTGTACTCAGCATATTGAGAACTAATTTTTGCGCCGTACCCGCTTTCATGCGCGTGCTGCCTGCGATGACTTCTGGCCCCGGTACAACCCCAATTGCTATGTCGGCTGCCTCAAGCAAAGGAGCAGGTGAGTTGCAAGATATACCAACGGTGGTTGCACCGAGTTCCTTAGCATAGGCGATTGCTTCTAGAACGTAGGGGGTTGTTCCACTAGCTGCGATTCCAACGAGTGTATCTTTATTCGTCAGTGGAATAGCTGCGAGATCATGACGAGCCAACGCACGATCATCTTCCGCGCCTTCAACTGAGTGGATAAGTGCTCTTTCGCCACCAGCCATCACGGCCTGAACCAAATCGGGAGGGACGCTGTAGGTTGGCACACATTCGGCTGCATCCAATACAGCTAACCGTCCACTGGTTCCCGCACCGATGTAAATTAACCGTCCACCTTGCTCGATACGGCTGGTGATGGCCTCCACAGCTTGCGCGATTTGAGGCAGAACGGCCTCGACTGCTTTCGCAACCATCTGATCTTCGCGGTTGATAATCTGGACAATTTCTAGCGCCGAAAGTGTATCAATCTGCTCGGAGCGTGGGTTAGCTTGTTCTGTTTGCATGAATCTCCTCGTTGTTTACGTGTTCAATGTTTCAGCGAATAAATCATGTACAGCGCGGCGAAATTCCAGTGTGCCGGGTTTACCACGTCCCGGATAAACGCTGTTGGTCAGGCAGGCCACAACCAATTGATTATCAGGGTCAATCCATAGCGATGTACCTGTAAAACCGGTATGCCCGTAGCTATTGTTACTAAAAAGGTCGCCAGCCGATGCGCCTTTATAAGCCTTGATGACGAAGCCCAAACCGCGTCGCATTCCATCGGTTTCAGCATGTTCGCGTTTGGCTTCTCCTGCCAATTTGTTATCAATACCAAAGGCTTCTTCTGGTCGTGTGAGCCAAGCCTGCCCAAAAGTCGCGATGTCGTGAGCCGAGGCGAACAAACCTGCATGTCCTGCCACTCCGCCTAATCCACAGGCATTCTCATCATGAACTTCACCCCAAACGCGACGGTTACGCCATGTTGGATCATCCTCAGTCGGGGCGATTTGTTCACGGGGAATATGACCTTCACGCACCGGATTGAAGCGCGGACTGTTGAGGTTAATCGGCGATGTAACACGTTGCCGAATGACTTCATCCAGTGGCGCACCGCCCAAACGGGATGTGGCCTCTCCCAACAAAATAAGCCCAATGTCGCTGTAAACCACATGCTCGCCCGGTTGCCCGATAAATGGATAAGCATAGATGGCTTGTAAGCCATTCAGCAGCCGTTGGGCGCGAGGAAGCGGTTCAGGTTGATCAGGTGGGACAGGTGCCGGACCAGCCGCGTTATAAACATCTCGCCACGCAGGCAAACCAGAAGTATGCGTGAGCAGGTGACGAAATGTAACACGTGTCGGATTCATCGTTTTACCGACTAACTCGGTTGGAGTTGGCAGTCGGACTTTGCTGTGCGGGTCTTGCCCACCATCCATCGAACGCGGATTGAGTGCACCAAATTCCGGCACGATTTTGGCGAGTGAATCATCTAATCTGACGCGTCCGGCGCTCACAAATGATAGAAAAGCAGTCACGGTAAACAACTTGGTTACCGAGGCCATATCATATAAAGTGTCGTTGGTTGCGGGTGTACCTTCGACCATTCCCCAACCTGCATCAAGTACCGTTTCACCATCTTTGATAACAGCCAGCGCACACGAGGGAAATACGGTGCCGAGATTTTGCTGAATAAGCGCTTCTAAGCGTGCTTGTGCGGATGTCGATAGGGTGTTCAATCGTTAGTCCTCATAAATCAAATACGGTTGGCGCAGTTTATCGAAGTCTGCACAGGCTGTTTGCCATTCCGCGAATAGATCATCAAGCGAGGCATTGGTTTCAATCAAATGGCGCATCGTATCCGTGCCGATGAGACGCTCAAAATGGTCATTCCATGTAAAAGGCTGTTGCTGATAGATGGCACTTAACACACCCAACCAAAGAGGCAGTGCTTGGTAAGCCTTCGCGTCAGTAATATGTACTTGCACACCTCCGCACAGTTCGCCCACATATTTGCTAGCGGTCGGCTGGAACACATGCGGACGAAAGCGGACTCCTGCCCATGCTTGTGCGTTTAAAGTTTCGGCCAAAGCGTAGCCATCTAATCCTGGTGCGCCGACGATCTCAAACGGTAGCGCAGTTCCACGTCCTTCGGAAAGCGATGTGCCTTCTACTAGACATGAACCGGGATAATGTCGTGCTGTGAGCAGTCGTGGCATATTGGGTGAAGGCTGCACGAAGGTCAGTCCGGTTTCCTCCCAAGTCATGCTTCGTCGGTAGCCTTCGCATGCAATCACTGAAAGCCGTGCGGGAGTCGGGTTCCATTGAGCGTTAAACAACTGTGCCAGTTCACCCATTGTCATTCCCGGTTGCGTCGGCACTGGAAAACGCCCCACCAATGAGGCAAAACGCAGGTCAAGCGGTGCGCCAAAAGCATAACCCCCTAACGGGTTAGGGCGATCTAAAATGATGACTTCCACACCCTGTTCACCAGCCGCTTCTAATATGTGGCTCATCGTCCAAGTGAACGTGTAATAACGCACACCGATGTCTTGACTATCACAGACAATCACATCGACATCAGACAACATTTGGGCGGTCGGATGTTTAGTATCACCGTACAGGCTGTGGATGGGTAATCCAGTGCGGGCATCGATGCTAGAACCAATTACTTGACCATCGGCTAGAGCCGCAGCTAACCCATGTTCGGGACTGAAAATAGCGGTCAGATTGACTTCCGGCGCGTGACGCAGAATGTCATAGGTACTGACAAGATTACTATCAACCGCGTTGAGGTTGGTGAAAAGGCCAACACGCTTGCCTCGCAACAGGGCGAATTGATTGGCTCGCAGCACTTCGATTCCAGTATAGACATGTGCCACTGTTGATCCCCCGCTTGATGATTTTGCTAAACCCCGCGAATGGGGGTATTTTACCACCATCAAGGCGTATCAAACGGAGACCATTCCAATGGTTAGGCAGCAACCGGTACAGGCAGTTTACCTGTGGGTGTGAATACGCCTGCGAGAACTTCAGCCGCAGCTTCTAAGGATGGTTGGCTATCACCCGATGTACAGATGACGGTTCCTGCACCGGATAACACCCCTGCATCATATGGATTGCGAAGGCAGACAAGCACAATTTGGCTAGCACTATTGATTAACTGTTGCGCCAGTGCAAGCTGTTCGGGATTGATGTGGGCGCTGCGGGTTGCCAGCACCAGCACACTGGCTGATTGTGCGGCTTGTTTGGCCTGTTCGACCACTGTAGTGCTGTAACCACTCGAACCCAGTGATACGGCGGGCATGTCAGGGAAGTGTTGATGCACAGCGGCTGCGAAACCGGAAACCCCACCACTTTCGAGGATGCCACTGTCGAGTTGTGATGCGAACTCGACCAACGCTGCATCTTTAGCCAATGGCAGCAGTCCACTGTCATGTAATAAGACTGTACCGGCACGGGCAGCTTTCAAAGCCAGCTCAAGATGGTCGGGCTTTTTGATGACGGTCAGATCAGGTGTATGTGCGGGATAAGCAGCTTTCAAGGCAGCAATTCGCTGGTTAGCCCCTTCAACAATGTCCATTGAGACGCGTCCACTTTGAACCGATGCCAACAGGCCATCATAGGCGGCTTCCTGCATCGCGCGGGTGTGCGAGAAGAGGATGATGTCTAAACCTGCGAGCGCTCCCAGAGTCGCAGTTTCCCCCGGCGTGTAATGGTCGGCAATGGCCTTCATTTCCATGCAATCGCTGGCGACGACATTCTTGAAGCGCAGTTCTTCGCGCAGCAGCCGTTGAATAATGACAGGTGAAAGAGTCGCGGGCAGTTCAG
This sequence comes from Aggregatilineales bacterium, assembly GCA_038328375.1. Classification (GTDB taxonomy): domain Bacteria; phylum Chloroflexota; class Anaerolineae; order Aggregatilineales; family Phototrophicaceae; genus CFX2. The sequence goes on along the minus strand of JBBQLX010000021.1, from coordinate 41,638 downwards.
CATCCAACGCCGAGAAAATGGTGTGGGTGGTCATGATACTGGCGATGCCATTTTCGATGGGTGTGCGGAAGGGCTGCATGTCATTTTTCCGCAACTGTTCGACAGAAGTATCCAGAATGGGCAGGGCAAGATGGGTATCAATAGCGGTGTTGCCAAGGCCGGGGAAGTGCTTGGCACAGGCCGCGACACCCCCACGCTGGAAGCCACGCACCGCAGCACCACCCATCTCGGCGACGCGCTGCGAGTCGGTACCGAAGGAGCGTGTGCCGACTGCCGGATTAGCTGCGTTATAAGCAATGTCGAGTGCAGGGGCGAAATCCCAATTGATGCCGAGTGCGCTCATCTCGACTGCCAGCATTTCACTGACACGCTCGGCTAAGGCCGGGCCATCCAACGCGGCTGAGAGAGCCATCGCGCCGGGGCTTTCGCTAAACTGTTGGCGCAGTCGGGCGACTGTACCGCCTTCTTGGTCGATGCCGATAAGCAGCGGATATTTGGCGGCCTCATGCAGGCTGCGTGTCAAATGGGCAAGTTGAGCGGGACTTTCCACATTTCGGGCGAAGAGGATAATGCCACCTGCACGGCCTTGGCGCAGCCATTCGAGCAGGTACTCCGGCGCTTCCAGCCCATAAAACCCAACCATCAACATTTGACCGATTTTATCTTGTAACTGCATATCGAATACTCACTTTTATAGAAATAATGAAGCATTATATCGTTATTTTGTGAGGGGGTGTTATGCAGAATTGTGGAATTTTTGAATGCAGTTATTGCAATTTGTGCATTACTTCCGCTGAAATGGCGGGCGTGATGGTCGGCTGATGCCGCTGAATCGTCATTTTTAGCAGGCGGCTGATCCGGCTATAACCGCTGAAATAGCACAAGTGCAGCGGGCGGCTCGGCTGATACCACCGCTGTGCAATTTGGGGTGTCGCTGCTGCGGATGTGAGGGAACAATCCGCCGAAAATACGAATACCAAGAAATTAACCGCCAAGACGCAGAGTACGCCAAGATCAATTCAGAGAAATTTTGAGAGTGGGTGTTGTGTTGCAAAGCGGCCTCGTGAAGTTCAATCAGCAGATACAGCGTACCATAAATCGAAGGGCTTTGGGTTACATTTTGGTAACTCTTTTCGAGGTTCGGCGCTAACTTAGCAGGCAAGGATTTTGGCGCGGTGGTTGATGGATGGTTGGAAAATGGTTAGTACAAAAAATAAGGATGAGTGAGTATTTAAAATTTTAGCGATGTATAAGTAAAGAGTAGCCAGAAAGATGATCAAAAGGCAAATAGATGATGAGTGCAAAACCACGTCATTTGACGGTTGAGAACGCATCACGCTTTCAAGACCAAAGCCTCGTTGATGTTTATCACCATCGTTTGCCATATCCTCAAGCGGTTTTTGACCGCCTAATTTCGCTTTTAACTGACTTGCCGCGTGTGATATTAGATGTTGGCACAGGTACAGGTGATCTGGCGCGAGGCTTAGTGCCATTCGTGGAACGGGTTGACGCGATTGATGTGTCTGAGGCGATGATCCGGCGTGGACAGATGATGCCAAATGGTCAGCATCCCAACCTCAACTGGATACAGGGACGCGTCGAAGAGGCTCACCTGCAAACACCTTATAGCCTGATTATCGGTGGAGACAGTATTCATTGGATGGAGTGGGAAACGGTGTTCTCACTGTTTCACGATTTACTACCTCCTGATGGCTATGTGGTGATTATCGAACGGGGTGAATTGCCAAACATGTGGGGGCAAGTACTTGGTCAAGTGATCGCTGAGTTTTCGGTTATTCAGAACTTTGAGCGGTATGATTTAGTGACGGAGTTGGAGAAACGTCGAGTCTTTCAGGCTGTTGGACGTGAGACAACTGCTCCAGTGGTTTCTATGCAGTCAATTGATGATTATATTGCATCGTTTCATTCGCGGGGCAGCTTGAGTCCTGATGCGATGCGTGAAGAAGATGTCGCAGCGTTTGATAAGCGTTTGCGGCTGCTGGTTGAACCATATGCTGAGGATAATCAGTTGGAACTGCAAACTGAGGCGACTATCGTTTGGGGAAAGCCGCATACACATTAAATATTTTTTTACATATATGCCAACTCTTTCGGAGATTGGGCGCTAACTTTGCTGGCAAGGATTTCTCATGCGTTTGTAAATGGTTAAAGTCGTAAAATTGAAGAATTAAATACATTTTCGCTAGAGTGAGGAACTGTGAAATATGAGTGCCGATGCGGAAACATTATTCAATTCAGCTTTTACGAAGCATAAATGCGGAGACACTAAAGGGGCTATAACAGATTTGAATCTGGCTATCGGGCTTGAGCCATACAATCCCACCTATTACAAATTACGGGCAGGTTGTTTTGAGGTTGAACATAAAAATGTGGAAGCCTGTAACGATTATACCTTTGTTATTCAAAACAGCTCCGATCTTGATGAGAAAAAAGAAAGCTATGAATTCAGGGCATTTATATATCTTTTTGGTGAACAATATGAGAACGCGTTACAAGATATGAATTGGCTTATAGATAATGGCTGTAATGCGACATACTGGTTTGATGAACGAAGTAAATGCAAACGCGACTTAGGTCTTTTTGAAGAGGCTATAGAAGATTTCTCTGTTGCGATCAATGAGAAAAAGTCGAATATGTTGTTATTAGAACGTGCTGAAACCTATTTCAAAATGGGCAATATCGAGGCTGCATATCAAGATGCTAGTCAACTAGTCGATATGGATAAAACGCCAATTTATTTTTTCTATCGCTACGAGTTGTATCGGAAAATGGGTAATTTTGACGCAGCGGATCGAGACATCACCTATCTCGTTGAGTTAGCTGTGCCTCCGAGTATTCATACACGATATGAGCGCGCCCGATTTTATTACGAAATAGGACGTTACGAAGATGCAATCAGCGATTTTACCTATCTTTTATCCACGCAGGAATTTGCACAACGTGGACCAACGCTCTATGAATGGATTGGTAAATGTTATTATCGCTTTAATAAACTGGATGAGGCACTAATCTACTTCAATAAAAGCCAATTATTGCAAGGAAAAGAACCTAGTTCTGACCCCGATAACTACATTAAGCAAAACCGCGTTCGGTTATGACATTGTAGGATAAGTTCTACTTCATCCAGCGGTTGGTAACCACCACGCCGAGTAATAGCAAACCACCGAGCAGTGCGCTGCACAGGCTGACGATATATTCGGGGCTGTTGGGGCGTTCGAGGAACAGCAGCACCAAGCCACTGCCACCGATAAAGATGCCAATCCGCGCAAAGCCTTTGAGAACTTCTCGATCCATTGGAAGTTAGTTATTCCCCAAATCCATTTATGGTTTTTCCTGTCGGTGCAACTCCGCTAATGTGCCAACAGCAGTCGGTGGTTCGACGTATGGCGTAAGATGACCGTCTTGCGTCAGCGGTGTACAGGCAACCAGTTGATGACCTTCGCTAACGGGCGCGAGTAACGGAATGAGTGTGTCGCAGATGCCGGGTTGGAAGAATGTGCAGCGTGGATGAAAGGCACATCCCGGTGGAATGTCGGTCAGTTTGGGGATTTCCTCGGATCGCAGCGGGATTTGCTGCTTGCCGCGTGTGCGTTCGGGATCGGCTTCCGGTACAGCGGCGATGAGTGCTTTGGTATACGGATGGGCGGGGTTAGCAATCACATCCGGTGTGCGTCCGATTTCCACAATCCGACCCAAGTACATGACGGCGATGCGACCTTCCCATGCGAAGTATTTAGCGAGGGCCAGATCGTGGGTGATGAACACGATGGCAACTTTCAACTCGTCGCGTAGGCGATGGAGCATCTTGAGGATGCCGATACGAATGCTGACATCGACCATACTTACGGCTTCGTCGGCAACAATCAAACGCGGAGAAACCGTCAAGGCGCGGGCGATGCTGACGCGTTGGCGCTGTCCGCCGCTCAGTTGGTGCGGGAATTTATGCACGATGTCACCGGGAGGAGTCAGATCAACCATTGTCAGGAGTTCCCAGATGCGCCGCCGCAGTTCAGCGCGACCATTGACCAATTTGTGTCGCAACAAGGGGAAGCTCAGGATTTCCTCGACGGTGTGGGCGGGATTGAGTGAGGCGAATGGGTCTTGATGCACAATTTGCAGCGAACGGCGCAGCACGGCGGCTTCTGCACCTTTGTAACTCTCCATCGGGCGACCATCAACTAAGATTTCGCCCTGCGATTGGTTGAGCAGTCCGGCGATCATCTTGCCAGTGGTGGTTTTGCCGCAGCCGCTTTCACCAACGATGCACAAAATCTCACGCGGATAGACGCTGAGGTCAATGTCTTGAATCACCGGAATCACCTGATGGTCTTTGATGAAGCGACGCTGCACATGACGCAGTTCGATAATGGGTTGGGTGTTGATAGTGGTCATGTTTGGGTAACTTTCCGATGAGCCGCCAATACGCGGTCGGTTTCATAACAAGCGGCAATGTGTTCAGGGCTTTCGGGAGCGGCTTCGGGTGGAGGTTGTGTCGTCTTGCAGACATCCACAGCGAAGGCACAGCGTGGATGAAACTTGCAGCCTGTAGGTGGATTAATCAGGTCAGGTGGATTGCCGGGGATGCTGTCGAGTTCTTCATCACCAATGCTCAGACGCGGTGCGGCGTTGAGCAGCGCCAACGTATAAGCATGGCGTGGATGATAAAACACATCATCCACTGGCCCGATTTCGACGATTTCTCCGGCGTACATAGTGGCGATTCGGTCGGCGATTTCAGCGGCTACAGCGAGATCATGGCTGATAAAAATGGTGCTGAAGTTCAGTTCGCGGCGCATTTCTTTCAGCACATCCAAGATCGAACGCTGCGTCAGTATATCGACGGCAGTGGTTGGTTCGTCCATGATGACGACCTGCGGGCGCAAGAGCAGGCTGGTTGCCAGCAGCACCCGTTGGCGCATCCCACCGCTGAGTTCATGGGGATATGATTTGAAGACACGCAGCGGGTCAAGTCGGACGCGTTCGAACAACTCGAAGGCGCGTTTCTGGGCATCTTTGCGTGACATCCCGTGTGCGTCGGCGGTATCGTAAATCATATCGGAGACACGGATAACCGGATTGAGCGAGTTGAGCGCACCCTGAAAGACCATCGAGCATTCTGCCCACAGGAATTGGCGCAGCGCTTTGCCATTGATTTTGAGGATGTCGATTTGTGAACCATCGCGCTTGGTGTAGACGATGCTGCCACGATCAACACTGCCGGATTTGGGGAGCAGGCGCATGAGTGCGAGGTTGAGCGTCGATTTGCCAGAGCCACTTTCCCCGATGAAGGCTAAGGTTTCACCCGCGTGGAGGTCAAAGCTGATATTGGCTGCGGCACGTACCCGTCCACGCTCGGCCTTATAACTCACATCCACATCACGCACGCGGAGGACAACGTCGTTTGTAATCATGTCAGACACCACTACGCAGGCGCGGGTTAAAGATTTCTTCCAACGAACGCGAGAATAAAACCAGACAGAGTTGGAAGACCGCAATCGCAATAATCGGAGCGATCAACATGGCGGAGGCATTGGGATTAAAGAGCGCACCCTGCTGCCGACCCATGTAGATCATGATGCCCCAATCGGGTTCTTTGAGTGGGACGAGTCCCAAAATCACCAGCAGCACAAGGTTATACATGGCGGCACGGATTGAGAAGATCATGTTGACGGCGATGTAACTGATCATGTTGGGGAAGACTTCGCGTGAAATGATATGCCACGTACCCAAATCGAGCGCGCGGGCAGCTTCGACATAATCCCGTTCGCGCAAGCTCAGCACCTGTGCGCGGATCGCTCGCATCAGGGCAGGCCAGTTGAGCGCCGCGAACAGCAGCGCCAGCACGAAGTTACTATTCAAGGTAATTAAACCTGCCAGCACCAGCAGCAGCGGCGTTTGCGGAATCGTCAGGATGAAGTTCGAGATAGCCGATAAGATTTGGTCAACGATACCGCCTAATAAGCCCGCCAGTGAACCTAACAGTACGGCTAGAGCGGTCGCGATCAAACCTGCCGCCAGTGAGGTGACGATTAGGGTTTGTCCACCGTTGACGATATGCGACAGAACGCTGCGGCCTTGCCAATCCAGTCCAAGAGGAAACTGTGGAGATGGTCCTTGAAACAATGAGGTTGATCCCGGTTGGCGGCGGCTGAACTGTGGTTGGCCTTCATAGGGGACGAACAACGGCCCGAAGACCGACACAATGATAAAGAACATCACACCCAAGAAGCCGATGAAACCCGATTTGTTGCGGAGCAGCATTCGGGCAGTGGCGCGTAGACTGTCGCCCAAGCCTGCCATCTGGCGCATGAAAAACTCGCGGTTGGTTTCTTTGAAGCTGACATCTTCCAACTTGGCAAGCGAGGTGAACGGATCTTGGCGATTGACGTAGGCATAGGAGATGACGACGGCGGTTGCCATAATCATCATCGGGATGCCGCCGAGAAAGCCACAGGCGAATCCGCTGAGGACACAGGCAATATAACCACCAATGCCTGCCAACCACTTACGATAATAAATGGCAACACCTAGTGGAACGAAGCCGACAATTAGGCCAATGATAAAGCCGCTTAAGCTGGCGACAGTTGCAAAGCCGATCATCCTTCTTCCTCCCCGCCCAAACGCACACGCGGATCGAGTATGCCGAAGAGCAAATCAGCCAACACATTTGATACCACTACGGCGATGGTAATGACCAGAAACATGCCCTGCATGGAGGTATAGTCACGCCCATTGATAGCACGGAGCAGGTTGCGTCCAATGCCGGGATACTGGAAGAGTTCCTCAACGATGACGCTGCCGCCAACTACAAAGCCAATACTAATGGCGAGGCGTGTTACCAGTGGCAGCAGCGCGTTACGTCCGACGTAACCTGTTAGGATGCGGCGTTCGCTTAGGCCACGCGCTTTTGCCACGTTAATATAATCTTCGCCCATGGTGGAGAGGGTGCTGCTTTTCATCGTCAGTACCCAACCGCCGACGGATGACAAGACATAGGTTAGCACGGGTAGCAGCGCAAATTTGAGGATGCTGCCGATATATTCCAGCGTGAAACCGGGTTTAATCGAAGGGTCAACACCGCCACGCATCGCACCGGGAGAGAACCAACCCCATTGAATGCCGACGATAATAATGAGTAGCAGCGGGATGATGTAATCGGGGATGCCATATAAGATGGATGAAATGACCGTCACCGTGTTATCGAGGATACCGCCGCGCCAGTAAGCCATCGCCAGCCCCAAGCCGACACCGAGCGTAAAGCTTACCAGCAAACCTAATCCGACCGAGAACAGCGTCCACGGTAAATATTGGATAATCTGGTCGGTGACTTTAACCCCCGGCGAGGTAATGGATAAACCGAGGTCGCCATGCAGCATTTTGCCGAGGTAATCCACATACTGTTCGACAACTGGTTTATTCGGGTCAAAGCCGAACAAACCGGCGGCACGCGAACGGGCTTCCTCGTAATTGATGTTTTGCTGACGTTGCAACTGGTCAATTTTGATGTCAAGTGGATTACCGGGCATCAAACGGATGAGGAAGAAGGTGAACGTGCTTACTGCCCAAATCGTGAGTAAACCTTGTAGGACGACACCCACAGTATAACTCTTGCGGATTTTACGCAACCGCGCACGCCAATTCGGTGCTTCGGTTGGCTGTGCGACAGGCTGCTGTGGTTGGACGGTCGCTGCCATTCTATGAGCCTCATCAATAAATTTAAAGGTTTTCCAAAAGTGGTGTTTATCAATGTCCACCAAATTTTTATGTCATAAATTTTAATTCAGAAGGGTCTGAGACCTTCCCTACCAGAAAAGAATAGTGCCGGAGATTATGGCACAACTAACAGCCTTTGCCTAAGCATCGGCTGTTGATTGTTTGATCCGGCACTAAACGAGGTTTCAATAATCCGCTTTATTGAGCGGGAGTTAGCTTACCTTCAAGCAAGTAGGTAATAATCCAATGGTCACTGCCCGTTGGATTCTTGAGAATTGGATCGCCATCAGCTGGTGCGCCAGCGATCAACTTTTCGTTGAAGGGTTCGACGCTTTGTTCCACATTCAACGGAACGAAGGGCAGCAAATCATTGATGATGAGCGCGACTTCATCAGCACGTTGGATGCGAACATCGTTATCCATGCTGTTGCTGGCGTTGGTGATGAGATCGTCGAGATTGACCTTTTCACCATTCCAATCAACGTTATAGTCGAAGTTGATACCGTTCAATCCGGTGGCAAGGTGTCCAGTGTTGAAACGCTGTGTCGGGCCAAAGAACTGACTGCTGGCGAAGGGGGATTGGCTTGCCCAACTCCATACTGACAGTTCGAAGTCGCTTTCACGAATAGCCTTGGCGGTTTCTTGCCACGGGATCGAACGGGCGGTGATGTCATAACCGAAGGCGTTCATCTGAGCAATCGCATCCTGTGACGCGCCTGCGAAGTCGGCAAACTCTGCCGGAAGCTTAAATTCGGCACTGATGGTCTTACCATCTTTATCAGCCCATTTACCATCCGCATTCTTGGTGTAACCGACTGATTCCAGCAGTTTACCTGCACGGTCGGTATCGAAAGCATATTTGTCGAGCTTAGCAATGGTGTCCTTTGAGAGCAGCAGTGGCACCGTGTCATCCAGCAAGCCAGACATATACTCAGTCCCGACTGCGCCAGCACCGGTTAGGAAGGCGTTCTGTTCACGGTTGATGATGAGGGCAGTTGCCTGACGAACTTCTTTGATGTTCCAAGGAGCAACTTTGTGGTTGAACAACAGGGCTGGCCCATAACCACGCGGCACGGTGATTAAGCGGATGCCCTGCGACTTGAACTGTTCAATGGTTGCCGGTGGGTAAACATCAGTTGAATGCGCGACTTCACCGCTCAAAACCAGCGGAGTCGATTGTTCGGTTTCGCCTTGCCAAATTTTGATTTCGCCGAATTTGACAGTGTTTGAGTAAATGCTGTTAGGCTGCCAGTGCATGGTCAATGAAGCTGCTCCGACATCGCTCAAGGCATAGGTGAATGGCCCGCTAGCGACGAGTGTTTCGGGCTTGAAGGAATTGATCTCATCATTAACAGCTTTCCATTCGTCGCTGTCGCCAGCCTTGCCAGAAGCCACCACATCAAGAGCCTTCTTGGCAATGTCGCCGTAAACCGAGGTCGGGGCGATGTAGGTCTTGAGAATAGCACGTTCGGCTAAGGGTGAGGCTTCCACCTTGAAGGTAAAGCTGACATTTAAATCATCAACTTTATCAACAGCCGAGAGGTAATTCCAAGCGGTTGAATTCATAATATGACCAATCGCAAAGGTGGTAATGATGTCATCAGCAGAGACGGCAGAGCCATCGCTCCACTTTGCGCCAGACTTCAATGTAACGTTGTAGGTCTTGAAGTCGTCGCTGAAGCCCCACTTTTCGGCGAGTAAGCCGGAGTAATTGTCAGCGTCCCAATTGTAGATGGCGAGCGGCAGTTCGACATACGACTGAAACATCGTACCGAGGTTATCGCCAAGACCGTTTGAGGCAAAGGCACTGAGGGTATGATCAGGGGGAAGAACATAAGGCCAACTGCCGAGCCATGTGCCTTTAGGAGCATCCTGTGCGGCGGCAGGCATTAATCCAAGTCCGAGCGTGAAACTAAGTAACAAAAGAATAGCACACAAACGTTTCATCGTATCTTTTCTCCTCGCAGAATCAAAATAAAAGGACTTTTGTATTTGATGAAGTCTGTAAGTGAACAATACCTCCATCAAACCTCGTGATACCATAGATCACTTAAACCAAAAATGCCCAATTAGCGTTACACAACTTTCACTATAACGCCCTAAACGTTTAAACGCAAAAATTTTGTATGTGCATTTGACACAAAAAGAGACGTATTGAGCGTCTCTTTTGGCGTGTGCGTTTAGTATGGGAAATTGCTTTAGCCGGGTGTCGCAGGCGCACCGATTGGCGCTACACCGACCGGAGCGATTCCACCGGGCGGCGGCGTTCCCGAAGTGCCTTGTGTAGCCTGTGTGGTACAGGCGGTTTGGGCGGCATCACGCTTGGCAGCGACCCCCCCATTATCTTGCAACGAGAGCGCACTTTGATATTGGGCGACCGCGCTGCACGGCTGTGCGCCTGCCACCAAGGTATCGCCATAACCGATGTACTGGTTGACCAGTTGGGCAAAGACATCGCGGTAAGAAGGCGCTTGGCTGTAAAGGGTGGTGAGTTTGCGGATAGCGAGGTTGTAATCCACACCAATGGCATTAATGGCATCAATATACTGGCTGGCGATGATGCTTTCGTAATTGGCTTCCGAGGTTTCGATGTTACCAAACTGGCTAGCACGGTCGGTCAATTGGTTGGCTTCAGCGAGCCGTGTCGTGTCACCGCCGCGGTACAGAGTCAGCGCTTTCTTGGTCAGCGCTTCAAACATTAAGGCGCGAACGGCAGCGGTTTGGAAGTCACCGTCATATCCCATCACCGCGTCGAGTGTATCAATGGCGTTGTCCCAATCGGATGTGGATACAGCCGTTTGTGCTTGTTGGAAGAGTGCTGTCAAATCCGGTGTGGCACTGCCGCTAGGGACGAGTGGTATATCGGTTGCGGCTTCAGTCGCTTCGGCGGTCGCGGGTTGGGTGGCTGTGGGCATCGGTGTCGATGTGGGTAAGCTGATGGCTGTCGCCGTTTGAGCGAATTCCACGACGCACGGAACAGCGGGAGTAAGCGTAACGAGATAATCGAGACGAGCCTTAACCAGCGCTTGATTCTTACTGTTTAGGTCGTTTGGGAGACGGTTACATTGGTCATTAATAACCGCATTGGCGGTGGCGGTTGCGTTGCCTTGTGCGATACGCTGCCCCGAAGACCAACCCGCGAAACCTGCTAGTGCGATAATCAAACCCGCGAAGCCGATCACCATCAACCCGACTAGCCCAATGACTAAACAGCCCGGCCCACCTGAACGCGGTTCATCGTCGCTCATGACGATGATGGGCTTAATGGGTTGTGTATCATCAAAATTTTGCATACGAATTGCTTACTCCACACGTCGATAAAACAGCCCGCCTTTTGTGGGAGACGGTGGCGCATTATAGCGGAGGCGCAGCGCATGAGTCTAGCGACGGTTGCCCTACGCTACGACTTGATCAATCAGATGGCATGACCGCTTTTATCCCATTATCAGACAAACCACCCGCGTCATGTTCAACGTAAGCGGCATCGAGATTGAAGCCAACGAAACTGGGATCAGGTAGTTGGTGTCCCAACACATGGCTGGCGAGAATTTCTCCGGCGGCTGGCGCGGACATAATGCCATGACCCACATGTGCGACTGACAGGAATAAACCGTCGATACCCGTCCACGCATCAATGATGGCACGTTGGCTATCATACGGTTCTTGAGTGCCATCGGGCAGCGTCAAATAGGCGTTGTCACGGTAGACATAGTATCCGGCACGGTGATAAATGCCGCGTAGGTAGCGTGGATCAGCAAAGCCTTCACCCGCTTTATGCCCGAACTGCCGCGCCATTAAGCTCAACGTCAGCGATGGAAAACGCGGATCGCGCAGTTGCTCGACAGGCCAAATCGGATCAATTAGCGCGTCGGTGCGTTCGCCATTGTAATTCGGGATTTTGCCGGTGTTCCATTTATATTCATAACCGAAAATCGCACCACTTTGGGCTTCTGGTCGGACGTGCGGGAAGGGTGAGGCACTGATGACGCACGGCGCATCTTCAGGATATTCAGCATGTCGCCAGCCAGTTGTGAAGCTCTGACGTGGACGCATGACAATCGGCAGTTCGATTCCAGCGGTGCGTCCGATGGCGCGGGCGTTGGCTCCGGTAGCAATCACCACATTTGGCGCGTCAATGTCGCCGTTAGCGGTTGATACACCGAGTACACGGTTGCCTGCTGTGCGGATACTGGCGTTTTTGGTTTCGAGCAAAAAGGTAGTTGATTGGGTAGCATTCGCCAGCGCATAAACCAGCGCGTTCGAATCCATCCAACCCGCAATCGGATCATACTTGGCAGCGATTACGCGATTTCCCAACCAAGGATAGCGGTAGGCGATGTCGTCGGCGTTCAGGTATTCGGTGTGGGTGAGGCCGCAGCGGTGGAGATGCTCAACATCCTCTTTGAGTCGTGCGGCTTGTGCTTCGGTGAATGCGATGAACAGATAACCCTGTTCTTTCATGCCGAGTTTGGTTCCCGCGCCAAAATAGTCATCGGCGTGGTGGAACACATCAATGCTGCGCTGCATCAAACGGTGCAAGCAGGGAGCTGCCCAACAGGTGCGGTAATTTTCAAGCGAGGCCAACGACGATCCGGCAGCGAGTTGGCTATTTTGTTCAATGACGACGATATGTGTACCCGGCACAGCACGTTCAATTGCCCATGCAGCGGCAGTTCCGGCTGGCCCGCCTCCAATGATGACGACATCTGTGGTCTTTGGCAGGTCAGCAGGCGAAGGGTTGGTGAGGAAACGTGTTGTTGATGTCATGTTTTGAGTAATTCAATAGTGATAAAATCAAGCTTGAAAGTGTCTAGAATTCCATCATCGTACCGTAAATTGTGGGATAGTTGCTTCAGCAATTTCAGTCCCGTTATTGTTATAAGCGATTATCCACCCCTCGTAACTGTCTCCACTTCTTAGATTAATTGTGGCTTCTGTTGTATTGACATCCGTATAAATTGGCTCAGAAGAAGATGAACGATTAAAAAGACTGATTACATAATATGCAGCCTCAGGATATGCTTGCCATTTGAATGTGGCTTTACTATCTATATTTGAATTTTTTGTTGGAGATAGCAAAATAAGATTCAATTTCTTTATGGAACGGTCTTGTTGAGAGTGTTTGCCGACCTTTAGTTGAAAAGAATAAGAATAACAATTCGTTTCATAAATTGGATTCCTATTACCTGATTTATAACCGTTAACCCCTATAACATAGTCATCCGGTTTGACATTATCAAACCAATAGTGACCTGTATTATCCGTTTTTGTCACTATTATCGCTGGGATCATTAGGCAACTATCAGGAATTAACTCAACATCAATGCCTACCACTGGTTGATTATTCCACAAAATCTGGCCTGCAATTGTTCCAATTGTAGAAGATGTCGGGGAAGGAATTAGAGTGGGTTTTAATGTGGCAGTTTGCGTTGGTGTTTGGGTGGGTTTTAGTGTAGCAGTTTGCGTGGATGTTGGGGTACGTGACGGCGTTTTTGTTGGGCTAGGAGTACGTGTTGGTGTTGGTAATGCCTCAGCAGTTTGCGTAGATAGTGCAGCCTGTATCATACGGGCATTTTGCTGAGCTGTAGCTAACTGTATTGCTTTAGCCGTTTCAGTAGCACCATGATTTGGGGTAAAGCTAGAAGTCAATGATGGTGTAAACGTTGCTGTAGGTTGTTGTGTATCGGTTGCTAAATTAGCCGTTGCTTGTGCGTTCAATGTTTCTTGAGCATTAGTTATGGTGATAATATCTTCGGTTGGGGTATTGGATGATGTAAAAGTGGATGTTGATGTATGAGCATTTGCATCATTGGTCAATGTGACAAATTGGGTCATGATGCCATTGATTGCGTCTTCAGCAGCTTGAGTGTTTCTATTAGCAATTTGGATTGCAGAGGTTTGTGTCAGACGTTGATTTGCGATTTCCACAGGTGATGCTGGCGGCGGTTGACGGGTAGCAATAATCGCGATGATTATTGCTGTGATGACCAGTAATGTCGTAATTCCAACAACCAGCCTACCGCGCGAAAGACCTCGTTTAGAAGGAGGTAAAGCCACGATAGGTTGTTCGAGAGTTGTGAAATACTCATTCAGCCTATTTACTAGCAATGTCATGTCTTGGTGGAAGTCTGGATTGCCACGAATGATATGAGCGTGTCGAAACGCGATTTCTCGCAATGGATTAGGTAAGTCTTTAGCATTGGGCATACTAGCGCCGCCAACGAGAACAGGAATTATGAGGGTTCCATCTGTTTGTTCCCGCTCAAGACCTGTTGCTATTTCGATACGAACAAAATCATCTATATTATCCAATCGCCTTAACTCAGGATTATCATTTTCACTAACATCAATCCATCTTGGTCCGATGATTGCAAGTAACACATCACATTTGCTAACAGCGTTTCTTAAAACATTTCGGAAATCCTCACCAGCAGGAATATTGCCACGTTCAACATCGAGAAAAACATTATTGAATCCAAATTCAGTGACTAAACGATCATGAATTCGTCCTGTGAGGGTTTCGCTATCCGCACGACGATATGAGATAAAAATTCGGGGCATGAATTAACCCATTTGAAGTATAACGTCAATTTTATTATAGCTGTAGCCGATTGATCTGCCAAACTAATATTAAGCGATATATCGCTTAATATTATGCGGTATTTCGTTTGCAAACTTTCAGGTTGGAAAACGGTTAGTGTAAAATCGACTTTGACAAGTCTTTAGATTTTTGAACCGTAATGAACCTTAAAGACCCCATTTTTACCTGATACCACCTGCATATCAGGTGGCTCTCCAACGTTAGAATTGCCGGCTTCGATTACTGGCAAACACGCACATAATCCAGCCGCATGGTATTAGGTGTAACCTTAGAGGCTCCAAAAAAGGCCAGTCGTCCTTCATACCATGTGTTGTCCGTAAATTTGGTCAGCAGCATACCGTTGATGTAGACCGTAAAGTCATCACCAACAATGTCTACTCGCAGTGTATTCACCGCATTGTCGCCCGTATGGATCGCCTTAACCTGTGTCCATTTGACAATGTCTTGGTAGCTGTTATTTTGCCAACGTCCGACATAGTAGCTGCCGTTGTTGCGGATCATGATGCCAATGAAATTGTTTTCGTCTTGGTAACGCAGCCAGATGCCTACACGAGATGTTATATCGGAAAAGTTGGCCGCTGTGACAACCGCTTCTACTCGCCCATCACGGAAGCTGTACCCTCGTAAGCTGCCCCAACTGCTGGCCTCGTCGGTTGTCGCTGGTATCTCATTCAACCGAATTTCGTAGAAGCCGTTGATAATCTGCTCGTTAGACCTCCCACCTGCCGTGGTATCTTGGAACCAATCATGGTCTGATTTGCCGTTGATGAACTCATCTTCCACCGTCGCATTGCAGACTGACAAAATGCGCCCAATAGTTTGATTTTGGGTCAGTGGTGTTACTGATGTGGCTTGAGCCGCTTGCAGATCGTTCGCATCAACAGGTGACACGAAATAACCCGTTTCATCACCTTCGGCTAGCCAACCTTCTTGCACACCATTATCAAGCCGCACCCGGAACCATGCTTTGTCCTCGTTGCAGTTCGGACCATCCAACACTGTGAATCGTCCCCCGACTGGAATTTGAGCCAGCTTTTGACCGGATTTGCTTGGCCCACTGCGGACGTTAACGGGCAGTGGATCACCGCCTAGAACGTACCCCACAACTCCCGGATACAGATAGGATTGCATCGCGCCGGGGCAGCTTACGATTTTGGTTTTGGTGGCTGTTGGTGGCAATGGCGGTATCGTTGGCAAATCGCTTGGTGTGATGGTGAAGGTCGGAGTTAGTGTGTAGGTGGCGGTTGGCGTGTTCGTTGGTGTATCGGTTGTCGTCGGCGTAAATGTGGCAGTTGGTGTGCTGGTCGCCGTCGC
Source organism: Aggregatilineales bacterium (assembly GCA_038328375.1). Taxonomy (GTDB): domain Bacteria; phylum Chloroflexota; class Anaerolineae; order Aggregatilineales; family Phototrophicaceae; genus CFX2. The sequence continues at coordinate 25,989 of JBBQLX010000021.1, read as the reverse complement.
TGTATCAGTTGGTGTAGGTGTCCATGTTGGGGTATTGGTCGGTGCAAATGCCAGTGGTATACCCAACAAATCACCCGCAGTTCGTACTTGTGATGCCGCCGCTGTAATCCAACCGACTGTGCCATCTGTCAGCATAATTTGATACCACTGTCCATCTTCGCTCAGGCCGATCACATCAATACGGTCGCCTGCTTTGAGAGTGACCAACAGCGGATAACCGATGCTTGGCCCAACCCGTACCGGCAGTCCGCGCAGTGCAATCGCTTCCGGTGTGGCAGGTGTTGGCGTTGGAGTATTCGTAGCTGTATTGGTAGGCGTAGGTGAGTCGGTGGCTGTAGGTGTATCCGACGGTGTGGGTGACAGTGTTCGCGTAGGTGTATCGCTGGCAGAAGGTGTTGGCGTTAGAGTTGGTGTTAAGGTCGCGCTGGGCGTAAGTGTGTAGGAAGCAATCGCATTTTGTGTCGCGAGTAGGGCGACGGCATTTTGTGTGGCTGTCGAGGCTGCGGCGGCTTGCTGATTACCGGATACCACCAGAAAACCAATAATACCGAGTGCCACGACCACGACCGCTACGACACCCAATACCAATATATTAACCCCACCTCTTTTCGGTGCTTCCATCGTTCCAGTGAGTTGATTGGGCGGAATGCCTCCGGTTGGTGGTTTTGAGGGGGTAATGGTCGGCACAACATCAGGATTGGTGGTTGGCCCATCATACAAGTTGCCGGGAAGCGGCGGCTTTTGCGTAGGTGTAGCCGGACGCGGCGGGGCGGGTGCGCGTGTCGGCAGTGGCGTTGTAAAGAAACTGGTGGATTGTCCACCTTTGCCACTAATGGCCTCCTCGAAAGCGGCTGCAAAATCCCGCACCGACGGGAAACGCTCATGCGGCAGCTTCGCCATCGACTGTGCCAACACATCTTTGACAGTCGGTGGTAAATCCGTTCGCCACACATCCGGCGGGGTCGGTCGTTCATTGAGATGCTTATTCATCAAGGCGTAAGGTGTCGTCGCCTCGAATGGCAGTCGTCCGGTCAGCATGTGATAGGTCATGACACCCAGCGCATATTGATCGGTTGCAGGAGTGACACTTTCACCCTTCCACTGTTCCGGTGACATATAGGATGGCGTACCCATCGCGATGCCTGTGCCGGTAAGTCCAGTGGTCGCCGTCATAATCTTGGCGATACCAAAATCGACCAAGAACGGCGTGCCTTGCTCGTCAAACATGACGTTGTTGGCTTTGATGTCACGGTGAATCACGCCGTGTGAATGGGCGTAGTCCAGCGCACCACCTAAACCGCGCAGTACCGAGGCCACTTCATTCAGCGAAGGCAGCCCTTTGTCCGATTTCATGCGGTAACTGAGTCGTTCTGCTAATGAACCGCCGGTCAGCAAGCGCATGACGACGTAACTCAGGCCGCCATAAGTACCATAATCGTAAATCGGTACGATGTTCGGATGTTCCAAACGGGCAGCAGTTTGTGCTTCACGGCTGAATCGTTCGATAAACTCTGGCTGTTGGGCAAGGCTCGGTGGCAGCACTTTGAAGGCTACAGGGCGATTCAATCCGGTTTGATGCGCCCGATAAACTGCGCCCATGCCGCCTTGACCGAGAATTTCGCCCACCTTATATTGAGCAACAGTCTGTCCATTTAAGTTACTGATGTCAATTGTAATGGGTGGACTAGATGGGGCAGGTGTCGGCGGAATAGTGGCTTCCTGAATGCGCCATGCAGCCGTGTTTTCCACCATTTTCGCCAGCATTTCGATGGCAGTCGTGACGTACACGTTCTTTTCGTCAAAGACCTGTACACCATCATATTCCAGCAGCGCCTTAATGAAGGGTGTCGGTGCAGCATCTAACGTAAGCGGCTTATAACTTTCCTGAAAAACAGGGATCATCGGCTTACCGAGCCGGTTGGCATGTTCGATTTCGCGCTGTACCCACTCCGAGTCGAAGGTGGTATCACCCACCAGACACACAAAGACATCGGCAGTCGATATGGCTTGCAGCAGACGGTCAGGGAATGCCCCCGCCGTATCATTACGGTCGGTGTCGAGGTAAGCCTCAATATTGCGCTGCTTCAAATCGCGCACGATCAACTGCGCTAAAATGGCGCTGGGTTTGCGGCGGTAGCTAATGAAAACGGTCGCCATGAGTCCTCGATGCGAAAGTAAGTGTGTGCTCAAGTAATTATCCGAATTGAGTATAAATCATTTAATAGGTTCGGACTACCTATCCAAACCTGTCTATAACGATATGAACACACTGAGCGTCATATCGCCATTTCAAACATGGGGCGTGGGAGTTAAAGTGGGAGTCGCTGTTGGCAATAAAGGAACTGCGATGACGGCTAATGTTCCATACTCTGCCCCATATGCTAATTGCTTTCCATCAGGCTTCCACGCTAGCGTAAAGATACCAGCACTTCCCTCTATTAACGCTAATTGTTTACCTGTTGAAGCGTCCCATATTCGAATAGTGCCATCACTACTGGAACTCGCTAACCATCGACTATCCGGACTCCATATCACGTTGGTCACAAAATCGGTATGTCCAATGAGTGTCAGAAGTGAATCGCCCGTTTTCGCGTCCCATATCCGCACAGTATGATCATTGCTTCCGCTTGCCAGTTTTGTCCCATCTGGACTCCAATCGACAGCCTGAATGGATTCAGTATGTCCACTTAAAGTCAATAATTTTTTTCCTGTTGCAACGTCCGTGACAAAAATATCATTCTCACTATCTGTACCACTTACAACCTTGCTGCCGTCCGGATTCCAGTCAACAACCGTTCCTCGTGCAACCTCGCTTATTATTTCCCCTGTCCGGATATCAAGGATCATAACAACCTCGCCGTAATCGGTAATCGCGAGATTGTTGCCATCCGGTTGCCAACTGACATCCAGACTTCCTTGAAGATTATGCTGCTTTGTCACCAGCAGTTGACCACTTGCCACATCCCATATTCGGATACCAACTGCATCTAAACTTGCACTTGCCAGCTTGTTACCATCTGGACTCCAATCCAGAGCAACAACCGCGCAATCCCCTGCTTGAAGGGTGTTGATGACTTGATTGGTGTCCGCATTGAGGATTTCGATAATATATAAATCGGGGCGATCAAGAACACATTGACCTGTCCCATAACCGACTGCGATCATACTGCTGTCTGGACTCCAAGCGATACTCATAATGTAAGCTTTGACTGATTGCAAAGGGTTATCTGCTGAATGAACGCTGAGTGTGAGAACCAACATCCAAACAACGATATTTATGGCCACCAACCATTTTCGTTTATGACGGTATAAAAGTCTCTCGGAGTTTTGCCCGTTCACGATTAGTACTACCTTTTAACTACGCTGAGTGAAGATGAATCAGAATGATTGCATGAGCAACTTTTAAAGCGAGAGAACCCCTGAACTTATTAGAAATCTAAGGGGTTCGTTTATCCTCAGCTTGCTTGAGGGCGGCTTGTAAGCGCTGTTGTTGGAGGGTAGTGGTCAGATCGCCGCGTGTACGTTCCAACACACCGCGCACGATGTCGGTTTGTCGGCGCAAACCACCCGTAATGGCATCCGGGAAATCGAATGTCACCAGTTCATCATAGATGTCATCCATCGCTTCGAGTAGACGTTCGGCTTCATGAGTATCGCCATCTTCACGCCGCAGAATGTCGAGGATGAAACGTCGCAGTTCGGTATCTGCTTCGGCTAAACCATTCAGAAAGGTGTCGTTTTCGACGTTCAATTCTTGGGGAGTTGGTAGGGGCAATCCGCGCACAATGGCATAGGTACAGAAGGCTTCTACAACTTCTTTGAGGGCATCCTGCGTATAACCCGCGTGGTACAGATCGGGATAGTTGGCGAGTCCGGCGCTCAAGTCATGGGCAGCAGCTTTGGCAGTCGCCATTTTATCGGTGGCCTTATCCCACTCGCGGCGATGAATGGCACGGATGGCCTCGGAGCAGTGACGCACCAATTCACGGCTGCGGTTGACGGCTTCATCACGGGCAGCATTTTTGGTGACGAATGCCACACGGATGCTTTCACTGATAATATTGAGGTTTTCCATGTCATATGCTTTCTAAGTCGGAATAATGATTAACGACAGCATACCCTATGGTCAGAAAAATCGCGATAAAAAAGGCGTTCATGGTTTGAACGCCTTCTCTGATTATTTTAGAACGGGATGTCGCCCATCGTGTCTGGTGGGGCAGCGGCATAATCACCGTACTCATTGCCACCAGAACCGCCACTGCTAGCGCGGCCTTCGCCACCGCCTTCACCCCGGCCTCCAAGCATTTGGAAGTTATCAGCCGTCAGTTCCAGAGACGCGGCAGGTTGTCCGGCTTTATCGAGATAAGATGAAACTTCAGCCTGTCCCACAACCATGACTTGCATTCCCTTACGCACATACTGGTTGGCAATTTCAGCCAAGTTACGCCAGCAGGTGACTTTGTACCATGTGGTTTTTTCTTGCTTCTCAGCCCCATCACGTCCGCCAAAGCGTCGTGTGACCGCCACCGAAAAGTCGGCTACTGGCACGCCTGATTGCGTGTATTTGAAATTCACGTCCCGACCCACGTTTCCAACAATGATTGTTTGACTCCAGCCTGCCATAGTATGTAACTCCTCTTAAACCCCGTTTATGCAGTCAATTCGACTGTGAATAGTCTGTGATGTTTCCCATGCTGTAGTTATAGCACATTCGCGTAAATCACACGCTGTAGAGGATAACTTTAGAATGAATATTCTACACTGTTTCGCATATATTTCATAGCCCCATTTATTGGTGGTTCCCATTATTGGCTAGTGTAAATACTTAAAATTGTCTATTAATTGAGAAAATATTCATGAATTCTTCTTAATTAATTCTTCATTTGGGCTTATGATAATTTACAGAGAAGTGTATATATAAAGTGCTGTGTTTATGACCACAATTCTACTATTAGATGACAACGCGGACATTCTGACATTGCTGGAAATGGTGCTTAATCAGCAGGGTTATGATGTGATGTCCGGTCGCAATGGGCAAGAAGGTATGGATATACTGGAACAGGGAATGTTACCCCCCGACCTCATCATCAGCAATTTTCATATGCCCCAAATGGATGGGCTGGATTTTCTCGAGCATCTGCGCGAACATCCGCAGTTTCGGGGCATCCCCTTTATTCTGCTAACAGCAGCACCCCCTATCCAATGGCAGCAGCAGGCAACCAAACTGGGCGCGAATGCCTTTCTTCCCAAGCCTTTCAAGATTGACCTGCTTAAGAAAACGATCCGCGCCGTGGCCGAATCCACTAAGCCCGGTGCTTACGCGCACTAAGGCTTCTTCACCGCTAGTTGTTCTTTCAATAAGTTGTTGACGACTGCTGGATTGCCTTTACCCTTGAGCGCCTTCATACACAAGCCCACTAAAGCCCCGAACAGCTTTTCTTCGCCACCCAGATAACGCTGCACCATCGCATCGTTAGCAGTCAAAACTTCCGCTACTATACCGCTGATTGCACCGGTATCCGATACCTGTGCCAACCCCTTGTCTTGTACGATCTTGGCGGCATCCGTACCCGTTGCCCACATCTCGTTCAGCACATCCAAGCCCGTCCCTTTGTTGATTGTGCCAGCATCCACCAGCTTGACCAGTTCAGCTAATTTGGACGCGCTGACTTGGGTCTGCCCAATCTGCTCACGGTCAAATCCGGCGTTGTTCATGACGCTGAACAAACTGCCGATTATCCAGTTGGCAACTGATTTGGCACTCGCGCCTGCCGCGACCACTTCCTCGTAATAAGCGGCGACCGTTTTATCTAAGCCTAATACTGATGCGTCATATTGGCTGAGACCGAAGGTTTTCACAAACCGTTCGCGCTTGGCATCCGGTAATTCAGGCAGCGCCGCCCGTACTTTTTCTACCGATTCACGACTGATCTCGATGATTGGCAAGTCGGGTTCAGGGAAATAACGATACTCATCAGCACTTTCTTTATAGCGCTGAATAACCACCCTGAGCTTTGCCTCATCCCAACCCAGCGTAGCACGTTTGACCGAATCGCCCGACTCCCACAGTTTTACCTGTCGTTCGGTTTCGGCTTTGATGGCACGGAAGACATTGCGGATGCTGTTAAGGTTCTTGACCTCGGTACGTTCGCGGTAGCCGGTGTCATTGGTGTGCATGACACTGATGTTGGGTTCCATCCGCAGCACACCTTTAGACATATCGCCGTTGTTTACGCCTAAATATTGTAAAATCGCCCGCAGCTTGCGTCCAAAAGCCTCGGCTTCTTCAGCACTGTTGAGGTCCGGTTCGGTCACAATTTCCAGCAGTGGCACACCCGCGCGGTTATAATCCACCAGACTCCCACTCTCCACATGCGTCAATTTGCCAGTATCTTCTTCCAAATGGGCGCGTCGAATACGAATGCGTTTGGTGTAGGTTTCACCCTTTTCGGGTGTCACCTCAATATCGACATAGCCGTTAATCGCAAGCGGACGGTCATACTGGCTGATCTGGTAGCCCTTCGGCAAATCGGGATAGAAGTAACTTTTCCGCGCAAACTGGTTGATGTCCGGAATCTCACAGTTAAGCGCCAGCCCAACCATCATCCCAAATTGAATCGCCTGCTCATTGACAACGGGTAATGTCCCCGGCAGTCCCAAGGACAGCGGATCAACAGCGGTGTTCGGCGCGGCTTCTACACTGTCTACAACAGGGCAGGAGCTAAACATTTTACTCTTGGTCAGGAGTTCGGCATGGATTTCCAAACCGATTACGGGTTTCCAATCGTTCATCGTCATATGATGCTCACCTATGGGGTGTGAATTGGTCTATAATGTGGGAGAAATTGTACCACGAAAGTCTGGACGAGAGCGTCAGATGGTTACATTTGAACAGGTTTATCAACTGGCGGAACAATTACCTTTAACTGAACAACTCCGTTTGATGGCACAATTACGGCAAAAAGTGAGCCGTAGTTCAGGTAGTGTGACTCGTGAACAATTATTAGCCGAGTTTGAGCGCAAGAAGCAGTCTGGTGTCTTTGAAAACGCCGAAAGCCTATACGGTAAATATGCTAATCCGGATGCAGATGTGAGCAGCGAGGAATTAGGAGAGTTTGTGCTATAAAGTAAACAAGATGTGGTCAAAGGAGAAGTGAAATGGTTGCCAATATGCGAGAGCGTGGACAAACCGCACTCAACCAAATATCTGAAAATCAATTACCATCAGTTGTGCGTTGGCTGGAGTTAATCGCAACGACTAAAAATAATCCTGATGTAGAGCCGGAAGAATTATGGCTGCTTGCAACCGGTGAGCTTAAAAAGATGGACGACGAAATGGGAGATGCGATACCGATTGAGGATTGGCAGTAAACTCAGATGAAATTGGCTTTAGAAATTAATCAATCTCTCCGTTCTATATCTGCGCTCTTGGCGACTTGGTGGTTCAATTGCATTTCCTGCTTGTGCTAATTCCTCGCCGCACACCGCCCGAAATTACCGCCCTTGATCCTGTGCAGGATCATCTCAAAATCGTCCAATGGGTAGGGGAGTATGAATTCCCATTTGAGACACAGCGTTCATTAGAGTTTGCCTTGTTCCGTACTTTTGCTGTTCCAAGCATTTCCGGCTTGCTTGATGACACAGGACATTTCGCCGCACATGGGCAGAAACGCTACGACGATACCGCGCTCATCATCGCTGAGATTGCCGAGAACGGTTATGACAGCGAACGTGGGCGTGATGCCATCCGTCGCATGAATCAGATTCACCACCAGTTTTCCATCTCCAACGAAGACTATCTCTATGTTCTCTCGACCTTCGTCTTTGAACCCAGTCGTTTTGGGCGCTTACTCTCATGGCGCGAGGCCACCGATAACGAGAAGCTAGCGAATTACGTCTTCTGGTGTGAAATCGGACGGCGCATGAATATTCAAAACATCCCCGATACCATACAGGCTTTCGAGCAGTTCAACCATGATTACGAGCGCGATCACTTTCGTTATGCCGATAGTAATCATCGCGTTGCCGAGTCATCAGTACAGGTCTTCCTCCAATGGTATCCCGCGATCTTGCGTCCATTGGCAAGGCAAGCCATCTACGCGTTGATGGATGACGCGTTACTTGAAGCGGTCGGTTTTCCCATCCCGCCGCGTTGGTGGCGCTGGTCGGTACGGAAAGTCCTGCGCTTACGGGCGGCGGTCATCAAGTGGATGCCGCGCCGTCGCAAACCGTTCTTGCTCACGCAATCAGCTATCCGTACTTACCCGATTGGCTATAAAATGGATGATCTGGGGCCTGAAGACCACTAACACTTTTATCAATAAGGATTTTATGTGACATCATGGATCTGGTATCCCAAAGTGGTCTATACCCTCGATGCTATCGAGCATCTCGGTTCACGGGAACTGCTCGAACAGTCGCTATGAATATTGCCGCTTCACGCTGTATCTCGATCCCGAATTTCGGCATCCCGCGCACGGTACTCGGCTTTTGGCTTTTACATGTAGTCATCAGTCTGGCCTTCGGGTTCTATTTGCAAGCCAACCCTGAGCTGGCGGAAGCGCCGTGGTTTTCCACACCCGATTGGGCAGGCAATCTCGCCCACTGGGACATGAATTGGGAGATGCGAATGGCTGATCAAGGTTATGGGCCTTTTTTCTCGCCACAAACCAGTGCCAAATTCCCGCTGGCAGCACTTTCGACGCGATTGCTTCACCAAGTGTTTGGTATCTCCACTCAGGTTGCTCTTTTTATCATCAATAAAGTTGGCACACTCGTCGGGTTTTGGGCGTTATGGCGCTTGGTCAATTGTCTTTATGATCCCGTGACTGCGAATCGTGTTGTAGGTTACGCAGCTTTTTCGTTGTTTGGAACCAGCTTTATCTACTGGATGAGTTACCCCGACCCTCTCTTTCTGGCATGGTGGGCATTAGCTTTTGAAGCCTTATTTGCTGGAAAATCTTACCGTGCGGGATTATGGGCAACGCTCGCTGTTTGGACACGTCCGCAAGGCGCACTCTTATTACCTATTTTTGCCCTCTCAATATTGGTTACAAGTCTTAAAACGCATGGGCTTCGACCAACGCTATTCAACCGTGTTTTCTGGTCGAATGTATTCAGCGCCTGTTTACTCCCAGCAGTTGCACTCATCGCTTGGGTGATCCGCATCAGTGATGTGACACTAATCCCCTTCAGTCCTTATGCTGCTCAAAAGGGCTTGCGCCAATCTGGATTAATCTGGCCTTGGCAGCGGATTATCGAGCGCTTTCAAACGCTGTTTCAGGATGCTCAAGCGCTTAGCAAAGGCCAATGGCTAGAAAGTTACCAACTTGTGCTAATGGTTATTTTGCTGCTCGTCGTATGCATTGTCTGCTGGCGTGGAAAATTGCGCTGGGAATTGTTAGCCTTTACCGTGTTAAGTATTTTCTTGCCTTTGTTCACGGCTATTGTTGCAGTTGGACGTTTCGCTATATTGACCTTTTTGCCTTTAGCTTTTGTCTATATTATTCCTGTGAAGCATCGTTGGATTGACTTTGGTCTTTGGCTCATCGGCCTCGCACTATCGTTGTGGGTACTTTTCGCGCTCAATATCGCTTCGCTACAAATGAATTACATTCCATGAATCGCTTTAACTGGGTATTCACGTTGGTGATTGGTATCATCTTTGTCTTGTTAATGTTCTTCGCGGGTCAGCCCATCACACCCGAAGCCGATTTGGTACAGCGCTGGTATGACACACTCTGCAATCCTGCCGCCAATCAATTGCTACTGTATGCATTCACATGGCGCGGCAGCGAGTCGGATACGGAGTTCCAAACCATCATTGATGCTTTCCGTGCTAACTATGGATATACAAATGGCTGTACTGCTGTCGAGAATCATAACATCATCTACTTCCAGTCCATTCCCCCCGAATTAGCTTCTGCTGTTGACCAGATTAAATTTGTGGCGTTTAACGTCTTTGCGCCGGATCAGCCCCATGATTTGAACCATGTCCTCTCGATTCGCGCTGGCGTTCATGTTCTCTTTTACAACGATGGTGCGATAAAAATCCTGCCGCATTTCATCCCTGACTCGCCGTTGGGTCTGTATCAGGGACTTGAGCCTGTCACGCTCTACAACAATGATGGCTTATTGATGGGGCAGGTGTATCGAACCGGCGACCTCATTCAAATTCCACAAAATGATGTTGTGCGTTATGGTATACCATTGCAATTTTCAACCGTTCACAATTTGGGCATGATTTGGATTCGCATCTATGCCGATGGCATCCAAGTTGAAGCAGAACGTTTTGCCAATGTGCTGCCAGATGCCTTCCAAGATTCTTTTCTCCCCGCATATATCGAAAATCTAGCCGCCGATAAGGTGGTAAAAGGTGTTATCTGGTTTCCACTGCCAAATACTGGTCAGCCCGCCGATGTACGTATCAGTGTTGATATGTACCAAACAATATGGGATATGCCCGGTCTTCCAATCATAATTAAAGTTCAATAGTTGAAACTAGAAATTCCGACATTCTTTAGTAAATTACCCTGTGGTATACTCTCAGGCATCGGTTGTTTTTAACTCAAATCCTATAAATGTTGCCTATATAAACCGTTGATACAGGGAATTGCCTGTTGTGTGGTGTGGGCGTACAGAGTTAAAAACACTACCTTAATTGAAAATCCGTTAAATCTGTTCTGTTAGGAGTACTTCTTATGCCCGGCAAACATAAAGTCACCGGCGTGAAGCCAATGTTCGGCAACGCCCGTAGCCATTCTCTGCGTGCTACCCGCAAGAAATGGCAAACCAATTTGCAAAACAAGCGCGTATATGTGCCTGAAATGGATCGCCATGTCCGTGTCATGATTACCGCGGGCGAACTGCGGACGATTGACAAAATCGGTCTGTTGGCATTCCTCAAAGGGCGCGGGATTTCGATCAATACGCTGCTCTAAAAAGATGCTGGGGTTTGTGGTTGTGAACCCCCATTTGCGCGGAGAGTGAATATGTCTGGTGCGCCTCGTTTTCCGATTCCGCTGACCATTTTAACTGGCTTCTTGGGGGCGGGTAAAACCACGCTCCTCAACCACATTCTGCATGGCAATCATGGCCTGCGGATTGCGGTGCTGGTGAATGACTTCGGTGCTGTCAACATCGACTCGCAGTTGGTGGTTGGCGTGGAAGGCGAAACGGTCAGCCTATCGAACGGCTGCATCTGCTGCACCATCCGCGATGATTTGCTCACAGAAACGGTGCGGCTTATTCAGCGTCCCCAGCCGCCCGAATATATCATTGTCGAAACCAGCGGTGTGTCGGAACCTTCCACCGTGGCTATGACGTTCATGATGCCCGAACTCCAAGAATTTATTATTGTCGATAGCATCCTTACAGTGATGGATGCCGAGCAGTTCAGCACACTTGAAGGTGAGTACCTCACGCTGGCGCGTCACCAAATAATCGTTGCCGATATGGTCGTCCTCAACAAAGTGGATCGTATCAGCGCCGAACAGTTGGATGGCCTGCGCGATTACGTGCGTGATGTTGTGCCAGAAGCCCGAATCTTTGAGACGACTTTCGGTAAAGTGCCGCTGGAACTCGTGCTGGGCGTTGGACGTTATGCGCCGGAGCAGCTTGCCGGTCATGAGGCCACTGATGTTCATGTCCACCAAGCCGAAGACGAACATCATCATGACGACCACGACCACAGCCTCGTCTTCAACACATGGAACTGGTCGAGCGATCAGCCATTTTCGATGGACTCGGTGCAGGCCTTAGTTGATAAATTGCCTGCCACTATTTACCGCGCCAAAGGTATCGTCTACATTCGAGATTACCCCGACTCGCGCTTTATTCTGCAAATTGTCGGTCGGCGCGGAACACTCATGATTGCCGACGAATGGGGCGAACAAACACCCTTTAGCCAAATGGTGGTCATTGGCAGCGCGGGCGGCATTGATCCCGCTGCACTCACAGCCTTGTTTGAGGGTGCAATCGTCACCAAAACCAAAAAGTCTCGCGCCCAACAAATCCTCGAATCCATTGAGATGGAGCGCAAAGGTTATTAACCCCTAAATCGTAGGATACGACATGTCGTGTCCGCTTTTAAAACTATCGTTTTGTAGCCAAAGCACACATAACTATGACCCAACAACTGCCTGTCACCGTCCTATCCGGCTTTTTAGGCGCGGGTAAAACCACGCTTCTCAATCACGTTCTCCACAACCGTGAAGGGATGCGAGTCGCCGTTATAGTCAATGATATGAGCGAGATCAATATTGATGCCCGTCTCATTCGTGATGGTGGCGCTGCCCTCAGTCGCACCGATGAGAAGTTGGTCGAACTGACCAACGGCTGCATCTGCTGCACCTTACGCGAAGATTTGCTGGTCGAAGTCGGCAAGTTGGCGAAAGAAGGCCGCTTCGATTATTTGCTCATCGAATCCAGCGGTATATCCGAACCGCTGCCGGTTGCCGAAACCTTCACTTTTGAAGATGAAGACGGCAATAATATCGCGGATTTCGCCCGCCTCGATACAATGGTCACAGTGGTGGATGCTTATAACTTCCCGCGCGAATTTGGTTCGGCAGAAGAACTAGGTGAACGTGGCATCGGTGTCAGTGATGATGATGATCGCACGATTGCTCATCTGCTGGTCGATCAGGTCGAGTTTGCGGATGTCATCATCCTCAACAAGACCGATTTGGTGACCGCTGATGAACTCTCGCGGGTTGAATCTATGCTCCGCCATCTCAACTCAACTGCCAAAATCATTCGTAGCTTGAAAGGGCAGGTCTCGCCCCGCGACATTCTCAACACCGGGCGTTTTGATGTCAGTCAAGCCGCCGAGTTCCCTGAATGGTTGCAATCCGATCACGATCATGACCACGAACATTCCGAAGCCTCGGAATATGGCATCAGCAGTTTCGTTTATCGCGCCCGCCTTCCTTTCCATCCCCAGCGTTTGATGGACGCGCTTGAAGGGCCTGATTTGGATAGTATCTTACGCTCTAAAGGATTGTTCTGGTTGGCAACCCGTCATAATACCATCGGCTTTTGGTCGCAGGCTGGCGAGGTCGTCACCTTGGAAGCTGCCGGAATGTGGTGGGCAGCCGTTCCTAAAAGCGAATGGCCTACTGATCCCGCTTTTCTAGAAGAAATTGCGAGTGTTTCGGAAGGGGAGTTTGGGGATCGTCGTCAAGAAATGGTCATCATCGGCGCCGATATGAACCACAAGCGCGTGAGGAAAGTTCTTGATAAGTGTCTTTTAACAAAATCCGAAATGGCGCAGGGCTGGCAGGAATGGCGTTACTTCCTTGATCCCTTCGACTCATGGGAACAGCCAGAAGAATAATGTTTTCGTGGGTGCAAGGCTTTGCACCCTCTGCTCCATATCACCTCATTAAAGGATGACGAGCTAAAAAGTTCAGCACAACTCGGCTGGATTCTTCACGAAACTCTTCGTTAAATGCGTGACGACCATCTTGAATCATATAAAGTTCAGAGTTGGGTATGCGTTCCGCTAAAAGTGCCGCGTTCGCGCTCATGTTGATCTGATCGTTCGTACCATGAATGACTAGAGTCGGCACGGAGATCGTCGGCAGTAAATCCCAACTATCATGGCCTTCGCTGGCCTGATAATGGAGTTTCTGGGCGTACTTTGGAATAGGATGCGTGGCCTTGTCAGAGATATAGGCTGTAAATCTGGGATGTCGAGCAGCCCATTCAGGCGATACCAGCGCATCGGTCAACTTAACAATATCGCCGCTCGCTAAAGCCGCATCGACTTCGGCTGGTCGCCGCACACCATGAGCATTCCCCGGTGTTGTAGCAGCCAATACCAACGCGCCGATTCGATCAGCATGATCAATCCCTAACCATTGGCAAATCCGCCCGCCCATCGAAATCCCATAAGCATAAGCCCGTTGGATGTCCAACTCGTCTAAAACGGCGATGGCATCTTGGGCAAACCTACGCGTTGAATAGGGCGGACTTTCTGGCTTGTCACTTTGTCCTGTTCCCCGATTGTCAAATACGATCACACGATATTGATCGGCAAAATCCTCGCGGATGGTATCCCAATCGCGATGATCACCGCCTTGACCGCTAATAAACAACAAAGGGTCGCCTGCGCCAATCGTTTCATAATAAAGGTGAATACCGTCCGAAGTCGTCGCAAAGGGCATAGCTAGATTCCTCATGGGTCAACGCCTAAGAGGGTAGCCCGAATGTTCAATCCCGGCAACAATCCTGCCTGCAACTCCTAACCGCCTTTGTGCGTAAATCTCAATAGAGGACGGACTATTTCAGAGGAGGCTAATCATGGCGCAGCGTCAAAAGTGGGAATATTTATCGGTGTTTATCGAGGCGGAAGCCGAACCGGTGATGGATTATCTCGAACAAATCAAAACGTGGAAAAATGGTACTCCGCGCAACACGCCCGAAGCCATGATGCCCCGTTTAGATGCTTACGGTCGTGACGGATGGGAACTGGTGCATATGCAGCCTGTCGCCGTCGGTCGCAATGCCGATGTTCTGGCAGCAGATAGTGGACGTGGCATCGCCAGTTGGACGAGTAGTTATTTTTGTGTCTTCAAACGCCCTGAATAAGAATGTGTTTCGTTGATGGACACGTAGGGCTTTGTCCATCAACGAATACGATATACGTTCGCCTAAGCAAACCCCAACCGCTTCACCAACGCCTTTAACGCGGGATACGCTGCAACTTTATCTTGCAGCATCATTTCTAAGGCTGGCTCATCTTGCAATACACTGCGGCACAGCAGCACTGCTTCATCTGTCTTCCCTTGCAGTGCCAACGTGATCCCCACCATCAGGCTGTAGCTCAAATCGCTTGGGAATGCATCTGAAGCCGCACGATAATCAAATTCTGCTGCTGCTAATCGTCTAGCCTCTAGTTGGGCTGCGGCGCGACTGCCCACAATCATCCCTAGGATATTTTGAGCAATCGGATTATGAATGGTATCCATTTTGTCTTCCAGAAAAACGACTGCCTTGCTGTAATGTTCAATTGCCATCTCAGGTTGATGGTCTTTTTGCGCCAGATCACCCGCCAATTGCAACCAGCGCCATGTTTGCGGCAGCGTCGCGATAACTGCCTGCGCCTTATCGATTTCGCCCACTTGCTCGTAAAGCATCAGCAGCCGTTCAGTGATTCGGTCATCGTTCGGGGCAATCTGATGCGCTTCTTCCATCGCGTTGACCGCTTGTGACCAGTCACCCAATCCCAATTGCATAATGATCGACTGCTGCACATAGTCATCGGCGCTTTTTGTATCAACTTTGTCGAGATCAGCCAATGCCGCCCGCGCATGATCTTCACCCGGCAGCCGCATCAGCACCGCCGCCCGTAAGCGTAAGGCCGTCGCATCCCTTGGATTGGCCTCCAGATGGGGGTTGAGCGCGTCCAAAGCGTCAGCCAATTCACCTGTGTGGATGAAAGCCTCTGCCAGTTCAATCGGTGAATAACGTGTCATGGCAGTTTATCAACCAACTTGAGCAACACGGTAAAGGTTGTGCCTTTGCCTACTTCACTCTCGACGCTAATTTGCCCGCCGTGCAGATCAACAATTTCCTTGATGATCGCTAAACCCAAGCCCAATCCACGTCCACCTGTCCTCACACGGTAGAACGGCTCGAAGATATGTGGCAAAAACTCCGTTGGAATACCGTCACCTGTATCAATGATTTTCATCACCATGTATCCCTCATTGGACGTACCGATTTCACCTTTTTGAATCGAAACCGTGACCGAACTATCTTCTGGTGTATATTTTACGGCGTTCGATACCAAATTCATAACCACTTGCATCATGCGCGTAGGGTCAATCGAAACGTATAGCGGCTCATCCGCCCAACGGTCAAGTATCCACACACTTTTACTCTCGGCTTCCGATTCCATCATAAGAATCGTATCGCGCACGAAGCTGGTCAACTCGGTCACATCATCTTTGAGGTGGATCAGGCCGTTCTCAAAGCGGGCGAGGTCGAGCAAATCCTCAACCAGATTGTCCATTTGTGTGGTGATGCGTTGCAGGATATTGGTGTGGCGCTCAAGTTGTTCGGGCTGCTTTTGCAACAGATACAGCCGTGCTTTAATGGCAGCGATAGGGTTACGCAGTTCATGTGCGGCATTCGCCACAAAGCGTGTCTTTTGGGCATCCAACGCTTTTTGCTGGCTCAAATCTCGGAATATCGAAACCACGCCCGTCAGTCGTCCATCGCCGCTGTTCAGTCCACTCACAACCAGCCCCGTATCAATGACCGTACCATCTTTGCTTTTCAGCCGCCGCTCACCCTTCCATATCCGCTTTTGTAAGACGATTTGGAAAATAGCAGTGGTTGTGGCTTGAAACTCGGTCAGATTAACATCATTCGGGCAGAGCAGATCAATCGAAGTCATTTCTTCATTCTGGTATCCAAACAGATCAAACAACGCCGAATTGATGAAGCTGTAGGAAATGCTTTGCATATCATCATCGAACAGAATGCCTTGCACACCTTCGCCAATCGACTCAAGGATGGCTTCTAATTGGCTGCTTTTTTGCTCCAATTCTGCTGTACGGATGGCAACCTGACGTTTCATCTCATCTGCATCTTGGCTTCGTGCTTCGTATCGGTTGGCATTACCGATAGCGATACTGGCTTGGTTAGCAAAGATTTTAAGCGTTTCGCTTTGGATAGGGGTAAAGGTGTTGGGTGTTTCGGCGTTCAAAAAGATGAAGCCAATAACCTTGCCATCAACTTGTAAAGGGGCGCTAAGTACCGAGCGTACCCATTGGGTCGGCGGATAATGAACCCAACTGGGGATTGCTGCCGTGTCTTGGATCAACATGGCTTCCTTTGTTTCGATCATTTTGCAAAGGTGGTCAATCTCTTTGACCGGAAGCGCAACTTCTTTAAGGTCAGCAATCATCTCAGGATATTTTGCGGAAATCGTCCGCACGGTTGTCGCGAGGTTGCCGGTCTCGTCAATCAAATACATGGTCGAAAGGTCACTCGGAAGCACATCTTGAATTAGTGACAATATGCGGTCTAAAACCACCTCAATTTCGAGCGATGTGTTGAGGATCGCCGCTGCATCGCGTAGCGCCTCGGCCAATTGGCGTTGGGCAACGGTCTGCCGCGCATCCAGCAGGATACGGGTGCAGTGTAATAACAGGCGTGGATGCACACCCGCGACCACATTGCTTGCACCAGCATCTAAAGCCGCATCAATATCGCCTTTGTCGGTGACGTACAGGACAGGAATATCGAAGTCGTGGGTAAAGCGCGAACAGGTATCTAAACCCGTGGCTTCGTCTTGGAGGCTGAGGATAACAATGTCAAACATATTCTCTTCAGCGAAGGCAAAAGCAGTCGGGCTATCCTTGGCTTCAAGTACCACAAATCCGCCTTGAAGGTAGGTTTGGCACAGCGTTTGCCGGATGTCCGGGTGGTCTGCTACCACAAGGATAGTTGACATATCAAATTATCACCGTGTTGAGGCAATCAGGTTGAATCGATTACACAACCGCTGATTATATCGGCCTTTCAAGGTGATGGTGTTACAACCATGCAATCTTGCTAGGATTGCATCATGGATTATCCCGCTTCTCACCCAAAAACGCATCATTCTAAGGGTGATAACATTTTTTGTCTAATTGTGAAGATTCGTGTTTACATACCTGTCTCACCAAAACGCCCGCTTTGGTAGGGACACGGCATGCCGTGTCCGGTATTCTGATTTTAATTTTCACACAGATTCTTACCCATGCCGTCGCATGAATCGTTGCAGTCGTTCCAGCGCGATCTCGATGTTCTGGCGGCTGGTGGCGTAACTTGCCCGCACGAAGCCCGCGCCACTCCCACCGAATGCGCTGCCGGGAACCAGTGCGACCCGTTCTTCATACAGCAGTGCTTCGCAAAATTGTTCATCATTCATTCCACTGGCGGCAACGTTTGGGAAAGCATAAAACGCACCGTGTGGCTCGAAGCAATCCAAACCCAATTCATTGAAGCCGCTGACAATCAATTTGCGCCGCACGTCATATTCTGCGCACATATCGCGCACATCAGGTTCACCGTTGGTCAGCGCTTCCAAAGCCGCCACCTGTCCCACCGTCGAAGCCGACATAATCAGATATTGGTGCAGCTTACGAATCGCCTCCATGATTTCGCGCGAAGCTGATACATAACCGATGCGCCAGCCCGTCATCGCGAACGATTTACTCATCCCACTCATCAAAATCGTGCGGTCATACATTCCCGGCAGGGAAGCGAAATTAGTATGTTCAACCCCGTATACCAGCCGTTCATAAATCTCGTCGGATAGCACAATCAGATCATACTTTTCCGCCACCGCTGCGATTTCCATCATTCGTTCGCGGGTCAGAATAGCGCCAGTCGGGTTATTCGGATAATTAATTAATATCGCTTTGGTACGCGGGGTGATGGATGCTTCCAACATCTCACCCGTCACCTGAAACCCATCTTCAACAAAGGTATCGACTCGTACCGCTATCCCGCCTGCCATCTCAACCGCCGCTGCGTTTGCCACGAAACACGGTTCGGGTACGAGAACTTCATCACCGGGGTCGAGGATCGCCTTTAGCGCCAACCACATCGCTTCACTCACACCCACCGTCACCACGATTTGATCTTCAGGGTCATATCCCACGCCGTATAACCGTTCGATATAAGCCGAGATTGCCCGTCGTAACTCAATTGTGCCGCTGTTATTTGTATATGCCGTTTGTCCCATTTGCAGCGATTCGATACTCTTATCAATGATGTGGCGTGGTGTGACGAAATCCGGTTCGCCGATGCCTAACGACACCACATCTTCCATCGTCGCCGCGATGTCGAAATAGCGGCGGATACCGGAAGGGCGAAGCTGCTGTACCGCTTGCGAAACATAACTACGGGTTCGTATCATCTTGACCTCAATGGTGGAAGGTTGCTTAAATTACCAGATATTGTAGGGACACCGTAATGCGTTTTAACTATTAAATACGGATCATATTCCCCGCATCTGTTCCCTCCATCGCTTGCGGGCTATCAGCGGGGGAGCCTGCGACCGTAGCTGATGTAGGGTTAGGGTGGGGGTTCTTTCTCCGTCCTAATTTGTTAAATATCATTACCCTGTCCATGTATTTTAAACACCCAACAACGATAATAATCTTAAGTGCGTCACCCATTATAATCCGTCACATTGTCGAAAACTTCGGGCATCCACTACCAATTTCCGCCAAACTATTGGACACTCTGTAGCAATAACCACCTCGCCGCCACCTGCTTTATAAGGATCAATGATGTTCACTGAAATCTACACACCAACTATGGGGAAGTTATGTGGTGCATTGGTCGTCGCGCGGTACAATCTCCCTAAGGTCGGCATGTCATATAGGCAGCATAATCAACCATAAGTAGGAGAACATCATGCAGCAGCAATCAGCAGTCGGATGGCATGTCGCAAGTTGGGGCTTTTGGGGCTGGCTCGAAACGGCTCTTAAGCTAGTCGGAATCGTCGCGGGCTATATTGCTTTCTTTAACTCCAGTGCGATAAACGATTTAACCATCAGTGGCAGCCCACGTTTGGCAGCAGTCATTCTCGTGGCATTATTGACGTTGGCGATGATTGGTGTCGTCTTCATGCGGATCATGCAAAAGGAATTGATCTCCATTGGCTACTCCATACTCAACGCCTTGGGGCATATCGCGCTTTTGTTCGCCCTCTTACGCATACCCACCCAAACCACGCTGCCTATCATTTTTGCGGTGATGTTTGTGTTGGGTGAACTGGCAAAGCAGCGTTTTCTCGCCATATCCGGTTATGTGGAAAGCGGCGCAAACACCGCTTCTATGATCAAATTCTCAAGAATCATCGGCCTAACTTACATTGTCCTCGCCATCCTGCTCATCATCTAATCTTCGCTCATCATAACTTTGCTGGTAACCACCGCATTCGCAACAGTAGGGGAGTATCTATGTGTCCTCCCGACTTTGCTTCTACCATCCTCAAATGAACATTCGCAGGCATTTTAGGTGGGGAAACGGCACGCCATGTCCGTCAGGGTAATTAGTATGTGTAATTATAAAGATAGAGATGGTCTTCGACTTGCCGAAATTCCCATTTTGTTGTCTCAACTAACGTAATATCTTCGTGTATATATAAATATCCTCTTTCCCAATCGCCTAAAGCTGAGAGAGCTATTTTGACAGAATGCAAGGATATATTTTGCAATGATCTTGGATTGACACCTATATCAATTCCTATACCCAACTTTTTACCAAATTCTTTTCGTTGCACTTCTGTACTTGAAGCGGGTGATGTAGACCATTTATCTAAATAAGGTCTAATCTCTTCTAGAACGGTTGGATTAGCAGCCCAGCGCTCTTGATCCGACATAAATGCGGGTGAACCACAGCTTGTTATTGCGATACAAACGACTACTATTACCGACATAAGCCAAATTTTCATTCCTCTATCCTTCAAAGCGACTGATACGAGAATTGATATATACATCTCTAGCTTGCTATTTGTATCACTACGGTTCAATCACATTTCCCAATATTATTCGTACTTAGGTTTAAACCTACAAACCATCACAAACTTCTCACTAACCACTTCCTAACCCGCTTAACAATCCTGCTCCCTCAAAACCGTTAATGCCAACCCCTCGAAAGAGTTACAAAATGTTCTTCCAAATGGTAACCCATTTCAGCTTCACATCGTTTATGATGTGTATCAGGCGTAGGTGTGGATGGCTGTCCACCCACTTTGTCTCTCGCAAGTTAAAATGATCATCTAATGTCATCTGACCAATGGCTTTTGGCAAAGTTGGCGGCGGCAGCCCTCTCGCCATTTTCGCAAACATTTTGAGGGTCAACTTTAAAAATCTTCCCTTGAATGCCTATCGGAAAACTGATTTTGTCATGGCAATTGACAATCTAATTGCCAATTTCGCCATTACTTTTGCCATAAATTGACAGCTATTAGCCTGACGCACTGTAACACCCGTACACTCTCATCAGACTTATGGCTATCTACGGAAACCTATTGAGGAGATCAACCATGTCGTTACCCGCACTGCAAAATTGGGATGCCACTCGTAAATCGCTCCATCAAGCCGCGCAAGTGGTTGGGGGAATCAAAAAGACCAGCGTCCAATCCTTGCCCAATTACGCCCATCTCGGCTTGTACATCGTCAAAGACGGACTAACTTCCGGTCGCTTATCGGATAGCGGCGAACTTCACCTCAACTTACTCGAATCGAGCATCGTCTACACTTGCCCCGCTGGTAACGTATCAACCGTTGCCCTTCAAGGCCACTCACAAGCCTCTCTCACCGAAGCCGTTTTGAAGGCGATGGCTGATGCTGGACATCCAGTTCAACCTAAACTTGACGAAATTACCGACCAAACACCGTTCAAGCTGGATGTGTCTATCGCCGCTGATTATCAACTGGCACTCTATAGCATTTACACCGCCATTACCCGCTTTCGCGCCCGATTAATGGGTTCCATGTCGCCTGCGATTATATTCCCACACGGTTTTGATCTATCGTTTCTGTGGTTCAAAAATGGTTCAGAAGAACGAACCGATCCGCACCTTAATTTTGGTTTCTCTCCCGGTAGCGCTGGTTTTCCTCGCCCTTATATTTATTCTTATGCCTCGCCACAACCTGAAGGTTATTTCGATCTGAAACTGCCTGCGCTCGCCCACTTTGTACAGAATCCTTGGAAGGGCATCGTCATCGACTACGACAAGTTAGCCGCCGAAGCCGATCACGAAAGCGTGTTGGAACAAATTCTAGTGGATATACAGGCTGTAGTCGCGCCACAGTTGGTGTAAAATAGAATTATAGATCATAAGTGCTGTAGAGGTGAACTGTGGATAACCAGACGGCAATCGGATTGCTGAGTCTATGCGGTATCGTCGCAGTTTTGATTTTGCTCGGCTCGTTTTTAGTCATTCGGATTTTGAGGGGAAGCGTATTCGGCGTCGCTAATATGGTTTTGCGTTCAGTTACCGACCCCACTGAAGTAAAGACCACCACGGTTCGGACGCAAACGGTGGAACGTCCCGATTTCCGTGCCGCAGCCAAATCAGTGGATTTTGATGCAGCAGTTGCTACTCAGAAAGGGGAGGTTTCTCCCTCAGTCCACACCAGTCCGACGACACCGCCACCCGAATTGAGTGCGAGTGCCTTTACGACAACCCATGTCACAACACCTACGGTTAGTCCCAATATCCAACGTAAGCGTATTCGCCGTCAGCATGTTGATGATGAAGAAGATGGGGAAATGTTTCAAGGTTTGCTGGGCGATTAATGATTTTGCCCGCTAACTCTTCAATCATAAATCGGTATTGATGTAGGGGCGCAAGGCTTTGCGCCCGTTTCATTATCGTAGGCAATGGTCTCAGACTATTCCGTTTTGTCTAGGTTTCATCAATGTCCGCTTTGTAGGCTGTGACCCAATCGCGAAGAACATCTCGTAACACGGCGCGTGTTTTAAGCCGTTGTGCCTCATCATAAACCGCGTCATATAAGATGCTTCCGTCATTCGCTTGCAGCGGCGGGCTGGCGTTACCCGTATAGTAAATGTCAAACTTGCGCTTAATGTGGTGGTAGTATGACTCAGGGTTAAAGATGGCGGCGTTGTAAGTCAGCCGCTTTTCCCCGATGACAAGTCGGGTGCTGTTCCCAACGCCAAGCGCCCAAATGCCCAGCAGCCGTAGCGTCTGGTAATACTGGTAGCCCTTCGGCTTATGCCACATCACTGTTCCCACCCACTGCTCAGGAATGGGTGTTTGTGAGGAATTTCCAGTGCTGCCACTAAAGGTTTTCGGCCCGTAGGCGCTCATATCTTGAGGCGGTCGTCGTTTGATGGCTGCCAGCAATCCGGCTGCATTCAACCCATCCAGTGCCGCCGACAGCAAACTGTGAATCGGGGCGCTGGTTTCCTGCCGTTTTCGCTGTTCGATACGTTTGATTATTTCCGCGTATCGGGCGTTTGGATCGTCTTTCTCTGGCAATCGCTATTCCTTCATCACCCGCAGACGACGGAAGCCAAACACCAGCACGATAAACCCGATCAATACAATAATACGGTGGACAAAGTTATTTGTGGCGTTATCAAAAAGATTTAAGTATGCGGAGCCTCCTAATGTTGCAATCAGGTGAGCAAACCCCAATATAATCGCGCCCGACACGATCAGCGTCAGCGAACTGCCCACAATACCGCCAATCCCCCGTACAGTCCAAACCATCCACAAGCCAGCAAGTACTAGAATAATATCCATTACCACATTCAGCGTCGAAAAATACCCCGGATCATGTATCACGATAACTTAACCTTTCAGAATCTAATTAAAGAACATCGAACAGCTCGTATATTTTAAGCTCACTAACTACTTTCAGAATGTTGGCATCAAGTTGTTTGTCTACCGCTTGCATTTCCTTGATAACCATTTTCTTACCCACCAAACTCACCGCGTAGGCGATACCTTTGGCGAGCAGGGCGCGGTATATATCGGCATCACTGCTGCGTATGCCGATGTCGATTTTCCCATCAACCATCGTTACCGGCCAAACGTTGCGTTGCGCCGTGTCGTTAATGATTTTATCCAGATTGGTGCCTAACCGTTTTCCGCCCATCGTCACCATCGAGACGCGCAGCGATTGCATTTGTTTGGTGAAATAGTTTTGCAGGTAGCTTTCATCGGTCGTATCAATCCGACGATCCATTGTTTGGAAATCATTGGGATTCGCAATGACTTCTTGGATCGGTTTCAGGCTAATATCCGCCCCCACAAAAGCGTTTTTGTCGTCCTGTGTGGCGGTCGCGCTCCACATCACGCTGATCGGTGTGCCGAACGCATCTTTGATGTCTACCTTCTGCTGTTCAACTCTCCCTCTTTTACCAACCTGTTGGATAAACTGGTCGGTCACTTGGCGGTCAATTCCCAATACTTCGTGGACAGGCTTACCGATGATGTTACGCGCTTCATTGTGATGCCGTTTGAGCAACCGTAAGCAGGGTTGGTCAACAAAGATCACTTGCCCAAGTGTGTTGGTCATCAAGAGTGCTTGTGTCGTTTCGGTTGGGTTAGTCTGGGTTGTCCGGCGAATGTCTTGATTATCTGCCAGTGCATAACCCAGTGATGTAGCCAGTGCGCCCGGTGAGGCGTAGCGCGTCTGTGGCGATTTTGCCATTGCGCGGTCAACCACATCCTGAATATCTTCCGGCAGATCAGGTTTCAGCCGACGTATATCCGGCACAGGCATGTTCATATGTGCCATCAACACGCCAAGCGGTGTCGCGGCTTCAAACGGCACATTACCTGTCAGCATCTGGAAAAGCGTGATGCCCAACGCGTAGACATCAGCCGAAGGGGTCAGTGCGCCCGGTTCGGCCTGCTCTGGAGCCATATAGAAGGGTGTGCCGAGGATACCTGTACCCGTCAATTGCCCTGATGACTCGCTGAGTTTTGCCAGCCCGAAGTCGGTCAGGTAAGTATTGTTTTGCTCATCCAATAGGACATTGCCCGGTTTGAAATCGCGGTGGATGACCCCTTTGCGATGGGCGTAGTCCAAAGCATCAGCCATCTGGCGCACCAGCCGCAGCGTTTCGTCAGGAGAGATTGCTCCCTTGCTAATGAGGTCAGATAGTGTTCCGGCACTCATATAGGCCATGACGATGTACGGCATTCCATCATATTCGCCAAAGTCATAAACCGGCAGGATATGGGGATGCTGTAAGCTGGCAACAATTTCGACTTCTCGGTAAAAACGTTCAAGGAATTTATCCTCGTGCGTCAGGGTGCGTGGCAGCACCTTTATCGCGACCGAACGCTTCATGGAAGTCTGCGTTGCTTGGTAAACAGTGGACATGCCACCCTTACCAATTTGTGCGGTTACTTGATACTGGCCTAAAGCGTGTCCGACCAGATCACTCATAATTCTTTATCCCAAGTTTAGTAATGAAAATTTGCTTACTACCAGTATAACACTAGCCCTATAGTCCACAAGCGATCCAGTGAAAGTTTATTTCGCTGCCGGTAATTGCCCCAGTAAGACTAAGGCGTAATCCCCGTAGGTTTCACTTTCTCGGCTGCCCATTTCTAAGGTCATAATATCGGTTGTTCCAATCGCAACAATGAGTCCGGCATCGGAACGATCCCCTATGATCTTTGTCTCACCACCGTCGTGTAGGGTAACACCCGCTTTGTTAAATGATGGCACATTTTTGCAATCACTACGTCCGGCATCGTCACATTCCATATTGCCGCTTGCCCATTTCATATACGGGTCTAAACGACTGTTTTCCGTTGCGACCATATACACCGTTAGCGGAGTTAATTTCGCTAATGGACCCATACGAATATCGTACAAATCAGTATTTGAGGCAGTATCAATGTTAAAACCATCAATTACAGCGAAGTAACGTCCCGCTGCACCGTTCTTACTAGCAATCGTGACATTGACTAGCCCTGCGTTATCCGCACCGGTAAATGTGAGTTGCGAGACGCTTGCTACGGATTCTTGGGTGACGGTTCGCTCGGCTTCTCCCGGCACCGTATAAGTATCGCTCAGGGTGGCATGGGCATCTGTATTACACTTATCAAATGATGGTTGACCGGGGACATCAAATTGTAGTCGGATGACAGGCACAAATCCGTCGATCCCATAGACCGTAATCCGGTATTGAAGGTTTGGGCGTGGGGCTTCACCGAAATGCAGCGATACCGCTGTCGTAGCCTCAAAATCTCTACACGGGAATGTCACCGCTTCATATTGGTCAGCATTGGTGTTTTGGTCAGGCGGGTTCGCTTTTCGAACACGGATGGCGTAGCGTCCAGTGGTTGTTCCAGCTTGGTTACCGACACGGGTAGCCACAATCGTATATTGCCCATCCTTTGGAATCGTGTAATCTATCAACACCGATTGGTTAGGTTCGCCATCACCACTGCGGGCAACCAGATTACCACTTGAATCGAGG
>JBBQLX010000020.1:0-60314 GCA_038328375.1 Aggregatilineales bacterium | reverse complement strand
CACGCAGCAGCGCGATCAAGAGATACTCAACGCGGATAACCCCATCTTTGCGTTCCTCCGTCACTTTTTGAGAAATACTCAATGCGAGACGAGAGCGAGTGGTGAAGCGTTCTACTTTCTGAGAATTAGTCTGCGATGGCGATTTACCCAATTCCGTATTGGCGGCTGATAAACTGTAGACTTTTTCACGCAATAACTTCGGCGTAACATTTAACTGCTGCAAGATTTGATAAGCAGTTGTATTTTCAAAATGAGTCAGTGCCAAGACAAAATGTTCGTGGTCAATTTGATCGGACTTAAAATAATCTGCTTCGTCACGTGCTTTTTGAAAAATGGCTTCCGCTTCTTTCGAAATTAGGAATGCGCCTTCTGGTATAGTCGATGCAGTCACTTGTGACGGGATTAAGGCTTCGACCTTTTCAGTTTCTAAGCCCAAGTCTTTAAGCGCCTGCTGCGCCAAGCCGTTTGGGTATTTGGTCAGTACAAGCAGTATATGTTCGCTAGAAATCGTATGATGTTGTAACCGCTTTGCCTCGTTCTGGCTGAAGAAAATCAGATTAGCAACTTGCTGACCCAATGGATGTTTGTCGAGTGGCATCGGTTTGCGATCTAAGGGATGCCGCTGCGCTGATGAACTGAATAAACGTTTCCACCATAATTTCCACATATATCACTCGCTTGACTCATCCTTCTCGATCCGCAGTTCGGTGGCAAAGGGTGAATTATCCCCGTCAAACACCAACGACTCCACTTCATTGTCCGATACCAACAACAGAAAATGGTCGATAAAACTAAGCAGTTGATCGAGTGAATTGGTCAGTTCAAAATGGGTTTGCTTGGTCAGTGAATCGTACACCTTGATCGTTACGTGCCGCTTCATATTTTCATCGGAGCGATTCACCATGCTGGCAAAACGTGCCTTGCCTGCTGGTGTCAGTATCAAATCCAAGTGCAGTCCGCGTAGGATTTCATTGGCTTGGTCGGTGGTCAGCTTATTCTCGCCAACCATTGCCAGCACCCTCGTCACAATCGCCAACCCCATTGCCATATCTTTTGATTTGGCGGCTGGCGGATCTTCATCCAATTCCGTTGAGGGTTGTTCGCTAATGTCCTCAGTAGTCGGCATTTGCGGAGAAGGTTCTTGCAACAGGCGTTGTGTTTGCTGGCGCACCTGTTCGGGAGTGATGTCGAAATCCTTCAGGATATGAACTGCCGCGCTGTCTTCCTGCCGCACCAATCCCAGCAGCAAGTGTTCCGTTCCAATATAGCGATGATCCAAGATGCGGGCTTCATCGACCGCTAGTTCCAACAGCCGTTTGGTCGCAGGCGACAGTTCAGGTGTAGTGACGCTTACCTGAATACGTTCATTATTGGCAGCCAATTCTACAATCCGCGCCACCACCTCTTTTTGTTTCAAATCCAAATGATGCAGTACACGTGAGGCAACCCCATGCTCCTCGCGCAGCAAGCCGACGAGAACATGCTCGGTGCCGATAACCGGATGCTTGAGTTGCAGCGCGATTTCCTCCGCCAACGTCAGTACCCGCTGCGCGCGCTGAGTGAAATGTTCCATTTTGTTATTGGACATCGTTACTCTTGCCCTTTTCAATCTGCAATTTGAGGATGTTGTCGCCGAGCGTAAAAGTTAACGGAGTATCAGGCTCGTTGAGGGCGACGGCTAGAAAGTGGTCAATTTCACCAAGCAGAGTCGTTAACGGAAGAATTGTTTCGCTAAGGGTTTCCACACCTTTCGAGTCGATTGCCTTCAACCGAACTTGATAATCATTAAATTTTTTCTGCTCAAACAAGTGACTAATCAATTCGGCTTGCTGACCGGGAGCCAGCTTGAGATCAGGGGCAAGCGTACTAAACAACTCGACACCTTGCGCCACAGGCAGTTTATCAGCTTCAATCATGTTGAGGATTTTCATCAGCACATTTTCGAGCAAGTCATAAGCATCGGCTGACAATCGTTTCATGGCCTGCTTTGGCTCAGGCACAGCCGAGGAGGGTTCGGCTGCCATTTGTGGCTGTACATCATCGTGAGTTGGAATTTCCTGTAACACACGGCGGGTTTGTTGGCGTACTTCCTCCGGCGTAACGTTCAACTGCTTGAGGATGCGAACCGCTGTACTATCTTCCTGCCGAACCATTCCCAGCAGCAAATGCTCTGTGCCAATATAGTGATGTCCCATGCGCCGTGCTTCATCGACAGCGAGTTCCAGCACTCGCTTACAACCGGCTGTCAAATCGGTCATCTTGCTTGACGAAGGTGCGTCCGACTGAGGCGATTGAGTGAGTATTTCTTCGATTCGTTTTTGCTCAACGGCTAAATCACGCAGCACACGTCCAGCTACACCGCCTTCTTCGTGCAGCAAACCCATGAGCATGTGTTCAGTATCAATCGCGTTATGACGGAGGCGTTCGGCTTCTTCCTGTGCTATCGAAAGTACCCGACGCGCCCGCTGTGTGAAGCGCTCCATTTTGTTCGGCATCGTAAGACCAAGCCTTTCCGGTCACTGGCGATACCTGTCCATTGTAGAGCATTTTAGGGTTTGAGAGTTCGGAATTTGATCGGCATATTATTCCACTTTTGATACAAGCGGTATACTTGGATCAGCAAGCCGCGCCACCAACACCTTATCAACACGCCGACCATCCATATCAACCACCTCGAAGCGCAACCCATCTATCTCAAAATGATCCGCCGCGTCAGGTATCCGTCCAAGTTGAGTCATCACAAATCCGCCTAAGGTTTGGAAGTGTCCTTCTTCTTCACCGGGCAGCCGTTTGACATCCAGAATGATTTTGAATTCATCGACCGGCAGCAAACCGTCGAGTAACCACGAGCCATCTTCGCGTCGGGTTGCACTCGGCTTATCCGTTACACCGATAATCTGGTCAACCAGATTGTTGAGCGTCACCAAGCCTTCAACACCGCCGTACTCACTGATGACCAATGCCATATGTTTGCCGGATTGCTTGAAAAGCGCCAGCGCGTGAGCCGCAGTTGCACTCTGCGGAACGAACAACATTTCGCGGATACAGGTGTTGAGCGATACCGGCTGATCACCTTTGATGAGCATATCGAGTAGGTCTTTGGCACGTATAATACCGGCTACACGGTCAAGCGATCCAATAGCAACTGGAAAACGCGAATGTTTGCTGGCGGCGATCATCTTCAACGTGACCTCATCAGGGTCATTCAGGTCGATCCACTCAATATCCATGCGGGGAGTCATCAATGATTCAATACTATGGTCATCAAGGCTCATGACGCTGGCGACCAGTGAGCGTTCGTTGGCTTCAAAGATTCCGGCCTCAACCCCTTGCTCCATCAGCGAGTAAATTTCTTCATCGGTCACAGGCGGTTCAATGGATGCACGAACACCAATAAGCCTCAGCAAACCATCCGTTGAGAGGCTCAATAAATACACAATCGGTGAACTCAGTTGTGACAAACGATGCATAGCAGGCGCGACCAACACGGCAATTCGTTCCGGGTTTTGCATACCCAATCGCTTGGGAACAAGTTCACCCACCACCAACGATAGATAGGTCGTCACAGCGACCACGATGAACAAGCCTAGTACCTCGCTTATCGGACGCAAAAATTCGACCTGTCCTAAAACGGTTGCGACCGGATGCGCCAATGCCGCCCCCGCAAACGCGCCCTGCAAAACGCCCACCAGTGTGATGCCAATCTGCACTGTCGAAAGGAAACGGTTGGGTGACTGAAAGAGTTCCAATGCCTGCCGCGCACCCCGGCTGCCCGCACTTGCCATCTGCTCCAGTCGTACTTTACGCGCTGAAACAATGGCAATTTCCGACATCGAAAGTAGACCGTTGACGACCGTCAACAGCACAATGATTAGGATTTCCAAGTTATATCTCGCTTGAGGGATAAGAGAATGGGAACGGGGGGAGGTTGATCTAAGTCACTACTGCCATCGTCAGACACGAGTCTTTAAAGTCTCTCTTTCTAAGGCTGATGAAATCCAAGCCAAAATAATACCATCTAATGCCGTACATAATTTATTTTCTCATCAGACAGTAAGCCGGAGATCAACTATGAATGGGCTGTCCACACCATATGGACAACTTCACGCCGCAGCGCAAACTGGTAGCGCTTGAGGATGGCGCTGGTTACGGGGCGGTCGGAGGGATGTTCAATCGCCAGTGCCGATGTGCCTAAACGCCGCACAGCCGTGTTGACCAGAGCTTCGTCATACAAGCCTTCGTAATCAGGATGCACAAGCAGGGTAAGTTGAGTGGTGAGCGTTAGACTGGTTTCGATCCACAAGGCCGCCAGCAGTTCACGCTCATCATCCGAACGAATGACCAACCGTTCGCGCTGGCGCAGGCTGAGCCATTCGCCAAGCTGCTGCCATAGACTGCTGTGAAACTGCCGTTCGTGCAGCGGTTTCAGCCAACCTAATCCGCCTATGGATTGTGGACGCACATATTCGGCTAGCTTGTATTCGGCCTGCCACTCGTTGGACTGACGATGCACAATATGAATACGCGGGTCACTCTCATAAGGCTGCGGCATGTTATATGCACCGCTGCGCCGCCATGTTGTCCAACTGCGTTCTTCATTGAAACCCAGCCGCACATACAACCGCCGCGCCACCGGATTATCCGCATCCACCTGCAACATCGCTCGTCGTCCGCCGCGTTGGGCGATCATCTCCATGCTGGCCTGCATCAACCCCTGCGCGATGCCCCGCCGCTGATAATCGGGATGTACCGCCACGTTGACGATTACCCAATCGCGGCCATCATAACCGGGGCCGTCCGCCGGATAAACCGACACATTGCCCACCAGCTTGCCATCTTCAATCCAGACGTAACCGGTACCCATACCCTGCATGAGGTTGTTCAGCCCGCCCAGAAAGCCAATTCCCGGCATGTTGCTCATGGTACGCATCTCACGCACCGCTGCCCGCCCATTGCTATCCATGCTGCTGGCAAAAGCGATTTCAATCAGGTCAGCCAACTGACCCAAATCGGTACGCAAATTAACCGGACGGGGGCCGTTCTTAACCAGTGTGCTATTTTGAGTCGCTTGTAGTCCAACCACAATAACGATCCTTATTAAATATATGTAGCGTATCCCCAGCCATCTGACCTGTCAAGCACTGTCTCGCACCATGTTAATCCCCTACTTATGTGCTGCTTCAGACATCAAAGATTTATCTTATGATTTATTCACTTCTCGGAAAACGCACATCTTTTCTCTATAATTATTTCTATGTTTCTCCTCTGAAAAGCATTCTCTCTCAGTAGTTCAAAGTAATTGCTGCGAAAATAACCGTTTGTAGTATCAGTTCCCTCCATCGCTTGCGGGGGAGGGTTAGGGAGGGGGTTGGTATTCGCATTACTTTCTTTAGGTTCCTTCTATGCCTCTCTGGTAAAAAATCTCTCCTCTGATCTCTGCGTTCTTGGCGACTTGGCGGTTCAACTGTATTTGCGTCTTGTCACTTGAAACTTGCCCATTGCGTCTTCTATCTAATCCGCCGTTTTCCCCACGCCTTAAAATCCGCCGTTGGAGTTCAGCCCTCCAACCGTTATGATGGTATCCCTGTGAAAAGGAGTGAACTTTCCTATGACGCGACAAAACTATGGTTCATTACGCGGTGGCGGTACAACCCGACGCGGCGGTGCATGGCAGTGGACAGTGATCGGCTTCGTCTTTGGCTTCGGCTGTGCGGCGATTGTCGGATTGGTGCTGGTGATTACCGGCGGCACGGATGCCTTAGCGGGTGTATTCTCCGCAGGCCGCGCCACCCCGACAGCCCTTGTGATGGTCATCACCTCAACGCCCTTGCCCGTAACACCCACGACCGAAGCAACGGTTGGCATTCTGCCATCACCGACTTCCGGTGATGCGCAAATCGCCCCGCCCGTAGCTACGGCGACCACCAATATGATACAAGTGGAGCCAACGGCGACGACACCCCCTCCACCAACACCGACTACAGTCGCAGCCGCCCAATCCGCGCAAATTCCATCGGACTTGCTGGCGAAGCGCAGCCCACTGATTCAAGTACCCGGTGGCGCATTTGAAATGGGAACCAAGGCGCAGGAAGCGGCGATTGCTGCCGAAGAATGCACCAGCTTATGGAACAGCAAGTGCGATCCCAACGATGCCAGCGACTCATTCCCGCCGCATCAAGTGACGGTCAGCCCCTTCTACATTGAAGAGAAGGAAGTCACTTACGATCAGTATTTGTCCTTCTTAAATGCCGAAACGATTGGCATGGGTGCGCGGAATGGCAAGCACAAGAACGGCTGCGAAGGCCAGTTGTGCATCGAAACCCGCACGGAAAATCAGAACAGCAATATTATTTCGGACACTCAGAATTACCGCGTGAACGCCGCTATTTCCAACTTTCCGGTAGCAGGGGTCACATGGTACGGCGCACAGGCTTATTGCGTGGCAATCGGTCGCCGCTTAGCCACTGAGGCCGAGTGGGAACATGCCGCCCGCTGGACACAAAACACGATTTATCCGTGGGGCAATGAATTCATCGTTACCAACGCCCGCACCAGCCGCCCTCAAGAAACCGATCAAACGCTGGTCGGCCCCAAGCCGGTTGGCAGTTACTCGTCATTCAACGGTGTGTATGACATGGCAGGCAACATCGCTGAATGGGTGAGCGATTGGTACGATCCGCTGTATTACACCACACTGGCGAATTCAACCGCCGCGATTGTCGATCCTAAAGGACCAGTTGCCGGAACGCAGAAAGTTTTGCGTGGCGGCAGTTGGGACGCGCTACCCTTCTATTCGCGCAGTGTACATCGTCAAAGCCTTCCACCACTGGGGCCAACGCTCTGGGCAGGTTTCCGCTGTGCCAATAACACCAGCGATACCGGAATAGCGCCTGATACCTCAGGAACGACCGGTACAACTGGAGCAGCACCCGTCGCAACCGTAGCCATTGGCACAGGCGGTGATGAAACAAACGCCCAACCGGGATTGCCTCCAACTCTAGCGGGTCTACCTGCAACGACTGCGCCACAGCCGACCCTCAACACCACACCCTTAGCAACGCTGGCATCCGGCGGCTAATTTTTAAGAGTTTCATCTGTAGGGGCTTGCCGCTGGCAAGCCCTTTTTGTTTAAAGATAATCCGATGTTTTCCAGTAGGGGAGGCTCTCAGACCCTCCCGCATAATCGCTTACACCCCTTACGAATGAGGCTACGCAGGTACAACCACCCGAACGAACTTCGGCATGATTCGCACTTTGATTTCATCGACTTCAATCAATTCGCCATCCACCACCAACGGCTGCTTAGGTTCAGAACTAATCGTCACTTCACGCGCTTGCCATTGGAGCAGTGGCTGCGCCAACTCGCCAGAAGCAACAGCGTTAGCAGCCGCACTGAGTAATGACGAAATATTGGCGTTTTGTATAACGATGATGTCCAACAAGCCGTCGCTCATGTCAATATCATGTGAAAGGGTAACACCCTGAACACCGACACTGCCAAAGTTGGTGACCATGCAGTTGATTCCGTCGGCCTCAACCGTTTCGCCATCCAGTGTCATGTGATAATGGGCAACCTTTGGATTCGAGAGTGTCTGCAACGCAGCAGCCACATAAGCAAACATGCCAGAACGATCTTTGGCTTCCCGATCAGCCTTTTCGTGCATTGTACCTTCTAGTCCGAGTCCCAGATGGAAAAAGTACAGGTCGCCCGTGCTGCCATCTTCGAGCTTTGCACCCTCTAGTACACCCATATCGAGTGTCCGAATCGTGTTAGGTACGGCACCGAGTAACGATGCTGCTTGGATTTGGTCGGCGGGAATGCCTAGCTCAACCGATAAGACGTTGGCCGTGCCACCCGGTATAATAATCAGTGGAATGTCACTTCCAGCCATGCTGCTTGCGACCTCCAGTACCGTCCCATCGCCGCCATAAACCACAATCGCATCAACTTTTGCCGCAATGGCCTGTTTAGCACGTTCTCGCGCCTCGCCACCTTTACGCATGACAAACATTTCCCAGTCGATCTCAAGGTCTTTTAAGATTTTGTTGAGTGCAGGTAAGTGCAACCCTTCCTGACCGGAAGCGGGATTAACGATAATGTGTACCCGTGAAAATTTATGGATGGGCGCTTCGGCGGGAATCGCATTGGGGGTAATTATCTGTTTTACCCTGTCCATGACAGTCGGTACTGGATGAGTATCTGCTGCTTGATCATTGGTCGTCATAACGATTAGTCTCACGTCTATTAGATTGAAGTTTCTGAAAACGGTGTGATTTATAACCCATAATCCACCGCTTTAAATCCTATCCTATTTCATCACATAACGATCTGTCAGCACCACTAGCACTAGTGTTGAATAGATACGATGCAAGGGCTTCCTTATTTCGGGCTTGACAAAAAGAATTTTTGTTCTAAAATAATGGATTAAACGGGTGAAGGTAGAGGATAGACTCAATTTCCGTCAGACACTTTTTTGGCGCACAAAATGATGTCATGAGGGGGTAAACTTTCACCCCATCAACCATCACCTAAAGATCAGCGGAGAAAGCGGCAGCAGCTCAACCTTTGGCACAGCGGTGGCACTAGCCGAACCACCCGCCGAATCTGCGTCATTTCAGTGGCAGCAGGTGAGCTTCCCGCCGCCATAAAATGCCAATTCAGCGGACACAGGCCAGCTTCCCGCCGACAATTCAGCGGAAGTATTGCAAATTATGCAAAAAGTGCCGCATTGCTGCATAATTCGCAGTTTTCAGGGCTTAAACCGCCCGTAACCGATAAAAAGCCGAAGTATGCGGCGCGAGTTCTTGTGACCATTTACCCTGAACGCTACCCACATCGGTTTTGCTCCACAAATCACGGGCATCGTAAGATAGGCTGTCACCGACCAGCGCCAGATCAACCTCAATCGTTGACATCTCATCGCCAACGTTAAAAATCGCCAGATAGGTGTCATCCGATGACGTACTTTTCGCAACCCACGCCACATGGTCGCCTTCCCGAAACAATTGGTGATTATCTTGGCTGGCACGATGCACTTGAAGCACTTCATCATTGGTCAGCAATCTCAAGGTAAAGTCGTCATTATCCGGTAAATGACCACCGAACATCAGTGGCGAACGGCTGATGACCCACAACGTCATCAGAGTGATTTGTTCATCACGCGTGAACAGGCTTTGACGGTCATCGCCGCGTTCAGCACGGATACCGATGTGTCCCAACGGTAGCATGTCGGCATCCGCCCAACATCCCGACCCTGTAAACGCCTCCCATTTTTGGCAGTTCGCAAATTGATCTTTGAGATCGACCCAACGATCCCAAAAATCGGCTGAAATACGGAAGAGTTCACAGTTTTGTTGGAGGTGATCGTAGCGGTCGGTCGTCATCTCGACACCGGGTGACAAACTCAACACAATTGGGCGCTTACTGTGCTGGATCGCTTGCGATAAACCTGCAATTTCGGTGTCATGATACGGATAAAGAATGTCATCGGCCTTAATGAAATCGACATCCCAACTGGCATATAACTCAGCGATTGAATCGTAGTAGGCTTGAGCGCCCTCTTTGGACATATCAATCCCGTACATATCGTCAATCCAACTGCTCACACTTCGGGTATTCGCAATATCTTGGGCGTGGTAGGTCGAGTTGTAGATGGGCAGATTGAGGCGGACGGCTTGACGTGGAATGCCGCGCAGGATGTGAATACCAAACTTCAACCCTTTGCTGTGGACAGTGTCCGCCAGTGGCTTAAAACCCGCGCCGTCCGCAGCCGACGGAAAACGGTTCACGGCGGGTAACAATCGCCCATATTCATCCATCACAAGCTCGGCATTCGGGCGATAACCATGTGCTTGGGCAGCCGGTTCATACCATTGAATATCGACCACAATCGTGTCCCAACCGAATTTCAGCAGATGCTCAGCCATATAATCCGCGTTGGCTTTGACTTCGTTCTCTCGTACCGAAGGACCAAAACAATCCCAGCTATTCCAGCCCATCGGTGGCGTTAATGCTAAACCGTTCTTAATGCTCATATCCGTGTCCTTGTTGGTCTTGGATTATCTGTTAGAAATCAGTTGATTATAACCGCTACTCGAACTGCCTACACCTCACTTCAAATAAACATAACTCCGCGCAAGTTCAATCGCTTCCAGATGCCGGATCAGCTTAATCTCATCTTGACGGTAAAGTCCGCCTGCTTTCCGCCGTTGAAAATTAGAATTTTCCAAAAACGCCCATAATTCCATGGGTTGTGAAGCCATCAAAAACCTTTCAACAAGTAAAGTGTGATCCTGTTACAGATTGTAACGCGGCTTATCAACCTGTCCTATCACCACCCATGACATTACATACTACGGGGGTTCATTCGATACCGATTCGCGCTATCATGGTAGCCATGTCTTGAGCGCAAATTATTTCGAAAAAGGAATCTGAGCAATGACCGCAATTGATCCAATTTATGTCGGCAGTGATGCCATCGGTAAGCTGCTGGATTATGTAGCCGGGAAAGGCTTGCGCCGTTTCGCCATTGTTGCCGATACCAATACGTATAAGGCACTCGGTCAACGTGCCGAAGCCGCCCTCAAAGGCAAAGGTTATGATGTCGCCACGATTGTGCTGGAAGGCGATGAAATTCACGCCGACGAACATCATATTGTCAAAACATTTGTTGAAGCGCCGGTTGGGGATTTAACCTTTATCGCTGCTGGTTCAGGCTCAATTACCGATATTACCCGCTTTGTCAGCCATCGCAGCGGTCGCCCCTTCATTGGCCTGCCCACCGCGCCTTCAGTCGATGGTTTCACCTCGATTGGTGCGCCCATCATTTTGGCAGGGGTAAAAACCACCCTCATTTGCCAAGCACCGATTGCCGTCTTTGCCGACATCGACACGCTTGCGAACGCGCCTCAACGTCTGATCGCAGCCGGATTTGGCGATATGATCGGCAAATACACATCCCTTGCGGATTGGAAAATGGGCAGCCTCGTTTGGGATGAACCTTACGATGCTGAAATCGCCCGACGCACTCAAGCCGCCATTGATAGTGTCGTCCAAAATGCCGAAGCCATTGGCAAGCATACGCCTGAAGGTGTCCGCGCCTTGATGGATGCCCTGATCGAGTCCGGTTTATGTATGTTGGATTTTGGCGCATCCCGTCCGGCTTCCGGTGCAGAGCATCACGCCTCGCATTATTGGGAGATGCAGCGCCTCAAACATCACGGTCACTCGATGCTGCACGGCGCACAGGTCGGTTATGCCCTGACACTCATCACTGAACAATATGCCAAGATTCGCGAACTCAGCCGCTCGGATGCGATGGATCGCTTAGAAGGGGCAACCCTTCCCAGCCGTGCCGACGAGCTTGCGATTATCCGCGAAGGTTACGGCGACATGGCTGACGACATCGCCAAAGAACATGCCGCTTTCCTTGGTCTGACTGAAGCAGGTTTCGATACGCTTAAACAGCGCATCGCGGATCATTGGGATGATATTCAGACTATTGCTGCCAATGTACCCACACCTGAAGTCATAGCCGGTTATTTGCGCGAGGTCGGTGCGCCCGCTACCGCCCAAGAACTAGGCTTGTCGGCAGACGAGGTGAACCCCGGCCTGATATACGGTCATTATCTGCGTAATCGCTTTAGTGTCGTCAAACTCAGCCGTATTCTGGATGTGCCAGTGATTTAAAAACAACGTCAGATTACGGAGAGCAAGGCGGGTGGTTACACTCGCCTTTTTATTTCAATGCCTCCTTGAAAATATCTACGCAATGGCTGTCTATTGGTATTCTGATTTCCGGTCACTGTAATACTTACTCCTTCGCATAATGAGTTATGAATTTATCACTCCCTTATCGCACACCATAAAGTTAGTGCTATTTGTTAATTTTAGGGTTTATAATGTAACAACTCTACTTAATGGTAAATTGTTAGATATATATTCCAAGATGACTAACTATGACAAAAAACAGTCGGGATTTTATCTCAGAACTGGCGACTGCAAGGCAAACCCTAGCGAATGCCCAAGCACGAGTATCTGAACTTGAAGCAGCGTTGCTCTCCTCCGAAAACACCCCAACTCAACCTTCATTCTTCCTCGAAGCCGATGGTCGCTATCGTCGGATGCTGGACGGCCTATTGGAAAGTGCGGAGATTATTGGGTTCGATTGGCGCTATCTCTATGTCAATGATGCAGCGACCAAATATGGGCGCGAGGCGAAAGAAGTACTGCTTGGCGGCACTGTATTCGAAATATACCCGGAGTTCGAAAACTCCGAGATGTTCACCTATCTGCGAACGTGCATGGAAGAACGTATTCCACTGCACTTCGAAAATGAGTTTACTTTTCCTGACGGTACGAAAACATGGTTCGATAGCCGTGTTCAGCCTGTACCCGAAGGAATTTTCATCCTCTCGCTGGACATTACCGAGCGTAAACGATCCGAAATCGTGCTTCAGCGATATGCCAAGCGCATGGAAATCCTACATGAAATTGATGCCGGCATCATCAATGCTACTTCAACCGAAGAAATAATCGAAACGGCACTAAAACATATTCGCCAGCTTATTCACTGCCAACAAGCTAATATCACAACGATTTATCCTACAACAGGTGAGGGACAAATTTTTGCTCACGACCTCAACCAAAATTCGTTTTTTACCGAAGGTGTCCGATTTGACTTACCAAGCGATGTTTATGAAGGATATGATGCACGAGGTATTCGGATTTTCGATGACATTCGTCCGCTGCAAGCAACAAGCCCGCGTGCTAAACAGCTTGTCAGTGAAGGAATGGTTTCTTTACTGAGCGCCATGTTCTCAGATCAGGATAAGACAATCGGCTCTTTAGTACTTGTGGCGGATACTCCCGGTTATTTCACCCTTGAACATCAGGAAATTGCGGCACAAGTTGCCAACCAACTGGCTATTGCGATAAGACAGGTGCACCTGTCAGAGGAACTAGAGAATCGTGCTGTCAAACTAGAACAGAATAACGCTGATCTTACACAAGCCAAGACCAGATTGCAGCAGTACGCCAAGCGCATGGAAATCCTGCATGAAATTGATGCTGGCATCATCAACGCGACTTCAACCGAAGAAATAATCGGAACGGCACTAAAACATATTCGCCAGCTTGTTCCCTGCCAACGAGCCTCCGTCGTTTTATTTGACTGGGACACCGGGGAAGGACTGGTTTTTGCACACGATTCTAATCTTCCTCAAGCACTGAGCGCGGTACATCGAACGCCTCTCCTTCCCGGTTTGGAGGAAGGATTTGAAGGAAAGACAGCTAGAATAATTGAAGATCTTCGCTTAGTGCGTCCCCAAATGCCCGCCTACAAGCTGTTGATAGAGGCTGGCATAGTCTCAGGTATTCAAGCACTGCTTATGTTTCAGGGACACGCAATTGGATTGCTTGCTTTGAGTGGAGATAATCCCGCCTCTTTCACAGTCGAGCATAAAGAGATCGCAATCGAGATTGCTAGTCAGATTGCTATCGCTATTCGTCAAATGCAGCTATCCGATAACATACACCAAAGTGAACAACAGTATCGTTTACTCGCTGAAAATATAGCGGATGTCGTTTGGATATTAGACATCGGCACATCCCGTTTCACCTATATGAGTCCCTCGGTCCAGCAGTTACGTGGCTATACACCTGAAGAAGTAATGAACCAAACATTGGCGGAGACTCTTACGCCTGATTCGTTACAAGCGGTTGCCGACTCATTGCCTGAACGTATAGAAGCCTTTGTTGCAGGCGATCCGGCAGCAATCGCCCAGATCTATGAGGTCGAAGAGCGTTGTAAAGATGGCTCCACAGTCTGGACGGAAGTCCTTACGACCTTCTTGTCGGATAATAGCGGAGCAATGCGCCTTCTAGGCGTAACACGAGACATCACCACCAGAAGGCAAGCCGAGGCCGAACTCCGCGAACGTGAAGAGTGGATACGCTTGTCAATGGAAGCCAGTGACTTGGGCAAATGGCGCTATGACATTAAAAAAGGTGTCCTGCACTTGGATGAACGCGCCAAAAACCATTATGGCTTTGACCGCGATACGGTTTCAGCAGATGAGGTTATCTCACATGTTCATCCTGAAGATGTCGAGCGCTTCAAACGAGAAGTGTCTGTCACTCTTAGCCCAACCAGTAATCCCAAATCGGCGATGGAGTACCGCATCCTATTTCCCGATGGGTCGGTACGTTGGCTCTCTGTCCTCTCGCATATTTATTTCGAAGGCGAAGGCAGCGCGCGTCATGCCATGTATGGTTTTGGAACCAGCCAAGACATCACCGAACGCAAGCTTGCCGAAAAAGAGCTCCAATCGGTCTATAACGCTACATCCTATTTATTTAAGGCGGATAGTTTGCTGAGTCTGGGACAGCAAATTGTGGCGGCAGTCGTGCAAGAGTTTGAACATGCAGACTGTGGCATCGTGCTGCTAGAAAAAACGCAACGCAACATTCTTCGTCTTGCCCGCACCGGTCAATTTGACATTCAAACCCACAGCTCACTGACGTTGGATGGGAAGGGTTTGATTCCATTAGCGCTGCGGACGGGTAAAATCAATTATGTGCCAGATGTAACGCAGGACGCAAATTATGTGGCGAGTGATCCGCGAACGCGATCAGAATTTGCAATCCCTCTAAAAACAGCCAATGGTGTAATTGGAGTTTTGGATCTTCAAGGGGCAAATAAAGATGCTTTCAGTGAGAGCGACCGCCGTATTTTGACGGCTTACGCCGAACGGGCAGCACCCGCTATTGAAACCATGCAGCTTTATGAAGAGATTAACCAACATGCGATTGATCTCGAATCGCGAGTGGATCAACGTACACTCGAACTCAATCAGGCTAAAGAGCGGGCTGAAGCCATTTTGAATCACAGTATTGACGGCATCGTACTGCTGGATTCCAACTTGCTTATTCAGCAAACAAACTTAGCTTTTGACACTTTGTTCGAAGTTGAGCCGGACGCTTACCATGAGAAATCGTTTAGCGATCTGCTCAGTACACGGCTGCTAAGCGGACAAGATGCAGAAACCGTGAAGCACATAATGTTGAATCGTGAAGCGAAGCGCCTTGAAATCAGCGCCGGGCGCAAAGACGGTACCGTTTTTGATGCTGAATTTGGCATTGGATTTATCAAGGACGATGGCATTGTATGTATCATCCGTGACATTACAGAACGCAAGCGGGCGGAAACAGCCATTGCCGAAGAGCGTAACCTGCTGCGAACATTGATTGATGCGATTCCTGAGTATATCTTCGTCAAAGATACCCGGCACTGCACCCTCCTAAGCAACCTGGCCCGCACTCATTTCTACGGGCTAACATCATCTGAAGAAACCATTGGTAAGAGCGACTTCGATTTTGTTCCTCCCGAAATGGCGGCTCAATATCATGCCAAAGAAGATCATTTATTCCAGACGTTGCAACCGCTTATTAACGATGAGGAACAAATCCTTGACGCACATAGAGGGTTAATCTGGGCCTCTACCACCAAAGTGCCGCTGCATAATTTGAACGGGGAACTCATCGGTCTGGTGGGTATAACACGCGATATCAGTGAGCAAAAATTGCGAGAACAGCAGCTTCGAGAATCGCAAAAAATGTTGCAACTGGTGCTGGATACTATCCCGGTGCGCGTCTTCTGGAAAGATCGCAATTCTGTCTTGCAGGGGTGCAATCGCTTATTTGCATATGATGCCGGTTTTGGCGCTGTCGCTGATCTGCTGGCAAAAACCCCCGACGAAATGAAGACCATGGCAGCCGAGGAAGAACATTTTCGTGCCGACGAGATAGCTATCATGGAAACGGGTACTCCTAAACTGGACTATGAAGAAACGCTGACACTGCACAGCCAAGAACCGCTTGTCATCCAGACCAGTAAACTGCCCCTGCGAAATGAGCAGGGCGATATTTTCGGCATCCTCGGTGTATACACGGATATTAGTGAACGCAAAGCGCGTGAGCGTCAACTGCTGTTCGATGCCAGTATTCAAGCCAATATGAGTGATGCAGTTATTGTGACCGATATAAATTTTGTTATCCAGAGATGGAATAAAGCCGCCGAAACGATATATGGCTGGAGCGCAGTCGAGGCAATTGGTAAAAAAGCAGACATCTTAAGAACGCGTTTCAATTCAGCAAACGGACGGACAGAATCCGCCTCCACGCTATTTTCTGAGGGGCAATATCAAGAAGAGTTCATTCAACTGCGTAAAGATGGAACCGCATTAGATATACAAGCATCAGTCTCACTCTTTAAAGACGAAAATGGCATACCCATCGGCACAGTAGCGGTTAATCGTGACATCACCGAACGAAAAAAAGCCGAAGAAACGCTGCGCCTGAGTGAAGAGCGCTATCGTCTTCTGGCTGAAAACATAACCGACATCATTTCCCGTGTAACCCCCGATGGTATCTATAAAGATGTATCACCGTCGAGTGCTTCCGTATTGGGCTATGCGCCTGAAGATATGATCGGCAAACTCACATCTGATTTTATTCATCTTGATGATCGAGCCTCGACGTTGCAACAACATCAAATTGCCCTCGACCAGCGCAGCGAAATCCCCTTAACCTATCGCTTCCGCCATCGTAAGGGTCATTATATATGGCTAGAAGTGGCTCGTAAGTTCATCACTTCCAAAGATAGCGATGTGGTACAGGAATATGTTACGTCAGCGCGAGATGTCACTATTCGCAAACGAGCCGAAGAAGCGCTCAAGAATGCGCTAGAGAAAGAAAAAGAACTCAGCGAACTGAAAACACGGTTTATTTCGACAGCCTCCCATGAATTTCGTACACCGCTCGCGACCATACTTGCGGTCGTCGAGACTTTGTTGGCCTACCGCAAAAAACTAACAGAACTAGAAATTGATGACAAGCTTTCCAAGATTACTGATCGGGTGTTTTACCTGAAGACCATCATTGAAGATATGCTGCAAGTCGTGCGCTTACAGGATCCCAAAACGAAGTATGATCCAGAGATTATGAATCTGGATGCCGTGTGTCGCAGCGTGATTGATGAGTTCGAAAATCGCTCGGACATATCACAATATTTTGTCTATAGCTGTGATAACGAACTGCAACAAGTCTACTTGGATCGAAAACTGATGCGCCAAATCATCAGTAATCTGGTTTCCAATGCCGTTAAGTATTCGCCACCCCACAAAGCCATTACAATCAGTCTAAAGCATACAGATGTATCACTCATATTCAAAATACAAGATGAGGGAATTGGTATTCCCGAAGCAGATTTAAAACATCTTTTCGAGCCTTTCCACCGCGCTGCCAATGTTGGAACCATCCCCGGTACAGGGCTAGGGCTTGTCATTATAAAAGAATCAGTTGAATTGCACGGCGGTTTTATAACGGTCGACAGCGAAGTAGGAATGGGGACAACATTCACAATTATGATCCCATTTGCATCTGAAATAGGAGAAAAACATGACGAAAATTCTACTGATTGAGGATGAAGGCCCCTTACGAACCGAAGTTGCAGAATGGCTAACGTTTGAAGGTTACGACGTAGTGCAGGCAGAAGATGGCATCAAGGGTGTTGATCTGGCCTTCTCATATCTGCCTGATTTGATTTTATGCGACATCATGATGCCCCGATTGGATGGCTATGGGGTGCTGTTAGAAATTAATTCTAATCCGGCTACAGTGGCTACGCCCTTTATTTTCTTAACGGCTAAGGCTTCACACGAAGACTTGCGCGGAGGGATGACATCAGGCGCGGATGATTACATCACCAAACCTTTTACCCTTCAAGAATTATTGGTTGCCATTCAAAGACAATTGGATAAACGGCTGGCGCGTGAGCAGTGGCATAAGCGCGAAGTGCAACAATTACATGATGCCCTCGCCCAAGAACATGAGCAGCGAATAGTAAAAGCCAAACTCGTAGGCATGTTTTCGCACGACTTTCGCAACCCCTTATCCACGATTTTATCGTCCAATAGCTTGCTACGGGATTACGCGGATCGTCTGGATGAACAAAAGCGCTTAACCCATTTGCACCGGATTGATGCTTCTGCGCGCCAACTGCTGCAAATGCTGGATGACATGATGATTGTCACGCAGATGGAAGCAGGCAGTCTCCAATTCAGTCCTGAAGCCTTGTATATTAACCAGATTATTCAGGATATTGTTGAAGAATTTCAGGCCATTAATAGTGAATCTTGTACCGTTAAATTCGAATCTCAATTCAACGATATTGTGCTAGTGGATGTGCGACTAATCCGACAAATTGCATCAAATCTGATCTCAAATGCGATTAAGTATTCTCCACCGGCTGCTGAGATATCGGTAACATTAGAGGCGGATGGTGGGAACTGTGTTCTCACTATTCAGGATTATGGAATTGGGATTGAAGCCGAGGATCAAGAACGTCTATTTAACGCTTTCCAAAGAGGGTCAAATGTGGGCAGGGTTACTGGCACAGGTCTGGGTTTGGCTATTGTTAAACAAGCCGTGTGTCTCCATGGTGGCACAATTCAGCTCGAAAGTGCGTTGGGCGAAGGAACGACAGTGAAGGTGACTATACCGGCGCAGGCGGTCAACTCAGACGAGCCTCAAAACTAACACCTTTCTCCTGAAAACCGAATATTTTTGACGATTATAAAGCGATGTAAGTCGCCGGATTTTT
This sequence comes from Aggregatilineales bacterium, assembly GCA_038328375.1. Lineage (GTDB taxonomy): Bacteria > Chloroflexota > Anaerolineae > Aggregatilineales > Phototrophicaceae > CFX2. Next base: position 41,652 of record JBBQLX010000020.1, on the reverse strand, counting down.
TATGTAGGTGAAGGGGACTTTTCGCTTCCACTCATGATTCGATAGTCATTAAAGATTTTTCAAAACAGAAAATATTATGATTTATATTAGTATTTCAGCCTATACTAAATTGGGCTGATAAAGGTATGTCGGCTGGTCAGTTGATGTAACTTCATGGTTGAATTGATTCAGACTTACTTGTCGTTGTGGCGAAAGCTCAAAGTGAATTGCGACATTTGAACGACACAGCGGCGCTATTCTATTCGAAATCAGGTCGGTGCGAATACGGTCTTCAGGGTAGAAATACCTGTGAATTCCAAAAGGTAAATGATTGTGACGAAAATTCTGGTTATTGATGATGAAGACATTCTTCGCAATGAAATGGTCAATTGGCTGACTTTTGAAGACTATGAAGTCGTCAGCGCCGAAAATGGCATTGAGGGGGTTATACAAGCCAATAAGCACATTCCAGATTTGATCGTCTGTGATGTAAACATGCCTTATTTGGACGGATTTGGTGTACTTCTTGAAGTGCATTCCAACCCCGCTACCACACGTATCCCCTTTATATTTGTGACAGCCAGAGCCTCGCATGATGATATTCGTTATGGCATGAATTTGGGTGCTGATGATTACATCACCAAACCTTTTACGCGGTTACAGCTTCTGCAAGCTATTCAAGTCCGATTGGAAAAATCTGCGGCACGGGAGAAAGTCTATGAACAAGAATTACTACAACTACAGGATGCGATGGCACAAGAGCATGAACAGCGACTACTTAAAGCACGCATGATAGGCATGTTTTCGCATGACTTTCGCAATCCGTTGGCAACCATTATGTCATCCAATAATCTATTGACTGACTACGCTGACCGTATGAGTCCAGAACGACGACAAGCCTGTTATACACGCATCGAAACATCCGTAAAACGACTTGTGCAAATGCTGGATGACATGCTGATTGTTTCGCAAATGGAAACCGGCAATCTGAATTTCATGCCGGAGCAATTAGATGTCGGCGCGTTTTTCCAAGAGATTGTCGAAGAATTTCAAACGAGTATTGGTGAAACCCATATCATTACTTTTGAAACCCCTGTCAAAATGTCCTCGGTGGCGGACATACGCTTGCTGCGGCAAATCGGCTCGAATCTGATCTCGAACGCCATTAAATATTCCCCACATGGCAGCACCATCCGTATCATGCTTGATATGCACCAAGGAAACTATCTACTGACTGTTCAAGATCAGGGCATCGGCATTTCTGAAGAAGACCAAAAACGTTTGTTTGAAGCCTTCCAACGTGGGAAGAACGTAGGCCAAATTGCCGGTACAGGCTTAGGCTTGGCAATTGTCAAACGCGCACTCGAACTCTATGGCGGTTCCATTCACATGGAAAGTGTACTCAAACAAGGCACAACCATGTTCGTCACCCTGCCCATAAATTGGCCTACTACCCCAAATGACGAAGTTTAATTTATAGCATATCCGGCAAATGTTCGGCTAACGCATCGTAGGTCTCATAACTTCGCAGCGCTTTAATCACTTCAGGCATCGGGTCTGCCCAAACCTGCGGGAAATCTTGCCCACCTTCTGCGCTTGGGTCGTAAGCAAGCTGCTCAACCGGCGGCACGAATTGCGCGTTCACGTTTTCCTTGTTTCCCCGAGCATCTACCCGATACCAACCAAACTCTGGCAGGTAAATACTGTTCAACCCGTGCAGGCAGAAGGTCGCGTCGTCGTAGCCGGTCAGACGTTGGTAGCAAAAGCCAGCGGGGATGCCGTTCGCCCGTAGCAGCGCCGCCAGTAGATGACTCTTGGCGTAGCAATAACCGGTTCGTGCCGCCAACACTTCCGAAGCGGCACACGTCACCGGATTCATCTTGTAATCATAGCTGTGGCGTATCTCATCCCGCACCCACTCGTAACAACGTTGGGCGACTTCCATCATGGTTCCACTTCCCAACGATTTCGCCAATTCCAGTACCGCCGGATTGTCCCAATCTATCACATCGGTTGACCGCAGATATTCTTCCATCGTTCTTCCTCGCCTACCTCTAATTTCATCGTTCAAACGATTTTTGTAGGAGCGCAAGGCTTTGCGCCCCGTATAGAATTTTTATCATTACCTCAACTCTTATCACGCCACGCTTTAATCGTGCCACCATCCGTACCGGGGTAAGGGATCAAAGTACCCAACGTGTAAACCAATAGGTTATCCAGAAACAGGAACACCACCATTTCTAACACCAGCCCGCCCACCGGAATCAGCAGCAGCGACAACACCCCTAATATACCCGATAAAATCGCGCTGGCAATCGGGCCGCCCTTCGCCCGTTGGATATGCACTTTGGCAGACAAACGCGGTTCACGCGGCGGATAAATCGACCGTGTCAGCAGCAGCCAATAATGCATTCCGGTCATCTCATACCGAGTCTGCGCTGCCGCAATCGCATGACCGAATTGGTGAACGAATCCCAGCCCGTAGTGCAGCAGCACCAACAGGCCACCACCCACCACCACGTCCGGCCCGGTCAGCGCCAGAAACTCTTTGCCGATAACCGCCAAGATCGCCCACAACACAAACCCCGCCACAAATGCCGATGTCTCAGCCGTGACTTTCATGCCTAGCACTTTACCGAGAACATAAGTACGGTTCCAATTACCACCGGGCAATAACGGCGTAGGTTTATTGTTGTCGAACATGGCTATCCTTATCCAACCGCTTGCTTCTGATGATGCGCGTCAACCGTCAGCGCGATGCCACCGCGCGCCGCGAATGCCCCCGTCACATGGCATTCAATCGGGTTGAGCGCCGCCACCAGATCATCAAGGATGCGGTTGGTGACATGCTCATGAAACACGCCCTCATTCCGATACGACCACAAGTAGAGTTTGAGTGACTTCGACTCGACAATGCGCTGATCCGGCACATAGCGAATGGTAATCGTGGCGAAGTCCGGCTGTCCGGTCATGGGACACACACAGGTGAACTCTGGACACACCAGCGTCACGGTATACTGCCGTCCCGGATGTTGGTTCGGGAAAGTTTCAAGGTGTTTAGAGGGATGATTTATTGTTTGCCCCAAGAGGGTTAGACCAGCGGTTGGGTTTGACGATTGGTTAGGTTGCTCTGTCATAATGTCCTCATTTATTCCATAATCAATGTTATCAACCATTGATAGAAGCACACCCTACAATCTTTCATCACCTTCTATAGACCGCATTTTGCAGATATGCCGTGTCTTGAAGCCCTTCTCCCTTGCTTGCGGGGGAGAGGGGTTGGGGTGAGGGGGTTCTGCTTTCACAATCAGCACATATTATACCTAAATCTCGCGGGGGTTTGATGTGACGAAAATATATGTGGCGGGGCCGTTGTTCAATACCCACGAACGCTGGTACTTAGAACAAATCGCTGCCGCTTTGGAAGCCGCTGGTTACAGTACCTTCTTGCCGCATCGTGACGCGGGTGATCTGGGTGAACCGACCTTTGAAGCTCGTGATCGTGTTTTCCAAGCAGATTTAGCCGCACTGGATGAATGTACGGCTTGTGTGGCGCTGCTCACTGGCCCTGACCACGACTCCGGCACATGTGTCGAACTCGGTTATATGTTCGCGCTTCACAAACCCTGTTTCGGCCTGACCGATGACCGCCGTTTTCTAAATAATATGGTGTGGGGCGTGTGCAATGACGGCGCGACCCTTGTATCCAGCATCGACGCTTTAATCCCACTCATCAAACAACACTTGAAAGAGTAAACAACCTTTATGCGCTACTTCATCATCGGTGATATTCACGGCTGCTACAACGAGCTACAGGATTTATTAGCCAAAGCCGCCCTCAACAGCGACGATCAAATCATTTCGATTGGTGATCTGGTGGATCGCGGTTTAGATTCTGACAAAGTGATCGAGTTCTTCCGCGACACGCCCAATGCCGACTCGATCATGGGAAACCACGAGCGTAAACATGTCCAATGGTTTGACGAACAAAGTGAACCTGCCGCTTCACAGGTGATTACACGTAAGCAAATCACCGAGGATATTTACCCGGAAGTCATCGGCTTTATGAGTGATTTACCGCAGTATATGGATTTACCAGACGCGCTCTTGGTTCACGGCTTTTATGAACCGGGTGTCGCGCTCGAAGATCAACGTGAAGCGGTTGTTCTCGGCCTGAACAGCGGCGAGGAATATCTCCGCAAGCGCACATCATTTCCTTGGTATGCTCGCTACGATGGCGACAAGCCTTTGATTATGGGACACCGCGATTATAGCGATGGCAAGATGCAGGTACTGAATTACAAAGATCGTGTCTGGGGCATTGATACCCGCTGCGTCTACGGCGGCTCACTCACGGGTTTGATGCTGCCGGGATTCGACCTCATCAGCGTACCGAGTCGCGGCGACCATTGGATCAACCTTCAACGGCAATATGCTGATGTCATTCGCGGTTACGATGCCAAATAACCCTTCCTCAAAAATGCTTATGAGGAACTGAATGAGAACACAAACAATAGTAGGGACACGGCATGCCGTGTCCGCGGGAAATCATTGGATTTAATGTGAGTGGCATAAGCAGTTAGGACGATCATGAGTTCAGAGAACTTTCGCGACATTGTTCAAGCCAACATCTTTGATCAGCAAACCTTTATTAAAGCCACTTTCACTGGCAGGCAGCGCGGCGGAGACGTTCATTGGATCAAGGTTGAGATCAGACCGGTATCGATCAAGGGCGAATATCGACTCCAGTTTGTGCATTACGATCAGGTTCAAGCCATCACCAAAAACTACACCGCTGAAGAGTCCCGCCGAAAACTGGATGAAGTCATGGACGATGATTTCAGAAACATCTATATCCAGTCCGAGACAAATTCGGTGCAAATCCAAATCACCAAAAAGGGTAAAGCGCTCATTAAGCGCCATGCCCATGTTGAGCATAAAGAACGTGATTTAAGCCATGATCGGGAAAAGGCACGTCTGGTTTCCAGCAAGAACGATGACACCTATCTCAAAGCTATTGGCATCATGGACCCCAACGGTACGATCAAGCCCAGTATGCAAGCCAAGTACCGTCAGGTGAACGAGTTTCTACGCATTGTTGAAACCACTGGAAATTTCAGCCAAACACCCGTTGACCATCTCAACGTCATCGACTGTGGCGCGGGTAACGCCTATCTGACGTTCGGCATTTACCATTACTTCGCCAATATCCTCAAGATTCCGACTCATGTCACCGGCATTGATGTGGATGCTGGCCTCGTAGAGCGCAATAACCAGATTGCCCATGAACTCGGCTGGGAAAACATCAAGTTTGAGGTCAGCAATATCCAGAGCTATTCGCCCTCCACTCCGGCGGATATTGTCTTAGCCTTACACGCCTGCGACACCGCCACCGATGAAGCCTTGGCTCAGGCCATCAAGTGGAATGCAAAATGGGTATTTAGCGTCCCTTGCTGTCATCATGATATTCAAAAACAATTGGTCGCCGCCCAAATGCCTTATCCCTTTGAAGAAACGCTTCAGCATGGTATTTTGAGGGAGCGTTTGGGCGATATTATCACCGACACCTTTCGCTCATCCATCTTAAAACTGATGGGCTATGATGTAGACGTGATTCAGTTTGTATCCTCAAGCCATACCGCTAAGAACATCATGATTCGGGCGGTGAAAACTTCGACTCAATTGAGTCAATCAGTGATTGAGCAATACACCGAGCAAAAGCGCTTTTGGCATCTCAAACCGTATCTGGAATCCCTGCTGCAAAATGAATTAGCGCCCGCACTTGGTGATCAAATCTCAACCTAAAGATGTCGCTCTATATTATGATTGATTCCCTCCCTCGCTTGCGGGGGAGGGTTAGGGTGGGGGTTGGCTCGTTGACTTTGGACAACCGACTCACTGCCATACCACTAAACAGGATGCTCAAGAACATGAGCATCCGTTGTTGAGAAACGCGCCTTACTTCTGACTCTTACGCCATTCTTGATATTCGGCCTGTGCATCCTCGCGCAGCGGATAATACTTACGCAGGTCGCCACCCTCGGACAACTTCATCTTGGAGAATTCTTCCCACTCGTGATGCTCACTGGCCTTCGCCAACAGTTCGGGAGCCAGATTGATCGGCACGACCACCACCCCATCATCATCAGCAATGATAATATCCCCCGGCATCACCAGCGTTTCACCGCAGGCCACTGGCACATTCACCGCGAACGGCATCAAGTTTGTCTGGGTGTGGAAATTAGGCGTTACCCCTTTCAACCACAGGCCAACACCGATCTCTTGGGCCTTCGGATAATCACGGATACAGCCGTCGATCACCACACCCGCGCCGCCGCGTCCGTAGAAATAAGTCAGCATCATTTCGCCAAAGATACCGCTGGTCATGCTGCCCCGCGCATCCACCACCACAATGTCACCGGGTTGGGTGTGATACAACACATGGCGGTGAAGCTGCTTCTCTGGATCGGTGTATTCGTTTTCGCCATACAGGTCTTCGCGCTTGGGCATGAATTGCAGCGTCAGCGCTGGCCCAACCACGCTCTTGCCCGGTGTCCACGACTTCGGCCCGACAATCTGGGCGCTGCGAACACCCAATCGGTTGAGTTCGCCGGTTGCGGTCGCACTGCTGATATGTTTTAAGCCTTCGATCAATTCTTTGGACGGACGCACAATATCATTTGATTCGGTCATTTTTGTACTCTCTATTCGAATAAACTCTATTTAATAGCAATTCTAAACCATGCTGCGAGGATTCGCATCAAACCAATAATTAGACTCTTTCATGAGGAAAATCACTTTTACTCACTGCTGTCCTAAATAGCACGCTTAATGCTATAATGAACTATAGAAATAGGTCTGATGTTGAGGTCTAACATGAGCGATTTGGTCATTCATCTAACCAATGAACAACGTGAGCGAATTGAAAGCGCGGCAAAGCAGCGCGGTTATACAGCACCAGACGATTATTTACTGGCATTATTCGAACTGGATGCTGAGGATGATGATTTCGAAGACCCTATAGCAGCTTTCCGCCAGTCGTGGCATGAGGCGATGACGGGACAGACGCATCCGATCTCAACGCTCTGGGACAATATGGATGACGAATAAACCGTCTGTCACGATTGATTATACGACCCAATTTAAAAAGGAACTCAAACGTTTCTACCGTAAATATCGCAACATTCAGACCGATATACAGCCCCTTATTGATAATCTACAACAGGGTAAGTTTGAGGGCGATCAGGTCCCCGGTGTTGGCTATCCTGTGTACAAAGTGCGTATTAGAAGTACTGATCAGACCAAAGGTAAAAGTGGTGGTTATCGGGTAATCTATTATCTACGAACAGCCAAGTTTGTTGTCTTACTTCGCATTTATCATAAATCGGTTCGTTCGGATTTACCTGCCGATGTAATCCGTCAAGTCATTCAGGAATACGAGCGCAATTCGAATTAACTCTCCTCTCTGTAGTGCTACCTCCTAATTTTAGCTCACCCTATATCTATAGATGGCACGTCGTGTCTGCTTCTGATCTCATATTCAGGTCACTTCCACTATCAGGATTGAGAAGGACGAAAGCAAGGATAGAATATCCAATTCATATCGCTAGCTTACGAAATCCATCCTGAGTTCACAACTTCAAGCCTATTATCGCTTGTAAACCTAAACGCATCTTTGAAACCCGCCTTTGATTCAAATGTATACACCTGAACAGGACTATTTATGTTGGGTTCACTTACTATTCCATAGTTCCGCATCCATTCTAAGATACGCTCAACTTCCCATCTCGCAACATAATCGGCTACTGCCTCACGTTGCGAATACAAATTCACCAAAGTAAAGTCAGACAAATCGCCTCCAGTTTCATGTCATTGCCATATTTCTCTGCCTTGATCTTGGCGCTCTCTGCGTCTTGGCGGTTCAATTGTATGCGTACTTGGTTACTCATACCCAATTTATTCGTACAAAGGTTTAAACCCACAAACCATCACAAACTCACTTCTAACTATTCCCCAACCCCTTTAACATTCGCACTCCCTCAAAACGGTTAACGCCAACTTCCCCAAAGAGTTACCAAATGTTCTTCCAAAATGTAACCCATTGCATCCCATACTCTGCTAAACTGTTCTTATCATAGTCCTATTCCGCCTTGGAGTCTCGATGTTAAAACGCTCCCCCTTGACCTCTGTGTTCACTAGGTCTGTACGAAGCCTTCCTGTGAGGCGGTGGTTAAATCTATTCGTATGGCAATCTTGGCGGCGGCAGCCCCATCGCCAAAATTGCAGCAGTTCTAGCCGAGCCATCCGCCATCCAACTAGGCTCATTAACAAATTGCTCCCTCACGCTCGTCTGATGTGTTGCCGGAAGTATGGCGAAATTGCCAAAATTGCCAAAGTTTCGCTTTGCCCACAGCTACTCAGGACTATTCTTCTCTCACTATTTCTTTAGAACCTTCTCAGGAACAGATGGTGCTTTTTGCGTATTCTAGGACAACGGGAGTTAGGAAAAAGGAGTCGGTTTATGAAAATTAAGTTATTAGGTACTTTATTGTTTGCGTTGGCTGTCGCGGCCTTCGCGCCCCTCGCCAGCGCACAGGATGCCACCAGCGCCCCCGAAATCCAATCGGGTGATATCGACGTGACCAGCGCCGATAAAGCCTACAAATCGTATCTAGCTGCGCCCACCACCGAAGGCCCACATCCCGCCATCGTTCTCGTCCATTCCTTCCGTGGGCTGGAAGCAGGCTACCGCACCATGGTTGACCAACTCGCGGCGCGTGGCTTCGTCACATTGGCGGTCGGCTGGCAAACCTTCGAGCAAAGTCCATCCGATGATGTGGTCGAGCAGCTTATCAATGACAGTGTTGCCCTTCTCAGCACCCGTGAAGATGTGGATAAAGCCCGCATCGGTCTAACCGGTTTCTGTGCAGGTGGACGTTATACCATGTTGTTCCTACCACAGATCGACACCTTCAAAGCAGGCGTGGCGTGGTACGGCTTCCCTGATAATCCCGGCAGCAGCCAAGCGCCAAAAACCCTTATCGCTGACCTCAAAACACCCATGCTCATCATTCATGGCACCGAAGATACCGCCAGCCCGATTGCAGGCATCTACGATTATGCCACTGCCCTTCAAGCCGCCAAAGCCTCCTACGAAATGAAGATTTACGCTGATGAACCGCACGGCTTCATGATCCAAAATGGCGAACTGCGTCAGGACGATGTCGGCAAAGATGCCTTCAATGAAATGGCTGAATACTTCGACCGCAAACTCGCCGTCGAATAATTCCGTTGATAATGTTTTTCTCGTAGGGTAGGGTCTGTGACCCTCCCGTATAGTTCCCTCCCTCGTTTGCGGGGGAAGGAACTATACAAGCTCATTTTTGTGCAAAAATTCGAGTGCGGCCGTTCGAGTTTACAAACTTTTCGAATGTGGGTTGTGGGTTTTCATCCAGCGAAGACTTGCTCGACAATGCTTGCGAGGCGCATCATGCCTTTGGTTACGGGTGGTAAGACCAGCGCTCCACGAATCAGGTTGAGGGTGTCACGGCTGAAATCCAGCAGTTGATAAGTGGTTTTGTAGTCGGGTGAACGGTCGCTGATCCAGAACAAGAGCGTCATCAGATAGGCAACATAGAGCAGCATACCCATCGCGGCGATTTGTTCCGGTTTTTTAGGTGTGTCGCTGGCTCCAGTGACTAAGCGGGTGAACACGTCTTTCATTTCTAGGCGGATGTCCGCTGTTTGGGTTCCCAATACGCCATACTGTGAATTTGGATTGAGCGCTCCGCCAAAAATACCTTGCCACACCGGACGGAAAGGCGCAATCTCGCTCAGCACCTGCGTCATGATCTGATAAAAGCGCTCGGCTAATGGCACCGTTGGCAGTCCGTCAATGCGATCTCTGGTGTTGGCAGCAAGGTGACGATACAACTCAATGACCACCACTTCTTTGGTTTCGAAGTACCGGTAAGCCAAGCCTAACGAACACTCGGCCTCGGCAGCAATATCACGCATGGTGGTCTCTTCGTAGCCCTTCTCCATAAAGAGTTTGACGGCAGTATCGAAGATGCGCTGGCGCGTTTCCTGCGCTTTAGGTGTTAAGGTTGGTTGCTCGGTATTTTCCATCGTCTATCCTTTTTTTGCCCTTCACCTGATTAACGGGCTGCGTTGGGCAGATCAAAATCTACTTTTGATGATATTGGGCTTCGGTGCCAACAAAAAATAGAGTGGTGGGGTTTTCGAAACCCTCGCCAGTCATATTGCCTCCATAATTCATCGTTCCACGACTCCAAACCATACCGCCACCACCCCAATCCGTCGCTGGCAAACTCGTGCGTGTACCGTCCGCTTGGTAGGTGTAATAGTCGTCATTGGTTGATACGCCATCATCCATATCTGAAGAGGTGCTGAGTTCGCCCTTCGGGGAAATGACCAGCAAGTAATGTCCATCTTCAATAGGGAGCGGTGCTTCACTTGCTACACGATATTTGACGGTAATCCATCCGCTATAGCCTGCGGGTATCAAATAGCGTTCAGGCAAACGTGCTGCCTCATTCAGTGATCCGGTTATGCCGTAGGCGGATAAGGCTAATAAACCCAGTGTTATCAGCGATGGGAGCGCATAGTTGTTGGTTAGGGGTTGATCTTGAACCTCGGCTTTACGAGAAGCAAGCAGCGCAAGTTGCGCATCCGCGAATTTGACGAAGCCAAAGCTAAAATAAATCACGATTAGCGTCAGTATCAGCGAAGGAATAATGCTGAATTCACTCCCAAAGATAGACATTAGGGCGGATACATCAACCGGGATAACCAGCACCAATATCCAGAGGATAATGCGTGAACGATTATAAGGCGGATTAAGGGAAGCAAAGGCCATAATCGTCATGGAGATGCCGTTGAGCAAACCCAGCGCCAGCCCAAAAAGTGTGCCGAAAATAAGCCCCATAATTGTCCCAATAAGAGGCAGAATCAGCGTTCCAATCAATACACCCACTAATGCGCCACAGATGATCGCGCGCCACAAAACCCACCAAATTAGTCGTAACCAGATCACTCTATTTCCTATCTTTCTGACATGAACGTGTTCAGTTTTTAGCCTCCTACGATAACACGTTCACTTGCGGCTTGCGAGAGTTGTTTGACTGGTAAAGATTGGTTGCGTATTTCACATAGCGAGGAGCTAGAAAATAGGCTGCTATGGTCGCTAAAATGGGCGGTATAAAACTGACGCTTGGTGGTTGGAAGGAATTATGGAAATAAAGGTAGACCCCAATAAAGTTCAGCGTCATACCTAGTATTCGCGTCGAAAGTACAAAGCGGGTAAAAGGCTGCGGAGAGCCCCAAAATAGGTACGTCATAATTGCAAGAGCGATGCCATCAATCACGCCCATAATCGCACCTATAGGCGCTCCATAAGCCATCCCATAAATTGTACCTACAACGAAACCAATGAATGTTCCAAACAATCCTCCTAATATGGCTCCACTCACAGCACCACGCCACAAAACCCACCAAACGAGTTTTGACCAAATCATGATGTGTTCCAATCTATTGAGCAGCTTTTGGCTGTGTTCGTGACGCGCTAGGTGTTGGTTGATCAGGTGTGACTTGTTGGATGCGTACCGCAAAGTTCACGAAACGCGGAACAAGTAGAGCGATAGTGATAGCAGCTAGTACGGGTGGAATGACGGTCGCAAGATTGGTGCCAAAGAACAGATAGGCATAGATGCCTACGCCAATGAGGTTGAGGGTGATGCCGATCAGTCTCAGCCACGGCACAATCCGTGAGGGGTGATCCATGTCCATGAAGAAGTGAGCTACTGCTCCGAGCGCGAAAGCATCGACTGCGCCCATGATGACTCCGATCAATGTGCCGTAGAGGAGGCCATACAACGTTCCCGCGATGGGGACAATCAATGTGCCGAAGGCTGCACCGAGCAGCGCCCCACAAACCACTCCACGCCAGAAAATCCACCAGACAATGCGTACACAAATCATGAGATTACCTTTCTTGTTCACTAAGGTGAACATGTTCACTTTTCGATGTAAAACAAAACCGCGTTTGTTAGCGGACGATGCCCTTTATCAACGGGAGAAATAGCATTTGGCAAATGCCATGCGAAGTAAGCGGCGATAGCACCCAAAATGGTTATAGGCGCTAAGACATAAAGGAGATGCCGAAGACGACTTGTTTGGACCAAACGCCAATTGCTCATATGGTTACCTGTGGTATTTCTCGTCGTGTCGAGAAGGGACTTTCGCAAGTTCCTTATCCAAAAAGGCCTCAACCGCGTACTTAGGGAAACGCCGAGCCATCAGGCCAGCCACAATGCTTGCGATGATCGGTGGGATTACTATCAATATTGTCACGCCCCCCAAGACCTTACTCATTTGTAGGACGCTAGTCACCCATGTACACAGCACAACCACGATGACTGCGCTGCGCCGGAATTGGGGTGAGTCTTGCGGCGGTGTGAACCAGAACCGTGTCAGGATTGTTAACGCTAGTCCATTTACAATTCCGGTTACGATGCCCAGAATCGCACCATAAAATGCTCCAAAGACGGTGCCGATAACAAACCCAACCACCGTTCCGAAAAGTGCGCCTACGGCTATGCCACTGAGCAGCCCGCGCCACACCATCCACCAGAACAAGCCTAGCCAGATCATCTCGCGACCTTTCGTTGTGTGAAGTCAAACCTGCTTATCGAAGTATGTCATATCAGGGCTGTTCGTTAGATGAACATGTTCATTTCCGTACCGATAAAAACAAGTGAACGTGTTCACTTGTTTACAGAATAGCATCATTTAAGTGAAAAAGTCAAGCAAGTCAGAGTCAAGGTTAATCAGGTTAATCGTGCTTGGGGTGTAACGGCTGTTAGGGAAGCGAAAGTTGTATGCGCGTAAAATAACCTTCTAAGGCAGAATGCGCTACAATACAGTTGTAAAGATTTGTTAATAGGCAACGGTCGTTCGTAGACAGTCAGGGCTAATCTCATGAACAGTCATGTCTTTATCTCGTACAAACACGAGGAGCAGGATTTCGTCGAGATGCTTATCCGCCAATTGCAGGCGGCGGGCTTTCCGGTTTGGGTCGATACTGAACAACTGCGGGCGGGCGAGAATTGGCGTGAGAGTATTAATTACGCCATCAAAGAATCCTTTGCCTTGATTCTGGTTATCTCGCCAGAAGCCAAAGCCTCGCAATACGTGACCTACGAATGGGCGTATGCACAGGGCGCGGGTGTCAAAGTGATTCCAGTACTGCTTAAGGAAACCGACAAACTGCATCCCCAGTTGGAGCAACTGCAATATTTGGATTTCACCGACCGCGCCCGTCCGTCATGGGATAAGCTGCTGCGTCGTTTGTGGGAACTCCAAGGTGAACATCAGCCGCACAGTGTCACGGTATCGCGTGATGCACCGCAAGCCGTCCAATCTGCCGTCGCTGCACTCGATAGCCCTAACGAGGAGGAACGTCGTTCGGCGCTCAAGAGCTTGGCACAGATGAACCATCCAACCGCTTACGCCGCATTGGTAAGCGCTGTGCAACATCCGGGGCGAGATGTGCGCGTTGATGCGGCCTTTCTGCTGGCGAAGCAAACCAATTATAAGGACGCGGCAGCCGTACCCGGTTTGCTGGATGCCCTTAGCGATGAGGATGTCCGTTTGCGTACCGCCGCTTGTAAGGCATTAGGCGATATTGGTGATGGCTCGGCTGTAACCGAACTGCTGCGGGTGATGGTCAAAGATACGGATAGCAACATCCGCTGGCAGGCGACCGGTGCGCTGGGTAAGATCGGGAAAGCCGCCGTGCCGGGATTGTGTGCTGCGCTGCGCGACGAGGATTGGAAGGTGCGCCGGAGTGCTGCCGAAGCGTTGTGGAGTATGCATGAACCGGACGCGATCCCCGGCTTGGCAGAAGCGTTAGTCGATAAGAATGATGTGGTGCGGCAGGCGGCATCGGGTGCGCTGGAAGGTATGGGTGCAGGTGCGGTGAGCGGATTGATCGACGTACTCAAAAACACGAGAGACGCGCTGATTGGTCGGGCGGTGGTGGATATGCTGCAAAAGATTGGTTCGCAGCCGGGTATTGATGCGGCTAAACAGTGGTTGAACAATCGCGCGGCGGCGACATCGCGGACGGGTACGACGAAGATTTTTTAGGGTGGTTATTTATATCGGAACACTTTATGACGGACATGTTGGTCAAACTCTATAATTTGCCGCCGCTGGAACCGGAAATCGAAGCGCAGCGGGCGCACGGCATCACAATCCGGCGGGCGATTCCACCGGAGAAGCACCACGTTATTAAATGGGTGCGTGAACATTTCAGCGAGTTCTGGGCAAGTGAAACTGAAGTGGCGTTTGGTCACATGCCGGTAAGCTGCTGGCTGGCGGTTGAGGATAAGCAGTTGGTGGGTTTTACCTGTTACGACACCAGCAGCAAAGGTTTCTTTGGCCCGATTGGTGTGGGTGAGGCGGCTCGTGGGCGCGATACTGGACGGGCATTGTTGATCGCTTGCTTACATGCCATGCACTTCGAAGGTTACGGCTATGCGATTATCGGCGGTGTGGGGCCAATCGAGTTCTATCAAAAGACGGTCGGCGCAACCATCATTGAAGACTCGACACCCAGTGTTTATAGCGGAATGCTACGGCAGTCGTAATTAACCCCAATCAATTTCCAACTTGAGGCGGGATACTTGACCATTTGAGTTTCGTCATCAGTTTGTCTTTATCTGGCAGTAGCTAGTCCGCCGCCTCATACACTTGAACAACGACCGGATCACCCACGCGGACAACGCCTGCTCGTTCGATGACACCAACCAGACCACGCTTGTGGATGGCGGCTTTGGGGAAGCGATTGGGCGAGAGATTCAGTTCGGGGTATTTGGCGACGATCACCCGCCCCGGTCCGACACAGGGCGCATTCTCGGCCTCAACCACCAATACCGCACCTGATGGGAAGATGAGTTTGGTCCCTTTGGGTAATGCTGTAAAGTTGGGGATACCTGTAAACGAGAGATTTGCCCCTACCCAAGCGGGGTCAATGTGGTCAACGCCCATTAGCTGCGCGGCTTCGGTTAGCTCATCCGGTGCAACGGCTGACCACTGGCGATCATTCCGCATGTGTGTGCCGCGTTTGTATTCGGGGTTTCGGGCATCGGCCTTCTTGATAAACCCCGCGTGTTTATCGCCTGCAATACCTTCCAGTGTAAATTCCAATGACTCGCAGGGTGTTTTTTCTAAGCCTTTGGCATTACCCAGATACAGCGCGTCAACTCGTCCCTGTAGATTTATCATGCATAACCTTTAAGTAATCTGAGCTCGACTTTGCAGATGGATAGCAAAAAGAAGGGAGGTAGGATAAGCTGAACGAACCTCTAACAAAGGACGCGCCATGCTAAACCTGCCTTGGATAATTATGAACACAATCACCCCATTTGCGCCATGCTTTTATGGGGTGACGACATGGGAAAAGCGAAAATGCTCTGGATCGGAGCGATCTTAACACCGGGCAAGCAGGTGCTGACAGAGTCAGCAGTTCGCTCAGTACCATCAAGTGTTAAATCGTGCGCGATGGTCGCCGTTGGATTTGGTATAAGTGGTACAGATAGTAAAGCGGGAGGACCTGACTATATGCTGCTTTTCACACAAGCGAAAAGCATTACGGTAAAAGTGTAGCAAACGACAATTAGCGGGTCATACATCAAATTCTGTTTTGACTAGTAAACGGGTTCGAATCTCTATAACTAAACAGCTAGATTACCTAAAACGGGAACATTATATGACGTGTTCCCGTTTTTGTTTATAACATTCATGTCTAGTGTCATCTCTTTATACCAGCGCCCAAATTTGTCATCAGGCGGCTTGTTATGCCATCTTGCACGATGAGCAGCGCAATATCTTGAATAGTTTTTCAGATGATCTTTTCCCTGTCCTAAAGTATTTTTCGAGAGATGACACCCTACATACAGCTAACATTAATACCACATATAGTCATGATGTGGTCATCAACCGCATTTGTTGGCTATCATTGGGTCTGGTGTCTCTCAGCAAATCTCTTATGCATCCTAATTTGTTTTCGACGACTTACCATCATGAAGGACTTTACTTATGCCACCCCTGATAATGAAGGATCATCCAGACTTATCCACCGCGATAGATGTTCTGGATAAATGGATTGAATACACCACGCATAAGAACCATCAACCCGGTTTAGCCATCGGGGTTGTCTATGATGGTGAATTGCTGTGGGGTAAAGGTTATGGATATGCTGATGTGGACACCAAGCAGCCTGTTACGCTTGATACGCGCTTTCGAATCGCCAGCATTAGCAAGACGTTTACTGCGGTCGCCATCATGCAACTGCGCGATGCGGGAAAACTGAGCCTCGATGATCCGGCATCCAAATATTTGAATTGGTTTACCCTGCGCTACCCGGACGCGCCAGAAATCACGATTCGTAATTTGCTCACGCATACATCCGGTCTCCCGCGTGATTCGCATGGCCCAATGTGGACGGATGGGGATGCGCCAGAGCATGACGAGTTCGTCAAAGAAACCAGCCTGCGTAAGCCCACTCGACCGCCCTATGATCACTTTGCTTATAGCAACCTCGGTTATTCACTGCTTGGGGACATTATCGAGGCAATATCGGGGCAATCTTGGGCTGAGTATCTTCAGCAAAACATTCTTAATCCGCTGGAAATGTCTGAAACCTTCCCTGTCCCGAAAAGTGATGATGCAGGGCTTGCCAAAGGCTATTCACGGTTAAGCGACGATTATGAGCGCACTGTGCTGCCCTTTTTCTTGATGAACAGTTTCCAAGCTTCAGCCAATATTGCCTCATCGGTCAATGAACTCGTCAAATACACGGGGCTGCACCTCATTAAAGGCAAGCGTTCGGTTTTATCCGACCACACCTTGCGTGATATGCACCGGATTCATTGGGTCAACGACAAGTGGGATGGTGGTTATGGTTTTGGGATCGAACTTTACAAAATTAATGACTGGATTATCACCGGACACACGGGTGGTTACTCCGGTTATCTGACCGCGTTCGCGCTTTGTCAGAAGCATAATACCGGGATCATCGTGCTAACCAACTCCCTTGGTAGTAACCCCGAGCAGTATATCCAGCAAGCTTATAAGCTGGTGCTACCGGAAATTATCAAGGCAACCGAAACCGCTAAGCCCAAAGCGAATCCAGCTTGGGAGAAATTCGTTGGTAATTATGTTAACGATTGGGGCGACTCGAAAGTCATTGTTCGGGAGGGGAAGTTGCAGATTATCTCCTTGGCTTACATCGATATGCCACCGACAATCCTCCTGCCAACCGACCAGGAAAATGTATTCACGCTTCAGGAACAGCAGCAGTCCAATGAGACGGCGCGTTTCGAAATGAACGCGGATGGCAATGTTGTTAAGCTGTGGGTTCGGAACGAATATAGCATGAAAAAGATCGACAATTAGCGGAATGAGTACGCATATTATTGAACATGTAGAAGTGGTTTAAAACCACTTTGGGCGCTGAGCCAATGTAATTTATGTTGCAATTGTTACTACACAGCGACATTTGACTGCATAAATTGCATAACTCCCGCTGAATTGCACGGCGGCAAGCAAGGGAGAAACCGCTGAATTGACATTTTAGTATGGCGGGAAACTCGCGCACTGCCGCTGAAATGACATAAATGCGGCGGATTGCTCGGCTGATGCCACCGCTGTGTCACAAGTGTCTGCCGCCGCTGTATTTGCTCTCATTTTTAGTGGTCGATTATGGACAGTGGATGACATGCGGTGTTCTCCAAAATAGGTCGATCTCTAAATCTATGATGGTGGTTAGATGGTACATGATGTTGAGCAAGCCTAAGCGGGAGTACACATAGATACTCCCCTAAAAATGCAAAATACTCGTTCGCATATTGCAGGTTGATCACGTACTTTGCAATCACTATTAAATCTATTTTAGAACAAAAGTTCAGATTTGTAAATCGGAATCGGTTCGAGTTTTCTAACCTGAACAGCACCACAATCTCTGAAAATTATCCTATTCTATAATTCAGGTTGCTCAGCGAGTATTGAGGGAACTTCTGTAACATTGTCCGTTGTAGACCGTTATAGTGAGTGGCAATTGATGAACGTCAACAGGAGACTTTATTCATTATGAAGAAGATACTGGCTTTCCTCCTATTTTGGTCAATGTTGGGTGGTCGGATTGGGGCGCAAGACTTGGTTCAAGTGCCGGATTTGACCAACATGAATCTCCCACAGGCGGCAGCAGCACTCAACCGCGTTGGATTAGCACTAGGCAATGAGACAGGCGAAGCATGGACAGCCGAGTCGGGTTTGGAGCAAAACCGCATCAAGACACAATCGGTAGCTGCTGGACAATCTGCCGCCAGCGGAAGCGTTATTGATGTGACTGTGCTGCGGTCGCCAAATGTGGTTTTGGTTTACGATGACAATGATTTGACACTGATTAATAATGTGGGCAGTGACTTGGATTTGAGTGGCCTCATTTTTAATACGTTGGATGGTAATCCAGCGCAATTTGCAGCCGCACGCTGGGCAGGCTCGGTACGCAATGGTCAGTGTATGCAACTATGGTCTATCGGGCGCAACGGACCAAAAGGTTTAGATGAGTGCAGCACTATTCAGAATTGGTTGGTCACCCAAACTGGAGCTGAACATTTCTGGACAGGCGCAGGCAACAGCACACGTTTCGCTGTCACACAAAATGGTATCCAACGGGGACAATGTGCGATTGCAAACCCCGGTCGATGTGAATTTTATGTACCGGGTGGCGCGAGTGCTGATGTGACAGATTACGTTTACTTTGCATATACTACCCACAATCTTGCTGTTATCAACCAATCAACAGACCGTTGGATGACACTCTCTGGCTTCACGGTTTACAACAATTTTATGCCACAAAAGGGTTTGACCATCCCATTGGGTGATGCCACGTTATATAGCTTTAAAAATCCAGTCGCTCGACAGGGACAACTTGCGCCGGGACAGTGTGTGTTGTTTACCGATAACAGTCCCGAAGACAACACGCCGCCGCAGCCTTGTGATGTTGTGGCACGTTTAGACCTGAACCCAACCGTTATTTTTTGGGGAGCAGCGTTTGATATGCAAGGAAGTGGCAGTCAGAAACATAGTTGTCCAGCAGCGACATCTGATAATCTAACCGTGTGTGTGATGCCACGCTAAAGATTCAAGGTGAAAGTACGGACTTGCCGACGCAAGCCCGTACACGAACGATCAATATAGGCGATGATTAATCATCATGCTTACCATGTTTCTTATCATCTTTATTGTCGTGCTTATCGTCTTTATTATCTTTGTTCTCACAGCGTTTACGCCAACCATGTGCGGGAGCCCACGGCGGAGGCGGATTGGCGCAGGAGTCATTGTCATCACGCCAAACTTGCCCCGTCGATACATCGACCTCGACATTGATAATAACAATCGTAATCGCGATGATGGTGATATTGCCTGTGACGACACTGCCTTGAGGTGAACCTTCGATATGTACGAGGTCGCCTACTTGAATGATCTTCAGGTTAGGGTCGTTGTCCGCTAATTGAATATTAATGTTATAGATGGTGATGATATTGATGTTGATCGCCTGCACCGGCCCTTCAATAACAATAATGACAGGCGTACCGGGTTGGGCCGTGGCTTCAGGTGTAGCCTCCGGGGTGACTTCGAGAGTAGCTTCAGGCGTGATCGTTGCTGTGGCATTGGGTGTACTTTGAGAAGTAGCTGCGGCGGTTGGTGTCAACGTGGCTGGCAATGAACAGCCGAGCGTCAACTGGCCCTCGTTATAGCTGACGAGGATGGTACTCAAGTTGACGAAGGTTTGGCCTGTTGCATCAGACGGAGCAACATTATACGGCAGCCTGCCTGTGAAACTTGCCAGCACTGCATCGCCTTGTGTGATGACCCCTGCAACGATTGTCGAATCTAGACCTTTAGCAACATTGAGTTTGGCGGCAATCAGTTGGTGGGCAAGTATGAGGCTGGCATCCCCCGCGGGCGGCGTGTTCAGCAAGATCAACACTTCAACTTGGGTATAGGTTTGGCTGCCGAGCATCAATTGAGCGACGGGCCAAGTAGGAGTGTTCTTCCAATAGCCTTGCCCCACTGGACAAGTAATGTTGTCCTGCGCGGTGATCTGCCCAATCGCCACTGTGAGCGTTAAACCTAACGTCAAGAGCAATGTCAGATAAAATAGGAAGCGTTTTTTAAACATGAATGATCTCCTGATAATGTTCTCATAATGATTAAAACGAGGTGTTGATGCAGATGTTACAAAATCGAATTTAAGCAGCTTGTAACATTGGGAACGTGCTATCGTTATTAGGGATGATGCGGCATCAAGAGATTTTGACTATGTTAGTTCTATGGAACCACTAGCAAACGAAGGTCAACTCATCGCGCAGGCACAGGCCGGTGACAAGGAGGCTGTCAGCACCTTGTACGAAGCTTATGTGCAGGCCATTCATAAGTATATTGGCTACCGGGTTGAATCCGATATGATTGCGGAGGATTTAACAGCGGAGGTATTCCTACGCATGGTGCAAGGGCTGCCGAAATATCGTGATAGTGGTGCGCCTTTTGGGGCATGGCTTTATCGAATAGCCTCGACACAAATTGCTGATCATTATCGCCATAACAAGCGCATCGTCGAACTTTCGGACAATCAGCCAAGTGATGATACTGACCCATTCGGTAAAGCGGCTAAGAGTGAGGAGCGCGCGCGACTGCGAGAAGCCTTAGCGGCTTTACCACCGGACTTCCAGACCCTGTTGATTTTGCGGTTTATGCAGGGGCAAGCCCATCAGCTTGTGGCCGCGACTTTGAACAAATCAGAAGCAGCGATACGGGTGATGCAACATCGAGCGCTAACTGCGTTAGCCCAACAATTGGGTGCAAGTGGCAAAGTGCGTAGTTATTTACGGGGCGAAGACTCCTGATGAGTGAGCAGTTTACTAACCCGGAAGAAGCGCTTATTGAACGGCTGCGCCGTGCGCCTCAACCGGAATTGCCAGCAGAAACCCGTGACATGATTCGCGCGCGTGTACTGGATGCGCTCGATCATCTGCCTGCACCTACTCCACGCCCGACCTTGCTCCGTCCGGTTGTTGTGATTGTGGTCGTTTTGGTCGCTGCTGCCCTTATTACAGGGGGTGTGCTGTTCGTTTTGTCACAGCAGAATCAAACAGTGGTTTCCCCAACAGTTCCTTCTGAAGTGACGGTGACTGTTCCTCCAACAGCTACCATTGAGCCAACTTTGACGGTACTTCCGACTACACCGGTACCAGCCATTGTAAGTTCGCCCATAGCGACTGGTACAGTTGTATCAACAATCAGCCCAATGCCAGTTCCTACCATCAGCGTAAGTACGATTATCGTTGTTGAAGGGCCGGTTGAGCATATTGATGGCAATATCATTACGATTTATGGGATACAGGTGCGGATTGCGCCGAATGATCCAATCTTAAGCAGCGTTTCAGTAGGTGATGTTCTTCATGTTGAGGGCGGCGGTCAAATAGGTACGAACACTACCCAGATTATTATTGTAACAACCATCGTAGTCTTCGTTAATGTAGAGGAGAATGCGGGGGTCAATATGAATCCATCGTCCGGCGAAGTATGGCGTGATGATGGCAACTGTTCTCATGCTCCACCGGATTGGGCTCCAGCCAATGGTTGGCGTAGACGCTGCGAGGGCAAGGAAAAGGACAAAGATAAAGGCGATAAGCAAAATAAGGACGACAAGAATAGCAAGGACGATTAATATCGCGCGCGAATCTAATAATTTACGGTCAGTGTAAGCTGTGTCTGAGACAGTGTATTATCCGCCAAGTGAACACCACACTTTCGCTTTCCAACACGAACAGTTCGCCTCAAAACCCTCAGCCAACAAGCGCCATCTCAACTTAAGGGGCAGACTTTATTGCCAACTGCTCAATCCTTGCGCTACAGAGTAGGGTACTTTTGTTTGCCTAACAAATCTCAATAATTTGGTTTATATAAAGTTTGTACAAAGTTAGGATTGGGTTAAAATTTACTTTTTAAAGGTTTATTGACATTAAATTTACGCTTCTCTCCCGTGAAGAACGTATATAAAAGTTTGTTTAGTTAAGAGATTGCAATGTCATTGCAAGGGGCTTAAGGAATACTAAAAGCTAGAAAGTTCGATTTTATTTACTGGCTCTGTTTTTCAGGCCAAGGAGAACACTCATGAACACTTCTGTCATGAGAAAGAATATCAGTCTTTTTATCGTCGCAACCTTAACGCTTCTGCTGGTCATCATACCAGTCAATCAGATACAGGCTGCCGCCGTCGTGGACAGCATCAATGCAGGTCAAACCGTAGCAGGACAAACCACTATCGGCGGTGACATTCTTGATGTGGGTTGGGTTTATACTGCTGGCGCGACCTATACTCTGGGTAGGATCGAAGCCAAATTCGCGGAAGCAGACACTAGCGTCAGCACGATTGAATTTTACACTGCCCCACCACCTCTTGGCGGAACACTATTAGCTACAGGTACTTTCACACCGACTGCGCTTGCTCCGGCAGGAACCAATTTTGAAGGGGCAAACCTCAGCAACACGGTTAGTATCGTTTCGGGCAATACCTATTTTGTTGCTTTTAAAAACATCTACAGCTCACCAACCAGCAATGCTGCGGGGGTAGCACTTCAACTTTACTATTCACTTGGAACAAATGACTACTCAATTGTCGGTGACGGTGTCCAAAATGGTAACAATAGACCAATCATTCAATTCTTTTCAGCAGATCCGCCGACCATTACCAGTGCCGCACCAGTCGATGGTACACAAGGTAATGCCTACAGCCACACCTATACTGCGACAGGTAATGCCACCATTACTTACTCGGTGACGGCTGGTGCACTGCCCACCGGATTGAGCTTGAGCGCGGCGGGTGTCATCTCTGGTACACCGAGCGCATCCGGTCTATTTACAGGCACGGTTACTGCTACCAATGGAGCCACACCAGACGACACCCAGAACTTCTCGATCACGATTACAGGTGTCGCTCCGACCATTACCAGCGGCGCACCCCCTACCACTGGAACGCAAGGTGTCGCTTATAATCACACCTATACTGCGACCGGTTCAGCCACCATCACTTACTCGGTGACGGCTGGCACACTGCCAACTGGATTGAGTTTGAGTGCGGCGGGTGCGATCTCTGGCACACCGACCACCCCCGGTTTGTATACCGGTACGGTCACGGCAACAAACAGTGTCGCCCCTGATGCCACACAGAATTTCTCGATTACCATTGCGGGTGTCGCTCCGACCATTACCAGCGGCGCACCCCCTACCACTGGAACGCAAGGTGTCGCTTATAACCACACTTATACTGCGACGGGTTCAGCCACCATCACATATTCAGTCACGGCTGGCGCACTGCCAACCGGATTGACCCTGAGTGCAGCGGGTGCGATCTCCGGCACACCGACCACTCCCGGTTTGTTTACGGGAACGGTCACAGCCACCAACGGTACCGCCCCTGATGCGACACAGAATTTCTCGATTACCATTGCGGGTGTCGCTCCGACCATTACCAGCGGCGCACCCCCTACCACCGGAACGCAAGGTGTCGCTTATAACCACACCTATACTGCGACGGGTTCAGCCACCATCACTTACTCGGTGACGGCTGGCGCATTACCAACTGGATTGACCCTGAGCGCAGCGGGTGTCATCTCTGGTACACCGACCACTCCCGGTTTGTTTACGGGAACGGTCACAGCGGCGAATACCTATACGCCGGATGCCACACAGAACTTCTCGATCACGATTGCGGGCGTACCGCCAACGATTACTAGCGGCGCACCTCCTACCACTGGAACGCAAGGTGTCGCTTATAACCACACTTACACGGCGACCGGTTCAGCCACCATCTCATACTCGGTCACCACTGGCGCACTGCCAACCGGATTGACCTTGAGTGCGGCGGGTGCGATCTCCGGCACACCGACAGCAGTAGGACTTTTTACTGGCACTGTCACGGCGACGAATACCTATGCACCTGATGCCACCCAGAACTTCTCGATTAACATTACCGCCACCGCAGTCGCACCGACCATTACCAGCGGCGCACCGGGCAATGGCACACAAGGTAATGCCTACAACCACACTTACACCGCGACCGGTTCAGCCACTATCACCTACTCGGTGACGGCTGGCGCACTGCCGACTGGTCTAACCTTGAGTGCGGCGGGTGCGATCTCTGGCACACCGACCACCCCCGGTTTGTATACGGGAACGGTCACAGCCACCAACGGTACAGCCCCTGATGCGACACAGAATTTCTCGATCACCATCGCGGGTATCCCACCAACGATTACAAGCGGTGCGCCAGCCGCTGGAACGCAGGGTAATGCCTACAACCACACGTATACTGCGACGGGTTCCGCCACCATCACTTACTCGGTAACGGCTGGCGCACTGCCAACCGGATTGACCTTGAGCGCGGCGGGTGCGATCTCCGGTACACCGACGGCAGTGGGGCTTTTCACAGGCACTGTCACAGCGACGAATACCTATGCACCCGATGCCACCCA
Source organism: Aggregatilineales bacterium (assembly GCA_038328375.1). Taxonomy (GTDB): domain Bacteria; phylum Chloroflexota; class Anaerolineae; order Aggregatilineales; family Phototrophicaceae; genus CFX2. The sequence continues at coordinate 17,047 of JBBQLX010000020.1, read as the reverse complement.
GAACTTCTCGATTAACATTACCGCCACCGCAGTCGCGCCAGCCATCACCAGCGCTGCGCCAGCCGCTGGAACGCAGGGTAATGCCTACAACCACACTTATACGGCAACCGGTTCAGCGACGATTACCTACTCTGTGACGGCGGGCGCACTGCCCACCGGATTGACCTTGAGTGCGGCGGGTGTCATCACAGGTACACCGACCACTTCCGGTTTGTTTACGGGAACGGTCACAGCAACCAACGGTACAGCACCTGATGCGACGCAGAACTTCTCGATCACCATCAACGCGGCAGGCACGATTACACTATCGCCAACCACATTACCCAATAGCACAGTTGGTGCGGCCTACAGCCAAAACATCACTGCAACGGGCGGCACCGGACCCTATACCTTCGCTGTCACCGCTGGCACACTGCCCACTGGTTTGACCTTGAGTGCGGCGGGTGCGATCTCTGGCACACCGACTGTGGCAGCGACCTTCAACTTCACCGTCACAGCAACCGACTCACTTTCGGCAACGGGCAGCCAAGCCTACACGGTCATCATCAGTGCGGGCGGCACACCGCCTGTAGCGCCAGTTGTCACACATCTGCCAGAGCCACCGCCTGCGCCAGCCTGCACCGATACCAATTTTGAAACGGACGGCATGATCCGAACAAACTTCACCAATGATGCAGACCGCGCGGGATTGAGCTGCCGTCTGATGGCTGCGAACGGTAGTTATCTCACTTGGCTCGGCGGCCCACTGACCGACTCAGCCATGATCGGCAATAAGACGGTGCTGGATCTGGGAGTTGTTGCAGCAGCCGATGTCTTCAGCGCCAGCAGCAAAAATGGGTTCATCGGTGATGTAAACATCTGCTTGAAAGGCAGCGGTTACATGATCTACATGAACGCTAACAGTTCACCACGCGTCCCGCAGTTGTGGAGCGCATGGACAACTCCAGCCTTCCCCGGCTACACTTGCACGACACTTTACGCTCCCGGAACCGTCATTCTGGTCAGTCACAAGCCGTCGTAACCAGCACGTTCTGAAACATAGATAAAAACACCCTCGTCCTTCATTGGATGGGGGTGTTTCTTTTTATCTAATTTGAGATCAACCAGCGAACACGGATAGGCCAATAGTTATGTGTAATGACTTGTCTTGATTCGGATGATACTCAATGAGTGCGCCGGAATCTCATAACTGAACACCTGCGCGACGGTGATTTCAGTGGTCATTGGCAAGATTTGAGCCGGTCTGCCGAACATATTATCCGCCAGAGGATCGCCGCTCAGGACGGTACAAGTCGCTGTAGTTTCGATGTTACCGAGTGAGGACAGGTCGATTTGCGTGTGCAATGACAGGTCATCACGGCTAACAAGTTTCACAATGATGTCGCCACTGGTCATCTCTTGGACGCACGAACCCGTGAGCGTATTGGCTTCGTTTTCGATGTTCATGGTTGTAGGCAGATAGATGTCACCTGCGTTCAGGCTGAAAAGCTGCTGCACATAATAGTTGATACTCGGACTGATCGTGATGTTATCAAAGTAGATTAGGTCGGGTAACCACTGGGTACGACGTTGTTTGGCAAGAAGTGGCGCATAGGAAGACAAACTCACAATATCGCCGTTACGCTCCAAAGAGGTCATATAAGCGGCCTCTGCCAGAGCCGAACGCAGGGTATTTTTGCGTCCGATGTCGTGTGCGGCATATTCACCTAGATAAACCATCGAGGCATTGCGGTCATACGCGTCGAAACGATACAGATTATCCCAGTACCAATCCGGTGGTTTGTAACCGTGTTCATCCACCATATCGAGGTGCATCTCATCGGCGAGTTTCCAACCCTCGTCGTAATCCTCACCCTCAGGCCGCGGGCCAGTCGTGCCGATCACGACAATCTCAGGATAGTTGGCTTTCACACCCTCGTAGATCATCTTGAAGCGTTCTGTGAAGATTGTCGTGATGCGATCTTCATTGCCGACACCCAGATATTTCAACCCAAATGGCTCAGGATGACCTTGTTCCGCACGTTTCGCGCCCCATGTGGAGGTGACCGGGCCATTCGCCCATTCAATCAGATCAAGCACTTCTTGAACGTAGTCCGGCATCGCTTCCATCGGCAAACCTTGCTGACCCTGTTCCCACAGTCCGGTGAATCGTGCGCCTGTATTCGGGCAGCAGCATCCGGCAGGCACAACGGGAACCGGTTTCGCCCCAATATCCTCGCAGAACTGGAAGTATTCGTAATAACCCAAGCCCACAGTCTGATGATAGTACCAGATGTTCGGCTGCTCTCGACGGGTTTCAATCGGCCCGATGGTATCTTTCCAGCGGTACATGTTGTCGAGTCCGTCACCATGCGCGAGGCATCCACCGGGAAAGCGCATGAACTTCGGCTTGAGGTCGGCAATCACTTGGGCAAGGTCGGCACGTAAACCGTTGGCATGGTTGTGAAAAGTCTTCTGTGGAAACAGTGAAATGACATCCAAGGCCAGCGAACCGGAACCGCTGGTCTCAAGGATAAACTTGGAATGTCGATCCTCACCGTTCGATTGAATCGTCGCAGTGTATTTGACCCACTCACCATTGGGTTCGCCGAGTGTGGCTTCTCCCAAAACCGCACCCAGTCTGCCTTGCAACCGGACTTTCAGTGTGCCGATGTCGCCTGCCAAAACGCGGGCGAAAACCGACACGTTGTAGCTGTCACCCGCTTTAAGGACAATGCCATCAAAGCCGCTGTTTCGCAGTCCAATCTCGCCGCCCGCTGCCTCGATATTCAACAGGAGATAGTGCGGATTATTCGGATGAATCGGTGACTCGCTTCCGAGCGCAATAGAGCATTTGCCGCCCTGTTGAATCAGTTCCCAACCCGTAAAGAAATTCCAGTCCGGTAGGTCAGCGGCTGAATACTCAAACGAACGATTTTGGATGAGTTCTGCATACAGTCCGCCATCGGCAGCGTAATTGAGATCCTCGAAAAAGATACCAAACAAATCAGGGCTGATGGCTTTCGGCTGGTCGGCCTGAATGATGATTTGGGCGTTTGTGAGTGTAGTAGTGTTAGAGGTCATTGGGTTTCCCATTTGAGGCTATTGAAGCAACTGCCGGTAGACAGCAACCGAATACTTTCAACATGCTGCTAAAAGTATAACCAACTATTGAGAACCCATACAAAAACGGTGGATATAGAATTGCCCTAATTGCCAGTTTTATTTCCACAACATCACTTAGGAAAAAAATGGCGTTGAAGTCCCCTCTGCCATGAAATGAAGAGGAGACTTAGGGTTCAGGATGGTTCAAAAAAAGTAACCATCCTGAAGCAAAATACGGGAATTACGGGGTAGTATTAGCCAGTTACGGTTGTAACCAGTTGGTCAATGCTCTCTTCAATCCATACCAACCCGACTGGCGCATTTGGGTCGCCATTATAGCGGACGATTTGCTTGGATTGGTCTTCCGAACGAATGGAGGAAGTCACGGTTGATTGATCGGTCATGACTCGCTTTTCGTAGCTTTCCTGCCAATCGAAGTAGCCTAAGGCCTTTGCCTTTTGGACAACGCCCTCAACCGACGATGCCTCGACTTTGAAGGTCTTGACACCCATGTTCGTGACGTTGGCGATACCACTATAGACCACCGTACCATCAGCGAAGATTGCCACGTTATACACGGGACATGAGCCAAAGCAAGCGTCATGTTGGATGCTGAGTACCGGCGACTCACCACCGTTTGAGGTGTAAGCAACGTTGGGCTTCACACCTGTCCACAGTCCGCTGTTGGTCATCGCATCAATCCACTGCTCCAGAAAGGGCAGTTCGAGCGGCGCACTATCATCACCCGCATAACGGACAATCTTGTGCGTTTTACCATCGACCGTTACCGATGTGGTGATGTACGGCATATCGGTGACGGTCATTTTATCGTAGGCTTCCTTCCAGTCGAAGTAACCTGCGTCTTGAAACGCTTTGACCATCAAAGCCACCGTCTCCGGCGGGATTTCGCTGATCTGTTCACCGGTCACATCGACAAATCGGTCTCCGTTGTAAATCACTTCTCCACTTTCAAGGATGGTGATCGTATAAATTGGGCAGCTTCCAAAGCAGGCAGTACGCTCAAGCGTAATGGCAACATTGGACTTGGTTTCCTGAGCATTGACCGAAGCCACGCCCAGCATACAAATAATCATGACGATAGCGAATTTCAGTTTCTTCATTGTGATTGATTTCTCCTTGTGTGTAAGACGACAGAAGTAGTCGAAAAGTTCCCGATATGACGAATCGCCCCGATCATGACTTGGCTTGATCCGTTGCCGAACTCTGCTAATGGCTATTTTCGGCGCAATCCTACAGTTTGTCGTGAGGGATACTACTGATATTTACACAGCGTTTTCAATAGCCGACTCATGTTTAGTGGACACAGGGAGAGGGTTATTGATGCCTCATAAACTTACATTGGCTACGGTCGGGGTAAATTTTTGTAGAGACCTTTTTCACTACAAAATTAAAATGCAATAAGTTTGTGCAATATATACTGAGTCACTTGCGAAAAATTGATAGTTGGTTTATCTTCAGTTGTATGTACAGGTATGTACAGATAAAAATTTGAAGTAAATTTTCTTAATGAACAAAGTTACTGATATTTCGCTGGCAGACGATAGTTTTATTTCGCTGCATGTCCAATTACATAACCAACTCCGGCAGCTCATTCACTCTGGACGTTGGCTAAATGCCACACGTATCCCCTCTGAAAATGAACTCACCAGCCATTTGAATATCAGTCGTAGCACCGTCCGCTTGGCGCTCCAACAAGCCGAACTTGAAGGACTCATCGAACGGATTGCGGGGCGGGGAACGTTCGTCGCTTATCTGCCCACCGAAGGCCGCCAACGACGCTTAATTGCCTTTGTGACGGGTGGCATCGACGCGGAAAATCATCTGCTCATGCTGAATGGCGCAGAACAGGAAGTGCGCGCACACGGTTATCAGATTGTCTTTAGCACCGCCAAAAATCAAGAAGAAGAACTCCAAATCCTTGAACGCGTGAACGCCGATGACATCGTTGGTGTTTTGTTGTGGGCGAATGCCCAATCTGCACGGGCATCGACATCCAATATCATTCGTTATAAGCATATTATGGCTCCCATTGTGTTGATGGATCGGAAAATCTCCGGTTTTAACTGCGACTGCGTAACCAGTGATAATTATGGCGGCGCACAGGCACTCATGCGCCATTTGGTCGATTTAGGACACAAACGAATCGTCTTTATGACCCACGAGATTGTTGAAATCTTTACGGTGATGGAGCGATACCGTGCCTATTGCGATGTTATGGGCGAATCTGGATTACCGACATGTGAACCGTGGATTATCGGTCGCCCCAACACCGAAATTAGTGCCACTTACGCGCTGCAATCCTCACTAAATAAAGACAGTTTGGAAATCCAGCAAATTAAAAATTACATATCGACTATCCAACCATGCCCGACAGCGATTTTTGCGCTCAATGATTGGTTGGCTCTCCTTTCCATGCAAGCCATGAAACAACTTGGAGTGAAAGTTCCTGATGCCATCTCCATCGCTGGCTTCGATGATATTGATCTAGCCGTCCATCTCGAAGTGCCGTTAACCACGGTGGCACAAGACCCGTTCAAGATTGGCAAACGTGCCGCCCAAGTGTTACTGGAGCGCCTCGAAAATAATTCCCTGAGTGCGCGACTTGAAATTATCCCGACTGAACTTCGGATAAGGAGTTCAACTTCAAGAATTTAATGCAGATAATAAATTAAAGGGAGGTGGTGGTTATTGAAGGTAAATTCGTTCGGCATTTTGTTAATAATTAGTATTTAGGAGAAGTGTAATGAAATCGCGTTTTAAACGTCTTGGCCTCGGAATAATGCTCACGCTCATGGCGCTGCCGTTGGCTGTGCAGGTTGTTTCCGCACAATCAGCCGATGTTGCCCGTGAAGACACGGTCATTTTCGATATTGATGCGACCTCCATCGCGTCACCAACCAACTTTAACGATCTCGTACCCGGCACCAACAAGAATCAGGGCGCTCACCAGTCGATGTGGGAACCGCTGTTCATTCTGAACTACGGAACCGGTCAGATTGAGCCTTATCTGGGTACGGCTTTCACCCCGAATGATGCGCAGGATGTCTGGACACTGAAGCTGCATGACGGCATCAAGTGGTCTGATGGTGTGGCTTTCACGGCTGATGATGTCGTCTTCACCATCCAACTGTTGTTGGATGACAAGACAAAGACCTTAAATGATGCCGCGAATATGCAGAATTGGGTCAAATCGGTTACCAAGATTGATGATCTGACCGTCCAGTTTGATCTCAATAAGCCCAATCCTCGCTTCCAATTGGACTACTTCTCGGTCCGTATTTGGGGTAGCGTCACGATTAAGCCCAAGCATGTTTGGGAAGGTCAGGATCCTACGACCTTCACATTCTATGATGAAGCCAAAGGTTGGCCCATCGGTACTGGTCCCTACAAGCTGACCAGCGCAAGCCCTGAACAATTTGTTTGGGACGAAGATCCAAATTGGTGGGGTGCAGCGACTGGTTTCCATGCCCTTCCCGAACCCAAGCGTCTGATCTGGATTGTCGCGGGTTCAGAAACCAACAAGGCTCTGTTGATGTCCAACCATCAGCTAGACAGCGCCATGAACATCACCCTTGGTACACTCCAAGCAGTTCAGGCCAAGAACCCGAATGCTGTGGCATGGGTAAAAGATGCGCCTTATTCATTCGCTGATCCGTGCCCTCGTGAATTGGAATTCCAGACCGAGATGGCTCCGTTTAGCGACCCGAATTTGCGTAAGGCTGTCAGCCTGATCATTGACCGCACTCAGAACATCGCCATTGCCTATCAAGGTACAACCACGCCTTCGACAACCATGTTTGTCTCCTACGCCGGTATGAATCCATTCATCAATGCGATCACCGACGCTGGCCTCGCCAATGATGTCGTGGCTCACGTTGAAGACGGTCAGAAGTTGATTGAAGCTGCGGGTTATGCCAAGAACGGCAGCGGCATCTATGAGAAGGATGGCGCAACACTCGACCTCGCGATTATGGTCGGTAACGACACCCAAGAATACATCCTCAGCACCAATGAACTCGTCGAGCAACTGCAACAGGCTGGTGTCAATGCTAGCAGCCAACCAGTGAACGGCGCGACCTCACAGAACGCCAATCAAACGGGTAACTTCCAGGCGCAATGGGCATGGAACACCTGCGGTTCGGTCAGCGAACCTTGGAATTCCATGAACCAGTTGAACGTCAGCTACTACAAGCCCGCTGGCGAAATCGCCACAGCCAACACCGAACGTTGGAACACCGACGGCGCGAAGGCTTACAGCGCGATTGTTGACAAGATGGGTTCACTCCCACTGGGCGATCCGGCGATCCCCGCTATGGTTGCCGAAGCTTACAAGTACATCGCCGCAGAAACTCCGATCATCCCCTTGGTTCAGGCCGAAAAGATTGTGCCGTTTGACACAACCTATTGGACCAACTGGCCAACCTCGGACAATGCCTACATTGTCCCCACCACTTGGTGGCAGAATACATTCTTCATTCTCTTCAACTTGAAGAAAGCTACACCAGCGTAGGCTTTAAAGCACAAATGGGGCGGGAAGCAATTCCCGCCCCGCTTTATTCAAATAAGTTAGCCGGTTTTCTGTGAGGTTACGGATGCGTGGTATAACATTAAACTATTTTTTGCGACGCTTAGGTATATTTTTTTTGACAATTTGGATTGCGGGTACAATCATCTGGTTGATTCCGCATCTAGCACCGGGTGATCCAATTTCAGCGATGGTTGCTCGCCTCGCCAGCCGCAGTGGTTTCGTCGAAAATTCAGCCGAAATTATCGAAGGCTGGAAAGAGCGCTTCGGTTTGAATGACCCATTGCCTGTGCAGTATGTTCGTTATCTGGGCAATCTTGTCCACCTCGATTTCGGCTATTCGATGGCAAATTTCCCAGCCCCCGTGAGTCAACTCATTGGTCAAGCGCTTCCGTGGACGGTTGGGTTACTCCTACTGGCGACGACCATAACGTTTTTGTTAGGCAACTTTCTGGGCGCAATTATGGTCTGGCGGAGAACACCGCGCTTGATCAAATACATTATTCCGCTTGGGATGATTTTTACCTCGTTGCCTTCGATCCTCGCCGCCTTGTTTCTAGCCTATGTATTTGCCTTCCTCTTGAATTGGTTCCCGTTAATTGGTTCTTATGATATGGGGATGAAACCCGGCTTTAATGGCCCCTTCATTCTCAGCGTCATCCAGCACGGCACACTGCCTGCTCTCTCCATCATCATCGTGAGCTTCGGTTATTGGACGCTGGGTATGCGCGGCATGATGATTACGGTCGAGGGTGAAGACTATATGAGTCTGGCACGCGCCAAAGGTCTTGGTCCCTTTTACATGCTGTATCGTTACATGATTCGCAACGCCATTTTGCCCCAAATCACAGCTTTTGCCATCACACTTGGAACACTCATTAGCGGTCAGGTTCTGGTCGAATATGCCTTCTCCTATCAAGGGATGGGAACGGTTATTTACAACGCCATTCTGAACCAGGATTACCCCGTCATTGAGGGAACCTCGTTCATGCTGATTTTGATTACGGCGTTGGCAGTGTTGGTTATTGACTTGATTTACCCACTGATTGATCCACGCATTTCTTACGGAGCGAAATAAATTATGGCTACTGCGCAGACCACAGAGAATGGCCCGGCTAGCGCCGCAGTCCACACTGCAAAGCAGATGGGCCGGTTCAATCGCTGGGATACACCGTGGCTCAATACAAAGTTGTTGTTAGGTATTGGTATCATCGCTTCGATTCTCTTATTCGGCATTTTGGGAAACTTGTTTTGGGATACCAAATTAGCACTCACCGGAAAATCCCCACTGAATTTGCCTCCAGTTGGTATCACGACAACTTTGGGCGGGACGCTGACAGGCACATGGGCGCATCCACTCGGAACTGAAAGTAGTGGTCGCGACATGTTGGCGCTCATCATCGTCGGCGCGCCCAACTCTTTCCTCATTGGTATTATCGCTGCCACAGTGGGTATGGGCTTAGGCATATTCCTTGGCTTTACCTCCGGCTTCGTCGGTGGTCGTACAGACGACATCATTCGCTTGCTTTCGGATGTTGCCATCACTATACCCGCGCTTTTAGTTTTGATCGTTATTCAATCCCTGCTCAGGCAAGTTGAAATCGCCACCATAGCCCTCTTGATCTCCTTGTTTGCATGGCCTACCCCCACACGCCTCATCCGCGCTCAGGTTTTAACCATGCGCGAAAGTGGTTATGTGCAACTGGCAAAGCTGTCAGGCGCTTCAACCTTCTCCATTATGTTCAGGGAGATCATGCCCAACCTGATCCCGTATTTGTTCGCCAGCTTCATCGGCAATGCCACCGGTGCCATCCTTGCGGCAGTCGGTTTGGAAACACTGGGTCTTGGCCCACAGCGCATCCCCACACTCGGCGGTACGATTTACTTCTCAATCCAAGGAGCCGCGTTGTTACGCAATATGTGGTGGTGGTGGGGAATACCTACCCTACTGTTGGCGGTCATGTTCGTCGGTCTGCTGTTGATTAACTTGGGCTTCGATGAAATTGCTAACCCTCGTCTACGCCAATCGTCACAGTAGGAATAAGCATAAATGAGCCAACAAAAAAGTCAGAAAAAACCAGTTTTAGAAGTCAAAGATTTACGTGTCTACTACGAAACCCCCAAGGGTGACGTTCTCGCTGTTGATGGCATTAGTTTCGATCTCTACCAAGGTGAAACATTAGGCTTAGTAGGGGAATCCGGCTCCGGCAAATCCACAGCGGCGATGGGCATCCTGCAATTAACCGTTCCCCCCGGTCGTATCGCGGGCGGGCAAGTATCGCTGGATGGTCAAAGCCTGTTGGATCTGCCTGAAGATAAATTGCGCGAGTACCGTTGGGTTCAACTGGCTTTAATTCCGCAGGGCGCGATGAACTCGCTCAATCCGACCATGAAGGTCAGCGACCAGATCAGAGATGTAATCCTCGCCCACGAAGGAGCTAAAGCCAAAAATGGACTCAAAGAGCGCGTGTTGGAACTGCTGTCAACCGTAGGCTTGCCCGGTCGTGTCTATGATCTGTATCCTCATGAACTCAGCGGTGGCATGAAACAGCGTGCTTGTATCGCGATGGCGATTGCACTCAATCCAACTGTCATCGTCGCTGACGAAGCCACCAGCGCCTTAGACGTGGTGGTGCAGCGTGTGGTTGCCCAGACCATGCTCAAGGTTAAAGAGAAGTTGGGCGTATCCATGATTATGATCGGTCATGACATGGGTTTGATGGCGCAAATGGTTGACCGTATCGCGGTCATGTACGCTGGGAAGATCGTCGAAATCGCCCCGGTGCGAGACATGTTCGCTGATCCTAAGCATCCTTATTCTGAATTGCTCATTGATTCGGTTCCATCACTTAAAGAACGCAAACCGTTAAAAATTACCGAAGGTATCACGCACGATCCCCGTAATCCACCTCCCGGTTGCATCTTCCAACTGCGCTGTCCGTTTGTCATGGATGTCTGCCGTAAGGACGCGCCACCGATGCAGGAAGTCAAGCCGGATCAGTTCGTAGCCTGCCACCTTTACCAAGCTAACGAAGATGGGAGCTTCATCGATGTCAGAGATGTTGTTAGAAATACGTAACGCTTCTAAAATCTACAAACAGCGGGCTGCTGGCGGGGTAAGCCGGGATGTCATAGCCTTACAGGACTTCAATCTGAGCATCCCCAAGAGTCCGGCATCCATCATCACCATCGCAGGTGAAAGCGGCAGCGGCAAAACCACCTTGGCGCAGTTGGTTCTAGGTTTTACCCACTTGTCATCCGGTCAAATCATTTTTGATGGACAGGATATATCCAATGCCGACGCACACCAGATGAAAGATTATCGCCATCAGGTACAGGCCGTCTTTCAGGACCCCTTTGGTGTGTATAACCCCTTTTACCGTGTCGAGCATGTCTTCAGTACAGTCATCTCGAACTTCAAGCTGGCGAACAGTCAAGCATCACGCCGTTCCTTGATCGAAACAGCGTTGAACATCGTCGGCTTGCATGGCGATGATGTCCTGCGGAAATATCCGCACCAGCTCAGCGGCGGTCAGCGTCAGCGTATCATGATGGCCCGTGCCTATATGATTAGTCCTAAACTGATTGTTGCTGACGAACCAGTTTCGATGGTGGACGCTTCGCTTCGTGCCTCCATTCTGGATGTGATGATCCGGCTTAAAGAAGAAATTGGTATTTCGTTCCTCTACATTACCCATGATCTCAGCACTGCCTATCAGATCGGCGACCAGATTTATATTCTCTATCAAGGCACGATTGCCGAAAAAGGCAACACCATTAAGGTGATTGATGAGCCCAAGCATCCTTATGTTCAACTGCTGGTCGATTCAGTGCCAGTGCCTGATCCTGATGTCAAGTGGGTAGGCGAGATTAACCTACCGTCTGACGAAGAAATGCGAATGTCTGTGAACAGTGGATGTCGCTTTTATCCCCGTTGTCCAGCGCGCATGGATCGCTGTCTAACGGCTCAACCACCACTCTATAAGATTGATGAAGTTGATCACGACGCATCCTGTTATCTATATGACCAAAACGAAATAGCCGTTGTAAAAAATAACCCTTAATGCAGCTTGTTTGCTCGTTTTTTGTGACTCTACAGTTCCCCTCTCTATAAACGGTTTAGGGGACGACACTTTTCAAATGGATGCCCCGTTTTTCCCTTAGGGAAGGGTCTCAGACCCTTCCGGTTTTCTCATGGGTAGAGGGGTTAATTTAAGCGTATAAACGGTCATTCCGACCGATAAACGATCCCGTATTTAATTTTGACCGTCCGAGGAGTATCAATCTTGCTTCACAAAGTGCGCTGGACACCGCAGAAAATTGCACAACGTATCCGACTCATCATGCCGCTGGTTTATAAGAAGCAGCATCCAATGGACGCTTTTCGTTATAAGACCTTGCCCGATCCGCTGGACGAACCCCCGATTAGTGCAGATGTTGACGATAGCGCTTGGGAAGTCATCGAGCCGAATACCTATTGGGGAACATGGATAACCAACTTTATTCTGCGTTCCCGCTTCGAAGTGCCGACAGATTGGGGTACTGATGAACCAATCGCCTTATTCTTCCCATTGGGGCAATCAGGCGACTTCAGCCATCCCGAAGCCTTGGCTTATATCGACGGTCAGCCTTACGCCTCGGCGGATCGTCACCATCACGAAATTTTACTGCCAAAACAATGGATTGACGGACAACCGCACTCCATAGCCTTACATGGTTGGACAGGCTTGGGCGGTTGGGAAAATGGCGATACCGCGACCAAATTGTATATGCGTCAATGTGCCGTCGTACAAATCGACTCGGCCACCCGCGAATTTATTGCCGCTGCTCGTGTATCGCTGGAAGTCGCCGCCCAATTGGATGACGATGATCCAGTTAAGGGACGGTTATACAATGCGCTTGATGCCGCCTTTATGGTACTCGACAGCCGTGATCCGCTTGGCACACCTGCCTTTTATGAAAGCGTTCCTGCTGCTTTAGCAACTCTCAAAGAAGAGGTTGCCAAAGCTGGTCCGCCAATGGATGTGGATGTCATCGGTGTCGGTCACGCCCATATCGACGTGGCATGGCTGTGGACGTTGGGTCAAACCGTCCGCAAATCCGGTCGTACCTTCAGCAATGTGCTTCGTTTAATGGAGCAGTATCCCGAATACATGTTCTCACAGAGTCAGGCGCAGCTTTACCAGTACACCGAGGATAATTACCCGGACATCTTCGCACAGATTAAAGAACGTGTGGCTGAAGGTCGTTGGGAAGTCATGGGCGGCACATGGGTTGAGCCGGATTGCAACGCCATTGGCGCAGAGTCATTGGCTCGCCAGTTCTTACTTGGACGCGGTTACTTCCGCAAGCATTTTGGCGATGTGGATACCCCTGTTCTCTGGCTGCCGGATACCTTCGGTTACAGTTGGGCGCTGCCGCAGCTCATCAAACAAGCCGGTATGAAATATTTCATCACCCACAAGATGAGTTGGAATCAATACAATCACATGCCCGACCAAATCTTGTGGTGGCAAGGGTTGGATGGCACAAAAGTCTTAACCCACTTCCTCACCACACCGACCGGTGATGAATTTCTGCCGCACTCGACCACTTATAACGGTATGGCCTCGGCTAAAGAAGTCATTGGCACATGGCGCAACTTCCGCCAAAAAGAAACCCACAGCGAACTGATTACCGCCTATGGATGGGGTGATGGTGGTGGTGGCCCAACCCGTGAGATGATCGAAAACATCGAGCAGATGAATAATCATCCCGGCGCGCCGCGTGTCCGCACTGGAACCGTCCGCGAGTTTATGGATCGCATCGACAATGAAATCTCCGACAAATTGCCCGTTTGGAATGGCGAGTTCTACTTCGAATATCATCGCGGCACTTATACCAGCCAAGCCCGCAACAAACGCAACAACCGCAAGAGCGAATTCTTACTGCACGATGGCGAATTTTTGGCGGCGTGGGCATCACTTTTGACAGGCGCGGCGTATCCAACCGAAGCGGTCGCACAGGCATGGGAACTCATCTGCCTCAACCAATTCCACGACATTTTGCCCGGTTCATCCATTGGCCCGGTCTATGAAGACAGCACCCGCGACTACCAGAAGATTACCGAATTGGGTGAGCAGGTGCTTGACAGTGCGATCAACACACTCGCATCAACCTTGCCCGCGAATACCACTGTTCTCGCAGCCAACCCGACCTCATTTGGCGGACACAAGATTGGTTTATTAGCAGGTGGTTTGGCCGATGGTAAATCGCTTGCTGACTCATCAGGTAATGCAGTCCTCACCCAGAGCATTGCTGATGGTACGCTGGTCGAAATCAGCGATGTTGCGCCTTACAGCTTGCTCGGTTTGAGTGAAGTCAGCGGTCAATCAGGCACTTCTGACACAGGTTTGTCTATCAGCCAAGATAGCAATGGCTTCGTCCTCGAAAACAGCCTTATCCGCTATGAACTGGATGCCTCCGGCGACATCACCCGCATCTATGACAAGCAGGCTGACCGCGAAGTCATGAACCCTGAAACCATTGGCAATGCTCTCTTGGCCTTCGAAGACCGACCGATGAACTTCGACGCGTGGGACATCGACATTTTCTACGAAGATCGCACCGAGAAGATCAATGGTGTCGATAGCATCACCGTCCTCGAACAAGGGCCTTTACGTGCCGTTGTCGAGATCAAACGCACTTATCGCAGCAGCCAGATTCACCAGAAGATCGCCTTGTATCACAACAGCAAGCGCATCGACTTTGAAACATGGGTCGATTGGCATGAGCAGCACACGCTTCTCAAAGCAGCCTTCCCCGTCAATGTCATGAGTCCGGCAGCCACCTTTGATGTGCAGTGGGGCAACGTCGAACGCTCGACCCACCGCAATACTTCATGGGATGTGGCACGGTTTGAAACCTGCGCTCACAAATGGGCTGATCTCAGCGAAGGCAATTATGGTGTCGCCCTGTTGAACGATTGCAAATATGGCTACGATGTTCATGACAATGTGCTGCGCCTGACCTTGCTCAAGAGCGCCACCTACCCCGACCCGAACGCCGATCAAGGCGAACACTTGATGACCTACAGCCTGCTCCCGCATGAAAATGATTGGCGCGCCGAAGTGGTTCAGGAAGCCTACGCCCTCAACGACCCGCTGATCCTGCGCCGTGTGAGTGGTGCGGTTGGCAACCAAGTGCCTGCATCATTGGTGTCGGTGAACATCGACTCCACTATCATCGAAACCGTCAAGCAGGCCGAAGATGGCAACGGCATCATCGTGCGCCTCTACGAAAACCAACGGTGTCGCGGCAAGATCACCTTGAGCTTTGGCTTTAATGTTGCCGGGGCTCACCACACCAATTTGCTCGAAGAAAACGAGACCACGCTTACGGTCGAGAATAATCAGGTCAAACTGGACATCACACCTTACCAGATCATCACTCTGCGCGTCGTCCCGCAGTAATAACGCCAGACTGATTAAATCGGTTCATATCCTTAACCGGATTGAATAGGTCTAACAAGCAAAAGTCACCTTATCATGGGTGACTTTTGTTTTATGCGAGTTTGGATAACTGATATAATGTATCTACGAAAGCATTCTGGGTTGAGGATTAACCATGAGTGATTTAGTCATACATGTATCAGATGACCAGCGCCTACGGATCGAAAAAGTCGCCCGCGAACGGGGCTACAAAGCTCCTGATGATTACTTGTTGGCACTATTTGAAGTTGATGCCTAGAGAGATCCTGACCAAGCCTACTTTTGGACACCACAGTGGCAAACCGCAGAACAAGCGGCTGACCAAGATATTGCTGATGGACGTGTTAAAACCTTCGACACAATGGATGATCTCATGACTGATCTCTTGAGCGATGATGAATGAAGTATCAGCGCAACGAACAGTTCAAAAAGGTGGCGAAAGATTTACCAAAGCCCATCAAAGAAAAACTGCCGAAGATTTTCAACCTTTTTCAAGAAAATACTCAGCATCCTTCACTGGGGGTTAAAAAGATGAAGGGGCATAAAACATTTGGGAAGGTCGCGTAGATGATTTCTACCGATTTACCTTTGAATATCAGGTCGACCCGGATACCGGTGAGCAAATTTGTGTATTTCGCAACATTGGCAGACACGACATTTTAGATCACAATCCTTAACGTACTTCTCCACCTTCCCTCCTCCACGCTTATTCACACGATAAACAATTGCATCTTCGTAGGGACAGGGCAGTGCGAAGCCTCCCTGTGGGACACCGTGTCCGCCGCTGATCTCATGACTCTGTTACTACTGTTATCTGTGGAAAAACCTGTTTAAAAAGGTTATCACCATCAGGTGAATTCCACACATCATCATATTTAACAGGCGTGTGTCCACTACATCTAACAAAAACTTTGGAGAATGTAGGATGAATTTCTTTAACACCAATGTCAATTACATAATATGAATGTTCCCCATCAAGGTATAAGCTATTGAGTGCTGATTCAAAATTTGTAGTATCACCTTTGTAATTTCTGTCATATAGGATGATCAGAGTTTCACGAGGTATAGCATATCCCAACTGGTTATCAGCGTTTTCTATAGCCCGCTTTAAAGCTGAGGCAAAAAGGTCTCTATATTCTTCTTTAGTCATCTTTTTCCCTTCTAATTGAAATCCTTATTGATATAAAATCACTTCGCCTTGATCTGTACGGAGCCTCCTGTGGATGGCGTTCTTAGCGACTTGGCGGTTTAATCACGTTTTATATCTTCGTATTGAGGTTTAAACCCACAAACCATCATAAACCCATTCTCAACCATTCCCTAACCTTCTACCTCACTTCACTCCCTCAAAAACGTTAAGGCCAACCCCGCCAAAGAGTTACAAAATGTTCTTCCAAAATGTAACCCTTTCATTCACCACCTGTTGTACCATAGTCATCAGAGCATTTGCATTTGCTCCTCTCTACCATGCAATGGAGAGAGGGTCTGGGGGTGAGGATTTCTCCCACGCACCTTAACAACCACTAAATGTTGCAATCGCGACAAAAATCACCGGATTCTCAATTGCAACAGCAACATCAACAGCATCATTTCGACCCTTCTCAAAATAGGTTCTGAAATTGCAGAATCTGAAGAATCTTCCGCAGTTTCGGCATTTTTCTCCCTCAAATCCGCCGTCAAAAGCGTTTGAACAGATTCGAAGTCTGCAATTTCCGCAGCTTCTGCAAATAACTGAAACCCAATGTAAAAAAGATGTGAAATTCTGTCGCAATCCTTAATCGGCCTACAATGGTATGCTTGCAACACCCTGCCGATAGGCTCATAATCGATTGATACGTTTAAACACAGCAGTCACATCTTTACCTTCGCACTGCTGGGACATTTTTCATGGCATCCACAACCCAAACTGAACACACTTTTTCTGAGCAACCTTCGCGTCTGAACAACT
>JBBQLX010000019.1:0-60560 GCA_038328375.1 Aggregatilineales bacterium | reverse complement strand
GGCGGGTGATACAGATAAACAGGACGCGATCCACCCACCACCAAAAAGCCTGCGTCGATTTTATGCTCGGTCACAAGTCCGCGTGGAACACCCCGTTTGCGAAGCGTCAAATCGGTGTGGCGCATCTCTGGCATCCCGAACCAATGATTCATTTTGCCCATGCCGTTGGTAATCAGGCGTTTATTATGCGAATCACGGCAGCGTCCATTCTCGTTGATGTAGGCGTATTCCATATAAGTGTCCGGCAAGAAGGATAGGCTGTGCGTCCAGACAGCCGGAGCCGTTTCAGTCAAGCTAATGCCTTCGTCTTTGCCCCAGCCAGTGGCATCGGTATAAAGTGTGGGCGCGGTTTCGCCTTCCCAAACGAATGTGACATTTTCGCCGTCAATCAGCGGTGTACCTTCGCTGCGAATGCGTGCCAGTAAATCGGTCATCAAGTATTTATCCTATTCCATTTCGCGACGAATATTGACGCGTACCGCATTTTTAATGGGCTGCTCGGCGACAAAGATCACATAACCACCACCACCTGCACCGGAGAGTTTCCAACCAAGCGCTTCATGCTTATGACGGTTGATGAGGTCGAGTACATCGTCATTGACCATGTGTGGGAACATGGCAACTTGGGCATCAAAAGCTTCACGGAAGCTGCGACCGAAATCTTGTAAATTGTGGTTGAGGATGGCCTGCCAGCAGTTGACGGTGGCATCCGCCAAAGCTTTTGCACCTTCGAGAGTCAGGTTACGTTCATCGAGCGGGTTGTAGCCATCGTTACGTGGGCCAAGCGGCATCAGATACAGGGATTGTTCCACAAATTGCAGTGTCAGTTCATCACCAACATGTTCGATTTTGCTCGGCCAATATCGGCCTTCGTAGTGGGCGATATTGAGTCCGGGCATGGCGATACCGATTGAATCCTGTGAGCCGGAAACCTGCGTTGTGCCGGGGGGATTGTCGTAGCAGAAGAGAATATAAGCGAGTTGTTCAGGATCACCGGGTGGCATTTTTGGCCCCCAGAGTTTAAGGGCGCGATTGCGTGTGCTGGTCGCCATGCCACTGCGTTCGTTGAAGGCAATCGTTGGTTCGAGTGAAATGGTGATGACAGGGCCGGGGTATAACTGTGAGACAAAAGGTTGGTCGAGCCAACCACCGGCTACATCAATACGATAAGGCATATGTTCAATTTGGCGTAAGGCAGTTGTTGAACGCGGTGGCAAATCAGCGTAAGGCTGGCGTTCCAACACCACATATTCAACACCCAAAGATTTGACGAGGGCTTCTTTTTGGGGTGTGTTGCCATCAGCATTGACCACGAAAATGTCGGGTTTCATGCTGCTGAATTCATGCTCGAAGTCCAACATACCTGATCCACTGGAGACAAAGGCATCGGTGACACAATTGACCGACTTGACCATGTAAAGACGTTCTTGCTCATTGTTGATGGGCAGGCGGCCTTTGAGGTCATAAACGGTTTTATCCGAACCGAGTGCCACGTAAAGATCACCATAATCGGCGGCTGTGCGGAAGAAAGCGATATGACCGCTGTGGAGCATGTCATAACATCCACTGACAAATACTTTTTTGGACATAGGTTACTCACATGAGAGAAGGGAAAAGTACACTCACATCGACATTGATGCCAGCTAGTACCTCAGATACAAATGTTTTGTCGGGTTCAAATAAGCCGAGGCGTGTAAAGACACCTTGACGATTGTTATAGACTTCAATATAGCGAGACAGCGGATCAACCAGCCAATATTCGCGGACACCGGATTGTTCGTAGGTATCAAACTTGATACCACGATCTTTAGAAGCGGTGGAGGTCGATAAAATTTCGACGATCAAATCAGGTGCGCCATGCCAATAGCGGTTATCGTCGCCTAAAAAGCAGTGTTCGTTTTGAGGACTGACCCAGAAAATATCCGGCTCAAAGCTGTTGGTTTCATCAAAGTAAATACCCGTAGGAGCCATTCGCAGTTTTCCACCTTTGAGGGATTGGCGCAGAAAAACATAGATTGTGCCAAGCACATCTTGATGAGCATCAAGGGGCGGATTCACAATAATTTCTCCATCTATGAGTTCAATAATCTGGTTGCTTTCGGGCAGTGCTGCATAATCTGCGAAGGTTGCTTTGGTTTTTATCATGTCGGACATGAGCATATCTCCAACATACTGATGCTTCAATCGCTACTTAGATCATATCATGTGTGTCGAGAATAATTGTCACAGGGCCGTCGTTGTGGATGGCGACCTGCATCATTGCGCCAAAGACACCTTTTTCGACTCGTTGGATGCCTTCAATGTGAAGCTGTGCGGCGAAATATTCGACTAAGGGTGCGGCTTGTTCGGGACGAGCAGCATCAATGAAGCTGGGACGGCGACCTTTACGGGAGTCGGCATACAGGGTGAACTGCGAGACGACCAAAACACCAGCATTAACGTCTAATGCTGACAGATTCATTTTGCCGTCAGCATCTTCAAAGACACGGAGGTTAGCTGTTTTCTTGGCGAGTAAATCAGCTTCGGCCTGGGTGTCGGAATGGGTGATACCGACAAGGGCGACGAAGCCTTTTTCGATTGAGCCAGTAATTTGATGATCGACGGTGACAGTGCCTTGTGTGACACGTTGCAAAATGATACGCATATGGTTTACCTGTGTGGGTCAAAGCATGAGTGTAGCTATTCTGCGTAAGAGTTGGCAAGCATCAGTAGATTAATGCAAAAGCGATTTAACCATAGAGGCATACAGAAAGAAGAGAGTAGTCTTTAGCTTTTAGTCTATAGATAAAGGCAATTTAACCACCGAGATATATAGGATTAGAGCAAAGACAAAGATAGATGACCTGATAAACAGGTGATAACAGGTAACATTACGAAGAGTGTTACAGACGGTGTAAGATGATGCTGCTTTTAGCCGAGGAAAGTGCCTTTGAGCCACAACATTTGGGATGTAACAGATCATTGAAATCGCAAAAACAGGTTGATAATGGATCGAAAGTTTCGCAAAAAGGTATGGTTATTCAAACTTTTAGGAAACGGTTTACCAACCTGAATTTACGTCTAGTTATATGACATAACCCAAAGGTTTACAGTTCATTAGTGAGCCAATTTAATCACCTAGGTTTGGGTTAATATGGAAAGTATTTGATCCTAAAGTCAGGTAATAACTATGCCTGCAAGGAAATGAATACTTTGAAAGAACGTTATTCCTTTTGTGGTTCGGACGACATCAAAGCAAAGAAATACTTTGCGTCTCCGGTGTTGAAGTAGTTGTACCAAGCTTCTAGAGCTTCATCCGAAAATACTTCGAGCCGTTGCAGGATGTAGCGAGCAAATTCCAGCGCTCCAGCAGAACTGGCTGTAATCAAATTACCATCGGATACTGCGCGATCCTCTTGGTAATAAGCATGACCTTTATAATGTGGGGCTACGCCTTTGAGATAGTCGATCCCGTTACTCGTATGTGGTCGATGGTCAAATAGACCCGCTTCGGCAAGCGCACTGGTCGCGCCGCAAATCGCTGCTACATTGCTGTTTGCAGCAAGCAGCATTTTGGCTTTAGCAACAACGGCCTGATGCTTTGGGTCTTGCCAAGTGTCGCCACCCACCAAAATTAATATCGCACTTGACTCAACCGTGACTGCTTCAAGTGTCACATCGGGGATGATACGCACGCCGCCCATTGTTGTGATCGCATCCGGGGTAAGCCCGACTGTCTTTACAGTAAAGCGTTCCCCATTGTTTTTAAAAAAGCGTCCGCTATTGAGTTCGGCAAGGGCGTATCCGGGCTCCCAATCTGACCAAGTGTCTTGCACATATATATACACAGTTTTTTGGTTCATTTGAAGCTCCTTACAGATAAGGTGAGCATCTGCCTCACAGATCGTGTGCTAAGGTTGGGTTTCTCATTCAACCGATAGCTGAAGCTGAATTCAAAGTTCTCGAAATCTTTATCCTGAACTGATGTTAATTATGTCAATCAATCTTACTGATCAGTATAGAGACATCTGACAAAATATTCATGGGACAGATGGGTAAGCAGATGTCGCTATTTAGCCTATGCCTAGCCTTCATTTAAAGCCGATATCCAATAAAAATTGTACTTTACAGCGGCACTCTCGCCATTCATTACAGAGCTTCAACTCGAAGCCTTTATTGCTCGGTCTCACAAGTTCTATGATAATCAATCGGCGGACGGGATGATGGCAATTTACTAATTAGTGTGGTATTTAGCCAGCGGATGAGGCACGCCTTATCCCTACAGAAATCATTTGATTTTGGAGACAAAAGTCTCGCATATTGTTTACCACTTTAATATGTAAAGGACCATTAGATGCTCCCCTATGATGAATAAGTTTGAGATCGAGAGTTGATCAAAAACAGTTAGCCTGTGACGACGATTTTAGTATCCCATGCGCCGAGTTCGATAGAAGCACCTGATTGGATGGATGCGCCACTGATGAGATCAGAACCATCGAGCGACACAGGAACATGCTGTACATCCCATGACCAGTTGGTGTAAAAGTGCAGTTTTTGACCTGATGTGGCAGTGGCTGACGAAGCCCGAACGACGGTTGGCAAATCTGCGAAGGGTAATGTGATGCCAGCTTGTGCCAATACCCATTGGGCTAACGCTTTGCTGAGTGATGGATTGGGGAGTGTTCCGCAGTAAGTCACCCGACCTTTGCCAAAGGTTTTCGACACGATAGCCGGAAAACGCCCAAAGTGCGGGTGATCGTAATAGGCCAAGGGGGTTGCGTCTTCGAGTTGTAAGCCATCGGCCCAACCGGTTGCGCGGGCATCAGCGGGGAAGGTGAAATCACTTTGACCGGATTTCAGCGCCAAGCCTGTGACGAGGTTCGAGAATTCGTTGTAGTTTGCGCCAACGGCTTCACGCAATGGGCCGGGGGCGCGCTGCCAACGAATACGGGCGAATTCATCGGCATAACCACTTTTGAAGGTTAATACTAAATGTCCACCGTTGGCAGCATATTGAGCCAAGCGTTGTAAGAGTGCGTCATCAGCAATATACAGGGAGGGAACGACTAGCACAGGGTATGCCTCGAAATCTTGTTCCTCATGAAGCACGACACACTGCGCCCGTGCCGCGAAAAACCCTTCATAGAAAACATCGAAGGTGCGGCGGTAAGAGGTTTTGTCGGGCTGCACGTTGTCCGCTTGGGGCAGCGAGGGCATGAATTCCAGCCCGTACTTACTATCCTGTGAGTAGAGGAAGGCGACATCTTCATCCGGTTTAAGGTCGGTCAGAAGTGCATCGTGGTCGCGCAGTTCATGGGCGATTTGCGACACTTCGGCATAGCAGCGTCCCGGTTCAAGATCGTGGTTGAGAACACCACCCCAATAGGTTTCGATGCCATAGTGCAGCGTGTGCCAATGCCAGTATTCAACCATGTTGGCTCCACGCGCGATAAAAGAATAGACCACCGAGCGCCACTGTCCATCATAATTGGGATAGTTGCAGTACGAGCCGCCGATGCTGTTGGCGTTCAGTTCGGTGATGAGGAAGTTGGTCTGCTTTGCACCACGAGCAAAATCGCCAGCAAGGTACATCGACCACACACTGGGATTGGTAATTTGGAACTGCTCCATCCACTCTGGTAAACCAAATACGCGATCTTCGCCCAGTGCGAGATTGAGTCCATCCTGCGTGACGTGATAGGGGTTTATTGCTAAGATGTCCATTTCGTGGGCAATGTCGTAGACATCCGACTCGGCGCGTCCGTGCATACCGACGACGCACTGCGTCACAAATTGTTCAGGGCGGGCGTATTCCTTGACGATGTTCTTTTCCCACGCCAGTAAATCGGTCACGAGCGTGGCTTGGAAGCGCCGCCATTCGAGGTCATAGCCGGGGTTTGTGTTGCCATCGGGTGTCCACAAATCTGCCCAATCACGCAAACGATGTGACCAATAGGTCAGACCCCAAACTTCGTTTAGACGGTCAACCGACTTAAATTTATCTTTGAGATAATCGACAAATTTTTGAAACACATCGGGGTTAAAAAGCAGGCCGCTGCCGGTTTCGTTATCTACCTGATAACCGATGATGGCTGGATGTTGGGCATAATGGCTGACCAATTGGCGAACGACCCGTTCAACATGGAAACGGTAAGCGGGATGGGCATGATTCATATTCTGACGTGCGCCATAATAGGCACGAGTGCCGCGCTCGTAGCGGGCCATTATTTCGGGGAACTTACGGTGCAGCCAAGCGGGAATAGCATAACTGGGTGTTCCCAAAATGACTTTTATTCCGGCCTCGTGCATGGCATCAATGACCCGATCCATCCACGCAAACTCAAACCGACCGTCATCCGGTTCCCAGCTTGACCATGTGGATTCACCCAAACGCACAACCGTTAATCCGGCTTCCTGCATCAAACGTATATCTTCAGCCAACCGTTCGTAGGGTTGGTATTCGTGATAATAAGCGACTCCGTAAAGCATTATTCTTTTCCTTCAGTTGTGAGCTGACAAAATATTTCAATATTTGGGGAGTATATGACTCTTCTTATAGCCTCGCTACCATCATGGTCAATTTGATTGAGGCCACCTGCTCCGACAATGTTATACTATACCGAAGTTCCAATAAGTTCTTGAGCATCAATAAGCATTCGCCACAGGCTGTGACATGTTATTCTCAGTGGTTATTTGCAGTTATAACCGCCTCGATCATCTGGTGGCTTCGGTTGAGAGCGCCGTGAAGCAAACGCTAGATGCCTCCCAATATGAGGTGATTGTGGTGGATAACGCCTCGACCGATGGTACGGCGGAGGCCATGCAGACACTGACGCAAAAATATCCCAATTTGCGATATATCTACGAGACACGCTTGGGATTAGCGACCGCCCGCAATACCGGATGGCAAACGGCGCAGGGAACCTATGTGGCGTTTCTAGATGACGACGCGAAGGCTGAGTCGAACTGGTTGGAAACGGCCAAAGGTTTAATCGAGCGCAATCCGACCAACTTGCGCTGTGTGGGTGGGCCGATCCATCCGTTTTATACCAGCCCGAAACCGGATTGGTGGTTGGATAAATACGAAATTCGGACGCGTGGGGATGTGCAGCGACACCTCAAAAAAGGCGAGTTTTTCTCCGGCTCGAATATGATCTGGTTGAAAAGTGTGCTGGCGACTTATGGCGGTTTTGAATCGACTGCGGGCATGAAGGGCAATCAATTGGGCATGGGCGAGGAAACGGGTTTGTTCCGTCGAATCTGGGAGGCGGAAGAGTCGCCCGTGTTTTTGTACTCGCCGGATTTGCGGGTATACCATTGGGTTCCACCGGAAAAGATGACGATGGGTTATATCCTCAAACGGGCGACGGCTAACGGTCAATTCGAGGCGCGGTTTGCCTTGTCGCAAAATCCGGGTTTCAGCGGACGGCTGAAAGCGATTGGCAGCACATTGCGCACGGTAGCCGTTCAAATACCCAGCACCTTATTCAAGCGACTGCGGTATAAGACCACCGAAAATTGGTACTTTGACCACTGCTTTATCCCCATTCAAAATGTGAGTAAACTACTGGGGTTGCTGGGCTTCAAGATCAGCGTTAATCAGCGCTAGTAGGGGCAAGTGAACCCCCACCCCAACCCTCCCCCGCATCCACAGGAGGCTTCGCACAGCGATGGAGGGGGCAATACGGCTATGAGGTGGGTTACTTTCAGAGCAGTCGCAAAGAGCGCCAAGATCAATGCAGAGATTTTTTAACCACAGAGGCACTGAGGACACAGAGTTCAAGGCAGAGCGTTTTTAACCACAGAGGCACAAAAGTAATACCAACCCCCACCCTAACCCTCCCCCGCATCCACAGGAGGCTTCGCACAGCGATGGAGGGAACTAATCAAAAAACGGGTTACTTTCGTATCACTTATCTGGAACTACTGAGGATAGGGAGTTTTTCGGAGCAGTCATAAGTTATAAGTGAGCAAACACGTAAGATGATGCAGGAAGATTGTGCAAGCGTATGAAAATTGTACTGGGCATCTGCGGTTTTGGATTTGGACACAGCACGCGCCAACGTCCAATTTTAGAGGGGTTGATGGCGCGGGGTCATGAGGTGATTCTGATTACCAATGACCAGAGTACCCAATTTTTTACCCAAAATTATCCCCATGTTCGCTTGGCGCAGGTTTATGTTCCGGCGATGCACACCACGCCGAACGGGTTGGATTTCACTGCTACGGCGAACGATCCGCGTAATGCACTGCCGGAAGCCAATCCCGCTTTTTGGAATGCCTGTGGAATGATCGAGCGCGAGTTTGGTAAGCCTGATTTGGTCATCTCAGATTATGATATGGTATCGGCACAGATTGCTTATCTGTTCGGCGTGCCGCTGGTGACACTCGACCAGCAAAGCAAGTTTCTGGGATATGATTTCCCAGATGTGGGCGGATATAACCCAAATGAACACCGGATGCGTTTGGGATATTTTTTTCCCAAAGCGCGTATGCGGATTGCCACCTCTTACTTTAAAGTGAACGCTGCGCCGATCAGCGAGTATCCGGTGACGATTATCCCACCGATTATTGGGGCAGATGTCAAAGCGCTCACACCTGCACCGATTGATAATCATGTCACCGTTTATCTTTCAGCCGCCAGCAATATTCAACAGCCGTTGGATGATCTTCTAGTAGTATTCAGCCATTTCCCCGATACCACTTTCACCTGCTTCGTTGATGGCAATCCCACGCAAGTGCCAGCGAATGTGACGATCAAACGCAGCGTACGGGCAGCATTCATCGCGTGTTTGCAGCAGTCTTCAGCGGTGATCTCGACGGCAGGACATAACCTGATTACCGAGGCGTTGTATCTGCATGTGCCACTATTTTTGCTGCCGTTCGACCATTACGAGCAGCAGTTGAATGCCCATATCATCACAAGCGAACAGTTAGGCGCTGCGGCTTCAAGGGTGACGGAAGCCAACCTGAGCGCGTTTTTTAGTCAGTTGGATACTTACCGGCATAATCGCCGTGAGTCGTCGCTGATTTACACACGCTTTGATGGGGACACGGTGTTTTTGGAGTTGATCGAGGCGATGAAGTGAAGCGCAAAATGCGAAGAATTTAACCACAGAGTCCCTATGAAATAACAGCACGCCTGAAGATGAAAATGAAGCATCCATAACCCCAGCCCTCTTTCATGGGCAGGTATTTGCTCAATAATATGTGGAACGATTATCCCCTCCCTAAATCCCTATCTGCGAAGCGGGGCTGGGGAGTGAGGTTCTGAGGCAGGTTTTCGAAACCAGCAGTCAGGGTAAGTTTTCTCTTATGCCTCTCGTACTATTGTTGACGTGGATGGGTAAATATTCATGCTCACATGTCTCTAAGTGCATAATTCATGATGAGTTTTTTATCTCGATATTGATCAAACTGGGTGTGTGCTAAATGTAAGCAACGAGATGCAGCCTGACGCTAGGCCGCATTAGAAGTATGAAAATGTTTAATTTTAGCGGCGTATGGGATGAAAAAATGAAGCACCATCTGGTGTGCTTTTTACTGACTCTGTTCTTTATTAGGGTGGGCTACTTTGCTGCGATGTCTAGCGGCCTTATTCCGCAGATACGCTTTTTTCTCTAAACCAAATTGTTGATGCGAAGGGCGCACGATCTGGATACGCCCTTCAAATTTATTTATCCATGTGTCGTCAAATCCACACCGGGGCGCAGTTCCTTCTCGTAGAGATCAAACTGCTTGGCGATGTGCATCCCGACGCGCTTATATAAGGTAGCCGCGCCCGTTAAGCTGCTGGCATCCACACCCAAACCCACGCGCTGCTTACCCATTTTGTAAAACGCATCGAAGGCCGCATATAACAGTGCTTCACCGATTCCCCGGCGGCGATATTCGCGCAAGACTCCCAACGATGGAACCCAACCCTGATCTTCTTCACCGCTGTGGCTAGGCTTACACAAACACACACCTGCAATTGCCTCGCCGTCCATCGCCAAAAACCATAACTCCGGCGCAAAATCCCCTTCGCCTTCCCAGCCGTGCAGCCATTCGGCGTATTCTTCCTCAAACGGACGGTCAACATGCCCGAACTGATCTTGGAACGCTGTCCGTCTCACCGCAAAAATCGGTCGCTTATCGGATATACCATCGTAGACTCTGAGTGTGATACCCTCCGCCCATATTGGCTTCGGTGGCGGTGCATCCAGATTCATATCCATATGCCAGAAGTGACGGATCAACTGCATACCCGACGCAAGCAGTAAAGCGCCGTACCATGCGTCTTTATTCTCGCCAAAAGCCCATCCGCGCAGAACAATCCGTGCATCGGCTGGCGCTTTGTCAATGGCTTGTCGAGCGCTTGATTCTACCCACGCAACCAGATACTCACCGATTCCCTCGGCTTCATAGTCAGGGTGAACATAAATATCGGTGTGGATGATCACTATTTCGGCAGTATGGACTTCTGCCCAAGCGACGATAGCTCCGTCCGCGTTCAATACCACCCTTTGGCTGCTTGCCTGATCAAAATCCGGTCGCTGCCAATCCGAACGGACTTCTTCGACCGTTTCATCCTCATGACCAATGGTTTTAATGGCGCAGGCATTCATAACTGCTACGACTGCTTCGACATCGTCCATTGTGCAAGGACGAACGCTGTACCCTGTTTTCAGCGTGGGTAAGCTAGCAATCTCCATCATCATTCCTCCATATCAACTGATACACGAGAGATCATAATGGGTCAAAAAGTCTCTGTAAAGGGCGGTTAACCTTATGCTTTGCGACTCAAATCTCTCAAATACCTTCACCCAATTACCGATACCACTCTCAGCCTGAATGTGTTTAGACGCTTAATTATCCGGAGTCAATGTTTTTTCACCATTAACTGACTCGACAACCCAACCTTCAGCCCCATTGGCGGTACGGATTTTCCACCACGTCAGATCATCTGCCTGTTGCGGCCCATCAATAACCGTGACAACTGTACCGGCCTTCAATTGCACTAAGCGTGGGCTTTTTATTCCAGCCTCTGCTCTTAGATTCAATACATCACCCGAACTTGCCAGCGTCACCACAGCCTGAGTATTGATTGCCAACAGGGGTTCGGGGATTAATGCTAAAGCATCACCGATGCCCCAGATTCGCACCCCGTCATTGAAGTTGAGCGTCGCCAGCAAGGTTCCACTCTTATTAAATACAGCCCGCCAAGCTAGGCCATCTTCATTTCTAATGACATGCACTGCCCGACCATCACCAACACTCCAAATAATGACGCTGCCATCGTTGTGCGCTGAAACCAACAGCTTACCATCAGCGCTAAAATTGACATCATTTGGAGCATCAAGAGCCTCATTGCTGAAGTCGCGCATCTGGTTACCGTCTGTAATGTTGAGCAGACGAATTAGATAGTGATCGCCCACATACATCCCAAGAGCCAGCCATTGACCTTCGGGACTGAAAGCCACTGAATAAATGGATGCCTCATAGCTCTTCATCTCCTTCACCTTGAAGGCCACAAGATCCCATATCCACACGGTCTTGCCTGTCACACTGGCAAGTAAACTGCCATCCGAATTAAAGCTCATATGCGAGGGGTAACCGGCATGGTCAAGTCGTTTCAGCCGTGTGATTTTGCGAGCATTAGCAGGTGTAATGACATCGTTTCCTTCATTTATACCCCAAATGAAAATGCTATTCTCAAAACCGTTAATAACCACCAGCAGCTTACCATTCGGGCTGAAGCGGCTGTATTCTATGAGTCTGCCACCGTTAGCTAATGTGGCTAACTTCTCGCCTGTATGTCGATCCCACAACCACACCGTCGAAGTGGTTGTATCACAGGTTACAACTACCGAGCGATCAGGCACATAATCAACACATTTCGCCCAATTCTCCTTGTCATAAGTCATCGTGGGTTGATCAGTCGGCTTGCTCAAATCGAAAGTCTGAGCGCCGAGTTTAGTCGCGATAGCCACCGTGCGTCCATCCGGCGACCACTGCACATCCATATCCTGTCCCCTTGCCTGCCACGGAAAATGGACCTGCAATTGGAGCTGGTCAATATTGGTCTCGGTAATCGGTTCAGGAAGTACTGTTTGTGCAGCTAGTTTTGGCACCGCACTGATCATTATCCCAATCAATAAGATTGCCCTACACCAGATAGACATGATTCGGTTATCCCTTTATTTGGTTGCCAATATCAATCCGTCGCGCGCTGGAACATTGACTCGTGCAATGCCGCCTTCAACCGTCACATTACCCTTACCGTAAACCGCTTTGAGTGTCGTGCCATCTTCCACCAAACCCTTAATCGGAATCTCCAACTTTTGCGCCTTATCACTCACGTTCAGCGCAATAATAAGCTTGTCGTCATCCAACGCACGGCTGTAAGCATAGCTCAACGGCCCTGCATGTAACCCTTGGAACACACCACGCCGCAGCCCGATATGTGACTTACGCAAGCTGATCAATTGCTTGTAATAAGCCAGCGTTTCCATATCCCAACTCGCACGGTTATCCCAATTGATCGTCCGGCGGCAGTCTGGATCATCCCCACCCGGCAAACCGATTTCATCGCCATAATAAACACTCGGCGCACCCGGCACAGTCATCAACAAGATCGTTGCCAAACGCACTGTTGCTTTATCACCATTGGCAATCGAAAGTAACCGCGCTGTATCATGGCTGTCTAAAAGATTAAGCTGAACTTGTGCCACTTGCCAATCATAACGGAACAGCGCCTTTTCGAGCTTCACCGCAAAATGTTCACCATCAATCGCTGGATACGGATCATATGAATGGTGAGTCACCGCTAACTCCCGCGACAGGTGATTTTGCCCACAGAATTGAATCACCGGCTCAGTGAAAATATAGTTCATTACCGCGTCAAACTGATCGCCCTGTAGGTAATTGGTGCTGTCCCACCAAACCTCGCCGACGATATAGGCTTCGGGGTTAACCGCTTTCACCCGTGTGCGGAACTCATTCCAAAAGCCGGGGCTGGTGATGCAAAACGGCACATCCAAGCGCCAGCCATCAATCCCTTCACGCAGCCAATATTCGGCAATCTGCATGATGTACTCGCGTACCTGTGGATTATCCGTGTTCCACTTGGGCAATGCTCGATTACCCACCCACGCTTCATAATTCGCTGGACGTTCACCGCTGTAAGCCGTTAGAGGCCAGTCATAAACGGTGAACCAATCGAGCCATGCTGAGTGTGGCCCATTTTCCAAAATGTCATTGAAGTAAAAATTACCTCTGCTGGCATGGTTGAAAACACCGTCCAATACCAGTTTCATCCCACGCTTATGCATTTCATCTCGGAGCGCATAAAATGCTTTGTTGCCACCCAGCAGGGGATCAACCTGATAGTAATCATGGGTGTGGTAGCGGTGGTTACACGCGCTTTGGAAAATGGGAGTAAAGTAAATAGCGGTTGCACCCAAATCTTGGATATAGTCGAGATGTTCAATCACACCGTACAGGTCACCGCCTTTATAACCCTGCACTGTAGGCAAGCTGTCCCATGCTTCAAGATTGTGCGGTTTCAATACCTTATCGCTCTTGGCGAAGCGATCCGGGAAAATTTGGTAGAACACTGCATCTTTGACCCATTCTGGTGTTACAATTTTCATGGTGATTTATCCAGTGATAAGAACTGCGAAATTCGGAAGAGTTAAGTTTGACTAGACAATAATTAATTTTATAGATTTTTTGTAAATTAATGGTGTTATACTATAAATGTTCCCAATTACTCGGAGTGCTTAACTTTTCTCGCCAAAATAGATATTTACTTCCTTACATCGTCGTTATTGAGTACTTAATAACTTTTCGCTAAGTTCGTAAACTATTTGCATAATAGTTATCATTCACGAACCATCCGTATTGAGGAAACTAAAATTTACAAGTAATGATGACTCAGAACCTTTCCCTCAACACCCTTCTGGATGCGGTCGCCTCTCCGCTGCTTATTTGCCAGAATAATGTCATCCTTTATGCCAACCCCACCGCTGAAAAACTCACTGGATATTCACACGCCCAACTCTGCAACCGGGATATTGATAGTCTTGTCTATAAGACCAGCAGCAAAGCATTTACCAGTTGGTATGCTCAACACCTTGTCTCAAGCAGCTACGAGGCATTGGATATTCGGCTGATCCCCGCTAATCAATCGCTGATCTGGGTCAAGCTTACAGCAACCACCACCCTTTTTGATGGGAAATCTGTCCAACTTTTGACGATACAGGACATAACCCACCTTCGCCAAATAGAAACCGAACTCTATTTGAGTGAAGCCTATCGTGACATTTTGTTGATCAATAATCCTGATCTCGTCATGATGACCGATCACGCAGGCAACCTCACTTATGTCAGCCCGACTATTCAAGAGACGTTGGGCTATACCAGTGAGGATGTTTTAGGTCAAAAATGGATTGAGAAAATTCACCCGGATGACCAACCGCTAACCTTTGCCGCTGCACTCGAAGTCCGGCAAACCAACAAAAGCACGCGTGTTGAAATGCGTATTCGCAATCATGCCGGTGACTACTTGTGGTTCGAAGCTCTGGTAGGTATGGTCACTCAACGGCAAAATGACAAGCTTACCCTCATATCCAGTATTCGTAATATCCACAAGCACAAGCTAACCGAGATCGCACTGCGTGAACGTGAACGACGCTTAAGTCTGATCACCGACAATATGCAGGACATTGTGTTGGAAATTAATATTGATGGACTCGTTCGCTACCTCAGTCCTTCCTGCCTTTCAATTATGGGCTATCTGCCCGAAGATCTAATCGGAAAATCGCACCTTGCCCTTGTACATCCTGACGATATCCCCCCGGTGCTTGAATATTTCGGTCAAACATTCTTAAACCCTTCACCTAAACCACTAGACCTGCGTTTTAGGCACAAAAACGGTCATTTTGTCTGGATCGAAATTGTCTATAAGCTCGTGACTGATGAAGCGGGTGAACTGCAATCCACCGTCATTTCGGCTCGTGAGATTTCGGAACGTAAACAGGTTCAAGAAGATTTACAGCAAAACCGGCATCTCCTCCAGCAAATTATGGATACGGTTCCCGCCGGCATCTACCTTTTTGATGTTCCATCAAACCAGAGTTTATTCCACAACCAAAAAGTTACTTTAGGATATAGCGAAGCGCATGTCAGCCAAGCAGGTGAAAATTTTTATCTGAATTTGGTTCATCTTGAAGATCGTCCCATCGCTGATAATGCTAACCAGCGTCTCCGGCAAGCTAAAGATGGAGAAGTAATTATTAGCGAATGCCGGATTAAACATGCTGATGGAGAATGGCGCTGGCATCAATTCCATGACACTGTCTTTGCTCGTGATGTTAGTGGAACGCCTAAACAATATCTCCGTACAGGCTATGACATCACCGAGCGTAAATTAGCTGAAGAAGCGCTGTTCGGCAGCCAATATATGCTCCAGCAAATCACGGATGTTGCGCCGGTCGGCATTTATATATATGACGTTAAAAAACGGCGAGATATTTATCATAACAAAAGAACAGTCATTGAAACTGGCATCGATACCACATCAGACACTATAACTGAAAAGTTTTATTCGGATTACGTCCATCCTGAGGATGCTGAGTGCCATCAACGCCATCAAGAACGCTTGATGCAAGCCAAAGATGGCGAAATAATCGAGAGCGAAAACCGCATCCGCTTACCAGATGGAACCTATAGCTGGTTAAATTTCCGTGATGTCGTTTTTAAGCGTGATGAAGAGGGTAAGCCTTCGCAATTTCTTGGCTCGATGCAGGATATTACCGAGCGTAAAAAAGTCGAGCAAGCCTTGCATGATAGCCAAAACCTGCTCAAACAAATCACAGCGACAGTCCCGCTTGATATTTATATCTATGACTTTGATTTGAAGCGCAATATTTTCTTCAACCGTACCCAGAACATGGGTTATCCGCTGAGTGTATTGGATAGCCAAAGCTTGGGCGACTTCTATGTGAGTTTGGTTCATCCCGACGACCTTGAACTGCACCGCAAAAACGCCAAACGCTTACAGTCAGCTCTTGATGGCGAACTCCTGCATAGTGAATACCGGATGAAACATGCCAGCGGCGAATGGCACTGGTACGATTTCCGTGACATTGTCTTTGCCCGTCATGCCGATGGAACGCCTCGTCAGTTCTTAGGTTGTGTACAAGACATCACCGCCCGTAAAGAAATTGAGGCCGAACTGCGCCAGAGCCGCCGCATGTTCCAGCAGGTCACCGAAACAGTTCCCATGCAAATCTTTATTTATGATTATGATTTGCAACGTAATATATTCGAAAATCGTCCATCTGATCTTGGTTTCGACAGCAAAATACTCGCTAATGCTTCCGAGTCCTTTTTCACGAATCTTGTCCATCCTGATGACCGCGTAAGACATGACGAAATCATGCGTCAACTTCAAATGACCGCAGATGGCGAGACGCTCGAAAATGAATTCCGGATGCGGGCTGCTGATGGAACTTATGCGTGGCGTAATTATCGTTATACACCATTTTCTCGTCGTCCCGATGGCAGCCTGTGTCAATTCTTAGGCACGATCCTGAATGTGGATGAGCGTAAAAAAGCGACGGAAGATCTAGGGGAAAACGAAGAAAAACTGCGCCTCATTACGGATAATATCCATGATCTGGTTGCCCTAACCGATGAAAATATGTGTTACCGCTATGTAACGCCTTCTCATCTCCAAATCTTGGGTTATACCTCGGAAGATTTAATCGGTAAATCAATCTTCGATTTATTGCATCCGGATGATCTGGAAGCAGTGCAAGCCAAAGTAGTGGCCTCAATCGAAAAACAACAGCCGGATACCGCCGAATTCCGCTATCGGCATCACGATGGTTATTACCTCTGGATGGAAACCAATGGATCGCTGGCGTTGAGTCCCGACGGCACATTAACCGGGGCGATCTTTGCCTCGCGTGATGTCAGCGAACGCCGCTGGATGGAGCGTGCCATGCTCGAGCAAGAAAAACTGTTGGTGATGCTCCAAAAGGAACAGGAACTCAGTTCCCTCAAAACCCGTATGATGTCGCGCCTGTCGCATGAGCTTCGCACACCACTCGCCATCATTTCTACCTCGGCTGATTTGCTAGATATTTATGGTAAGCGCATGACCGAAACCCAGCGCACTGAACGCCTACAGCAGATTAAATCCCAAATCAAACATTTCACCAGCATGTTGGACAACATGGCGTTGGTGGTCAAGGGTATCTCCTACAGCATGGATTTTTCGCCCGCCCCTTACAATTTGGAATTAACCGCTACCACTGTCATTGAGGAACTCAAAGAATTGCTGCGCGTAACCCATACGGTAGAGTTACACTTGCAAGGGGATATGTCAGCAGTAAACTCCGACGAACAATTGATGCGCCTAATTTTGACGCATTTACTAGCGAATGCCCTCAAATATTCGCCGCCCACTAAACCGATTATCGTCAATGGTATGATGACGGCTGACACCATCACCATCGAGGTACAGGATCAGGGCATCGGTATTTTGCCGCAAGAGATCGAACGCATTTTTGAGCCCTTTGTCCGTGGTAGCAACAGTGGCGAAATACAAGGCTTAGGTATTGGCTTGAGCATTGTCAAGGATGCTATCACATCGATGAATGGCAAAGTAGAAATTAAAAGTGAAGTGGGTATGGGAACAACTGTGATGGTCGAAATCCCATTAGGCGGCCTAATCAGTATCAATTAACGCAGTGAATAGGGCCTATGAAAAAATCAAAATCTGCCACTAAAGATACGACTATGCCTTCCTCACCTGCATACAGAGTGATGAGTCCACCACTGCCCTTACCCAATTACACCCTCTCGACGGTTTGCCCCGCCTGTAACGCACCGACCATTCGCCGCGCTTGTAAAGTACGCTGTGAACGTTGCGGCTTCATGTGGGATTGCAGCGAACTCTAATTCTGCCAGATGTCGATACTAATCTCAGGACATAGGCTTGCTATAACCAGCGATTAGATTGTAGGGAACAGGCGTGCCTCTTCCGCGTATTTCTTTGCAACCGAACACGATCCCATAAAATCAAAATCCTTAAGTTGCTGCATATGCAATTCACACCCACATCCGCAACGGAATGTAATAATTACACCCTAAATTTTAATTTTAATAACCCTTGAAATGTGTTATTGTTGAGGGCATCTATTTTGTTCCCCTTTACGAATCTTACAGTTGCCACAGTAAAAATAGACATGAATAGGGTCATCCATAGCCTGAAAGACCTATTGTTCTTTAGTGGCGGCATGGCAAAATTTCTGGATCAAACGCCGTAGCGGGTAGTCCAGAAAGATAGGGAAATCATGATGGCAGAAAACAAACAACCTGCGAAGACACAACTACTGCCTCCTGCCCCCAATGAGGTTGTTGAACACCCTTACCGCACCCATATCATGTCCCGCAACCAAACTTTGAAACGGTTGCTGGCAGGCATTCCCGGCCTCAGTAAAGATGCCGACCGCATCCCACCCACTAAAATGTCACTCATCATACGCGGCATTTCCGAATCGCTCAGTCTAAAGGAAGGTCAGGTCGCCTTGCTTGGACGGGCTGATTTCCGCAGTGGTGGTTTTCAACCCGATGTGGATTTGACGGCTTATGGCGCACAGGAACGCGGCGTATCACGCGCCCACGCCCGCTTGCATTTGGAAAATGGTCTGCTTTATGTAACCGACCTCTATAGTGCCAACGGGACGCGCATCGGTGGTCAGCGCCTTGAACCGGAACAGCACTATCTACTCAACCATAATGACGAATTTCAACTTGGTGCGCTTGCCATCCGTATCACTTTCGAATAATCGTTCATCTCGAAATCAACTTGAAACCCGGCACAATAACCGGGTTTTTGTTTGTAGATTTATCCTGCCCGAAACAACACGTTGGTTTTACCGAAGATCACCAAATCGCCATCTCGCAGCACATGGCCTTTTTCATTGACCACCACATCGTTCACCATCGTGCCGTTGGAACTGCCCAAATCGTAGACCATCCAATTATTATTGACCCGTTCCAAACGGGCATGGGGGCGCGAAACTGAGGGGTCTTGCAGGCCGATTTCCCAGTTGGCTTTGTTGGTCGCCCGCCCAACCGTCACGGTTGAGAGCAGCAGCGGAATAGTCTGCCCTTCCTGTGGGCCGCTGGTGACG
Organism: Aggregatilineales bacterium; assembly: GCA_038328375.1. Classification (GTDB taxonomy): domain Bacteria; phylum Chloroflexota; class Anaerolineae; order Aggregatilineales; family Phototrophicaceae; genus CFX2. The sequence goes on along the minus strand of JBBQLX010000019.1, from coordinate 41,391 downwards.
ATCAATTTACCCTGTCCGGTGCTGATCGTAGCGGTGATGAGCATCCCGCGCTGGCTGGCGGTGGCTTCTTCTTCCGGGGTAACGGCTGCGAAGAAGCGCAGTTCCGGCACATACAACCGGATCACATCGCCCGCCGATAACGGAAAGGCTTGTTTAAGCTGAACATCATTAACGAATGTGCCGTTGGCGCTGCCAGAATCGGTGATGAGGAATAAACCATCGCGGTAGCTGATGACCGCGTGTTGGCGTGAAACATGTTCTTCGGGGATGCAGATGTCATTACCCGCCTGCCGACCAATTGAAGCGGTTGCGCCTTCAGCAAGCACAAACTCCTGTATCTCACCCGATACTGGATGTGTCCAAGTGATTTTGGCGATTGCCGCTGGGAAAGGGCCAGTAGTCATGATCTATGTCAGTTAACATCTAACTTGAGTAGGTACATTATAGCATGATAGCGACTTGCTGCCCCAAATATTTAGTGTCCGGTGGGTGTTTTCTTGGAGTCTTCGTCTATCTTACGTTGGGCATCCTCACGCGCTTTCCGTTCAGTTTCACCAAAACCCGGATGCCATTCGTCGGCTAATGCCCCTGATGCCCGCGTCAGCACCAGACCGCCCAAGTCCCGCGCAATATATTCAAGGAGTTTTGGTTGTATCCATGTCGCTGTATCCACTTGCACCGCTTTTGCCCCGGCCTCAAGATAATCTCGCGCATCCTGCTGCGAATGAATCCCACCCGCGCCAATAATCGGCATATCGCTGATTTGCTCTGCTAATTGCTCCACTAACCGCAGCACAAGCGGTTTAATCAGCGGCCCATAAATGCGCCCGGTCATCAGTTGACCATTTCGCGGGTCACGCGCTGTCCCACGCGGCGCTGCACAGGCTACTAATCCGCTTGCACCTGCATCGGCGGCGGCTCGTCCGAGGTTGAGTGTATCGTTCATCGGCAAGCACACCAGCACGGGTTTCTCGGTATTCTTGACCGTGGCAGTCACCATTTGCTCGACTTCATCCCAACTCAGATCATCATTTAAGCCGAGTTCAATCCCGTCGATAGCGCTTTCGGCATCAATCCGGCTGGCACATTTGCGGGCATGTTCCAAGCTGGTCGCGGCAATATGCATGATGACTGGCATCGCCATCGACTCCCACATGTTGCGGTACTTCGCCAGCACTTTGCTAATGCCGGGGTTTGGGATACCCGTATGCACCAACGTCCCGGCAGGCAGTTCCACCACACGGTTGCCAACGGCTGGCTTCCACGGGTTGTATGTGACTGGATTGGTGATGAACGCGCCCAGCTTTTCGAATTGAATTAGGTCGCGGTAAGTATCACCAAAGCCGAGTATACCTGCCGCAGCCATCACAGGCACTTCGAGGATCAGCGCATTTTTGCCGGGGCGTGTGATTTGGATTGCCATGCACTATGTCTCCTGTGGCTGGGGATTCATGATGATTTTATTCATTTTTCCAAGGCCAATGAACACAGGCACTAATTTCAGGAAATACGACATAATCCGCGCTTCCTTTTAATACCAATGTCACAATATCGTGTTGCTGAAGAAGTGACTTTGCGAGTGCCATTGTTTGCCCGCTCACGCTGACATCATCAACCAGCAGAATGCGGCTCGCATCTGGCAACAACAGCGTACTGGTTAAGAGCTTAGGCGTATCGTACCGGGGTACATTGTCCTCAGCACGGTAGTTAATCGTCATCAATGATAGGGGCTTGGACAGTTGGTGAGCAAGGAGACTGGCTGGCACAATACCACCGCTCCCAATACCAACGATCCAGTCAATTTCGGGTAAATCAAGCTGTTTGAGTCGCTGGCTAATGTCGACAAAACTCAATTGAACTTTATCCGTTGTTATCATAGATGGAATCATGATTGGCTCAGTTCTTAGGTAAATTTATAGAATAAATTATAGTGCGCTTTCCCATAATCAACTTCTGAAACTGCTGCTTAGTCTGGAAACGGGATACTGGTCATATCAACTGCCGGGCCGTGGGTACAAATGGTACAGATTTCGCCCTCGCGCAGCGTCAACTGGCAGGCTCCACATGCGCCAACTCCGCAAGGCTGTGTGGGCTGCATCACCCCGAATAAATATTGCTTATCAATCGAGGCTCGTAAATTGTTGAAGCGCTCCCAAACCCGCGCCATACGCTTCATCTCGTCGTCACCTTTAACCACGATGAATACTTGGTCAGCCCAACCAACCGTCATCACCATATTCGTCCATGTCATATCATCGTCGGCATGGATAACTTCCAACTCTGGTGGCAGCTTGTTGGTTGGATATTGGTTTGCCTCACCTGCCAACACCATCGTCACACTGACGCGGTTACTGAGCAGCCAAGGTATGGACATAATGAGGGGTGTCGGTGCTGTGTTATCCGCAATGAGAAGGACGTTGCGTAAGGTGCGCTTATAACGGAAAGGCTGTCCGACCATGCCGATGAGTGAAACAACTTGTCCCGGTTCATAGGTGATATTGCCCGGACGCTCGATAATAATTTCGTCCGGTTTTATACCGACCGGCCACCACGTTTCACGCAAATAAGGATCCCAACCGTCCGATTCTAGCCGAGCCAACAATGATTGACCGGGTTTGAGATCACTACCGAAGTTTTCAACCGATAGATGTAAATGTTGATAATGTTCGTTCAAGCGAACGGTACGCTCGATGATGGCTTGTGCTTCGCGCATCCTCATTTATTCCTTGATGACCAACAGGTTCTACTTATCACTATACCTGTTCCCTCATTCTACAGCCACCGAATTCATTGTGACAAGTTATGTCACACGCTCTGTTTTCTTAACTTGCGCCCTTGTCAACAGTATGATACATTAGGTTTATTATTTGTAACATCGCGGTTTGAGAAGGTTTGTTACGGGATAGACAGAGGTTAACATGGCCGAAAAAATTCTGGTCATTGATGATGAAGAAACGACAGTTCAGTTAATTGGTATTTTGTTGGAACGGCGCGGCTATGAAGTCATCAAAGCTTATCGGGCTGAAGATGGCTTACGCAAAGCCTACCGTCACCAACCGGATATGGTGCTGCTGGACATTATGATGCCGGAAATGGACGGCTGGGATGTCTGTAGACGGCTGCGCGAAATGTCCGATGTACCCATCATTTTCCTGTCAGCGCGTGGCGAAGCCAAAGACATCGTGCGCGGCTTAGAAATGGGCGCGGACGATTACGTCATCAAACCTTACGAAAACGACGAACTGATTGCGCGTATTCGGGCGCATCTACGCCGTGCGCCACGCCCCAACATCAGCGAAGAACTGGTATTTAACGGTGGCGATTTCCGCGTCAACTTCATGAACCGTGAAGTGTGGATACGCAACGAAATCCGGCACTTAACACCCAAAGAATTTAACCTGCTCGGTGTGTTGGTTCGTAATGCAGGCCGTGTCGTCACGCGTACCGAACTCGTCACCGAGGCATGGGGCGAAGAATACGGCGATGCGATTGACAGCCTCAAACTCTATGTCCATTACTTGCGCCAAAAGCTGGAAGTTGACCCCGACCGTCCAGAGTATATTATGACTCTGCGCGGTGTCGGCTACCGTTTCGCCAGCCGGTAAGCAATACGCCTCCCACATTCAAGCCCCTCGTCAAGTGATGAGGGGTTTTTATTTGTATAAACGCTCAGGCACGTTTCTTTTTAGGCGATTTAGGTTTGGGTGTGGGCAGATTTTTCTCGGTGATAACCACCAATTTGCTGAGCCAATCTTCATCTTCAAGCAAGGCAGCATCAATCTGCATAGAGGGTTTTGCACCTTGATAGGGAGCGCCCTCGGTATAATGCGAACCCACATAATCTCGGCCCTGTGATGTAATTTTAAGGAACAGGGTGTCATCACATATCAGCCCGACCAACTTGTCATTACAATACAACCCATATTCTCCGAACATCTTGCGAGCAGACATCACTCCGGCAGCACTGATTTGATCGAGTATATAGTCGATAGTGGATTGAGTAGTGGACATGTCTCGACCGCCTCTATAAAGCAGCGAACAGATCAACAGGGTTTCCGTCTGGGTCAAGAACGGTGGCGTAACGCTGACCCCAGAAGGCATCCCAAGGCGCTTTATGACCGTGATAGCCGAGGCCAGTGATACGCTCATAAGTCTCATCGACTTCGGCGGGGCTGGAGCAGAGGAAGGCTAAGCCCATGCGATGCCCATCGGAAGGCGGTGTCCATTCAGGATCAAACGATTTAATCATGCTTACTTCATCCCACGCGAAACGTATGCCACCAACTTTGAGTTCGACGTGATCTTCTTTTTCAGCATCTTCAGGGATGGCGAGGCCGAGCGCACGGTAAAAATCCAAGGCGACTTTCATATCTTTGACGATCAGACCGACGAGATCGAGTTGAGGGGACATAACCAGCTCCTTATTTGACTGCTTGTGTACATGCCAAGCATATCAAAAAGTGAGGCTGGGAAATTGTAAGAACCCGACATTCTGTTGTTCACGGCGATAATCACGCGGGGTGATACCCGCTAGCGATTTGAAGTCGTGGATGAAGTGGGCTTGGTCGTAATAGCCTGCGCGGTAGGCCACATCAGTGAGGGATAAAGCGGGTTGGTTGAGTAAGGGGACAACCTGCCGGAAGCGGGTGGTACGGGCGAATTGACGTGGGGAGATACCGATGTGTTGGAGGAAAACGCGCTCCAACTGGCGCTCACTGAGGGAGAGATCGGTGCGGAGGGTGGTCACACTGATGTCACCGTGCGCCCGACGAACAGAGTCGATGGCGAGTTGGAGGGTGGAGTCGAGCGCGGGCAGTCCATCGAAGCGGCGGAGTAAGAAGGCTTCGACGAGGGCGAGTTTATCGCGGGCGGTGGTGACTTCGGTCAGGCGGTCGGTGAGTTCATCGGTTGAGCATCCCCACAGGGCGCGAAGGTCGAGGGTTTCATCGGTGATTTCGTGGAGCGGCAGGCGGAAAAAGGCTGATCCTCCACCGGGTTTGAAGCGGATACCCACACTCACCGAGTCACTATCGACGGGAACCAGAATGGCGCGGCGCATGGCTCCAACCACTTCGAGTGTATCCCCGACCAAGATGTCAGTACAGCTATCGGGTAGCACACGGTTGATGAGAGTCGTGGGCGAGGTGATGCTCCAATAACAGGCGACGTAGGGCGCGAGGGCGGGATGTGGGCGGTACTCGCGGTAGGGAGTCAAATCAAACCCCTAACCCCAACCCCACATCACCGATGTTCGCAGGCTCACTATGGTGACAGCCCGTAAACAGGGGAAGGGAGAAAATGAAAAAGTAATGCAATTTGTGCAATAAATCCGCTGAAATGGCGGGCGGGAAGCCCGGCTAATGCCGCTGAATTGATGCAGTTGCAGTGCGGGAGGCTCGGCTGATGCCGCTGAGTGCAGCGAAATGCTCCCTTGTGTCCGCCGCGTGCATATTGGGGTGCAGTCGCAGCGGTTGCGAGGGAGGATGCCACCGAAAATGCAAAGCGAAATGCATTTAACACAGAGACGCAAAGGCTCAAAGACACAGAGAGAAAAAGAAAAGCAAAAGAGTTTAACATAGCCTATAATTTTAGCACAAAAGTTCTTAAATTGTCAAGCGTTTTGACAATGCGATTGTTGACTACGAAACGGCACTATAATTGAATCCCCGACATGTGAGTTTGAAAATAAATCTCGAAGTAGCATAGAACGCGAAAGCCGAACAAAACTGATTCTCCCTCTCCAAACGTATCAGAAAGGGAGAAAAAGTCTGATGTCTACTTTATTGACTGAGGGCGGCGACGATGCTGTCGATGTTGTAGCGGATCATGGTGAGATAAGTCGGGCATGGGCCATCGTCAGGTGTGAGAGCATCGCTGCACAAGGGCGCACCGACCACGACTCCGGCTTCATTTGCCACTTGGTTGACCAGATCAGCATTTTCGATGTTTTCAGGGAAGATGGCTTTTGCGCCAGTCGCCCGAATGTCCTCAATCAGTTTGACGACATTGGCGGCTGAAGGTGATGCGCCTTCGGTGGATACTGTTCCGAGCGCTGTACCGACCAATTCTAAACCATAACGACTCGCCAAGTAGCCAAAAGCATCATGATTGGTCACCAGTTTACGTTGGTCGGCGGGTAGTTTTTGCACCTGCTGAATGACGTAGGTATCCGCATCCAAGAGTTGGGTAATGTAGGCATTGGCGTTCAATTGGTAGGTAGTGGCGTTGGTGGGATCAGCCGCTGAGAGGGCATCACGCACGATTTCGGCAACGTGGACATAGTTATAGGGATTTTGCCAGATGTGCGGGTCAGTTTCGCCAGTTTCATCGCCGACGGTGATCTTACCGGGATTGATTCCCTCGCTGACCACGATGCGCTGACCTTGACCGTTAGCGGCGATAAACAGGTCATTCAACCACGCTTCGAAACCCAATCCATTTTCAAAAACCAGATTGGCTTGGCTGAGCGCGACGCTGTCCTGCGGAACCGGTTCGTAACTGTGGGTGTCACCGTCCGGGCCGACGAGTATGGTCAGGTCAATGTTATCATCTGCGATGGTGTGGACGACATCACCGAGGATGCTAAAGGTTGCCACGACTTTGAGGCGCGTAGTCTGGGCGGCAATCGGGGTGATGCTCATTGTCAGACCAATGAGCAAAGTAATCAGGGCTAATAAACGGGGTCGCATCGGATGATCTCCTTGGTAACGATTTGTTCAATCTATCATTATTGATACCATGTCTCATTAAGAGTTTCAAGGGATAAAGTTGGACTGATGGCTTGGCAAGGCAGGTAGAGGCATCATGCGCTATGATAGAGGTCATTTATGAACGCTTAGGGGTGATACATGACACGGGTTTTGATTACAGGCGGCGCGGGTAGGGTTGGAAGCGCAACAACCGCACGTTTCGTTGAGCATGGTTGGGATGTGCGGGTGATTGGCATCGAACCGGATGTCAAAATTGAAGGTGCAGAGTATGTGATCTGCGACATCAATGATTATGAGGCGCTGCGGAAGCAGGTACACGGCTGCCAAGCGATTGTGCATCTGGCGGCGATTCCTGCACCGAGCATTATGGACTCGCCGGAGATGTTCCGCATCAACACCGCAGGCACATTTAATGTGTTTGAGGCGGCGGATGCTGAGGGTATCGGGCGTGTGGTGCAGGCTAGTTCGATCAACGCCATTGGCTGCGCGTGGAGCATTAGTGAGATTGAGACTCCCTACTTCCCTGTTGATGAGGAATATCCATCATCAACCAACGATGCCTATTCCTTCTCGAAAAAAGTAGTGGAGGATATTGGCGATTATTACTGGCGGCGTTGTGGCATATCGAGCGTCGGGCTGCGGCTGCCAGCGGTTCATCCTGCCGAGTATTTGAGCAGTAAAAAATTCTTACAAGAGCGTGAACAACTGCGTTATCTACTGGATACCTTTGCACAAGTGCCAGAAGATGAACGGCTGAAACGCTTAGCCGAGGCCGCCAAAAAAGTGGTTGATTTTCGCGGCAGACGACAGATGGAATATCCGGCAGCAAAAACTGGCTGGAATGTGCCGGAAGGCAATTGGCTGACGCAGGCTTATCATGGCGGGCGCTTCAATTTTTGGGCGTATATTGATGACCGCGACGCTGCCCAAGCCGCCGAAAAAGCCCTCACCGCCGATTATGAAGGCAGTCATCCACTGTTCGTCGTTAACAGTCAAAATTCATTGGGTTACAACAGTGAAAAATTGATCGAGTTATTCTTCCCCGGTGTGACCGTCAAACGCAAGATCGAAGGCTCGGACTCGATTATCAGCATCGAAAAAGCAAAATCATTGATTGGTTATCAGTCGGAATTTCCGATACCAGAATAGGACACAAAATTATGATTAAGATCGCCGAAGTACTGCCTCCTAAACAAAGTGGTTTATGGACAATGGTTAAGCAGTGCGGGGTTAATGATGTCGTCGGCACGATGGACTTCAGCAAAGGCTTGGATGTGCCTGCCGAAGAACTCCCTTGGAGTTATATGTCGCTGGTGCGGCTGAAAAATGCTTACAACGACGGTGGCTTCAACTTTGATGTGCTGGAAAGTCGTCCACCGTTGAACAAGGCCAAGATGGGTCTGCCGGGACGTGATGAGGAAATCGAAACGGCTTGCGAGTTGATCCGCAACATGGGCGCGTTGGGTATAGGTGTGTGGTGCTACGAATGGATGCCCTTCTTTAACTGGATGCGGACATCGACCACCACACCAACACGCGGTGGAGCGATGGTCACGAGTTTTGACAACAGCCTGATGAAAGACGCACCATTGACCGAGTACGGCATTGTGACCGAAGATCAATTGTGGGAGAACCTCGAATACTTCCTCAAGATTGTGGTTCCAGTTGCCGAGAAAGCCAACGTTAAACTGGCGATGCACCCTGATGATCCGCCGCTGTCACCGATTCGCGGTTTGGGACGCATCATGCGCTCGGTGGATAATTACCAGCGCTTGCTTGATCTCGTGCCGAGTCCGGTGAATGGTATCACTTTATGTCAGGGGAACTTTGCCCTGATGACTGACGATCTGCCTTCGGTGATCCGGCACTTTGGCAAGCAGGAGAAAATTTTCTTCGTGCATCTGCGGGATGTGCGCGGTACGCCCGAAAAGTTTGTCGAGACTTTCCATGATGACGGGCAGACGAATATGCTCGAATGTATCAGAGCCTATCGCGATATTGGCTTCGAAGGTGTGGCGCGGCCTGACCACGTGCCAACGATGGAAGGCGATAGCAACGAGAACGCGGGCTACTCCTCCATCGGTCGTTTGTTCGCTATTGGCTATTTGAAGGGTCTGCGACAGGCTGTTTACGCGGAATAAGCCTTCTCTCTGACATTTAAACTCTGAAGGAAAAACGGATATTATTAGCACTTCACAAAGTCGAAGCGCTTCACATAAATGGTTCATTGTGTGGATTCTAGGAACATCATTTATCGTAGTGGTGATGATGTGCTGGGGATTAGCATGGATGTTTCAGCGTGGAGCAAAATATGATCGAGCCGAATATCCGGCTAATCTCACTCACTCTGTGCTAAAGGCCGCCGCGACTCATCAAAATATTCTACCGCCGACTGATCTTCCTGCTGATGTAAAAGTTATAGATAAAGCGTGCTGGAATTTTTTAAAAGAAGCGATGGATAAAAACCATAATCAATATCGTTTGGAAACACGAATTTATGGAGATTATGGAACTCCCGATCTTAGCAACATGACGGGTTCGGATGAGGTCATAGTTCGCATTATTTTTCAGGATGGCAGCAAAGTAGAGTTGTATTTTTATATTAGCTTTCTCGAAGAATGCCGCCCCTTGACCAATAAAACGATACCTTTTTTCTCAACATCCTCAAGTCCATCGTAAGAACTTCGGGATGCTATATATAGTCAATTGGGTTCAACCCATTTCCTCAAGGGGTTCTGATAAACATGTCTATCGAAAATCAAGCGATTGCGCGTTACATCTGTTATCGGGTGAATGAACCGATAACGATTGATGGCAAACTCGACAAATCTGTTTGGGGCAAAGCGCCCAAGTCAACGCGTTTTGTGGATATGGCAGCAGGCACACCCGGTTTTTACAACACCCAAATAGCGGCTTTATGGGACGACACCAATCTGTATGTCGCGTTCTGGGTCGAGGAACCGTTTGTGGAAGCGCATCATACCGAGCGTGACTCAGTTATCTTTCAGGAAAATGATGTCGAAGTCTTTATTGATGGTGGCGACAGTTATTATGAATTAGAGATCAACGCGCGCGGTACGCCTTACGAAGTGTTCTTTATCTGGCGTGATGCTTACAAAAAGGGCAGCCGTTTTGATGTTCCCGAATTTGATGTGCATGAACATCAAGCCTACAGCTTCGGCGGTGATTATGACCGGCATCCGGCCTCGTTCTGGAAAGGGACACATCCACGCGGCACACGCTGGGCTTTCACCGATTGGGATTTCCCCGGTTTGGAGGTCGCCAGTCAAATCGACGGCACACTGAATGATAACAGCGACATCGACCGAGGTTGGACAGCCGAGATTGCGTTACCGTGGGCGGGGATGAGTCATCTGGCAAATGGTCGCAGCCTGCCACCACAAAACGGCGATGAATGGCGCATCTTCTTCGGGCGCTTCCAAAAACTCATGAATGGCGGCAAAGAAGTCCAACCGCATCCAGCATGGGTGATGAGTCCGCATGGCATCTACGACACCCATCAACCGGATAAATTTCCGTATGTGACTTTTTCAGAGACGGATATTGATGATGCAATCTCATCAACTTAACGGATTGATTTGATGATTTCCCTGATTGCGACAGTCCTCAACGAAGGCCAGAGTATGCACCGGCTGATGCGCTCGGTAGTGGCACAAACGCGCCTACCGGACGAGGTGGTGATTGTCGATGGTGGCAGCAGCGATGACACCGTTGCCATTCTCCAAAGCTACACTGATAAGCTCCCACTCAAGGTCATTGTCGAAGCAGGAGCGAACATCAGCCAAGGACGTAATCGGGCGATTGCTGCCGCGCAGGGTGACATCATCGCCGTGACGGATGCGGGTGTGATTCTTGCACCGGATTGGCTGGAGAATATCACCCGTCCGCTGCTTGATGACCCAAACTGCATCATTGTCGGCGGCTTCTTCAACCCCGACACCACCACCTTATTCGAAGTGGCGATGAGTGCCACCGTGTTACCGCTGCGCGACGAGATCAATCCGGCGACCTTTTTGCCCACCAGCCGCAGTGTCGCCTTTCGTAAAGCAGCGTGGGAAGCCGTCGATGGTTATCCTGAATGGTTGGATTACTGCGAGGATTTGATTTTCGATTTACGCATCAAAGCGTGGATGAGGGATCAATCCACTGTCGCATTTGCACCCGAAGCGCTGGTCGCCTTCCGTCCGCGGGGATCACTGCGGAGTTTCTTCAAGCAGTACTATTTATATGCGCGGGGCGATGGCAAAGCCGATTTGTGGCGCAAACGACACGCCGCCCGTTACCTGACCTATTTAGTCGCCCTGCCGGTTGTCTTCTTACTTGGCCTGATGATTCATCCGTTGTTGTGGCTGCTGGTGCTGCCGGGAGGATATGTGTATATGCGCCAGCCCTACCGACGATTAGGTAAATTAGTGACAAGTAGCAGTTTACAGGATACCAGCCACAAGCAATATAGCAGCGGTGAATTACTGTATTTGACAGTGATGGTATTCATCATTCGTGGGGTGGGTGACATCGCGAAAATGGTCGGCTATCCGGTGGGCTGGATTTGGCGATTACGGGAGCATCCACCCGACTGGAAACTTGTTACAATGTCTGGATATAAGCAAGTCTAAATGGCTACCGCTTATAATTGGTCTTAAGATTAGTCTGAAGTGAGACTGATAACAGAAAGTTAAATGGTTTAGTGTTTGCTCAAATCCACATCCCCTCTCCTATTCTCACCCTTTGGCACTGGTTGACTGATCCATCTCATGCCTTAACTCAGCCACTTGAACGCCGTAATGCCCGCTTGATTGCTGCCCTGTTGTTAATGTCGCTTGTCATGCTGATCGTGGTGCGTTTCGTTCGGACTGTCATTAACGTTCCAGAATCCTCCTTCAACATTGCTACCATTGGTGTCAACATCCTTGTGATGAGTTTGTGCTATGCGCTGAGTCGCACACGACACTATCGAAAGGCACTCATCCTTGGGCTTATCGCGGTCATGACCATGCTTTACGTCCAATCAATTTACCGCGCCTACACCGAACCGGTTCACCTCACCGATTCAACGGTATGGGCAATGGGACTGGTGCTAATTGGCGGTTTAGTGGTGTCGTGGCAGTTGATGTTGGTGATCGCGGTGGCTTTCATCGTGGCGTTAGCCGCCTTACCCATTTTCATACCGGGTCTGACGATTTACGAGGTGCGATTCTCGCTGGAATTTGCGCTCGGCATGACAACCTTGATTACGATAACTGCTATCCTGCGCCAACGTGATTTGGAGCGCATCAAACAGCAGGCCAAGGCTTTAACAATCAGTGAGGCGCGTTATAGAACACTGTTGGAAGCAGGCTTCGAGGCGCTTATTATCCATGATAGAGGACTTATTCTGGATGTGAATAATGCGGTATCCACCATAACCGGTCGTACCATGCAGGAATTAATCGGCACCCGAACCATTGATTTGGTTACGATTGATGCGCGTGACCAGATTGAAAAGCTATATGCCGAACATACAGAGGATAATCTGCTTTATGAAACGGCGCTTCAACACAAAGACGGACGACGTATGGATGTTGAAGTCCGTTCACAGATCATCACCTATCAGGGGCAGGTGGTACGGGTCATTGCGTTCCGCGACATCACCCAGAGTAAACAATCCAGCGAACAAATAAAGAATTTGTTTGATAGTCTTGACCGCGTGTTTTACTCTTTTAGCGCATCTGATGGACGCGTTTTACAAATATCCCCCGCTTGTGAAAAACTATATGGGTATCCCGCGCAAGTCTTCTACGATGACCTATCTATCTGGGCGAAGGTCATCCATCCAGAGGATAGGCCACGTTTTCAGGAAGATTACCAGCAGATCACCCGCGATCAACATGACATCCATCCTTTACGTATCATCCGCAAAGATGGTGAAATCCGCTGGGTAGAAATCCTGATTACGCCAGTTTACAACGCCGCCAATGTACTCACCCGCTTTGATGGCCTCGTGACCGACATCACCGAACGCCGCCAGATCGAAGCCGAGCAGCGCGAATTCCAGTCGGAGCGCGAACGTAGTCTGGTGCTGCGCCAGTTTATTACGGATGCCTCACATGATCTACGAACACCCTTGGCAACGCTCTACACCAGTTTATATTTGCTGCGGCGGGTCAGCCCTGATGAGGAAAATATCAACCGTTACCTGACGACACTCGAAGAGCAAACCAAACATCTCAGCCGGGTTCTGGACGATTTATTCACCATGTCGCGGTTAGATTCCCCTGAAACATATGTGGAAAAACACCCGCTGGACATCAATCAGGTGATGGATAATGTGGTGAACGGTCAAAAAACAATTGTCATAGAGAAAAAACTAAAAATCGATTATAAATCGTCCACCATATCGGTATTGGTGATGGCCGATAAAGATTATTTGCTGGTCGCCATGAATCACATCGTCAGGAATGCCGTCCAATATACGCCGAATGAGGGCACCGTCACCATCCGCCTCTGCTTATCCGACAGTAAACAAGTTGTGATTGAGGTCACCGATACAGGCATCGGTATTCAGCCCTCGGAAATGGCTTATATTTTTGACCGCTTCTACCGTTCCGACCGCGCGCGAAAAGCAGACAGCGGCGGTGTCGGTTTGGGGCTGTCATTGGCGCGTAAGATTGTCGAAATCCACGAAGGTACGATTGAGGCTGAAAGTAAACCGGGCGAAGGCAGCATCTTCCGCATTACGCTGCCGCTTATGTTAAAATAGACAGATTGTTTAACAACCTACCCCAAATACTCATGATGACCTTACGATTAAAATCACTGCTGATTGCTACCCTCTTGTTCATGGTTATCGGCTGGCCGGTAGCCGCCCAAACGGTTACCCCCACACCCATTCCGCTGGAGGTGACATCAGAAGCCACCGCGGAGGCGACTGTCGATCCTTCACAGGTTGAACTGCTCATACCGAAAATCATTTCCACCCGTCCGCATGATCCGAAGGCATGGACGGAAGGGCTGCTGCTGCAAGATGGTTACTTGTACGAAAGTGTGGGCGAAACCGCGCGTTCTTCCGTTCGCAAAGTTGACCCGATGACCGGCGAAGTCGTGCAGCAGTTTGCGATGGGCAAAGATGATTACGCCGAAGGTATCGCAATTGTCGGTGACCGCTTGCTTCAAATGACCTACAAGCAGGAAATCGTCTACCAATATGACTGGAAGACCTTGGAGAAACTGCCAACAACTCTCAGCTATAAAGGCGAGGGCTGGGGCTTAACCTACGACGGCGACGCGCTATGGATGAGCAACGGTGAACCCGCACTCTTCAAGCGTGATCCCAAAACATTCGACATTCTCGCCCGAATACCGGTGACTCTCCAAGGCTTAGCGGTTAATACCATCACGGCGCGTGGGCGTTCGCTCGGCGGGATCAATGAATTGGAAGTGGTGGGCGACACCATTTATGCCAATGTGTGGCCGACGAGTTTTATCCTGCGGATTGATAAATCGACAGGCATCGTCACCGGTCTTATTGACGGCTCAACGCTGCTGCCAGCCGACGCACCCATTCAAGCCGATGCCCGTGAGTATCTGAACGGCATTGCTTATGATGCCGAAGCTGACACTTTCCTCATCACAGGCAAGTATTGGCCTTACACCTTTGAAGTGAAATGGGAAAACGGTGGGGTGATGCCGAAGCTGAAATAAATGTGCGCGATATAGTTGCTCAATAAGCCAATCGCACATACACTGGTAAAGTTGGTTTGATATTGTCAGGGGGTTCCGCGTGACTACACCTGCGCATCAAGAAATTAACCTCAAAGTGGTTATTCTGGATACGGATTTTTATGCATCTCATGCTATTAATAGTTTTTTGGCGTGGGATCGGCGTACCCGTGTGACTCATCTTGCCGATTCTGTGAAAGATATGTGGACGCATCTCAATAATACGCCGCTGGCAGAACTACCCAATATTGTTCTGCTGGAAGCCGATCATATCGGTGGCACGGAAATCCTCACAAAAACCATCCACGAGTTGCAAAAGCGCGTTGCTCAGGTGCGCATCATTTGCATGGGGCAAGACGTTACCGTTAACCTTGTCGAAGCGGCGGCAGATGCTAACGCGGCAGGTTACTTTCTTAAACAAGACGTGGGGATGCAAATCGCGTGGGGTATCGTCTACTCGCTCAACCACGAGTTCACGATCACTTCTACTATTTCTCATGCCTGTTCAGACCGTTTTAACCACCGCATTTTCAAAGCGGCAGTCCTGCCGGGGATGCGGAAGTTCCCTGAATTAACCGGACGCATCGGGCAGGCGCTCAAGCTCTGCGTGTTGGATGGCCTACCGGCACATCTGGCAGCCGATGAGATGGGTATCAGCCTGCATACCATTCGCGGTTATATCAAAGAGGGCTACCGTATTCTGGAAGCCCACGATGATTTAGAATACGCCACCGACATGACCCCCCAAGAACGCGCCTTCATGCGGCTGACGGCCTTCGATGAAGATGATGGCGAAGACGACTCATCGGGCGGCAAACGTGATGACGACTAAGAATTTTTATGCTTCCCTACCTGTTACTACGAAGGGTTAGTATGGGGTCGGCTTGAAACTTTCGAGAACTACCTATCCCGCCACCGAAACCGCAATCAGCGCGATCAATGCAGGCAGACCCTGAACATACAGGATAGACCGCTTGGCGGTGATGCTGCCGTAGATCGCTGCCACAATCACACACACTAAAAAGAAGATTTTTAGCTGATAGGCAAACACTGCGTCAGGCTGAATGACACTCCACGCCAACCCCGCCGCTAAAAATCCGTTGTATAACCCCTGATTAGCCGCCAGCGATTTCGACTCTTTAGCAAATGCCTCGGTCGTGCCGAAGGTTTTACGGACGCGCGGTGTCGTCCACAAAAACATTTCCATGTACAGAATATAGACGTGTTCAATCGCCACCAGCGCCACTAAGATCTTGCTGATCGTTTCCATGCAATCCCCCTATCCAAACCATAGCAGATGATTGCATTGATAATACCCGATAATACCCCCATAACGCACTCAATCCTCTGCACTGACCTTGGCGTTCTTGGCGACTTGGCGGTTCAACTCCCTGCATTGATCTCTGCGTCTTGGCGCTTCAATTGCATTTTGCTATCCCCCCACTTTGACAGGTAAGGCTTCTAAGCCGCGCAGCACCCACGTTTCACGGTAAGTCGGATTCTCATTGAGCATCATCATTTCCGGCGCACGATTCAACAGCGTTTGGATCGCAATCTGGCCTTCCATGCGTGCCAGCGGCGCACCGAGACAGTAATGAATACCGTTACTAAACGACAAATGTGGATTCGGGTCGCGCGTAATATCCAGCTTTCCCGGTTGGTCGAAGTGTGCCGGATCGTGGTTCGCCGCGCCCAGCATGAATGACACCTGCATCCCGCGCTTGAGCGTTTGCCCGTTATAGTCCATCTCATGCAGCACCGACCGCGAGGTCATCTGTACTGGACTATCATAGCGCAGCAGTTCTTCGACAGCCGACCGTCCCAAAGCCGGATTCGCCTTCAACTTCGCCAATTGATCGGGATTACGCAGCAGCGCTAACATGCTGTTGCCAATCAGGTTGGTTGTCGTTTCATGTCCAGCCACCAGCAGTAAGATACAGGTCGAAATCAGTTCTTGCTCGGTCAGCTTATCACCTTGATCTTCGGCCTCGACCAGCGCACTCATCAGGTCGGCCTCAGGATGTTTGCGCCGTGCATTCGCCAGATCACGCAGGTAACCTGAGAAATCAACTGTTGCCGCTGCCCCCCGATTGTAGATGTCCTGTGAGTCGGTGAGTTCTAAGGTGTGCGCCAGATCACGCGACCATGCACGGAACAAATGGCGATCACTTTCGGGAACACCCAACATATCCGCGATGACCATCACCGGCAGCGGCACAGCCAAATCTGCCACAATATCCATCTCGCCTTTAGCGAGAGCCACATCCAACAAATGGTCGGTGACACTTTGAATCCGGCTGCGTAACTGTTCAATCATACGCGGGGTAAAGGCTTTGTGTACCAGCATCCGCAAACGGGTATGAGTTGGCGGATCACGAAACAGCATCCAACTGCGCTGCATTTCAACCAGCGGCATCTGGTGGACGGGCGGGTCTTCCCAACCGAGCTGCTCACGGGTCATGACGCTCAGCAGTTCGTGACCAAGACGGGCATCCTTGAGCAGTGCCACACAGGTATCGTACTCGGTAGCAAACCAGATATTCCACTGCTCCCAATGGAACAACGGGGCGCTGGCACGCAGCATATCGTAAAAGGGATAGGGGTTAGCTTTGAATTCCGGCGACAGGGGATTGAATTCAAACATCGGTTAGGCTCCTGAATTAGCTTGGTATTAGATGACATAGGTCTATACGTATGACACTCAATTTCTGTTCGAAACATCAAACAGTTGGTGATGCTCATATATGAACCAGAACAGGCACATTATAAGCCGATTGGCTCGTTTGCGATCCGCCGTCGAACCTATTTCCAAAATTACAGAAATATGCTAGCGTTTGAAGGGACTCAAAACGACTTGTAAGTCAGGTGATGTCATGAAAGCCTTAGTTATCTTCAACCCTCATGCCCACAGTGGCGAAACTTCCCACCGGATTGCCGCTGCACATCCTGAAATTTTGAAACATTTACAGCACTCACTTAACCTCGACAGTGCCGATTGGGTCGAAACCGAGTATCCCGGACATGCCAATGACCTTGCCAAAGATGCAGTCGCAAAAGGATTTGATTACATTTTCGCGGGTGGCGGCGATGGAACAATTAACGAAGTGTTAAACGGCATCATGAGCAGCGCCCCGTACAAAGCTCATGCGCCGATATTTGGTGTGCTGCCCTTTGGCACCAGTAATGATTTCTTTGCCGCTTTAAAGATAGCTGAGGCAGGAAAAAACCCTGATGCTAAACAATACACCATGCCGCTCGATGTTGGACAGGTCGTCTTTGACGATCTCAAACGCTATTTTTGTCTCACAGCAGGTGTTGGATTATTGAGTTGGGCCAGCCAACAGTATTTGGAGGCCAGCCACCGGTTCGGGCGGCGCTTTGCCCATATCCCAGCAGCCATCAGAACCATATTGGGTTATCGCTTCTTGCCCAATGTACGCATCGCTGAAAACGGTAAGCGCCTCCATTCACGCCGTATTTTGGCAGTCATGATAAATAATTCACCCGTGATTGCCGGTGGAGTACCGCTTACGCCGCAAGCCAAAATCGACGATGGCTATCTCGATGTGTGTATTATCAAACCCGTTTCGTTCCCGCGTTTAATATGGCTGGCCTTGCAAATCAGTCGCAAAGCCCACACCCATTCCAAGTCGGTGATTTTGGAGCGTATCACCGAAATAACCATCATCACCAAAGATGCGCTGCCGATTCATATTGATGGCGAACTGGTTCCTGAATTGGACTCGAAAGCCCAACGTACCGTCGTCACGGTGCTGCCTGCCGCTTTGCAGGTTGTTAGGCCGTCGCTGTGTGCATTTGACTTCACATATGCGGCTGTTCGAGAAAACACACTCTAAAGCAGCTGACAGGATTCAGCGCTCACTTGTAAATTGCATCAGATTCATTTACTGTGCATTCATCATAGATTGACAAACGCATACCGAATGATGCAATGAAAACACCTTTATTGAACCTGTTATTGCTCGGTCAGATACTGGCAGGTTGTGTCTTGCAACCTGCTAATGTAGCGACATTGACTCCTACGCCTTTACGTGTCATCACCAATACCCCTGTTCCGACACCCTTCATCATGCCCACACCACCACCTGCTCCGACCGCCAGTTGTGCCGGAGCGCCCCGTGAACGCTTGATTATCGGTGAACGCGGACGTGTATTGGAGGATGATCCCCGTAACGTGAATGTACGCCGCCTGCCGGGAACCGATAAGAGTTTGGTGACCGTTATTCCGATTAACGGGTTGTTTATGGTGCTGGATGGCCCCGTTTGTGCCGAGGGATTCCAATGGTATAAAGTCCGCTATCGTGAGGCCACAGGCTGGATTGCCGAAGGCGACCTCACTAGCTATTACGTCGAACCTTATGGAACGGGGTAGCTTCTAAACTCATCCGTTACAGATTTGAATATCTTAATAAACGACACTAACCGATCTATTTTACTTGTATCAGGCTTCAAAATATGTGAGTTTAATAGGGATCATCAATATCCTCGAATGACTCAATCATTCGCAGGATTTCATCCGTTGAAATATCGGTCTGCTCAGATTTTGAATAAATTGCTAGTAGTACAACACGGGTGCTGGTTTTGATGTAATAAATAACGCGATAGCCACCACTTTTGCCTTTTTGGGCATCACGGTTTGGGACACGAACTTTATATACCATTCGTTTCACATGTTGGATTTGGTCGCCCGGTGTCTCACCATTGGCTAGCTCATCGAGAAGGGGTTGCAGATCGTTGCGAACACTGCGGTATTTCTTGGCAATATGTTTTAGAAAACGAATAAATAAGGGCGTGTAGCCAACCTGAACAGACGGCTTATTCATCCTCCAACGCATCCCATAATTCAGAAACAGGGCGTATTTCGCCTGTTATCGCTTGTCGCAAACTTTCTCGCAGCCCATTTGCTAAACCCTCTGGCGTATCAAAGTCAAACTGTTTATCATCAGCCTTGACCAATGCCAATAGATACGTTTGTACCGAATCATAACCGTGCTGCCGTGCCAAAGTCTCAATCCGTTCACGTTCAGCGTGTGTTAGATCCAGCGTCAACATTTCCCGATCAACCATTGCATTAACCCCTATTTCACTAACTGGTTGAAGTTATTCGATTGTAGCACATTCCAATTTTGCATCGACATCAAGATAAAAGGGTTTGAAAGATTGCTTTCCACGTTCATGCGATTATCGACTTTCCTCCATATATTCGTACAAAAGTTTAGATTAGGTTTGTCGGCAAACCGTTTTCTAACCAACCATCAACAATATATCCCAAATCCTCGCCTGTTAAGTTAGTGTCAATCTCGCCAAAGAGTTACAAAATGTTCTTCCAAATGGTAACCCGTTTGTTTCACAGATCGAGTATGCTATTCATCGAAGCGGTTGCATTGCTGTTTTTAGCTGGTGACTGATGACTGAAAACTAAAGACTGATTGGCAATCTTGGCGGCGGCAGTCCTATCGCCATAATTGACGCATCTTTAGCCGAGTAATCCGCCGAAATTGCCATTAACGAATGGCGAAAATGTGGCAATTTGTACAATTTCGCCATTCAAATTGCCAAACAAAAAGGAGCGTTTCCGCCCCTTTTCATTTTTTGTCTTTAACTCAGTACTCGGCACTTAGAACTCAGTACTTGCGCCTTACTTATTCGTAGCCCGCACCAACCGCGAGACACCGATCACACCCACCAAACCCAGTGCCAGCAGTGCGATCAAGCCCACGTTGCCGCCGTTGCCGACATCATCAAAGAAGCCGGTTTGCGGGAGTCGGGTGGGTATCAGGCCACCTTCGGCTGTGGGTGAAGCGAGGCTCCCACCTTGGCCGAGAGCGAATGCCGTGCCGGTAAGGTCAGCATCCTGCAAGCCGTTACCACCGCCCAACAAAGCCGCCAGCGCTGTTCCGGTTGCTGCCACTGCATCTTGATTAGGTGCGACAACCGTCGGTGTAACCTGCGCGGCGATTGCTGTCTGCGTGGCCTCATTCGCCACTTGTGTCAGCAGCGCGTTCGCAAATTGCTGCGTCGCATCGAGCGTCGGCTCAGGAGGCGTGGGTGTAATAGTGGGCTCACGGGTAGGCGGCTCGATTGTCGCTGTAGCTGTCGGTACACTGGCTGTTCCGGTTTGATCGAATGCGATTTGTACGGCTGCCGTTCCCGTTTGATTAAGCAGAATTTGAGTGTCGGCATTCTGGGTTTCAATCGCCGAACGCGTCATGTCAAGCGTGGACGGACCAGTATCACGTGTTGCGAGGAACAGCACTGCCGCTAAACCCGCTAGGAACAGGAGAATCATCAACGCGGCAATATACACGAAAGTACGGTTGGTGCGCTGCGGCGGCGTACCATCTTCGTTCAGTTCGGGCATATCGTCCGACTCGAAGCCGAAGCCCGTGTCTTTGCCGTCGTCTAAATCAATATCTGGCGAATCATCATCGAACTTGAAGTCGTCGCCGTTCGGTTTATCATCGAACTTGAAGTCGTCGTCGTCAAAATTAAAATCGTCGTCGTCTTGCAAGTCTTTTCTATTGAAGCCCATGTCTTGTTCTCCTCCGAAGCTGGCGCGGCGCTTTTCTAGTATAACGCACTATTATTTATTTTATCTACCAAACACTTCTAAATTCGCGAGCGGTACGGTTATCTTCTCGCCGGTCACACTTTCGACCTCAGCGCAAAGGACTTGTAACCCATTCTCTAACAGAATAGGTGTTTTTGGCAAGTTGACAACTGTACCCACATCCCCAGCGTGTGGAATGCGCGTCAGACGCACACTCGTTCCGACTGTCAACGCTTGGTTAACGTTCGCACGTACCGCGCGGGATGCCCCCCTACCAGACGGATTAACAATGACTTCAGGTCGTCGTGTTTGCCAGCGGTTGGGCTGGATGGCTTCTAAGGTGGCCTGCCTTCCATCAAAGTTATTCAACATATTGTACACCAGACCACTCATACGGAGCGAACCGAAGCCTTCAGTCAACATAATTGCCCCTTTGACCGCCAACACCGCGTCGATCAAATCGGCTTCGATGCTGGGTGCAATGATGCCGCCGAGGTTCTGGTCTTCCATCACGTCCAGTCCGGTTTGGCGCAGCGGGCGACGGGTCACCACGATAGCACCGCGAAACTGAATGTCGAGGTCTTCTCCATAGAGACTTTCTAAACCCGCCGTGGGTTCCGTTCGCAGCGTACCGATCACCCGGCGGCTGTTGCCCCATGACCCCTGTACCACCGAGCCATAGGTTTCGATGACCACCCCTTGACCGGGTTGTATCCGCACCACTTGCCCATCCAAACCCGCTTCAAGTTCCACCGACTCCGGTTCGATTTGTAAGATGATGCGACCCTCGTTCACATCGGCTACCACACCATCCACAGGTGACAGGACTCGACGGTTACGCAGCTTAGGCACTTCTGCCAACACTGTATTGGTGTTAACCCCTTCACCGATGCTCACCCGTAAATACTCACCTAAATCGGCAACTTTTTTGAGGCGCAGTGCTTTAGCCGCTTCAATGACCACATAACGGGAGGGCAAAATACCTCGCGCTACAATATCACGCAAATTGACACTTGCACCCTGCCGCACATCAACCGAACCAATCGCGTCTTCGGGAAGCGTTTGTTCACGCTGGATGGTCGTGAGTTCCAGCACATGCCGCTGATCAGGATAGTAGGGCATCTTATCCGCCTCTCAGATCATCAAGTTCGTTCTGTACGGTAGCCTTCGAGTCACCTGATGCTTCATCAGGCAAACGCAGATCAGGGCGGAGTTGGTTGGATTTAATTGCTTTCACCTTAGCGGCTGGAACAGGTTCGGGAGTCGCTTTGCGCTTGCCGCCTCCGAACAAACCGCCGCGTTGTTTGACCTTGCGAACGGCTTCCTCAGCTTCCATCTCCAAAGCCGAGCTTTCCTCTTTGGCTTCGGTCAGCCATTCGTCAGGAATTTCAATCATTGGATTACCCGTCATTTCGGCAATCCACATCGGGAGTTGCGCGGCACGTCCCTGTGCGTCCAAAGCCAATGGCAGCGGTCGCCCGCGTCCATCGAAGATCAAACCGACTGTTCCACCTTCAGCCGTAACTTTGACGCGCCCTTTACCGCCGATGTTCAAACCACGTCCGGCACTCACATCCACCATCGCTGTTTTACCAATGTCCAGCCGGTACACCCACAGATGTCCGCCTGCCACATGATGCTTAATCACCTGTCCATCCGATGTCTTGATGCGAACGTGCATCACCGGACGGTTCAGCGCAGGCACACCCGATACACTAAAGACTGTACCAAGTGTTTCAAGGCTGCTGCTTTCCAAGACCTGCACCACCGCTTCCGGGTTGGTATAAGCCAGCGAACCAAGCGCCGCCACCACCCCAAACTCGTCCAGTTGGATGCGGGTGACACCTGTGGCCTGTAACGCCTCAATAAGCAGCAGCGCACCGAAAGCCGATGAGCCGGTTTGCGTCAAACCAGCACCCGCGCCGATAATCGTATGGAAATGTGGCGTAAGCGCATTCAGGTTCGTGCCAAGCTGTTTGCTCCACGTTGGTCGTGAGGCTTCGACCAGAGTACCAATGCCCGCCCGCAGGAAAGCATGTTCCAGAAATGTTCCCTTGATGGTTTCGGGGATACTTCCCGGCACAAGCGATTTATTCAACGCATAATGACGAATCTGGTTGGTGGTGGATACAAACGGCAGCCAGCGCTTAATACTGGCCTCGCCCACCACCGACAGCAGCGAGTCCGCACTGTGACCCAAGCCAATATCAGTGCGAATACTGGTCGTCACCCGTTTATCAATATAGGCCGAGAGAATCCCTACTGCGCTTCCAATATCGACCGCCAGCACATTTTGCCCGCTGGCTTGCCCCATATAATCAACGATCAGGTTATAACTTTGGGCGGTTGGCAGCACACCATTGCGACTCATGCGGGTCAGCGCACCAAAGCCGCCGCGTTTGGCCTGCTGATCGTTATAGACCAGAGCCAACTGCGCCTGTGCGCCTTCCAATTCTTCTTCGTCCAATGTCGGGCGGACGTTGGGAGCGATAAAAATAGTCGCCAACGCGCCAAACATATCGCGCATCGTTTGCGCCAATGCCGAGTTGCCTGCGTAGAGTACGGCTGGTTTGCGTCCACCTTTAATCAAACGCAGGGCTTGCTGCACGGCATGTGCCAAACGCAAAACCGGTTCTTCCGCGCCGCTTTCCATGCCGCCTGTGATGAAAATCAAATCGGGTCGGCTGGAGATAATCGCATTCACATTATCTTCCAGCGAACGCCCATCTTCTAAGCTCAGGGTTTGCACAATTTCAACATAGGTTCCAGCTAAAGCACGGCGGGCGCTGGCAATGCTGACATCCGGCACCAGACCAACCAACACGGTTCGCATGGTGCGTCCGGTACTGGCAGTCATCACGAAATAATCCACGCCAGAGCGATCATTCTGTTCCGGCGAAATCACTTTACTATCGTTGGTTAGCAGCTTGCGCCCTGTGACCGCTGTGATCTGCTCGACCACACGGTTGAGTCCCAGACGGGCATCATTCGCCGGAAAGCCAGCAGTCGTGCGGGTTTCCCCACGCGCCACAAGGCGATAAAGCCCATCCACAAGGTCAATGAGCAGTGCGCGGGTTTGCACATTGCCAAAATCGACTGCTAAGATTGAACCTGAACGTTGTTCAGACACGCTCATCAGCCTCCCGTAATCCGCGCCAGAATAAAGGCGATGCGCTCACTAAAAATGGTCAAGCTGGTCAAGATCGCACCTGCATACAGCGCTCCTAACGTCACAACAATAAAGCCTTGCCCGACCACACCAATAGCGCGGGACAGCAAACGGCGCTCGATTTGACCATTGGGTTTGCGCCGTGCCAAATATTGAAAGTAAGCCAAGGTGCTGGCGACACCGATGAAAATCAAGAAGCCGTTGAGCGGATCGAGGGCGACCGCGCTGCTGGTGGCACGAGCCAACGGGATCAATGTGCCGGAAATAGCACCCGCCAACGCGACGGCTGTACCCACTGCGATGATGAAGGCGATGGCGATGTTGCCGCCCCGTCCTAAACGCGGTGAGGCTTTGAACAGCAATAGCAGCCCTAAGATGAAAGGCACTAAGCCCAACGCCCGCCCAGCAATATCACCACCGGGTGCAAGCAGCGTACCGTGCAGCCACGGCAGCAGCACACTTTCCACCGTCACCAGCACGATATAGCCTGCCGACAATCCGGTAAAAACGTAGATGGCCAACCGATAAAGGAAGTTATCCCCTAATAGGTAACTGAATACCATTAAGGTGAAGACAAACCCGGCCCATAAGCCGATCTGTTCACCACTCACTTGCGCCCCCTTCGAAACAGTCCGCGCACGATATTGATGATCGCCCCCAGTGTAATCACGCCGATAACCGCCAGTAATCCGAGCGTCATGCCGTACCAACGCTGGTCACGATAGGGTGTTGTCTTGATACTCGCCCCCTGCGCGGGCAAGGGTGCAGCCGCCGGAGCAGCCAAGGTAGCTGGAATAAATGGCGTAAGTGTAGGACTCGGTGAAGGCGAGGCTTGCAAATTAACCGCTATCGGTTGGTAGTTCGAGTCCGATAGCAGTGACACATGGGCATTTTCATCAACGTTATAAGCAACAGGTGTCGTCGGTGTACCTGTACCCGGTTCGTTGATGCGAATAAGCGATGCCGAGACCCAACCTTCGCGCTCATCCTCTAACTTGATTTGCAACCATGTGCCATCTTCGTTGCGCCCTATGATCTGGACAGTCGAACGGGCAGGCAGCGAGGCGATGACTTTGCCCGAACGAGATGGGTTATCACGCACATTAACCGCATCCGATACATTGACCACGCCGGTAATCAACAAGCCCTGTCCGCCAATGTCACTGCTGCCACCGGGGAGCGTGGTCGGTGTCCATGTCGGCGGCAAATCACTGGCTCTAATATTGGTCGGCGTGAAGGTCGCTGTAGCTGTTGCAGTCGGTGTATTGGTCACGGTTGGTGTCAGCGTGATGGTCGGTGTGCGCGTGATCGTTGGTGTACGGGTAATGGTCGGTGTCGCACTCGGCGTATAAGTGATGGAAGGTGTCAGTGTGACCGTTGCTGTCGGCGTGACGGCTGTCGCTGTTGGCGGTTTGGTCGGCACAACAGTTGGGATATTGGTTGATCCGGCTATCGGAGCAAGCGGCGCTTGTGCTTCCAGAATAGCGCGGTAGGTATAGGCATCTTTGTAACCGACCAGCATTCCATTGACACTGCCAACCGTATAAGGCTCAGCCATCGGTGCGGCTGCGGCACTCACCGCGATCAACAGCGGGTTGCTGGTCAGGGGTGCGACCTGTTCCGCCCAACGGCGTACATCATCGCTGCGTTCGGCAATCACCGCAATCAGCGCGAAGTCGTTGTAAGAAGTGATCTGTAAGTTGGTTGGTTTGCCATTGTAATCGGTTGCCAATCGACCACCGATATTCTGGCTAAAGTCACGCAGACCAACCGTATCACCCGCAATGAAGGGTGCAATGAAATAATCCTTACCGAGTGTGATAATCCGCCCAAAGCGGTTGATTCCCAGCCCCGGACTAACGACGATATTGCCGGTGCTATCCGTGCCACCGTCTTTAACATCAAGGCCAGAAACAACGCCCCGTTCGAGGACATTCTTAGCGTGGAGTAATCCAATTGCGTTGGTACTCACAATGACCGGACGTGCGCCACGCGAGAAAATATGGCGCAGCAGTGTATCCAGTGTGGTATCAAGTTCAGCCGCGTCGGTCAACCCATACTCGGCGGCGATCAATACTGTGTCGCCCGGTTGTAAATTCGCCACGCGATCAAAGGCGACTTGCTGGGCGCTGCCTGCCGCGAAACTCAGCGGTGGCAGTTGACCAATCCGTAAACCGCGCACCACGAATGGCAGAATAACCGCCACCGCTAAAACAACTGCAATCAACAGACGATCAATTTTAGGTAATGCCCCACGCTTTTTGCGTGTGGATGTAATCACAGGTATGGCACGGGTGCTTGTACCTGCCAGATCATCAAGGTCCGGCGAGTCATCCAACGTTACATCAATCGCGGAGAGCTGCGGCTCTTTAGTTTGGTCATCGGTAGCGATCAGCGATTGCAGCAGATTGACTTTTTCGCGGTGCGAGGCGCTCAGCACCAAATCTTCAGCTAAAGCGGGCTTGCCAATCCGCATCGGCGCGGGCGACAAGATTTCCGGTACGCCGATCAACAGCGCCTTCATATTGTCAGGAGCATCATTAGTGACAGGCGCGGGCAAATCCAAACCCGCCTGATGCAGCGCTTGCAGTTGGTCGCTCAGTTCGTCTAAACCGCGTTCATTTTGGGCTTGCTTACGCACAATCGCCGCCGCCGACACATCATCCGAGCCAACACTTACACCAATATCGGACAACCAATCCGGCGCATCGGGTGAGATGTCGCCCATCTCGGCACGACGTTCATCACTTTGGCGCAGACTGCTAATCTTGTCCAACTCGTCATCAGACAGCAAGCTGTCCATGTCGAAGTCAGCCTGATTAACCAAATTACCCGTTCGGTCGCTGACTCCAGTTTCAATATCCTTGTAGGAAGATAGGATGTCATCAATATTGCGGAGTTCGCCCGTATTGAAGAATTCACCGGCTGGTGCTGCCGCTTGCTCTACAGGTGGAGCATCGCCTAAATCTAAGCCCGCAAATAAATCATCATCGTCAGGCATATCGTATGCAGAACCTGCCTGCACAGGTTCATCGACCGTGATGTCACCCTGATCTTGTAATTCTGTTAACCAATCCGGCACACCATCGGCAGCATCAAAGGGTTCCGGTTCACTTTCATCAAACCATTCATTGCTGGTCGGTGGCAGTTCGCCCGTTACAGGGAACTCGCCGGTCGATTGGCTCGTAAATTCCGGCAGTGTGTTCAGGAAATCATCTTGCTCGATCTTCGATGAAGCGATTTCGCTTTCACGTTCCAGCCAATCGGTTATCCGACCTTTTACCACTGGTTCTTCAGGTTCTTCTGGCGGCGCAGCTTCGGGAATAGCGGGTGCGGGTGGATATTCAGACTCAGCCGCCTCGCGCAGCATTCCGGTATCAAACTCACCAAACAAATCATTTTCATTGGGTAGTTCAGCCGGTGTGTCTTCCATCAGCCACGGCGGTAAATCGAGTTCGCCTGTACCTGTAGTGCCTTCTACACTCTCGCTATCCAGATCATCAGTAAATAAAGAGGATGTTGGCTCAGCAGCAGGGGTTGAATCGTAAGCTCCTGCCATCCAATCAGGAACGTCGTTTTCGGCGGTTGGCTCAGGAGGTAGTTCAAATTCATCAACTTCTTCAGGCTCGTCGGTTGCGGGTTCAGCCGCATATTCCTGTAACCAGTCCAGCGCACCGGTATCGGGCAGCGCATTAGACGTCTGTAGCTCCCCTTCATCAGAAGCCCTTAGACCGCCCAAATCCTGCATCCAATCAGGCGCATCATCCTCTAAGGTGGCAGGTTCAAGTTCGTCCTCTGCATCGAACTCGTCATCTTGTTGCAACCATGCCATCGAATCATCAACATCCGTACCGTCGTCCGGTGTTTCATCCAGCGGAGGACTGCTTTGCGCCAAGTCCATCCGTGCCAACCAATCCGGCACATCCGTATCATTGGCTTCGGGGGCAGCTTCTTCGCCGGAAGCCCGCAGCCAATCTAATTCGCCTGTGAAACCTAAATTGCCCGATTTGCCCGGTTGACCTTTAGGTTGGTTATCGGTTTGCTGCCAATCAGGTGTATCCGCGTTAGCCTCGTTAAGCTGGTCATCGAAGGCATCTTCGACATCCTGCCGCCAACTCAATTCGCCTGTGAAACCTAAATTATCGCCCGAACGAGAACTAGATGAGTCATCATCTGGCACATCTTTGAGCCAGTCAAAATCGTCTTCCGGTTCTTCGTCCGGTGGCCGCTTATCGAAGTCGTCAGTCATGCCTTGTCCCCCGCTTGCCGGAGAGAATAGCTTTGAAAATCAAATATTTGAACCGTAAAGACGTTTGTGGTAAAAAATTTCATGTTAATCACGGTACGACCGATCTTGACCGATGAGGACACGCGCCCCGGCTACAGTCACCGCCAGCGCGATACCCAGCAAAATACCCCGCGCTCCGGCACTCACCGGTACAGCCATCAGCCAATCACGAACGATGCCAACTGTCCGCATAGCAGGTGTCGAAAACGGCAGCGCTCCGGTCAAAATCAAGAGCAGCACCAGTGTAAACAACAAACCACTGCCCGTGACGCGGCGGCGCATCAAGCGATACGCGCCATAAACCAGCGCGAACAATACCAAACCAGCCAGCGCTGATTCGATGGAGACTTGCACACCTTCCAGCAGCACCGTTGTGGGTGAAGGCGATCCAGTCAGCACACCCGCACGTTCCAACACACCCAATACGATGACACCAATGGCACTCACCACCAGTACCAAACTGTTGATGCGCTGCGAAACGGGTTTGCCACGTCCGAAAACACGTCCCAGATGCACAATCACCAGATTAACAATACCAATCAATACCGTGATGGCGACTGTAATAACCGTCAATTGCAGGAAAGCGTTAGCAATTGTCGGGAAAGCAAACGCGTTGATAACGGTGGAGAGGCCACCTAAACTGCTGCCAACAACCAATCCCAAAAAGGTGATGATGCCGACAACAATCACAATAGCCGTAGCGAGTGCTGAACCTAGTCGTGTCATCGGTTAGCCCCCTCCCAACAAGCGTTGTAGAGCCGCGCCGAAGCGACCACTCAAAAAGGTATCCCCAAGGGCAATGACTGTCGGAATGAGGATGGCAATGATCAACAGCAACCGCAGCGCATCCTGTACAACCACACCCGCCACTTGTGATGACGACTCGCCTAAGTAAGCGCCTGCGGTAAAAACTTCTTCGCCAATCAGCGCTTCGTCGGATATGACCCATGCCACCGCTTGACCTTCAACTTGGTCACTGGTGGCGATGATGCTCTGGTTGCGGCGGGAAGCGGCATAACCCACTAACGCGAGTTCTGTACCGAAACTACCACCTAAAATATTCGCGCCGACTTTGTCATCAACAAGGGTTGCGGTCAGTGCAGCGGCAAAGGCCAGCGAGTGTCCGCCACCCGGATACCAACGCGCACTGCTGTAAGGTGCGCTGCTGACAATCCCGCGTGAGGCATAAGCACGGCGCAGGGTATCTTGGGCTAATGACAGTGCGCTCGAATTGCCCACAGTGAAAATCGGTGCGGCTGTACCGATAACAGCGCGGCGTGTGACCTGATACATGAGTTCGGCGTTGGCTAATGAGACTAATGTGCTTTCGCCACCTAATCCAGCATTCCCTAACGACACATGCACCGGATGGTTGGATTCAATCGCTTCACCAATCATGCTGGGCAAGCGTTGGAAGGCAGCAATCTCGCGCAGGGTATACAGGCTGCGCCGCCGCCGCACAAATTGCGTTACAATAATGGTGATGACCAATGTCAGAAAGAAGATCACAATGGTCAGAAGTTGGGTTGTGCTATCCACGTTCCCCGCCCATGTTCCAATAGACTGCAATCATTATCGCCTATTTCTACAATCGCGCGAATAGACCTAGCTTAATATTCAATCCTGCTGCTGATGCTCCAAAAAGTGCCGTATGTGTTCGACTTCACCCGGTTTTTCCAGTGTTTGGGCAACGCTGCGTATCGTATCGTTTTTAAACCATACACCCAACACCGGCTGCGCCACCCAAATCAGTTGCGCCCCCAGCACACCCAAAGGTTCGAGTACATCTAGCACAAGACCCAGCGCGTCACCCAGCCCGCGTGCCTGTAATTGTGTCACCCATTCGGGCGGTGTGGGTTGTTGTTCGGGTATCATGTTCGTGAGTATAACACGATAGTGGGTTTGCAAGAAACCGGACTAAGGAGCAGTCCAGTAATAATTCATGCACCCTTGCTGTGGCTCGCCAGCGATTGTTCGCGGGCAATCAGCGCATAAGCATCCACCAGCGTAGCTACCCAGCAGGATTGTACGCCTGCACCTTGATAAACTCGGTTGAAAGTTTTGATGAGCGCGGAGACAAATCCCCCGCCTGCTACAAACACAACAACTTTCGTGTTGGGACGTGTGAGGGTTGCTAATGTGCCGAATTGAGCCATCGCGCTGGGCGGTGTGCCGAGGCTGCGTTCTAAATTAACAATGGCGTACACATTGTGGCTGGTATCACAATTAAGAGCGTGACCCTCTTTCACAGCCGTATAGAGATCATTCCAACGCCAACGACCATCGAGCTTATAATGCAAAATGGTGTGTGCCTCGTCGTCCCAACCCACTTGTGCGCCCATATCCGATATCATCCTTATGGCTGGTCAATTGATGCCCGCCTGTACAATGAATGTTTAAGTCGTTGAAGCAGCCCGCCGTGCCGCGACAGCCCGATAAGCCTTATCAAGATCAGACACCCAACAGTATTTGGATGCGCTGCTCCCAGCGATCAATATATACAAGTTAAACAACGATAACAAAAACGTTCCGCCACCCGTGATAACCACCAAACCCGTTTGCGGAGTTGGCATACGGTTGAGGCGGTTGAATTGTGCAAAAGCTTTAGGTGGCAGCCCTTGACTGATCCGAAAATCCACAATGACATCTACTGTATGTGAAACCGTATCAGCCATCGCCAGACCTTTATCGGCGGCCTCATACAATTCATCCCACGTCCACCTGCAACTTAGTGAGTAAAGTAGAATGCTGTGGTCGGGATCATCCCAATCGACACGCACCGTCATTAAAGTGAACCTTTTGTAAGATTACATTTCCATTTTATTATGCAGCAAGATTATCTGTTTAAAACTTGAGGTTATGCATATTTCATTTTTGAGAGACGCTCTACTACAATGATTAGGACTATTTGCCTAGAAGGTTAACCGGGTTGAACATATGACTAAAGTCTGCGAAATTCCTGCTGGAAGTTATCCAATTGGCGACAACCGAACCGCCATCAGCCGCCCCGCACATACCGTCAACTTACTGGCCTTTGCCATCGCGCAAACCACTGTAACCAATGTTGAGTTCTTGAACTTTATCGCTGCGGGAGGTTATAAAGAACCGCGTTATTGGAGTGAAATGGGCTGGCATTGGCAGGAGGGCAAAGAAATCACAAAGCCTTTCTTCTTTGAGGATACTCAATTCAATGCGCCTGACCAGCCGATTGTGGGGGTCAGTTGGTACGAGGCCGATGCCTATGCCCGTTGGTTAGCCGAGGTTGAAGGTTTAGCGTGGCGCTTGCCGGGTGAAGCCGAATGGGAAGCAGCCGCCCGCGGGCCGGATGCCGAAGCACCCCGTCCTCGCAATTACAACACCGCCGAGCGCCAAGTTGGGCATCCTTGGGCTGTGACCGAAGCGGGCAACACTTCATGGTGCGGCGCTTATGATCTATGCGGCAATGTCTGGGAATGGTGCAGTACCCGTTGGGGCAAAAACTGGCAGTCACAGGATTTCCAGTATCCCTATCACGGCGGTGATGGTCGCGAAGATTTAACTGGAAGTCACGCCCGTATCATTCGCGGCGGCTCATGGTTTGACCCGCTGCCCGACTCTAATCCGACCAATCGGGCGCGTTATCTCCCCGGTTCACGCGGCAGTAACATCGGCTTCCGCTTGGCACGGAGTTGAGACTCATTCGGAATTTGACCCTCGAAACATGTTATAATCCGCTTAACTGAGTAGAGGTTTCCAGTCGAATAAATTTGATGAATTGGAGACTAGGAACAAAAGGTGCAAAATGTTTACAGAACGTGAAATGACACCTGAAGAATTCCTCATTTATGCCGATCAACACGACGATAAACGCTTTGATTTTATTGATGGAGAGTTGGTCGAAGTGACACCAAACGATGTTCACGGACGCATACAACTTGAATTAGGGACTGAGTTTACGCTTTACCTGCGACAACATCCCATTGGGACAGCTTATTCGGAAGTGCTGCATATATTAGGCGGTGAGAAGATGATGCCCGATGTGTGTATTCATGTTACAGGAACGGTTGACTACTTCACGACGGCTCCATTAGTCGCTGTTGAAATCCGTTCAACATCCCAATCCAAACCCGCCCAACGCAAAAAAGCCTTGGCCTATCTTAAAAACGGCACAAAAATGTCTATCGTGGTCTTCCCCGGCGAATGGCTTGAAGTGCATCGCCCAAATCGTGAACCGCTTAAATTGTCATATGGTGATGTGTTAGATGGCGATGACGTTCTGCCGGGGTTTAGTGTAAAGGTCGATGGACTGCTTTAAGAAAAGAGGCATGATGTTAATCGAGAAACAGACTTACACATTGGCGGAGTTTGAGGCAATCGACAACCTGCCCCAAAACGCTGACAAAATTCTGGAACTCATCAACGGGGAGATTGTTGAAAAAATGCCCTCTAATCCACGTTCTTCGCGTATTTCTGTACGTGTAAGCCGCTATCTGGACATCTTTGTTGAGGAAAACGATCTCGGCTATGTAACAGGCGAGGGCGGCGGATACCATATCTCTGAGAAAAATATGTTTGTGCCAGATGTGGCCTATATATCTAAAGAGCGCCAACCCGAATTTCCAGAAACAGGTTTCAATCCCATCCCACCTGATTTAGCAGTTGAAGTGGTTTCACCCACCGACTCCTACAAAGATGTAGCCAAGAAAGTCCGCACCTACTTACAGAACGGAACGCGCATGGTGTGGGTGTTCGAGCCGGAAACTGAAACGGTAACGGTTCATACGCCTGCTGGTCAATATACCCTCGATATTGAAGGCACACTCGACGGTGGTGATGTCCTACCGGGTTTTAAACTCCCTCTTAAAAAGATTTTTAGCAAGTAAAATAGCCTGTTCATTCGGGCGATCCCGACTTTAATACGAACCTCTCCCATACTCAGCGTGTTATCATCAGCAAGCTACCCTCGTTGTTAGCCAAGTTTAGGCTGGTGACTGATGACTGGAGACAACCCACATGCTGCCCAATACCTACCGCAAACTTATTGCCCATCACTTCAGTAACAATTTCCGTGAAGCCTCCAAAATCGTCGAAGTGGAACTGAAACCGCCCACCGGACACGAGATCACTATTCGTAATGTGTACGCGGGAGTGAACGCCACTGATGTCAATATCAGCGCGGGTTTATATACTCCCGGCGCAACTCCACCGCTTGATCTGGGTGCGGAGATGATTGGTGAAGTGGTAGCTGTTGGCGAGAAAGTCACCGATTTCAAAGTGGGCGATAATGTGGTTTCAACGGCTGTGGGTGGCTACGCCGAATATATGACGGTACGTTCGCGCTTCGCCATGCCTGTGCCGGAAGCCACACCCGAAATATTAGCGTTGGTGGTCAGCGGAGTCACAGCAGCTTTAGGACTGAACACGGTTGGTGACATGCGAACTGGTGAAACGGTTCTGGTCACGGCGGCTGCTGGTGGAACCGGACAATTTGCGGTGCAGTTGGCTAAGCTGGCGGGCAATACGGTTATCGGAACCTGCGGCTCGGATGACAAAGCAGAACTGCTCAAGGCACTCGGTTGTGACCGTGTCATCAACTATAAAAAGGAAGATGTCGGCACAGTCCTCAAAAGCGAATATCCTCGCGGGATTGATCTGGTCTATGAATCAGTCGGCGGGACAATGTTCGATACCTGTGTCGAGAATTTGGCGGTACGAGGACGGTTGGTGATTATCGGCTACATCAGCGAGTACATGTCTACACCGGATTTGGTAACACGCCCACGCATCTACCGCATTTTACTCAGTAAGTCGGCTTCCCTGCGCTCGATGTTCCTCCTGCACTTCATCCGCCAAGTACCTGCGGAAATGGCGAAGTTGATTGAACTTTATCAATCCGGCAAATTAAAAGTGGAAGTTGATTCCAAATCCTTCCAAGGAGTCGAGCAAGTGGCGGACGCGGTGGAATATCTACATACCGGCAAGAGCGCAGGTAAAGTGGTCGTGAAATTCGGTTAATATGGAAAAAAGTAACGATTGGGTTGTCGGGATTATGCTCGGTTTGTTCTTCCTGTTTGGAGCAGCCAGCAGCGGTGATTGGTTTACCATCAAGTGGATGGTGCGGAGTTTTGGACGGCGAGGTTCGCGCATCATCTATGCCATTTTAGGGGTGGTGTTGATCGTAGTCAGCCTACGGATGCGCGGCTAACATCCGTTACAATAGGCTTATCAGTAATCACATTCATCAGAGTTCCCCATGACCAACATCATCATTATCCTGATCGGTCTGTTCTCCATTTTGGGCGGCATCCTCAATTGGAACTGGTTCATGAATAACGGACGCGCCAGCTTCTTCGTCAATATCTTTGGGCATAATGGCGCTCGCCTCTTCTATATCGGACTGGGTATTTTTCTGGTGGTTGTTGGCATCATATAAACAAATGTCCTCCTTACTCATCAGCAAATTAAAGCGCATCCCACGCTGGCGCACCGGCCTCGTCTTGATGGGTTCGCTCATCGGCAGCGCCTGTGGATTATTGACGATCTACCTCTTATTTCTTGGACCGATTTCACCTCCGCTTGTGCCGACAGTAGTTCCAAGTCGATTCCCCACCAGCTTTCTAAAAGGTATCTCCTATGAGTCATGGTGGAATGGCGAGTTCAACACCCCCGAATCTGACCAAACCCTCACGCAGATTATTCATCCGTTGGGCGCAAATTGGATTGCTCTCATCGTCAAATGTAATCAGACCTCCCTCAACGTCACAACAATTGATTGCAATACCAAGGACATCACCGCCACCGATGATGAGCTGGCGCACGCCATGAAAACCGCGCATCAAACAGGCTTAAAAGTGATGTTGAAACCTCACATCAATCTCGTTGATCCTAATGATGCGACTGTCGGACGGCACGAGATCAACTACGGATCGGACGAAACCCGGTGGCACACTTGGTTCAATAATTACACCGCCATGATTACCCATTACGCACAGGTAGCACAGGATAACGGCGCGGAATATTTGGTCATTGGTACGGAACTTTCCGCCACAACCGGACGCGAGGATGACTGGCGCAAACTCATCGGGGAAATTCGGCAGATTTATCATGGATCATTGACCTATGCCTCACTCACTTACCTTGAGCCGGAAGAGATCAATTGGTGGGATGCGGTGGACTCCATCGGCATCGACGCATACTATGCGCTGACCGTCACGACCACACCGACACTCGCTCAACTGCAACTCGGTTGGCAGCCCATTGCGACAGCACTCGGCGAACTCTCGAACCGCTGGAAGCGGCCAATTATCATCACCGAAATTGGCTATCTGAGCATTGATGGCTCGGCGCGGGTGCCGGGTTATTGGGGTTTGGACGGCGCAACCGATGTGCAGGAACAGGCCGATTGTTATCAGTCTTTTTTTGACGTGTTCGAGGATAAACCTTGGCTGCAAGGCGTTTTCTGGTGGTCATATTCTACAAAACCGGATCAAGGTGGCCTCACTGATCGCAGTTATACTCCGCACAACAAACCCGCTGAAAAAATCTTACGTCTATATTATGGTCAGGGTTTATGATAAGTCACATCATAGGCATCAATTTTATTGTAAGAGGTGTAAACATGCCTGTTTTCAATACCCCTATCAACACAGATGACAACAATCTGACGAAGGTGCTGGGGCAAAGTTTGCCGATAGCGCTGTATCTTTATGACAACCGTATGGGAACGAACCGCTCACTTGACGAAGCCATCAGCAAGGCTGCCAAAGAGTATGCGGGTCAACTGCTCGTTGTTCGTATGGATGCCCCCAACAACCCACAAGTGCAGCGTGACTATGGCAATCTGGCAACGCCCGCTTTGGTGACACTCAGCAAAGACGGCACTTCGCGCACCATCAAATCAAAAGCTGTGAACGTCACTCCCGCCGATGTTCAAGCACACATTGCTTATCTACTCGGCAAAGGTTCAGCACCCAAACAAGCCGCACCTGCGCCTACAGCAAGCGCGAGTACATCAACAAGTTCAGCTAGTGGCAGCAGTACCAAACCCCAAGTGGTGACGGATGCTACTTTTGAAAGTGAAGTTCTCAAGAGTAAGCTGCCCGTTTTGGTGGATTTCTGGGCTCCATGGTGCGGCCCATGCCGGACAATTGGACCAGTAGTGGAGCAAATGGCACAAAAATATGCCGGACGCGCTAAAGTCGTCAAAGTGAATGTAGACGACAATCCGCGCATCGCTCAGCAGTTCCAAATCCTGTCGATCCCAACCTTGATGACCTTCAAAAATGGCAACGCCCTCAAGCGTCAGGTCGGCGCAAATCCCGGCATCATCCCCAGCATGATTGAGGAAGCGCTGCGGTAGTAGGAGTTGTACATGATGAATAAGAGGACGCAAAATGTCTGAACTTGACGAATTCCGCAAGCGAAACAGAGAAAATGCAATCACTGATCCTGAAGAAGTTTTAAGGATTATAAGAACTACTGCTGACCTTAATGCGCCACCCTATCGTTTGGAACTGCTCTTCGATCCTAAAACAAAAACCATCTTGTTACAGGGTAATCAAGCAGGCTTAGAACACTTACTTGGAATAATTGAAATACTTGCTGCATCAAATACTGAATCAGGAAACCATTTCCATTATGATTCTGGTAATGGGTTAAGCAAGAATGATGTGAATTTAATTATCCAACGAGTTGGTGATAACGATACTGGAACGCACACCATAGAAAAATAAAAAGAGAAGTAGCAAGAAAATGTAAGTATTAACTGAGGGGAACAAATATAATGCGGTTAGCCAATTGGTCAGGTTGGCTAGTGAGCAATACGATCAGGATTTCTTCAATCGCTTGTCCAATTGATAAATCAATATCTAGTTCGATTACACCTGGCATCGCTTGACCTGCCCTCACACGATCATAAGCATATTTGGTCACAGTTCGTACATCGTGTGTCAACAATATCCGATTTTCATGGGCGGCGTAAGCTAAAACGACCGGATCAGAGGCTTGATAGACTTCTGTATCCTGTACGCGCACAATATCGAGTTTAGGTTCGATACGGAACAAACCACGCAGAACATCCCCATTAAAGTTCTCATCTGCCAGCAATCGCATTACGAACCTGTCTTGTGACGTTGTTCTTGTAGTTTAGCGAGTAACCGTTGGCGCAGAGGATCATTGGGATGTTCGGCCTCATAAGCATTTCGGGCTTCGTTCGCAAGTTGGCGCTGCCGACTGACATAACCATCAACTTCCTGACGGTTTTCGAGATAATAGCCAATGACCAAGTAGACTTGGGACAGGTTTAAAACAGGATAGTGATGGGCAATCTCTTCCGGTGATGCACCCCGATTAAAATCAGCAATAACGGTTTGCAAAGTCACACGGCTTTGCCCCACCCGAATAATACCATCGTCATCCGTTCGTAATGGAACATCAATTGCTGGAATCATTTTCTAGCCTTTCTCACATGAGGCCATTTTAGATCACAATCCTATAATTGGGAACTTGTTCACGGCATTTCGAAATCGAGCCAACGTTCACGGTTTCCAGACGATGAGGATCATGATAACCACTAAGGCTGAGATGATGCCGGAGACGCGCGGATCGAAGTATGAGCCGTTGACCGGAAAGAGCTGCCAAGTGAGGTTAATCATCAGCGCCGATGAAGAACACAAGGAACAACTTAACACGGGCATGATTTTGATTTGCGAGTCGGGAACAGGGTTTTCCGGTCAAGCGTTGCACGACAAGCGACAACACCATCACTAGTGGCATGAGCAGCAAAGCTGGCACAGTGGTAGCATCAGCCGAGCGATCCGCCACAAAAGTCTCATTTCAGCAGAAGTATTGCAAAGTATGCAGAATGTTCATTTTCTGAAGATTACTAAAAAAGAGCATGGAATATGCTCTTTTGTCACTACCTTATCTTAATTTGGACTCAGAAATTCTCTTCTAGCCCTTCATTGCCGTTTTCAACACCACACCTAAGCGCTTGATGCCCTCGACAATCATTTCGGGGCGGGCGTTGCTGAAGTTCAGGCGGAAGGTGTTATGTCCCATATCACCAATAAAGAAGGCATCGCACGGCACGAAAGCCACGTTTTGTTCCAGCGCCTTCACCAATATTTCGGCTGCGTTGAGGTGCGCGGGCATCGTCACCATCAAGAACAAACCGCCTTCGGGTCGCGTCCATGTGACCTCTTGAGGGAAATTGGCTGCCATCGTCTCCAACATCAAGTCACGGCGCTGACGGTAAACATTCCGCAGTGTTTCGATGTGGTTATTCAAAAATTCCTCGTCACGCGCCAATTCATAACTGATGAACTGGTTCAGTGTGCTGGTGTGCAAATCGGTGGCCTGCTTCACCTGTACCAGCTTGTCGATGACCGGGTAAGCTGCCGCAATCCAGCCGATGCGTAAGCCGGGGGTCAGCACCTTGGAAAATGTGCCGCAGTAAATGACGTTGCCCGTCACATCTTTTGCGCCACGCAGCGCCGCTTCGGTTTGCAACACAGTTGGCACGGCTTCACCGCTGTAACGCAGTTCACCATACGGATCATCCTCGACATACAGCAGGTCATTTTCGATGAGGATTTCTGCCAGCCGTTTGCGACGTTCTACCGTCAGCGTTGTACCCTGTGGATTTTGGAAGGTGGGAATCGAGTAGATCAGCTTATGCTTGTCTTTGAGCAGTGGCAAAATCTCCTCAACCTGCATCCCGCTGTTGTCGGTCGGGACAGCCGAAAAGTGCAGATGAAAAGGCTTCCATGAACTCAACATGCCGACGTAGGTTGGGTTTTCAACGATCACGCGGTCACGTTCATCCAACAAGACACGGGCGATCATATCCACACCCTGCTGGGAGCCGCTGGTGATGAGAATATTTTCGGGGCTAATCTTGAGCGTGTCATTCGAAAGGCGTTTGGCGATGAGTTGGCGCAGTTCGGGCATGCCTTCGGTGGTGCTGTATTGCAATACCTCAGCTCCCCGTTCGGACAAAATGGTATCGGTTGCCTCACGAATGCGCTCTATCGGAAACAATTCGGGTGCGGGCAGCCCGCCAGCAAATGAAATCACTTCCGGCTTGGCGGTTAGCTTAAGAATTTCGCGCACCGTTGAGCGCTTCATCTCGGATGTACGCTCGGCAAAAACCGTGTCCCAATTCATCGTATTGGCCTTTCTGCGGTAAACATGTCGGTAGATGATACCCAGTATAGGCTTTCAAGGCGATGTGGCTATTCCCACCAGAGTCCATGCTATTGAGGTGGTCTTCTTCAGTGTGGTAGATAACCCCAACTGGCAAACGCGAGATCATGTTCCTTATGTCGCATAATCGGCACGGTCATCTGGCGTTGAAGGTCAAGCAAATATAACTCCAAGCCACCGCTGCGAGGCGTGGCAAAGCCGGAAAACAGGACATAATGCCCATCGGCTGACCACGCTAATTCGGTCAGTGAATAATAATCATTTAAGGTGATGCTGATTTCCAAACACGGCTTATCATCTTGCCAGCAACCTCTGATTGAATGGTGACGAGGACATTGCGGCTAGTTATGTAGGAAGCCGAGGCTTAGGCGACTGAAAAATTGAAACATTGTGAAAAATACATGAATGTACGTTTATTATGGTTCATACGATCAGTACGGGCTTATGATGAGACTCAACGGTTTCCTTTAATCGGCAAGTAACCCGGCGCAAAGATGATATTACGGATAGTAGATGACGTAAACTGATATGCAATACGATCATGATAGTAGAACGCTAACCCCACAATTTATCGTCGACTCTTTTCAGAACGCCTACCGTCAGGTTTATGGACGGGATGCACAGGTCGTCCATATGTTTGCCGAATGGTATACCGTCAATGGTGAAACGGTACACCGTATGACCTTGTTTAGCGAAACCTCTCGCCTGCGCGAACTCGCCAAGCAGCAGCAGGCGGCTCAACAAGTGCAGCAGGCACAACAGCAGAGCCAACGAAAACCGCTTGCCGACCGCAGCATGGTGCAGCGCCTCATCGCCCGCCTGCGCGGGGCATAACCATTAAGCGAAGATAACGGTTTTGTTGTTGTAGACCAGTACCTGATGATTGAGGTGGTAACGCACCGCCCGCGATAACACGAGCTTTTCCACATCTTTACCTTTGCGTACCAGATCCTCAACCGAGTCACGGTGATTCACCCGCATAATATCCTGCTCAATGATCGGGCCAGCGTCCAATTCGGCGGTGACATAATGGCTGCTCGCGCCGATAATTTTTACACCGCGTCCGTGCGCCCGATGATAGGGTTTGGCTCCGGCAAAGGCAGGCAAGAATGAATGATGAATGTTGATAATGCGGTTCGGGTAGTGGCTGACAAAGTTCTCCGAGATGATCTGCATGTAACGCGCCAACACCACGAAATCAACTTGGAACTCTTGCAGCAAGGCTAATTGCGCTTGCTCGGCTTCGGCCTTGGTATCTTTACTCACAGGTACAATGCGGTAAGGAATACCAAACTTGCTGGCGAGTTCGCCCATATCAGGATGATTGCTGACAATCACCGGAATTTCGACTTGCCACTCGCCCGACTGCTGACGATAGAGAATGTCATACAAACAGTGCGCCTCTTTAGAGACAAAAATCGCCATACGTGGAATTTGGTCGGAGAAATGCAACTGCCATGTCATCTCAAAAGATGTGGCGATTTCACCAAAGCGTTCAATAATATCCTCGCGTTCGATTTGGAAGGTCGCCAAATCCCACTCCACGCGCATGAAGAAGACGTTTTCCTGTGCATCCACATGCTGGTCAAGCTGCAAGATGTTGCCGTTGTGCCGCGAGATGAAATCGGTAACGGTTGCCACCAACCCTTTGCGGTCGGGGCAGGAAATCAGCAGTGTTGCCGATAAAGGTGTGTGAGAGGGTAATGGAACATTCATGTTGTCTTTTGCCTGTGAAAATAGAGCCTTACAT
>JBBQLX010000018.1:0-61430 GCA_038328375.1 Aggregatilineales bacterium | reverse complement strand
CAACCTCTAATCAACTTTAAATGTCTTCTGATGCCTTTTAAACCTAAAGCTTGTAGACTATGTAAAGTCTTGTCATCAACCAAAATGAGAGGCCGATTTGGAACAAGTGAAGCACGGTGATCTTGTATATTACCGCTTTGGGATGTGGTCAAACCTCAATCATGGCATCTTCACCCGTAAAGGTGGAGTCAGCCCTGCGCCGTGGTCAGGACTCAATCTAGGTGGAAATGTGGGCGATCATCATACTGCTGTCCAACACAATCAAGATTTGATTTACCAGAGTCTCAATCTGACATCTGACCGCGTATGTAGTGTGTGGCAGGTGCATAGCGCTGACACCATTATTGTCGATGGCCCCGTAGAAGGCCGACGATGGATCGCGTTGGCTGATGGCATGATTACGAATTGCCCCGACACGCCGCTGTTCATGCGCTTTGCCGATTGTACCCCTTTGTTATTTCATGATCCCGTCCGTCACGTCATTGGCATCGCTCATGCTGGATGGCGTGGCACAGTAGCTGGCGTTGGCGCAAACACCATTAAGGCGATGGTAGCGGCCTTTGGATGTAATCCGGCTGATATTCAAGCAGGAATTGGACCGAGTATCGGGCCGGAGAGCTATCAAGTGGGTGAGGAAGTCGTGAAAGCCGTTCAAGATTACTTTGGCACAACCGATGGCTTAGTCTGTCGCGACCCTGCTGATGGAACAGCCTATCTCAATTTATGGGCTGCTAATCGGCTTGATCTTGAACGCACCGGAGTGCAGCAAATCGAGGTTGCGGCGATTGATACCGCAACCCATACCGACGAATTTTTTTCTCATAGAGCCGAGAAGGGCAAAACGGGGCGTTTCGGAGCGATACTGTCATTATGACGATTACTGAAAATATCCATGAAGTGCGACAGCACATTGAAGCTGCCTGTATTAAAGCGGGTCGTCAGCCGGATGAAGTGACTCTCATCGCGGTTAGCAAGACCAATCCAGCCGAAGCCATAATCGAGGCTGTAGCGGCTGGCGCGCAACATTTTGGCGAAAATCGCGTAGAAGAAGCTGTAACCAAGATTCCACTTGTGAATGCTGAAGTCTCTAAACATCCGACTTGGCATATGATCGGGCATGTTCAGAGTCGTAAGGCTAAAGATGTGATTTCTTTGTTCCATTACGTTCACTCTGTGGATACCTTGAAATTGGCGCAGAAGTTTTCCGCATTGAGTGTGGAGCAGGGCAAGCCGTTAGAGGTCTTGCTCGAAATGAATGTTTCAGGTGAAGAAGCTAAACATGGTTTTGTGGCGGTCAATTGGGCAGCGGATGAAGCCATCAAGCGCGAACTCTGGTCACAAATCGAGCAGGTTTTAGCGTTGCCGGGAATACATGTTCGTGGTCTGATGACAATGGCGCCGATTGTCGCTGACCCTGAAGAAGCCCGACCCGTATTTGCTTCACTCGCGAGGCTGCGTCAAGCCTTTGAAACAGATTTTTCGGTGAAGTTGCCTGACTTAAGTATGGGAATGACAGATGATTATCCGGTGGCAATTGAAGAAGGTGCCACATTTGTTCGTGTAGGTCGTGCTATTTTTGGTGAACGAGCTAATAAGTGAGGTCGCAAAGTCGTGTTCATCCTTCAAATCCTTAGTCTACTGTTGCAGTTGTTTGAACTTGCACTGTTGGCGCGTATCGTGTTGAGTTGGTTTCCGAATGTGGATCGTAGTAACCCGATTATCCAATTCTTGTTTGATATTACGGAACCAGTTTTACGACCCATCCGTGAAATGTTACCGTCCAGTGGGATGTTTGACTTTAGCCCTCTGATTGTCTTTCTGATTATTCAGGTATTGATGACCGTGTTGCGCGGTATTCATTAGCTGTTTATAGGGTTCGATAGCGTTTCCGGCTGTTTAGCTGTAAAGTTATGATTTAAAAGCTGAGTACATTTAACTTTTAAGTCTTATGGCTTATTCTGAGGTTTTCTCTGCGATAATTTATATCAACAGAGGAAGGGATAAATTATGTCACAGAACCGGAAATTCGAAATAACTGACGCACGGGGCGGGGCTGCATTTGCGGTACGTGTTGTAACCCGCGCTGAGGTTTCTGAGATTGTGGGTACACAGGAAGACGGGGCGCTCCGTGTGCGCTTAATCGCGTCGCCTGCTGGCGATCCGGCTGCCAACGAGGAATTGGTTCAACTGCTTTCTCAACAATTGCAAGTTGCAACGGATAAAATTGAAATTGTGGCTGGTGCGGGTGGTCGCGATAAAATGATTAGTGTTGAAGGTATTACGACTGCTGACCTTGAAGCGCGTTTTGGCGGTTTTAAAACTGCCGAGTAGGTGTTGTAGATGTTCAGGCTGCGTTATGGACTCCTAGTTCTTTTACTGTGCATCTCGACTGCCTGTTCATCTACTGCCCCTTTGGTCGTTGAACCCACCCAAAAGTTGATTATCCCCACGATAACAAATACTCCTATCCCACAAACGCCAACATTGACCTTAACACCACTGCCTCGTGCCGGTGATTTATCAACTGCTACGCCTGCGGTTGAAGATGCCCCGGCTACCACTTCGCCTGACCAGACATTTGATGATCCTGTAGCTGGGGAATTGGTCGGGCTGGCGCAGCGCCGTGTCGCGGAACTGACCAACATGCCTGTACGCCGCGTTCAAGTGGTTGAGGTATCATCCTACAAGTGGACAGATATTAGTTTAGGCTGTCCCAGTCCGGATGTAACCTATCCCGTGCAAGAAGTGGATGGCTATCGCATCGTTCTGAGCGTTGATAACAAGCAATACATCTTTCATACCGATTTTGATCGCGTTGTGGCCTGTGATGCTGCTAAAGAAAAATTACCTCTTACGCCTACGCCCACCAGCTAAAAATTCATTTTCTATCTTGATTAGAAAGTACTATCAGCGTCGAAATTCGTATGAAGGTTTATACTCACAAACCTTCATAAACCCTTTACCAACTGGTTTCTAACCCTCTGAACATTCCTGTTCCCTCAAAACGGTTATC
This sequence comes from Aggregatilineales bacterium, assembly GCA_038328375.1. Lineage (GTDB taxonomy): Bacteria > Chloroflexota > Anaerolineae > Aggregatilineales > Phototrophicaceae > CFX2. The sequence goes on along the minus strand of JBBQLX010000018.1, from coordinate 58,417 downwards.
CTCAACCTTACCAAAGAGTTACAAAATGTTCTTCCAAAATGTAACCCGATGCCTCGCCAACTATGCTACCCTGTTACTACACCGTATCCTACCAAAATCCATTTATCAATGACTTCATTATCTACTGTCTCTCTATCTGATATTTGCGTTCTCCACGTCTGTTATGAAAACTCTGGGCGCAGCCCTATAAACTTACTTCCTGTATTGAACTTGGCGTTCTTGGCGACTTGGCGGTTCAATCCGTATTTGGTTTTCTCTGTGTTCTTTGTGTCTCTGTGGTTAAACTTGCATTTGCATTTTCGGCGGCTTTCTCCCGTCCTTCCGCTGCGACGATACCCCAAATATGCACGCGGCGGACATACGCGATCAATCCGCTGCAATTGCGCCATTTCAGCGGCATCAGTCGAGCCAACCGCGTTGCAAAAATGTCAATTCGGTGGCCTTGAGGGAGCTTCCCGCCGGTCATTTCAGCGGAAGTATTGCAATTTCCGCACAATTTGCACAATTGGGGATATATCAAAATGAAGGGCGCACAATAATCGTGCGCCATTCGATGTCTTTAAATTGGGGTTGGTAGGAGTTTGCCGGTTTGGATTTGTAAGTCGGCAAGCGAACGGTGAGCTGCATCGCGCACATCACTCTTTTTATCACGTAAGGTGTTGTATAAGACTTTTGCCATTTGCACTTCGCCCAACTGCCCAGCGTTGCGGGCGGCTAATGCGCGAACCATATCTTCACCTTCTTGCAGTGCCTTTACTAAGATCAAGCTTGCATCTTCACCCGGTGGAATATTTTCTTGGCGTTTCGATGCCCATTCGTTTAGCCACGTAATCGCTTCTGGTGGGGGATAACCGCGCGGCCCATTTCCCGTACCATAGCGCATCTCTTGGAAGGCCATTTGTGCAGCCGAGCGCACATACCACTGCGAGTCTTCCAAAAATGCGCGGTAAATCGCAACCACTGCCCAATCGGACTTGAGCCGCTTGATACCGAATACCGCTGCGCGGCGGACAATCATTTCATCATCTTGAATGGCATCATATAAGGTTGGATAGCCCTCTAAGGGGATATCTGCTAATGTTTCGGCTACGGCTTGGCGCAAGGATTCCGAACCATCAGTAAGAGCATCGACAAGTGCGGTTAAGGCTTCCTCAGTGCGAATTGCACCCAACCCTAAAGCAGCCGCAAGTTGTACATCGCTGCCACCATCTTTAAGTAAGGGAATAATCGCTGATGCGCCTTCTGGTTGGCCTAATACCCCGATACCCAGACAAGCCAACTGACGGATTTGCGCGACGATGCTTTGTGTCGCTTGCTGGAAGATCACCGATATACTTGGATCACCCGTTGTAATCAGGGCTGCTGCGGCTCGTTCACGGAGCAGTGGATATTGGTTCGGCGCGGTGAATACCTTGCCCAAATATTTGATATAGGGCATTCGCCATGCAACATCTTCAGGCGTGTACTTCAACCAGTGGGCAATTTCCATGATATTACTCTGGATAATGTCCGTCGGGTTGCTCATACGATTATTCACGAAATGGGTCAAGTCGGTATGCGCGGCACTATAGGTAATGGCTTGCCGCCATGCAGGTAAATTTATTTTCTCAGTTAACAGATTTTCATCGGCATCCTGTAGACCTTGACTTGCTAAATAGGCAGCAATATTGGAGTGGCGAAAGCGATAACGACCACCTTTATAACGGACAAGTAATCCTGTTTTATAAAGCGTTGCCACAAATTTGTCGGCAGGATTGACTTTCTTTTCAGCTTTTTTATCTTTTGATTTGGGTTCGGATTTTGCTTCAGTTGAGTCTGTTAGTTCAGCTAATGGATCGGGAATCTCAGGTTCCGCAAGTGCTGATACAGGATCATCTGTAACTATATCCGATTCTGACGGAGGGAGTGTTTCATCGAGCAGGGTAGTCAAGCGGGCGCGTGTAATATAACCTTCGTCCAGTTGCAGTGCCGCTGCGGTTATCAGATACTTGGCAACATCTTCATCACTGAGGTCGGTTGGCAAATAGCGTTTAATAAACGTATTGATCCAATCACCAAACTGGCTTTGTTCATTAATATTTGAAAAATCCGACCCTATTTTGAGCGTTAAATCAAGCGGCGTTAGCAAACGCAAATTCGCTTTTGCGAGTTGAACGATTTCTTTGCTCGGTGGTTGAACCGATGACCGTCTGCCACCCGTGCGACCCCAACTCGCTGCCCAATTATCGACAGCTTGTTCTCTATCCACATCGCTCCAAGGGCGCAGGTAGACGGGTGTTAAACCAATCTCCTGTGTCAGAACGCCGTGTTGTTCGGGCGAACCTGTGATGATGAAAAAGTTTTGACGGTAAGCACTAATAAAGGCTTTTAACCATTCAATCTGTTCAGCTTGTTCTTGCGGCGCTAACTCATCGTAGCCATCAATGAGCAGTAGCGCTTGCCCATTATTCAAACGGGTATAAAGACTACGTGGTGTGGTGCTAGATGCAACCCGTCCAAGTTGGCGCTGCACGGCACGGACTAACGGTTCTGCCGGATCAACCTCTTTGCCATAGGTTGCTTCGTCAGCGCGAATATCCGATAGATGAACATAAACAGGCATCAAGCGGTTGAACAGTGGGATACCCGTTTCATTTTGGTTATCCATTGCCATGCCACGTTCTTCGGCTAACCGTTCTTTAGCTCGTTGTTCTAGCAACACACGTTCTTTGATACGAACCGCGCGTTTTTTGTCATCTAAGGCTGCTTCTTCCGCATCTAATTTCTGCTGGACGCGGTCAATCGGTTTTTTGAACTGCGCTCGTCCTAATGCCCGCAGCATAATTGCCATCAAAGCGGTTGTACGTCCGCTGCCGGGAGTAGCCAATAGTGCGAGGGTACGATCACCGGTACTTAGTTCATCTATGGAGAGTGTATGGATGTTATAAGGCGTTTGCAGCACAGGCATATCTGGTATGTGGGGTATAACATGAAATATGCTGTGCGTAACAAGGTCTTCGAGAGGTGCGGCTAGTGGTGGCGCGGTTAGAAAACGCGGCTCAATCAATATATCCGTAAGGTTAGCGGCGCTGCTGGCGATGTGGTTGCGCTGGGCTAAACGGATAATATTATTGATGTAGCGAGAGTCTGAACTTTGAGTCGCATAACTTTGAGCGCTGCTTGCCTGCTGATTAACCGATTGAATTGCGCCGCTGATTAGGTGGCGGGCGCGGTAGACACCATAAGCAGTTGCCCAACCAGCAAGTAATCCTAAGCCAAAATTTTCAACATCAAAGCCCATGTTAGCCCTCCATAGGTTTAGCTGGTTCTAGGGATAATTATGCGACCACAACTGGAACAATAAGTTAGCACATCATTCTTACGCAGCGCTTGAATGACGTTCATATCTTGCTGGACATGGCACACCGAGCAACTCTGGTTGACCAGTACAGCGACAGCCTGATTATTTTTACGAGCGCGCAAGTTGTTATACACTTTGAGGGTATTGGGATCTATGGAAGGTATAAGATGTTCGCGGTTTTTCACAAAGGCACTGCCTTCGGATTTCAGTCGTTTTCTCTCTTCAATTAAACTTTGATTTGCGAGTTCAAACTGATCGCGTAACGTTTCGAGTTTTGTAGTGCTGTCTTTTATGGCTGCATTTGCCGTATCAACGGACATCATGGTTTCCAACAGCACATCTTCAAGCTCTTGGTTGCGCTTCTTTAACGACTGAATTTCATGCTGCATATCCTGAAGTTCTTTGGGATTTTTTACCCGCCCACTGTACAGTGTTTCATCTGTTTCTTTCAGCTTTGCCGTATTCGATTGAATATCTTGTTCAAGTTTGTGGACTTTGTTTTGAAGTGGGGTCAGTGTTTGTTGGTCAGTGGTCACCTGCTGCTGAGCTTCGGTTAGCGCTTTGTTATCAGCTAATTGAGCAGCAATTTCTTCAAGACGCTTAAAACGCTGTTGTACGTTTGAGTCGATTTCTTGTAGGCGGTAAAGTTCGGATGCTTGTATCATAAGTGTGCTTTGTCCGTCTGACATCCCATTTAGGTACGGTTACAATTAATCATAGGGATGTCTTAATGTGTGATAGCTATCATTTTCGTTTACAGTTTAAGTATACACTGGGCTGAGCAATCCGTGAAATTACGGTTTGTGGTTGAGTCCAGATTAGCGCACGAATCAGTTCTTTAAAATATGCGCTACCCATGACAGTGAAGGCGGTATGAATGCAATCAACGCACGATACAGTTCACATTACACCCACAGAATGGCGATGGGTCATTTTTCTTGGCGGTGCGCTCGTCGTTCTGGCCTTTGTGCCTTTTTTGTGGGTCGGCTTCAGCGGTGCAAGTAATAGCCAATGGCAATTTATGGGTGTACTCAATAACTATATTGATGGCGCTACTTATTTGTCTAAGATGACGCAGGGATATGAGGGTTCGTGGCTTATCCATTTCCGTCATACATCTGAACCGCATAATGCCATGTTCATTCAAGTCATTTATCCCCTGCTCGGTCAACTGGCGCGTTTAGTGTCTATTCCACCGATTGCTCTATTTCATGCCGCCCGTGTTGTGGCATCGCTCATTATGTATATGGCTGTTTATCTTTTAGGGGCTACCATTTGGCCGCGCCGTCGTTCCCGCCGCATGTTTTTTATCGTTGCGGCAATCGGTTCGGGATTAGGTTGGTTACTGATTATATTTACCGGAAATACGAGTGGCGTACCAGATTTTGTCATTCCGGAAATGTTTCCATTTTATAGTAGTTTGGTCAACGTTCATTTTCCGCTGACGATTGCCTGTCTTGCACTCATGTCGAGCGTGTTAATTGTTACTTTTCGCCCCGGTTCTACTGAAGACCCTTCTATGAATAATGGCGGCCTGCTCGTTGGGGTGGTCAGTTTTGCCCTATCTTTACTCTATCCACAGGCGCTCGTTCCATTTGGCTTAGCAGCAGTGGGGTTGGTTGCTTTGAGGGCAATTCGGCAGCGTCATATCAATATGCGTGATGTGCGCTGGTTATTGGTCATTATTGTGCCAGCACTGCCATTGGCTGCCTACTACTTTGCCCTTGTAAATTATAACTCGGCAGCGGCTGAGTGGAACCAACAAAATGTCACCCTGTCGCCCTCACCTCTTATATTAGCAATTGGTTTAGGGGTGCCTTTATTGGTGGCACTACCGGGAATTTGGCGCAGTATACGGCGTTTCGAGCCAGATGGTGATCAATTCATGCTGGTGTGGTTGGTGGCAATGTTGATCGCAATGTATCTACCGACGAACACACAACGGCGTTTCGGTGTAGCAATCATGATTCCTATCGCTTATTTTGCTACCCGCGCTCTTGAAGGGTTTTGGTTCAATTATGTTAATCGTCGTTGGCGCTACCGGCTGTTGGTGGCTGTTGTTCCAGCGATGACTATTAGCTATGTGTTGGTTTTGATGGGCAATTTAACCGTTTTGAGTGGTCCATTTCTTCAGCGAGATTATGCGGCAGTCTTTCAATGGCTTAAAGATCAAGGTCAGACTGATCAAGTGATTCTTGCTGCTCCTGACGTGAGTGCGTGGGTACCGGGTTGGACGGGCGACCGTGTTGTTTACGGGCATCCGTATGAGACTTTAAACGCGGCTGTTAAGGAAGAGCAAGTGCTGCATTGGTACGACGGCAGCGATTGTGGTCAAGTCGTTAGCGAATACAACGTCCAATATGTAATCGTTGGGCCACAGGAAGAAGCTATCGGCACGACAACCTGTACCAACGATCTACATGTTGTATTTACCTATAACTCGGTGACTGTCTACGCTCCATAAGTGAGCGCTAATTCGCAGCACCGATAGCGATTCAATCTAATTCATTTTTATATCATCAAGGCAAAACTGGGATGCTGAATCGTTCAGTGAGTCGTAATAACCTTGCCCTTGTTGTGTTGGTGCTTGCCTTGCTGGTGATCTTCAACCGATTGCTATTCGGCGAGGTGTTCTTTTGGGGACTTCCTTCACTTCAATTTTACCCGTGGCGTGAATATGCATTTGACCTGATCCGCAACGGTCACCTGCCATTTTGGAATCCCTATAATGGGGCAGGTGCTCCGTTGTTGGCGAATTATCAATCGGCTTTGTTGTATCCACTCAATTGGTTTGGGTTTTTCCTGCCGTTAGCTTGGTCAATGAGCGTTACAGCCGTGCTGCATCTGTTTATTGCAGGATGGGGCATGTGGATGTTTACCGGACGGCTGGGTCTACCCGAACTCGGACGCGGCATTAGCGCACTCGCGTTTGCATTGACTGGCTACTTAGTAGCGCGTTTAGGAACGTATCCGACTATTTTTGCGGCAGCGTGGATTCCTTGGTTGATGTGGGCGGCGCTCAAGATATTAACGGATGCTCGTCGGCGTGATCTTGGTTGGTTGGCGGTGTTTACGGCGTTGCAACTGTTAGCAGGCCACGCCCAGACCACATGGTACAGCATGTTATTGCTAGGGATATTTTCGGTATGGTGGGCGATTACTCATCGCGTGAAGTGGCAGCGAGTCGCTATTCTTATTTTGGCACTCACACTTGGGGCAGGGGTAGCCACTGCTCAACTGCTACCGACAGCCGAGCTATTGGCTCAATCGCAGCGCTCCGGCGGCGTTGATTACGAAACAGTGATGAACTTCAGCTATGGCTGGTTGAGAATCCCTAATTTCTTTTCCGCTAATTTTTTTGGAACACCTGCGAACGGAACTTATGCGACTGAGGGGGCATTCTTTGAGGATGCGGTTTATGTCGGTCTTATTCCATTAATCTCAGCGAGCGTAGCGATTTTGACATGGGCATGGGGCAAGTTGCGACGAGCAGAACGCCCTGATTATTTTGCCAGCGTGCCATTCTGGTTGGTGATTGTTGTGATTGCTTTCGTGTTTGCACTGGGTAAAAACTCGCCTATTTTCCCGTTTTTATATGAGCATGTGCCGACGTTTAAACTCTTCCAAGCGCCTGTGCGCTGGCATATATGGACGGTGTTTGGGTTAAGTGTGCTGGCGGGTATCGGAGTGGGAATGTGGACACGCGGACATTGGGTTTTGTTTGGAACACGCTTAGCAATCGCTGGTTCTATCGGGGCGGCGATTTTGGCGGGGATTGCACCACGCTTTCTGCCCTCGGATTTGATGGAGATTTCGGGTGTCGCAGCCCTGATTTATGCAGTGATTTCATTGGGTGTTTTAGGGGCGTTGGCTGGTTTGCTGACCCTTGGACAGCCAGAATTAAAGACAAGTCGTTGGTATAGCTGGTGGATTTTGTCGGTTTGGGTGGTGATAGCTGGCGATTTGGCTTATGCGGCATGGGGTTTAAATCCGACTATTCCGGCTTCGTTTTATGATAAACAAACTTCTGGAAACGAGACAACGACGCGCTCATATTGGCCTGCGGCGATTGACAAGAACCTCAAGTTTGATGATGACGGGTATTTGGTATTTGATGATTATCGGGTGGCGGTTGATAAGCAAGCGGCTTATCGGGCGAGCGAACTGCCCAATTTGAACTTGATTGACCGAGTCCCTTTGTTGAATAACTTTGAGCCTTTGTTGGTAGACGCATTTAAGCAATATGCCGATTTGGTTGAACATAATCCAGCGCAGCAAAAGGTTTTGTTGAATGCGGCGGGTGTTGACAGCATCTATGATGCAAAAGAGCAGAAAATACCCGTTGGAGAATCAACAACGCGGGCGTGGTTTGTTGACGCGGCGTGTTGGCACGGTGATAGTGCCTCGGTTCAATCAGCCCTCCTTGGCCAGTGGAACCCTAAACAAGTTGTCCATTTATTAGGGCAGGGTAATTGTTCACAGATAGCGACATCAACCCAAGCCGGAAACTCGGTGCAAGGGGTTGAGGATAGTAGCGATACCCTGACTGTTAAGGTGACGACTGATCATCCCGGGTGGTTGGTTTTGGCAGATACCTATTATGCAGGCTGGAGTGCCTCCATTGATGGCACGGCAGCCGATATTCAACAAGCTAATTTGATGTTCCGAGCAGTGCAGGTTCCGGCTGGCGCTCATGAAGTGAAGTTTGAGTATCACTTCCGTTGGATGTGGGCTGGAATATTGATAAGCATAGCCTCGCTCATGATTGTAATGGTACTATTCCGGTCACGAGAAACAACTTAACCCAATGAACCATCAACGACGAGAACACACCACCATGTTATTTTCCCCTTCGCCTGTGCGTAAGCGTTTGCAACTTCAGATTTCTGAGCGGCGATTGATGCTGATGGCGGGTGATGTGCTGGGTGTTCTGATCTCGGTGACGATTGCGCTATTTGTATGGTCGGTGGTGGCTCGCAACCCATTCAACATTGAGTTTATCTGGCCGCGCAGCCATTGGTTCTTTATCCTGACAGGGCTCTGGCTCTTGTTGGCGAGTGCGAACGATTTTTATGAACTGCGGATAGCGGCAAACCGAGGCGCATCGGCTCAACGGCTGATTCTGATTAACCTTCAGATGGTCGTGCTTTATTTGATCGTGTTTTTCTTTGCTCAACCGCTGGCATTACCCCGACTTTTCATCCTATATTACGCCGTGGCTTCTTTCCTGTTGATCGCGGTTATCCGGTTGTTAAATCCGGCGTTATCCGGTTGGATTAGTGCGCGACGTAAAGTGCTGATTGTGGGAACTGATTGGGCGGCGATGACGATTATCAGCGCGATTGGTCGGTATGCCCATGACTTATATGATATTTATGGTGTGATTGCTGAGTCTGACGATATATTGACTGACATTTGTGATGTTCCGGTGGTTGGTAGGGGTAAAGATATCGCACGGTTGGTTTATACCGAGCAAGTTAGTGAGTTGATTGTCACCTCTACCCACGAACTGAGCAGTGAGATTTTCCAAGGTGTGATGGATGCTTACGAGCATGGTGCGGCAATTGTACCGATGCCTCTCCTTTATGAACGGATTACCGGACAAGTTCCGGTTGAACATGTGAGCAATAACTGGGCGGTTGTGTTACCGATGGACAGTGGTTCAATATTTAACCCGCAAATGGCGATAAAACGGGTCTTGGACATCATCATCTCGCTCATCGGTATGGTTGTGTTCATCGTTTTGCTTCCATTTCTAGCACTGATTATCCGGTTGGACTCGCCGGGGGCTATTTTTTACTCTCAAGAACGAACGGGCTTAAACGGGCGGATATTCCGTATCTATAAGCTTCGGTCGATGCGGTCGGATGCGGAGGCTAAAACTGGCGCGGTGTTCAGCCAAAAAGGTGATCCGCGAGTGACACGGGTTGGGCGATTTATGCGAAAAACACGGTTGGATGAACTGCCCCAAATCATCAATATCCTACGAGGGGATATGAGTATTGTTGGGCCGCGTCCAGAACGACCGGAACATATCAAACGGTTGACTGAGAAAATTCCTTTTTACCGGACGCGTTTGGTGATTCGTCCGGGGTTAACGGGATGGGCGCAGGTTCGATATAACTACGGTTCAACCGATGAAGATGCGCTGATTAAACTCCAATACGATTTGTACTATATTCGTCACCAATCAATCTTGCTGGATTTGACTATCATTCTGCGGACGGTCTATAAAGTAATCCAGATGGGTGGGATGTAGGCTGGTCTTCACGTTCCATACCTCCAAAAAAGTATTGCACAAGATTCGCAAATTTCGCATTTTGTGCAGATTTTCCGCTGAAATGACAGGCGGGTAGCTCCCTTAATGCCGCTGAATTGATATATTTGCAGTGCGGCTGGCTCGGCTGATGCCGCTGCGTGCAGTGGATTGCTCGCGTGTATCCGCCGCGTGCATATTTGGGGTGCTGCCGCAGCGGATGGAGGGGAGTAATCCGCCGAAGGTGCAAATGCAAATGTAATTGAACCGCAGAGACGCAGAGAGTATAGAGAAGGAGAAAAACGGAATCGCCAAGTTCGCCAAGGTGTTTTTGATAGCTTCGCTAGCGGGAAGGTCATTGATTAGATTTCCGATAGGAATAGGTCTAGCAACAGGGTAGCATGTTTGGAGAGGGATAGGGTTACCTTTTGGAAGAACATTTTGTAACTCTTTCAAGGGATCGGCGCTAACCATTTTGAGGGAGAGATAGAGGCAAAAATGTTTATTGAGGGTTTGGAATAGGTTTGTCGGATAAACCAAAAGTAAATGTTGTTTATAATTTATTATATAGCGGACGCAGCACGCTGCGTCCCTACGAAGACGCTGTTATCTATTTCAATTTAGGGTGATTATCAACCTACAAAACTTATGAAATATAGTTCGCTGATTTTAATCGATAATTTAAACCGACGATGCCATTTTCATAAAGTTGGGTGCTGAGAAGTTCTAATTCAAGTTTGTCATTGAGATGATCAAACCAGATTAAGCCCTTTGAAATGACGGGATAGACAAAAAAGTGAAATTCATCCACGAGACTGAGGCGAATGAGGGATTGAGCCAAAACTGCGCCACCCGCTAGGTGAATATCCGCGCCTGATTGTGACTTCAGATTTTTGATAAAGTCTGTGATGTCTTCGTCAGTATGAGCAAGTACCAACTCAGCATTATTCCATGCAAGTGTTTTTTGCTCGGTTCCCTTTGAAAACACATATTTCTTGTAGGTATTGAGTTTATGAGCCAAGCTGTGATTGCTGTCTGATTGGTTGGGATCGGTTTCTGCGGTAGGCCAATAGCCAGCCATTTCTGCATAAGTGTTGTGACCGAGTAAGACCGTGTCGAAAGTTTCACAGACTTGATTAAAATCGCTATCCAAGTCATTGCTCATAGTGTTTACCCACTGATCGGGCCTATCAAGTCTTCCGTTGAGAGTGGTTATCATTTGCAGGACTACTTTACGCATCGGTTTATCCTCGTGAATCTATTTGCTATGTGCAGATATCATAATTCACCAAGGTATCAGTGGTCTTGAATAAAAACGACAATTGATCGCGTTTACTAATATCGATGATTTGGGAGGGAGTTTGCCCAACAAATTGCTTGAACGAGCGTGTTAGATGCGATTGATCAGAATAGCCCGTTTGGAAAACAGTGTCGAGGATTGATGCGCCTTCTTGTAGGAGAATTGTGGCGCGGCGTGCTCGTTCGATCTGGCGAATGGTGTTGTAGGTTAAGCCCGTGGTTCGCAAGACTCGACGTTGGATGGAGCGAGAGGATAAATCTGGCAGTTGACCGCGAAAGGCCGCATCAACAAATGGTTCACGCATTAATAAACCCTTTCGCGCAAGCCGACTAACAAATGTGTCGATGTTGTCATAATCGGGAAATTGCCATGCCGAACTATTCAACCAAAATTTTTGACTGGAGGCTTCGGGTAAGGCAATTTCGCTATTCACTAGATTGCCGATTGGAAAGTTCGGCAAAAAAGTGCCGTGTTTGAAGACGATACCCAGAAAGTCGGCATCTTCAGGAATAGGAGCGTAGGTGGCAGCCGTTTCTGGTCCGTGTATAGCGATGTTATTTTTGCCGTACTGCTTCCAGCAGACGATGAACCAATTGCTGAAGGCAAGCGAGGTGAAGAAGGTGCTATCTGCGCTTTGTGTACGCCAAATCCGTTCGACAAAAGGCGAGTCGGAAAACCTTTCTTCGTAGATTAGATTCATGTCGCGCCTCATCAATGTTGAATTGGAAATGTTTATTTTGGAACAAAAAAATCTGCGCTGTCAAATGATGGTTTAAGCGGGAGAACACATAGGTGCTCCCCTACACTAAATGGTTTTTTTGGTAGTTTGCAACCAATAGCATTTCAAAAAAGTGAGATGGTTCCGAAAGATTTTCAAATTACCCGATGACCAGTGTTGCGACGTAGAAGATGGTGACAATCCAAAGGCTGCTGTTGCGTAAGGCACGGTAGCGTTTATTTTGGGCGGCGTAGAGGATGACAGCGATTTGCAGGCCGACGATGAAGCGCAAGATACCAATGGGTTCGCGGTAGGTTGAAAAGGGTACGAAAAGCATTAGTGCGGCGTTAATGAGTAATAGACAGATTTCGGCTGACCATTTATGACGGCGAATGTCCTTGATGCTCACCCAAAGCGCCCATATGGTTGGGGCGATGACGAAGATGAGCAGCGTGGGAGCGAGAATCAGCAGGATTTTGGCACGGGCTTCGGCGGGGGTATCTGTCCAGATGCGGATGATGCCCATCAACGGAATCATTTCGAAAGAGGTAGCTTGTGCGCCGCCTGATCCGACACCCAATGAGCCAAGTGTTTTGAACAAAATAAGCTGCCAGATGGCAAAGGGCAGCACCGAAATGATTCCGAGCAGGAGGCCATTTTTCCAATCGCGTTGGGTGAAGAGGTAGAGGACATAAGCGCCTGCAAAGACGAGGGTGGTTTCTTTGGCGAGGGCGGCTAAGGCGAAGATGATTGCGGCCCAGAGCCACTGCCGGTTACGGGCAAGGGTGATTCCAGCAAGAACAAGTGCATAAGCTAGTGGTTCGGAAAGGCTTAGACGTACTGATCCGAAAATGCCGAGTGTGAGTCCATAGGTGAGGGCATACCATCGACTGACACGGAATTGAACCAGCAGATTTTCAAGCAGGGCTGTACCGAGGGCTAAGGCGACAAGATTGATGAGCAGAAATGCCCAAGGGATAAGATCGGCTTGACCGAGTGAGATTAAGCGTCCGAGTGCAGGGAATAAAATACGTTGGAAGCGGTAGGCGGGAACGTCGAGAAATTGGGCGGCGGTGTTGGGATCACGAGCGATGTAGTAATTGAATTGACCGTCGTAGCCTTCGGTGACGGCTTTATCAGCAGTGGTTTGCTGGCTAAACTGAGTGCCGAGTGTTACCAATGTAATTGGATTACCCTTATTGCTCAAAATCACAAACCCAACGTAGACTAAACAGAGAACAGTCGTTATAAACCAAGGGCGAATTAGCCTACGGACTTGTGACATTTCGATAATCCTTCATAGATGCGCTTGAGTTCTACTATACACCGGGAAGGTTGCTCTTTTGGCGAAACGTTCTGACTTTTTAGCGTTGGCTGCGTTGACTATCGTTTTTAGTTATAGTTTAGCTGTTGGCGCGACCTTTAATGGCATTCTTTTCCCTGAGTTTCACTCGATAACGTTGGGTTTGATGGCGCTGGTGGTTGTTATCTGGTTGTTCATGCACTGGCACGGCGGTTGGAAGTGGTATCGTACTTCATTGGACACTGTATTTTTGTTGTGGGGATTGGCATTTGGGGTGTCGCTGATCACCAACACGGATGTTTGGCGACGGATCGCTATTGGTTTGTGGTACGTGGGTGTATACATCGGCATCTGGTACATGCTACACGATATGATTGCCAACCGTGCTTTGCGGCGTGAAGTGATTATTGATGCGTTGTTGATTGCTGGACTTGTGATTGTGATGCTGGGATATTTACAACTGCAAACTTGGCTGCGGCAAGTGTTTGCGGCTGGACAATTTCTCGCAGCACCACGACCTGTGAGCGTATTTGGTAACCCTAATTTTTTAAGTGATTTTTTGATTGTTTTGACTCCGCTGACGCTTTCGCGAATGTTTGGTGCAAGAGACAAGCCGCCCCGCATTTTGTTGGGTATCTATGTGCTGATTCAGTTGGTGCTGTTGTTCCTGACGGATTCGCGCGGGGCATGGATTGGTATCGCGGCGGGGTTGGTGGTGTGGGGCGGAATGGCGGCTGTCCGAAATGGGCGTGTGACACGGGCAGCTATCAGCGAATGGTGGCAGAAACAATCGGGTGTGATCAAAGGCACTTTGGTTGCGGTGATTGTTGTGGGACTGGTTGTTACTGCGGGTGTATCTACGATTTTTATACGCTCGTTCTCTGATCCGGGTCGGGCGGCAGGATTGCGGACGGAAATTTATACAGCCGCGATTGAGTTGTTCAAAGAAAAGCCGCTGACCGGACATGGTTTGTTCACGTTTGGGCGCGGGTTGGTGAGTCTGCCGGGGATCAATCCAGACAAACCGCACAGCCACGCTCACGATGTGCCGTTGCATATCGCGGCAGAGTTGGGTTTGTTGGGATTAGCTGCGTTGGTGGCGACATTATTTGTAGGCTATCGAACTATTCAAGCGAATTGGCGTTCATCAACCGCGCGAGAACGATTGTTATTGGCAGGTGCGGTTAGTGGAGTGGTGGCTTTTGGGGTGCATCAACTGACCGATGTTCCGGCGATGATGCCTGCGATTGCTCTGACGGGACTGATTGCACTGGTATTGGCGCTTGCTCCAAAACAGCCAGAATTGGTCAATGCAACATGGGCGAAGACCGGACATCCAATTGAGATGGCTGGGTTGTGGGGGGTGCTAATTGCCGCAGGTTTTTGGAGCAGTGGGATTTACACCAATTATGTGACGATTCTGGCTGATGCTAGAAAGACAGGTAATTATCAGCAGGATGCCGAACGGATGAATACGGTGATTGCGGCTGATCCACAGTTGAGTCTCTATTATATGGAGCAGGGATTTTTGTATGGGATGGCAGCGAGTAACGGGGATTTAGATGCGGCTCAGTTGGGCATCGCAGTATATGAGCATTTCATCCAACTTGATCCGGGGTATGCGGTGGCGTGGGCGAATTTGGCGGCGTTAAAGTGGCAAGTCGGTGAGCAAGATGAAGCAGTTAGCGATATTCAACGGGCAATCATGTTGGATTCGGTCGAGTGGAATTACCAACTCTTATTGGGGCAATTCGCTACGGCGATGGCCAAAATGGATGTGGCAAACGCCGCGTACCAAGAGGCTTTAACACTGTATGCAGATGCCAGCTTGTATACTGAATTAAGCCCATTTGTGGATGCTAATCCGAGTGCGGTTGACCAGACGAAATTGACGGTGGCGGCACATACGGTTTGGCTGGTGGAACATGGCGATGTTGTAGAGGCTCAAGCGATTTGGAAGGGTACATCGCTCACTTCTGCCCCAAGTTACGTGATCCAAGAGGTGCTGGCGATAGCTCAAAATGATGCTGATGGTGCAGCGAGCGCATTATCACAGGCAGAAAAGTTGATGGTTAGTCCGGTGGAACAGGCATGGGTACATATGGGCAAGGCGCGGTTGGCGAAATTGCTCGGCAATACGACAATAATGAGCGAGGAACTGACGGCTGCACGAGCGGCCTTGGCGAAAGAACCCTTGGCGGCTGACGATGATACGTTGATCAATATCGCTTATGCACAGTTCTTGCAGGTGACGATTGAGCGCCAATATTTGCCACAGGTGAATTATCGGAAAGATCCGGTGCTGTTGTATTTATTGGCGAATACGAAATGAACCGTAGAGGCGCGAAGAACACATAGACATGAATAAGTGAGCGCACAGCCGTGCGCCCCTACAGATGCAAGATTTTGATTGTGTCGATGTTGAATTCACAAGTGGATTTTATCCTTTGATATGCGATTTTATTGAGGCTATTTATGCGCCGATTGACGATTGAACGGGCTGCCGCGATTATCCTGTTTGCATTATTGTTTGCGTTGGCGACACGCATTCCGGTGGATACGGATGTGTGGTGGCACCTGAGGGCGGGGCAATATACGCTGACGAACGGGATGATTCATGTTGACCCCTTTTCGTTCACGAAGTTGGGTGAGCCTTGGATTAACCACAGTTGGGGATCGCAACTTGTGCTGTATGCGGTTTGGCAATTGGCTGGGAATTTTGGGCTGGCGATTTATGTGGCAGTGCTGGCAACCGGCGGCATGTGGTTTGTGTACAAAATGAGTTCGGGGAATGTCTATCTGAAGGCGTTCGCGTTGGTAGTGGGGGCTGCGACGGCAGCGGTGTTCTGGTCGCCTAGGCCGCAGATGCTTTCTTTTTTTCTGAGTACGGTGATTTTATATCTGTTGTATTTGCAGAAGCGCGAGAAGATTGACCGATTGTGGTTGATTCCGCTGATCATGTGTTTGTGGGGGAATTTACATGCGGGGTTTTCTATCGGGTTTATTTTCTTGTTTGGGTCGATTGCAGGTGAGGTCTTAGGCCACATCTTTAATCCAAAGGGCGAATACCTTGTGCCGTGGGCAGGTGTGCGTAAGCTGGTGATTGTGACGGTGCTTTCGGTAGTAGCATTGGTGATTAACCCATATGGATTACAAATGCTGACTGTACCCTTCCAGACGGTGAGCATCGGGGCGCTGCAAAACTTCATTCAGGAGTGGAATTCGCCCAATTTTCATGAGCGTCAGACGTGGCCGTTTATATTCCTGATATTGGGGATGATTGGTGTGGTTGGGGCGAGCAAGAAGCGGTTGGATTGGACGGATTTTGTGCTGACGACTGGCACAGCATTTATGGGTATGCTTGCGGGACGCAACATCTCGGTGTTTGCGGTGGTGGCGACTCCTGTGCTGACGCATTATCTGGATGATGTGCTGCGAGAGCGCGGTTGGGTGGTTAATCCGGTGAAGCGGGCTAACCCACGCATGGCACGATTGAACGCGATTTTGGTGGGCATCGTTTTGTTAGGGTGCTTGGGTAAGGTGCTGTTGGTGCTGGATAAGAAGTCGCTGGATGAGGCGCAAAAAGAATATTTACCTGTCGCTGTGACCAAACATTTGAAGACTGCGAATTTAGCTGGCAACATGTTTAATACCTACAACTGGGGTGGGTACTTCATCTATTGGTTGCCAGATAAGCCAGTATTTGTAGATGGGCGAACGGATTTATACGGCGATGCGTTTTTGTCTAAGGATTATTTACAGACGGCATCGGGCGCACCGGGGTGGGATGCGACGTTGGACAAATATCAGATTAATTATGTGGTGATGGAAGCCGACAGCGGTTTGGCTCGGAATTTGCGGACTGCGCCGGGTTGGAAGCTGGATTATGAGGATAATCAGGCAGTAGTGTTTGTGCGCGAGGCGGCGAGTAATGGCTAAGTCAAAATCGACAAGTGGTCAAGCACCGCTACAACTACATTCGCTGTTGGCGGATTTCCGGCTGCTGTTGGTACTGTTCGTCAGCTTGCGGGTGCTGATGCTGTTGATTTACCAGCCGTTTATCCTACAAGGGGTGGAGCGAGGAATCGCAGCGGGTGGTGATTTCCAGACCTATTTCCAGATCGCATCGCTTTCGGATAAAGTGGGCTTGCCGATGCGCGATTGGTGGAGCGAGTTCCCACCGTTGTGGTCGTATTTCTCTGTGCTAATTTACAAGTTGCAACCGAATTACACCGGATTTTCGATGCTGTTGGGCTTTGTTTTCATGTTGTTTGATGTTGGTAACTTGATCCTGATCCGCAAGATTGCAACACAGCTTTATTCCGAGGATACTGCACAGGCATTGTCGTGGATTTATGCGGTGCTGCTCGCGCCACTGGTGTTTGTGTTTTGGTCATTTGAGGTGATGGTGGCGTTTTTCATGCTGCTGAGTTTATGGTGGCTGCTCAAAGAGCGCGACAAATTAGCAGGTGTGGGAATCGCGCTCGGTGTACTGGTGAAGTTCACACCGATTGTGATGTTGGGTGCGGTGTGGCGTTATCGACCTGTGCGAAAGGCGATTGTACCGACGATTATCTCGGTTGGGATTATTGTTGTGGTTTATGCGGTGTTCTTTGTCCAGAATGCGGCGATGAGTATGCCCTCGCTAACAGCACAGTTTTCGAAAGCGTCATACGAGACGGTTTGGGCACTGATCGACGGGAATTATAAGACGGGAAATTTTGGGCCGCTGGAAGATCGGCTTGATCCGGCAAAGGCGAATGTGACGTTGGGTAATCCGGCAAAAATTCCAAGTTGGGTACGGTTGAGCGCAGCTTTAGCTGTGGGCGTGTTCGTGTTCTTGCGGACACGGCGGTTTGATGCAAAAGGGTTGGTGGCATTTGTCGGGATTTCGCTGCTGATTTTCTTCCTGCAAGCGCAAGGTTGGAGTCCACAGTGGTTGGTGCAGATTATTCCGTTTATATTGCTGTGCTTCCCGAACCGTGATGGTGTTCTGATTGTAGTGCTGATAAGTTTGGTGACCTTCACCGAGTATCCATTTTTATTTATTCGGACAGGGGATACGGGCGGAGAAATCACGGGAACATTGGTGACCCCTTTCGCGGCGTTGGTGCTGGCGCGAACGGTGATGTTGGTGGGGATTTGCGTGGCACAGTACCGAATTTTGCGACAATCACGAGATCGTCAAGGTCTGGTGGCTTGAATTCATGTTACTCTAATCTTATACGTATTATCACATTATCCGTTCAGGAGATTTATCGAATATGGCCCGACAGGAATTGGAACTGGCTAAGGATCTGATCTCTGAAAAGCAGTATGACAAAGCGCGTATGCTGCTGATGAAAGTTAAATCTGACCCCACAGCGCAAAAATGGTTAGAAAAATTAGACGAACTTTCACCCGTTAAAGTGGAGAAATCCACGACTGAGGAACGATCTGAGGGTGATTCGTCGGCATGGCAATATGCCGCACTCGAAGTCAAACGCGCATATGGTATTCAATACAAGGTCAATGGCGAGAATAAGTTGGACTGGAAAGATCAGCCGATTTATTATGCACTCAACCAATTGGGACGTGACGGTTGGGAAATGATTAGCTTCGAGTCGATCAACGAATTTTCGGTGTATATCTTGAAGCGTTCCGGTGCGGCTAACGTTAAGAAAATTGATGTTTGGGATCAATGATCTCGATATCGGCAAAACGTCGCTGGTTGCCGTTTACACTCATTCTCCTGTTGGCGATTGGCTTACGACTCATTAATTTGGGCGGGCGGGCGCTTTGGTATGACGAGGCGTTCGCTGTCTTATTTGCTGGGAAGGGGCTGAGCGCCATGATCTATGGCACTTTGACCCCGGTTGCAGGCGGCGCGGCGGATATTCACCCTCTTCTTTATTACAGTGCGCTCAACGTGTGGATGCATTTTTTTGGTGAAAGTGCGTTCACAGTCCGTTTGTTGAGCGTGATTTTTGGCGTTGCGACGGTCGCGCTGGTTTATCTGCTAGCGAAAACTTTGTTTGACGAAAAAACAGGTTTAGTCGCGGCATTGATTGCGGCTATTGCGCCATTTCATGTGCAATATTCGCAAGAGACGCGGATGTATGCGCTGCTCGGACTGCTGTTAATGGCGGCTACTTGGTGTTTTATCAAGGCATGGCGCGAAGATGACGCACACACTCCAAACAGATCGCTATGGATAAAGTGGCGCTACTGGCTAGGCTTTGGTGTGTTCGCTGGTTTGGCGATGTATACTCAGCAGTTGGCGGCTTTTTATCTGGTGGCAATCGGCCTCGTTCCATTTTTGGCACGGCGCAGACCGCAAATTGTCGGTGTGATTGTCGGGACAATCGCGGCAATCGTGGTGTATCTGCCGTGGTTGGTGAATTTGCCGGGACAGTTGCAAAAGGTGCAGTCCTATTATTGGCTGGATAAGCCGAGCATCGCGACACCCTTACTGACGGTTCGATCCTTTTTGGTTGTCAGTTTGGATTTCCCAAGTCCTGCGTCGATGATCGCATTTCTCGCTTCCTTATTTGTGATTTTACTGTTAGTGGTGCAAGTGGTTATTTGGCTGCGTCAGCCACGCAATAAGGCGAAGCGCAGACCGATTTTATTTGTGTTGTGGTTAGCGGTTGCGCCACCGTTGTTGATGTGGATAGTGTCGCAGGTGCAGCCTGTTTATCTGGAACGGTCACTGCTGCCTTCGGCGTTGATGTTATATGTTGGGCTGGCATGGTTGTTCACTCGGAGCGGGATGCCAAAGGCAATTGTGGCGGTGGTTACGGGATTGGGTTTGGTGATGGTTGCTATCGGGTTGTATTACCAATATACGATTGCGACGTTCCCTAATTCTCCTTATCAATTGGCTGAGAGTTATATCGCCCAAAATTGGCAAGAAGGCGATGTGATTGTTCATCAGAATAAGCTGACGGCGTTATCGGGCATTTATTATCAACGGGATTTGCCACAGTATTTCATTGGTGATAAAGCGGGGAGCAGTGATGATACATTGGCGCTGCCGACCCAGAAGGCACTGAATATCTCGGCGGATGCTTGTGTGCAAGCGGCAGCTCATCAGGGCAAGCGGGTTTGGTGGGTGATTTATGATTTTGCGAAAGCCGCTTATGAGGCAGCCGATCATCGACCTGAAATTGTGCAAGCTGAGGCTTGGCTGAACGAGCATTATACGGCGACTTCGATACAGAAGTTTAATGATTTGGATGTGATTTTGTACGGTGATGCTCACGGTGATTTAGGTGGCGAATGTCAGCCATAATGAAGCGATTCCCGATTTCGATTTGGGTGTTTGCACTGGTTTTGGCGATTGTTACCTCGCTACCTTATTTGGTAGGGCAAGTGAGTACGCCTGCGGGTTGGGAATACAGCGGTGTAGCGACGCTGCCGACGGGTACGCAGTTTGATGTCGATAGCCATCTGGCTAAAATGTGGCAGGGCAGTCGCGGTGAGTGGAATTATCACCTGCTGTTCACACACGAAGACCACCCCGGTTTGCCAGTCGTGCAAAGTTTTTATGTTTTGTTGGGCGCTATTGCCCACATCACACCATTTAGCCTGCCGTTGGTATTTCATATCGCTCGATTTGGAATGACATTGGGATTGGTGTTGGCGCTATGGGCGTTTGCCAGCCACTTTTTCGAGAAGCCATCCGAGCGATGGTTGGCGACGTTGTTTGGAACAATCGCAGTTGGATGCAGTTGGTTTTTGTTGTTCATCAGTCCGACGATGGCAGCGGATGTTGGACCGATTGAGTTCTGGTTGATCGACGCGTTTAACCTGTTGGGCGCGTTATACATGCCACACTTCGCGGCGGCGGTCATCTTGCAGATTGTGATCGTTCTGAGTTACGAGGATTGGGTACGGGAACGCAATAATCGCTCATTCGTCATACTAACAATTGCGTTGGCGTTGGAAGCGAATATTCAACCGTATGCGGTTTTGCTGCTGATTCCTTTGCTGGTGCTGCTAACCGCCTATTACGTGTTCTTGTCAAAAAAACTGACTTTTCGAGAAACATTGTGGTTGGTGATTCCATTTGGGGTTCATTCGGTACTGGTGCTATACCAATATTTGGCGCTGAATTCTGATCCCGTTTGGGCGAGTTTTACGGCACAGAATATCACGCTGTCACCACCTGTGATTTATTACGTGTTGGGCTATTTACCATTTCTGATTCCGATTGTGTTCGGTTTTAGGCGCTTCATAAACGAAGTCGCTGATGACCGATGGTGTTTGCCGATTTTGTGGGTGGTATTGGTAGTGCTGCTGCTGTATGCGCCATTCCCAACTCAACGACGTTATTTACTCGGTGTGCAAACGCCACTCGCAGTGCTGGCAGCATTTGGATGGTCACGAAGTATTTTGACGCGTTTTAAGGTGAAGCGTCGTCCTTTGGTGACCATCATTTATTTTACAGTGGCTTCAATCGCGCTAATCGCAATCATAGCGGTGAATGTGATTTCACTTTCCAAGCCGGAAAAGAGTCTAACTGCGTTTTATCAACCGGATGAAACCCAAGGTTTTGCTTGGCTGCGTGAAAATGCGTCTACGAACGATTTGGTGCTGACGACCTTTGATCAAAACGGGAAGGGCAGTGGCGGGCGAGTGGTGGCGGCGACGGGTTTGCGGGTGTTTATTGGTCATTGGATTGAGACGGCGCACTTTGAAGATAAGATGAGCCAGATCAAGCAGTTTTATGACGCAGTTACAACGGATGACTGGCGACGCGATTTTCTTAATGAAACCAAGGCTATGTATATCTGGTACGATGAAAGTGCGCGACAGTTGGGGCAGTGGAATCCGGCGGACGCGAGTTATCTCAAGCCTGTATTTACCTCAAACAGTGTTGTCATTTACCAAGTGAATTGAGGTTGAGCGTGGCACAAAGCCAAATCCGTTCAATTATCCTGATATTGATTACGGGATTATTTTTTGTGGGTGCAGTGGTTGTGACCCACAATATGCTCACCGAGCCTTATCCCGGTCATAATGATTTTATGTCGCGGTGGGAAGGGGCAAGGTCATTTTGGGTTGATCATCTGAACCCTTATGGTGACCAAGCCAGCCTCAATATCCAGAAGCAGATTTACGGGCGGCCTGTTGTCGAAGGTGAAGATCCCGGTTTCTTTGCTTATCCGATGTATACGGCGGTGCTGGTTTGGCCGTTGGTCTATATGGATTATGCGTGGGCATCGGCCATTTGGATGGTGCTGCTGGCAGCGTTTTTGATCGGTTCGTTATTTTTCTTGATGGACTTGTACAAGTGGCGGATTGCGTCGTGGTTGCTGGGCATCCTGTGCATATGGGTGTTGCTGTTTTATTACTCGGCGCGTGGTTTGATCTTGGGGCAGGTGGGCGTTGTTGTTTACTTTTTAGAGTTGTTGGCGCTGTGGGGACTCGTTAAAAGGCGAGATGGCTTAGCAGGAATCGCGTTGGCGATTTCGACGGTGAAGCCACAGATGGGGTTTCTGATTGTGCCGTTTTTCTTGCTGTGGGGACTGCGCTACCGCCGTTGGAGATTTATCGTTAGCTTCGGTGTGTCAATGCTGGTGCTGCTGGTCGTGTCGTTTCTGCTACAGCCATCATGGTTAGGGGATTGGTTGGGGCAGTTAGGCAACTACACTTCGTACACGGCGCTGGGTTCACCCGTGTGGATTATCACCACCTACTATCTTCATTTGGGTAGCTGGGCAGAACTGCTCATCAGCGGATTATTGGGCGTGTCGATGTTAGTGGCATGGTATTGGGTGATGCGTGGGCATCCTGAGCAATTCATGTGGGCAGCGGTGATAACCTTGACGGTGACGCATTTGATTGCTCCGCGCACGGCGACTCCCCATTATGTTGTGTTTATTATCCCGTTGATGTTTTATTTCGCGATGCTTGTCCAGCGGAATCGCCGTTGGGGTAATTTGTGGGTTGTGTTGTGGTTAGTAGTGCTGCTGGTTGTGCCGTGGGTGCATTTCTTACTGACGGTTGATAAACATTTCGAGCATCCAAGTATTTATCTGCCGCTGCCGTTCATTATTTTCTTCTTATTGTGGTATACGCGGCGGTTATGGTGGAATAATGCGCCCAATGTTATTTCAAACTGAGAGTTGCTTGTGAGTGTTACGAACCGCGAACGTTTGATATTAGTGATTATCGCGCTGGTGGGCGCGTTTTTCATTACCCGTTATTTTGTGGCCGGGCCGGGTTATACCGACGTGTTTTATCACCTGAATGCAGCGAATCGCTTGGTTACGGGACAAGGGCTGACTGATCCTTATTATTGGACATATATCGGGGCGACAGATAAGTTACCTGCGCCTTCACATTTGTATTGGATGCCGTTGACATCATTGAGTGCTTCGGTCGGCATGTGGCTGCTGAATGCGCCGAATAGCTATACAGCCGCACAATTATTGTTTTCATTGATGTTCGCGGGTGTGATATTGGTTGGGTTCTGGTGTGGTGCTTATTTGGGTGGCACACGCCGCCACATGTGGATCGCGGGATTGGTAACACTCTTCAGTGGATTTTTCGTGCGCTTTTGGGGAGCGATAGACACCTTCGCGCCCTATGCATTGGCAGGATCATTGAGTTTAGTGTTTTTGGGGTTATCTAATCGGGTTGAGTCAAAACCGAATCGAACATTGATTTATGCCGTATTCGGTGGCGCATTCGCAGGGTTTGCACATCTGACGCGGGCTGATGGTGTGCTGCTGGTGATCGTCGGTTGGGCGGCCCTTGTTTGGTCACTGCTGTTCAATCGGTCAGATAAGCGAATGAGCTTTGGACGGTTATTGAGGCATGGTATCGCACTGACACTCGGTTATCTGGTGGTGATGCTGCCGTGGTTCCTGCGTAACATAAGTGTACTGGGTTCACCGATGCCGTTGGGTGGTACACAGACGATTTGGTTTACGAGCTACGATGACCTGTTTAATTATCCACCTTTGGCGACACCGGCAACGCTATTTGCAAATGGTATCAGCGAGTTTGTGGCATCGCGATGGTTAGCACTCACCAATAACCTCGGTACTTTTGTGGCGGTCGAGGGAATGATTATCATGACACCGCTGATGTTAGTGGGGTTGTGGCAGCGACGACGAGCCGAATTCTTACAGCCGTTTTGGATTTATGTGGTTGGGCTGCATCTGGCGATGACCTTTGTGTTTCCGTTTCCGGGGTATCGCGGCGGGCTATTACATTCGGCAGCGGCATTGATTCCGTTTTGGGCGGCGTTGAGTGTGGTCGGGCTGGATGATGTTATTGAATGGATTGCACGTCGGCGGCGACGGTGGAATGTGCGCTCGGCAAAGGCTGTCTTTTCGATAGGGTTAGTGGCGATAGCGGTGTTATTGAGTGTGATGATTGGCTTGCCGAACCGTGTGCCGTCATACAGTAGTTCTCCACTAGACCAAGCGTTGGTTGAGCAGCTCCCATCGGATGCGCGAGTGATGATTAATGACCCTGCACAGCTTTATTATTTCACGGGTTTAGGTGGGGTGGTGCTGCCGAATGAATCACCCGATGTGATCCTTGATATTGCGCGGAAGTACGATGTTAAGTATGTGGTGATTGAGGGAATCAGCGACGATGGATCGGCTTCGAACGCCATTACCGAAAAGATGAACTCCATCCTGACTGCTCCGCCAACATTCCTTGTGCCTATAGAGATAAACGTGCCGAATGCGAGACTTTATGAAATTCGTTACTAATCGTTTCCAACGGAGCGATATTATTCTGCTGGTGGTTGCGGTGTTGGCTGTGGTTTTGTATGTGGCAACAGCGAATGGCGGTTTCCCTTTGGATGACAGTTGGATTCATCAGGTTTATGGACGTAATTTGGCTGAGACAGGGATGTGGGCATTTGTGCCGGGTGTGCCAAGCGCGGCTTCGACTTCGCCGATGTACACCGTTTTGTTGGCAATTGGTTATAAACTAGGCATATCGTTCAAACTGTGGACGTATGGCTTGGGGATTGTGGCGCTGTGGGTCGCGGGGATGTTGGGTGGGCGGATGTCCGAGCGGTTGCTCCCAAATCAAAGTTACATCCGTTTATATGGTGGGGTATCAGTCATACTGACGTGGCACTTGGTATGGGCGGCAGCGTCGGGTATGGAGACGATGTTGTTTAGCATGTGGACTTTGGCACTTTTAGCATTGGGTTGGCGTGAATTGGATGAGCGCTCAACCCGCGTTGTGGATGTCTTATTACGCGGTGGCGCATTCGGATTAGTGACCGCTTTGGCGATGATTACGCGTCCAGAAGGTGTAGCGCTGGCAGGCTTGATTGGTGTGGTTAGTTTGCTGGTGCAGCCTCAGAAATCTTGGCGCATCTTCATCATCTGGACAGTGGGTGCGGCGATTGCATTTTTGATCGCCATTAGTCCTTATTTTGCCCTCAATCTCCATTTAACAGGTGGGTTACTTCCCGATACAGCGGCGGCTAAACAAGCTGAAAATGCACCACTGCTGCTCGACAGTTATCCGACGCGGATTATTAGTATGCTGCTGCCGTTAGTGGCGGGTGTGCAACTGTTTTTCCTGCCGGGTGTGATCTTCTTTGTTATTCAGCAAATACGAAAGCTACGCGAAGATAAGCGTGTGCTGTTATTAATTGTTCCGGTTTTGTGGAGCGTTGCGTTGATTGCACTCTATGCCGCACGACTGCCCGCTTATTATCAACATGGGCGTTATGTGATTCCGGCGCTTCCTGCTTTCATCGTGGTGGGAGTGGCAGGTACGATACAACTCATTATGGCATGTCGTAAATCGGTTGCCGGACGAGTGTTGACCCGCTCACTCGCTATTTCGTTATTGTTGGCACTGGCCTATTTCTTTTTCCAAGGTGCAAGTGTTTACAGGCAAGATGTTAGAATTATTGATGAGGAGATGGTGGCCTCTGCACATTGGATCAAAGACAATATTCCACTTGTCCAAATGTTGGCGATCCATGATATTGGGGCTGTGGGATATTTCGCGCCACGACCGATGCTTGATCTAGCAGGTTTGGTTAGCCCGGAGATTACGCCGTTTATTCTGGATAAAGATCAATTGTGGCAATGGCTTCAGCAGAAAAATGCCCGTTATTTGATGGCATTTCCTGACCAAATACCGAGTGATGACATTAACGATTCGCACTTATGCCCTGTTTTTACGACAAATGGACAAGCCGCCCGTAATGCTGGTGGGCCGAATATGACGGTTTATGAACTGACTTGGGATGGTATTTGCCCCAACCATTAACTTTTACCCTGTTGCGTTATAAGTTGTGAAAACTGTAAAATGTATTTATGAATGATTTACTCAACAAACTCAACGTACTTGTAAAAGCCACACTTAATGATGCTTTGACGGGTGATAGTCGTCGAAACAAATTAGTGAGTCCTGATGGCGATAAGTCTTCCGCTATTCAAGAGGGCAGTCAGCAGATTGTTGAACTGCGACAGCGAATCAATGAAACACTGGCTTTTGAGGATGAGCTGCAAAAGCAAATTCAAACGTTGCAGACTCAGATTGCCGATTGGGATGAACAGGCTGATGAGTCTGTTAAATCTGGGGATGAGGCGAACGCCCATTATGCGGTTGAACAGATGCAGCGTGTTCAGCAGCGACTTAATATGGTGCAATCGGATTTGGCAGCGCATGAAACTGTCACACAGGAATTAATTTATCACGTCAATAAGCTAGAAGCAGCCGTTGATACCGCAACACAGAAACAGGCCGATGAGACCGCCGCATCGGGGACAAGTGAGCAAGTGTCCAGTGTGCTGCGTGATATGAAAGATAAGGTGTTGGAACTCCGTAACCAAATCACTTCGCGCACGGAGGTTAGTTCTGAAACTGTAGAGACAAATCCCGAACCTGTGGAAGATGATTTGACGAAACGCCGTCAACGACTTTCTAAACCGGAGTAAGTACTAACTAAAATATGAACCAGAATACGAAACGCATTCTCGTTGTTGCTAGTGACTATAGTTTGATTCGTTCTGTGAAGGAGGCATTAACGCCGCTTAGCATTACACTCCAGATTGGTTACAGCCATATTGATGGTCTTTACGCCCTTGAAAACGGGGATTTTGATGCGGTTGTGGTTGATGCACTCATGGTCAACCATCGTGATGGACAGTCTACACTGATTAGATTGTCACAACTGAATCACGCTATACCGATGATTGGTTTGGCGAATGATCCTGCAATTTTGGGCGATAAAGGTGGTGCTTCCAATATTATGGTGGTTGTACCCAGTGAAACCATGATCCGGCAAACGGTCAGCTTGGCATTGGGTATGGATGTTGCTTCACCAGCGATTGTCGTTCCCGCTCCAAAGCCAAATACGAAGACATTAGCCGAAACCGCACCGCCTGCGCCTTTGCCTACATCATCTGACATGCCGGATGTTACGGCTAACTCGGCTGATAAATTGCAAACGCTGTTCGCACTCAGTAAATCATTGACAGAGGTGCTTGATCTCAGTGAAGTTCTAAACCGCGTGGTGGAAGCGGCACGGCGGTTGACCAATGCCGAAGAAGGAATGATCTTGCTTCCCGGTGACGAGGGCGGACAATTGTACTTGCGAGCCAAAGTGGGCATTGATGTGGAAGTTGCACGTAATTTCCGTGTCAAAACAGAAGATACTTTAGCCGGGCAAGTCTTTGGTAGTGGTCTACCTGTTTTGATTGGCGCACAAGGTCCGCAAAAGGTCAAAACGGAATATCTCGTCAATGCATTGCTCTACGTGCCGATTAATTACGAAGGTCAATGTATCGGTGTTCTGGGTGTTAACAATAGAAGCACCGAGGCTGTTTTCGACCCACGACATCAAGATTTGTTGATGAATCTGGCTGCATTTGCAGCGATTGCTATCGAAAATGCACGGATTCATGAGGAAACGGTCGAACATACGCGCGAGTTGCAAACGCTGGTTGAGGCTAGCCAAGTCCTTAATTCATCGCTTTCACTTGAGAAAACACTCCCTAATATTTGCGAACAGTTGATACGCGTCGTGAATGTGAATTATGCAGCCGTTCACGAATGGGATAAAGCGACTAATCAGTTACGGACTATTGCTCGCTGCTTTCGCACGGTCTGGAATTCGGGACATGGCCCCGTCATTGATTTGTCCAAGCGGTTAGTGGTTCAATCCGCATTGGAAAAAAGCACATTCCCGGTTATTACACGCCGTGATTCCTCCACACCTGAAGGGGAAGTTGAATTTTTGAACCGTACTGGTGTCGATACGATTCAAATTGTACCGATTGTCGGCGGTGAACAGGTTTTAGGCATTATTCAATTTTCATTCGTGCGGCCTCCCGTTAATTTACCTGCGAACGAGACATTACAGCGCATTCAATTAATGACTTTAGAAGTGTTGGCAATGCTCTCAAGCCAATCGAATCTTTCTAAGCCACAAGGGATGTTCCGTGTTCTTGAAAATGCTAATCAACTCATCGGGGCAGATTGGTGTGAGGTTGCTCTGTTAACCCCTGAACGCCAATCACTGGTTATTCAGGTTGCGCTCGGCCTAGGAATATGGGCAACTGAACCCCAACCATATATAGATCTGTTCCGTAATTCTGATCTTGCCGATAGCATTAAGTCACAATCCATTATTGTTCGCAGTTCAGATGCTTCTAAAATGACGAATGGAATACGTCATTTCTTGGAGGAAACTCATTGCCGGTCGGCGGTGGGTATTCCACTTATTTTGCGCGGGCAACCGCAGGGTATTGTTGTGTTCGCGGACTCACGGCGCGGGCGTGTGTTGAACGACCGTGACATTGATGTGGGACGTGCTGTGGTTGCACAGGCTTCTACGGCGCTTTCCAATTCGTATCTCCTACACGATTTGGAACGCAGCTTCACGGAACTCAAAGATACTCAAGAACGCCTTGTTCAAACGGCGCGTTTATCCGCAATGGGCGAGTTGGCGGCGGCTGTTGCCCACCAAATCAATAATCCCTTGACAACAATCATGGTAGACTCAGAAATGATGCTGCTTGATGAAAGTCCAGATTCGCCAAACTACAAGTCGTTACAAGCGATTCATCGGGCAGGAAAACGAGCATCCGGTGTAGCGCGGCGGTTACTGGCAATTTCGCGTCCAAATGATCCAGAATCGCCTCCTGAACGGATTGATGTGGTCGAAACGATTCAGGGCGTACTGTCTCTGGTCAAAGCGCATATCGAGCGTGACCATATCGAGATTGTTTCGGAGTTACCGGATGAGCCACTCCCTCCGGTTTGGGCAGTTCCGGGACAAGTGGACGACATATGGCTTAACTTGCTCCTGAATGCTCATGATGCGTTAATTGGATGTGAGAATGCCCTACTAGGGATTTCGGCCTCTTACACACCCAATGCCGATTATTTGCAGGTTCTTGTATGGGACAATGGCCCCGGTATCCCTGAGAAGATAATTGAAAATGTGTTCAAACCGTTTTTCACAACCAAGCCAGTAGGTGAGGGGACGGGATTAGGTTTACATATTTGTCGCCAAACGGCTGAAAGAGTCGGTGGCAGTATTACAGTTGAAAGTACAGCGGGAAAAGGCGCGCGCTTTTTGGTTCTGCTGCCGGTTAAGCGAGGAGGAAATGACGAATGACCTATATTATGGCTGTGGATGATGACCCGGAAGTGCTCGATACTTTAGGGCGTGTTTTGGCACGTGAATCATTTGAAGTGGGGTTGGCACGATCAGCGGCAGAAGCATTGGTTCTGCTTGATCGGCGCGCACCGTCGGCAATGATTCTCGATATTATGATGCCGGGTATGGATGGGATTACGTTGTGCCGCCAACTGCGACGCGACTCGCGGTTCAATGCTTTGCCCATTTTGTTTTTGACGGCGAAGGGTAGTACTGAGGATGTGGTTGATGGGTTGGATGCAGGTGCAGATGATTATGTGGTAAAGCCGTTTGAATTGGCTGAACTGCGGGCGCGTATCCATGCCCTTTTGCGGCGTAGTGTTCGGGATGCAGGATCAGGAGCGATATTGCAATTGAACGACCTGAAACTGGATTCCGATACTTATCAGGTGTATATCAAAGATAATCGAATTCAGTTGACTTCAACCGAACACCGTTTGCTACGCTATCTGATGGAAAATCCTAACCGTGCCCTATCGCCCGGTCATTTGCTTCAGGTTGTATGGGAGTACCCTCCGAATACAGGTGATCCTGATCTGGTTCGCGCCCACGTCCGTAATTTGCGATCAAAAATAGAAAAGAATTCGGATCGTCGTTATATTCGAACGATTCATGGTGTGGGATACATGATTTCATTGTGATTTATTGCTCGTTTTTATTTAAGGAGACTCAATTCGTTGGGTCTCTTTTTATTTATGAGGCACTTACTTGAGAACGCTGAATAAATTTCACAAAACTTTCAGACATAATTACGATTTTGAACCCGCTATCCCGTTATACTGACATTATGAAACCGGCATAAGTGTAATTGGGTAGCTAAATGTACAAAATTCTCATCATTGATACTGACTTCGAAAATGTGAATATGATGGAGCATTTCCTCCGCCGCGAAGGATATAAGGTGCTAACAGCCTTCACGGTTCGCGATGGGCTTTTGCATCTGGAAAAGAATACGCCGGATTTATGCATTATCGATACGACTTCGCCGGGATTGGACGGTCTTGGCTTATGCCGCAAAATTCGGACAAGTGTCCACACCGCCAATTTACCCGTACTGTTGACGGGGCAAAATATTCACTACTCTGTGACGAATGCGTTAGAGGCGGGCGGTGATGATTATATAGCCAAGCCGTTTGCGCTACGGGAACTGGCAGCACGTATGCGGGCGCATCTGCGTCGTGTATCGGGCAATCTGAATGATGGAATGCCGATGCTGCGAATCCTACCTGAGACACAGACGATCTATATCAATGATCGTGAAGTTATATTGACACAGGTGGAATTTGAATTGATTTCATTTTTGTGTCGTAAACCGAACCAACTCCACCGCACGGAAGATTTACTGACCGGGGTGTGGCAGTATCCGCGTGGGGCAGGTGATGCGGCGCTGGTTAGAAACCATGTCAGGAATTTGCGACGCAAGATTGAGGATGATCCTGAGCGCCCCGCGATTATCCAGTCACGGCACGGACGGGGATATGCGGTACGTGCCAGCATACGCATCGAAGGCAGTGTTGCGTTGTCATCTTAATTGTTCTTCTCTAGCATTGAATCAGGCAGGCGAGGTGTGTCCTCGCCTGTTTTATTTACAACTTCCTGAACAAAACCCTATCAACTTCTTATCACTCCCTGCGTCGTAGCCTACAAACATTGTGGTATGATAATTTTGTTGACATTTATCAAGTATTCCTTATCTAGTTTCTGAGGACGTACTCATGCAAAGCGTTCCAAGGAAGATTTTCCAAATTCTGGACGGCACTCCTGCTGTCTACGGTCATTATTCGCGTGGGCAAAGTATGGCCGAACTGGCACTTGTCACGCCTTTATTGATCGTACTGCTGATGGGATTGGCAGAAATCGGGTGGTTCGCTAACAATTATTTGATTTTGTTGGAGACAACCCGTGTTGGCGCACGTTACGGGGCGGTGCAAACCGGTGATACAGCACCTGCCAATTGGGAGATCGACGCTAACGCCCGTGCCGCGAGTTTGATACCCGATTTGCAACCGGATGTTGCAACACTTCCGGCAGGTGGCCCATTAACGCAAAATGCGAGAGCATTCCGAATTTGTACGAATTCGGAGGCGGGAGGAACCCCACGCTTTTATAACACGATTATTTGTAAGATGTTCGATGCTATGTCGCCGCTGGATTTTCGAGGCGACTATAGGGTTACTTCTGCTGATCCTACCGACCGTAATGGGGTGGATGACATTGTTGTATCCGCATTTAGCTTGCAGTCACTTAATCCGACTGATACGGATATACCAACGGCCATGCGAAACACGATTGACCTAGCCATGAAGACAGCACCGTTAAATACACAGCAACAGGTGATTGTCGTCGGGCGGTATCCTACCAATGCTAACGAATGCACGAATGATACGGCATCGGACAAAGATACGCGTGACCCGTTCGACTATATGAATTACAAAGTCGCAGCGAATACCGATACGACCAGCCCCGGTAATACTGGCACCCGGAACTTTATTATGGACGGGACGACCAAGCTTTGGTCTGAATTGCTGGGCTATGACGACAATAGTGTAGTGCCAGAAATGCAACGTGGTTTTGCCTTGACCGGTCAGCATGTCATTGTATCAACACGCGGGTTACCCGTGGCTTCGCGCTGCTATGGCTCCGAGTGGACGATGAGCCGTGTTCAAAATCTGATCAATGTTTCAAATTTCAGTATGTTAACTCAGGGACAGCGCTCTAACCTCCCAAGCGAAGGCTTGATACTGGTGGAGATGTTTTGGCAGCATACCTTACTGCTGCGAAATCCCGTTTTTAACCCCGTTTTCAATATCTTGAACGACCCCAGCAATCCGAATGGCGGGGGAACAATCATTTCCGTTTGGGCAGCGTTCCCGCTACCCACTACCGAACCGCGTATTAAATACGCAGTTGGGTCATAGGAGAGAAGGAGACACAATGAGACAATCTCTCTTATCGCGTTTCGCGACACGTTCGAAACGACAGGGACAAATCGGTCAAACGATTGTCATCATGGCTTTTGGTTTTATTGTCCTGCTGGCATTTGTGGGTATCGTTACCGATGTCTCGCTGATGTTCGTGCGTTACACAACGCTACGACGGGCGGTGGACGCGGCTGCGGTCGCTGCTGCCGGACAAGTACGACGCACACTGCCAACAGACGCAGAGTTGGCTGCGGCAGGCGGTAATCAGAAGGTCGCTGACGGTTACGCTTTCGCACGCAATGTGACCAATATCAACCTTGCGGCACGGCAGTTTATTGAATTTTATGGCTTAAGCCCTTCGAATGTAGCGGTTGATAGCTGTGATACGCTTCAGGGTGATTCAACGAAGCCGGGTTATGACCCTGATTTACTTAAATTGCTGGAATGTACGAGCAATTTCCAGCCGCGGAAATTGGTACGAGTGACCGCACAATTGCAGTCACCAACGGTTTTCCTGCGTTTAATTGGTTGGGGAACTGTGACGCTGGAGGCGAGTTCTATATCTGAAACCGCCGTACTCGATGTTGTTTTGATTTTCGATACAGCGGAAACCATGTTGAAGCAGACCACCTATAATGATTGGGCAAAAGTTCCTGTTACTGATGGCAATGGTGGCCTGACATACAAGCCAGATGGCAGTCTGAACACTAAAGATAACAGTCTGCGGTATTTACCTGTAAGAGTAAAGTATGGACCAAACTGGAAAACTGAATCATCTCTTGGCGGATACTGGCCTGCTGCATCGAATGACTGGGTGAAGACTTGGAAAAACCTGCTGGGTATGACCCAAGACCAAATATACGCTGATACAACCAACTTCCCAGCCATCGGTTTCACATGGGATAGTACAACGTCTACGGCTACTCAGGTGGCTAATGCTTATGGTGATTCTCGTGCGCCACAACGTAAAGAGTGCACAGTGCGGTTCTTTCCCTATGCTGAAACTGTTGGCCCCAATGCTATGAAGTGGCAGACCACGAATGGGGTGACTGTTTCAACGGATTTGATGAACTCTTATGATGCCATTTTGAAGAAAGGTTCATCCGGTTCGTCGTCTTTTGGAACCAGATTTGATGGATTTATGCCAGCCTATGACTATTATGGCTGCTGTAACGATCCGAACGGCGATTTTAAGTTTGATGATCTGATTTGCCAGCCTTTCGGAAAAGTACGAGATGCAACTGAGAAATTCTTGGATCATGTTGACTTTGTGCGTGGGGATCGTGTCGCTTTTGTGACATTTGACCGTACCGCCTTTTTGATTGATCCAGACGGGGAAAAGATTTCGGATCCGGTGGCCTTGAAATCCCAGACACCGATGATTACATCCCAAGCTGATGCGATTACTGCTCTACGACACATTGTTGGTGTACGTGCAGAACCGTATTATTATGCGGATACGAAAGACCTTGCTGGTATTGCTAAAACCGATGGATTGTGGGATGCATACGTTACGGGAGCCAGCGCCTATACCGGACTTATCGGTAATGGTGTTCCGATTAGATATGACTCCCGCTATGATTTTGCTACGAGCAAGTGGGTGAGTGATGTCACCGCGCCTGCTCCCGACAAATTAGCGGGATACAATAATACCGCATTAGGTGCCTTGAATGATTATCCGGTACGCTATAACTGCTATTGGCAAAATGCAACGCTAGAATACCCATTTAGTCTGTTTAGTTCGCAGTCATCACAAGCGGATAGGACTATCTATGGTTCCAATGCTTATCCCTATGAGCCTATTCCATCCGATCTACCAGCCGGTACTGGAAGGCTTAATGAGACACGTTGGCCGACTCCGCTTTCAGCTATGACTACTGCGGCAGTGAATCCCGGCGCTCCGATCATGAATCCCAACTTGAATTTGACCCCATGGAATAACAGTATTAAAGCAGCGCTTCCTGTCCCTCCCAATACGGTCTATGGCATTCAATCAGCGAATAAGCCGTTATTCAGCTATGAATTCCGTGCAGGCTGTGCAGGAAATAACGTGGGTGCAGCCTTACGTGAAGGGAATAACGCTTTATTGGATCCACGCACCGTTCGGCTTGGTAACACGGGTGCGGTATGGGTGATGGTAATGCTGGGTGACGGTGCGGCTGGCGCAAGTGATCCGGTTATTCGCAACGGTAATGTTATTCCGAGTGGCAATCCTTATGGTAGTTTTGTTGCTGCTCCGAAAGCGGGCGGTTATGGCGCTTATGGCCTATGCCCTTACGGTACGCCGGATGATCAAATGGGCTTAACAGCAGGATGGAAAACTCGTCCGCCACGGTGCAGCGATGATGGCAGTGAAGTCATAAACGGTGGTACGCGAGGGATTATGGGGCCGACAAGTCGGCACTTCTGCAAGGATTCGGCTGTTGGTGATGAGAACAAATCTTCGATTGACATCGGCGTAAGCGGCCCGCTTGATGATGATTGTGCGACACGCTACGATGTGGATGATTACGCTCGCGATTGGGCGGACTTTATCGGTCTAACTAAGCTGCCGTATGTCAGTCCATTTTGTAAGATTCAGGGTGGGCAGGGTTGCGATGCGTCGCGTAGTTTGCTGCAACTTCCCACTATTTTCACGATTGGGTTCGGTTTGGACTTTACCGAGTCTTATGTTCCCGCACAAGGCAAATGTTCGAATAGTAATGGTGGTGGTGGAGGGGTTCCTGATGAGTATACCAATATTAACGACTGCCTTGGTGAGGAACTGCTGCGTTACATCGCGGACGTGGGTGACAATAACCGTATCGACACGGATTACCAACAAGATTACCTGAATGATGGTTTCATCAATGGCAATTTGGAGGATCTGTCTGCGCCGGGATTTGTTAGTTACGGAGACCGTGGTCCATGTGAAGCTCCTATACAAGGATATGCTAACGCTGATTCAGTCCCAGTTGGACAAATCAATAAGCTACGTCTGTATCCATTGGATCCAACCGTAAGCTGCGGCAATTATTACAACGCACCCGGCGGGCCTCAACTCACGCAAGTGTTCGAGGATATTGCGTCACGGATGTTCACTCGTATTACGAAGTAAACTCGATAAACTTCCCGGCGAAGTTGATTGCTGCCGGGAAGTTTTTCATAATGATGGGGCATTTATTCAGTCCCTTATATGGTAGGGGGTGTATATGGATACAATAGGTAGGCAAACTGCTAACCGAAGACGACGACAGGGGCAAACACTAGCAGAATTTGCTATTACGCTGCCGACGTTGCTGATTCTTTTGTTTGGCATCATTGAGTTTGGACGTATTTTCCAAGCTTGGGTCACGCTGCAAAATGCTGCTCGTACAGGTGCTCGTTATGCAAGTACCGGGCAGTATTATGAAGAGCAGTTCAAAATGAATACGATCATTGATGAGTCTAATCTTAATAACCCGGACGGGTTTATCCCTTGTGTGGATGATGGTCCGACGGGTACATATGGCACAACTGATCGTCGCGGTACTAAGACTACGGTTCTGCCAAATGGGACTGGTAGTACGCCCGTAAACATCTATACCGGCGATCTTGAAAGTCTATTTGCGACTTGGTATAACGGCAAAAACTGTGATCCGGCTGATCCTGATGACCAAGACCGACGCAAAGATATGGCACGTATTCTTTCGATCATGTTCGAGACACGACAGGGTGCTGCCGGACTTGCGATTGAACCCAACCAGTGGTCTGTTCCAACTGATGTTGCAACCAAAAAAGATATAGCTGGTAAATGGAGCTTGTTTCCGTGGTTTGCTGGATGGCAAATTAATCCACGTCCCCCCCGTTCTGATCAACGCAATTGGTTCAATGTGGTTGTGTGTAGTAACCGCAGCTTTGATGCAGATACCTCTTCGGGATACTATAAAGTTGATAACCAAGATGCTACCAACCGTTTTGTCCCTTATGTGGGTGATGTGAGGCTTACAGTTGCTGGGGCTGATATTACACCGTGGGCTCCATCCTGCCTTGAAAATGAAGTACCCAGCGCTCTCGTAAATGGAGTCCCTAATACGTTACTAGCGAACGGCGGCTTCAGCAATGCTGGACAACCGTGGATGGATGCAGGCGCTCCAGAAGACACTGTTTTTGTGACGGTTACTTTCAACCATCCGTTGATTACGCCTTTGGGAATTGCACCTTTCATTCCTTTGCAGGCGCGACGTTCGGCGATTGTTGAAACTTTCCGTAGTGCCGGTAATCGTAAAGGGACTGTTTTTGTTCCGCCAATCGGAGGAGGAGATTCATTATCGACAGATACTCCTACGCCCAGTCCTTCTCCATCTCCGACATTTACACCTATACCTAGCCTCACGCCAAGTGCTACAAAGACCGCTACCAACACACCGGAAGGCCCGTTTGATTGCGCTAAAATATCCGTATCAAACAAAGTTTTGAACGGTTATCAGGTTCAATTGGATATCCAGAATGATAATGCGCCAAGTACAGTTACCTATTTGACACGCGTACAAATTACATGGCCTAATATCCCTGCATACGCTCAAATGGGGCTTATCATGATGTCGCTGAACACGGTGCAAAACTGGGTGGGGAATGATCTCCAGACTGCGGGAACGAGTACAACAACCGATACCGATACGAAGCCCGGTAGTCCGCCGTTCTCCAGCACTTCTACATCTATTCGCGAGGTTAGAGCAGCAGATACTTCGATCTATGCAGCCACATTCAACGGACCTCCCTCTCTGTCAACTTATGTGACACCTAACCAGTATGCTATTACGCTTACACTCTTTAACCCGTTGAATCCTGCTGCTCCGTGTGTGCTGACATCGCCTGCTACCACGGTAACCTCTACACCAACTGTGCCGGGTCAACCTTCACCCACAAAGACACCCACACCCGATTGTGCGTCGAGCCTGATTGGGATTAAGTTTAATTCGTTCGATACTTTTGGTTTGGTGCGCTATGACATCCTCAGCCAGCGGACGACAACCTCTACGCTGGTGAGCATCAAGATTAACTGGGTGAAGTATGTGAACAGCCAGCGCCTCGT
Source organism: Aggregatilineales bacterium (assembly GCA_038328375.1). GTDB lineage: Bacteria > Chloroflexota > Anaerolineae > Aggregatilineales > Phototrophicaceae > CFX2. The sequence continues at coordinate 20,878 of JBBQLX010000018.1, read as the reverse complement.
CAAAGTAAGTATGATGGCTCCTCCCGGTAAGCCCGGTGCTGTTGTGGTTTGGGACTCTGGGAATGTTAACCAAGACGCTACCCCCCCCACGAATAGCAAGACAGAAGGGACATGGCTAACCAACTATACTTTGGCTGCTGGCGCTCCGGGCGCACCGTCAATTACGCCTATATACTTCGATTTTGAAGGTATATATCAGTATGACGAAAATGCTGGTTCTACCAATCCTAGGTATGGAGGGTCGAGCGATTTCAACTTCTCGGAATTTGAACTGACTTGCGGTACACCGGGAGGTGCGGCAGGCACCACATCTGGTGGTCAGCCAACCGGTAAGATCACACCTGAGAATAACCCGAGTCCAACGACTATACCGACTCAAGGGCCGACGAATACACCGGCACCCACTTTGACACCATCAAAGACGTATACACCGTCTAAGACACCGACAAATGGGCCGCCGACTAATACAAAGACACCGGTAACGCCGACCTTAACACCGCCGCCGAGTCACACGCCTCTTCCACAGGCACCGCCGACGGCTGGCAATGCTAATACTTAGCACGGTCAAATGATTGATATAAAAACTCCCCATATTGCTTGGGGAGTTTTTTATTTTAATCTCAGTTATGGATGGCTGAATTTCCATAAACCAAAAGTTTGAAAACTCAAACGCAACGAGCTTGCCGATATTGAACTTTTGTTCTACAATAGGTATATGATTTCTCTCTCATGCTCTTCATCTGATCTGAAAGTCTTTGGGCGCAACCCTACAAAATCACTCAGTATCTCTTAGCGTTCTCCGCGTTGGTGCAAATCCTTCTGCGGATGACAGTTCAATTGTATTTGTATTGCAGCAACAACAGCAACAGCAACAACAGCAGCGGCAGACACAAATTGCACCGCGGTGGCGTTAGCCGAGCCACCCGCCGCAAAAGTGTCATTTCAGCGGCATCAGCCGAGCCACCCGCTGCACAAATTTGTCGATTCAGCGGTTTCTCCTGTGTGTCCCGCCTGCCATTTCAGCGGATTTAATGCACAAATTGCACAAATTGTGCATTAAAATACTTAAAATATATCCCTAACTGACGTTATTTTAGAGAGTAGGTTTGGCAACCTTACAATTGCTGTTAGAAGCGGGCATTATTCGATAGTATAGAGGCAGGCTTACTCTATACAGATCAATACTGCGGAGGAATCGTGATTTTTTGTATATCGCCAAATCCTGCCTTAGATCATACGTTGGTCGTGCCGTCATTTAAGCAAGGGATTGTACTACGAGCAGAGTCATCGCTTTCGGCTGCCGGAGGTAAGGGGCTAAACGTTGCGCGGGCGGCACAAATTTTGGGCGCAAAAACACGATCATTTTGTTTTCTCGGTGGTCGGATGGGTAAGACTATCGCTGAATTGGCTCAACAAGAGGCACTCGACGGACATTGGACATGGATTGATGGTGAAACGCGCACCTGTGTGATTATTGCAGATGGTGGTACAGGTGAAGCCACCGTTATCAATGAGCAAGGCCCCAGCGTAACCGCAGCAGATTGGTTGAGTTTGAGCCAAGGCGTAATGGCTGACATAAGCGATGCAAGCGATATTTGTTTTAGTGGAAGTTTGCCGCCAAACTCACCTTTGGAAATGTTTGTCGAACTGGTAGAAGCAGTTCGTGATAGCGGGAAGCGGGTGTGGGTTGATACGAGCAACGCGCCACTGCACGCGGTTTTGCCTATTAGGGGCATAACTATCAAGATTAATGGTGATGAGGCGGGTGAGATTCTTGGTAAAACGGTCAATACGCCTGAATTGGCTGTCTCAGCCGCACTTGAACTCCAACAGCGTGGAACGGGTAATGTCGTTATCACTTTGGGTAAGGATGGAGCGGTCATGGTTGATACCGCTGGACACTGGTGGGCGAAACCACCGGTTATCAGTGTTAAAGATCCAATTGGAAGTGGCGATTCTTTTTTGGCTGGGCTTGTGACGGCTATCGCCAATGGACAGACAGTGGATGTTGCCCTAAAACATGCGGTGGCAGCGGGCGCAGCTAATGCGACAACGGTTGGAGGAGGGGATTTTCCATTGGAAACGTTTAACCAAATTTTAGCTGAGACTATACTCCAATCTTTGTAATAGTTATTGGGGTGTACAGGTTGCTTTGGTATCGCAAGAAGGTGTATTCATCGTAATGACTTGTGGATGGCGCAGGTAAAGTTGACGGATTGCTTCGGTTCGAGTGTACTGTTCAGGTGTGAGTAATGACCAGAAATATTCGGGAGTCATGATTCGTCCTGAGCCTTCCGATGCATAGCGGTTCAGCCAACCAAAAAATACATCGTCGCCTAGTTCGGTACGCAAGTCGTTGAGCATTTTTACGCCGCGTAAGTATACGGCATTAATGTATGCCCGTCGGGAAGTGAATTCATAAACGGTACTATCTACAAAGCCTTGAGGCGCTAAGCGATTGACGCGGAAATTCCACCACCAATCTTTAAGCGTTGGATAATATTTTTCGATGAAAACAACTTCGCTATAGGTGGCTAAAGCCTCATCCAGCCAAGGATAAATGGCCTGATCATTGCCGACGCGCCCATACCACCATTGGTGTGCGACTTCGTGTGCGGAGATAATCGTCAGGTAGGATTCGACACCATTTAATGCTCTGAAGTATTCACCACCTACGAAGACAATCCCGCTAAACTCCATGCCATCGGGGAAATCACCTTCGACAATAACCAAGCGTTTGAGAGGGTAAGCCCCATAAAGTGTTTCATATAAGTTCACACTTTTCACGGCTGTGTTGAGTGCGAATGCAGCGCTGTCTAAGCCGCTACTTTCGTTGGGAATAATTGCATCATCGAAACTGTAGACTTCTACATTGATGCCGCTGTTGGTCTTTTGCTGAAGTAAACGATAATTTTCGCCAATGCTAAAGCTGAAATCCCGTGTTTGAGAGAGATTAAAGTGCCATTCAGTATCATTTATACGTTCTGATATACCGGGTGCCGCAATCTGAATGGTATTGGGTGCGCCGACTATGTGGAACTGAATATCCCAATTGGCAATGTCTAAAGCGTCTTGTTCGCCAATGGGAATTTCTTCATGGCTAACCCATGTATCCCCGTCATGTTCTGCAACAACAGGCAACCACTGACCCAGATTCGTTTGGCGGGCGCTGTAGCCGAGAAATCCTTGATAAGCATGAGGGCCGCTTACATCAATAAGCGGAAGACGCAGATCGAATTTTATGTTAATGTGTGCAACGCAGGTCGGATTAAGGGGCTGCGGTAATGTGATTTCAAGTCGCTGATTGACTAATTGGGATTTGAGCGTTTCACCATCACCTAATTCGAGCGATTGCAATTTGAAGATTCCGGACTGCCAATTTGATTTTACATTGAGTACTAAAGTAGAAAGAGAAGTCTCCGTTGCATTGGTGTAAGTGATTTCTTGTGCAACCTTTAGTTCGTGCTTCGCGTATTGCATTTCAGCGGTGACAGCGTAGTTGGTTATCTTATTGTCTTGCGAGGCATTGCAATCGAAGGAAGCTATAGTCGCTGTAGGCGCTGGTGATGAGGTAACGATGGAATGCACATCACGGACTCCTGTAGACACCAGTGTGCTTGGTGGAAGGGGCGGACGACTCGTTGGAGAAGTAGGGGTTAGCTCCATACTCTGCGTTAAGGAGCAGGCAGCAAGCAGCATGAATGCGATGCTCGAAACAACCCTTGAAATCTTCATGGATGCCATGTTACCGTGAGCGATTGACATTGCCAATAGGCGATTGCCCAACGCTATAATCTGTTATTCGCAGCTTATTTGGGTGTTGAGTGTTATTATGTATGAAAGTATGAAACGGAAGGGGTAAATATATGTCGGTTCGTTCACAGATAAAAGGTCTTATTCGGTTGACCCGCTGGAAAGAATATGTGCCTTTTGTTATTCCTTTGACGATATTAGGGGCGCTTCTTGCGGCGCGTCCAAATAATACTTTACTGGATTGGCGCTTGATTGTTGTGACTGCTGCCAATATTTTGGCTGTGGCCTACGCATTCATGATTAACGACATTGAAGATGCCCCGGATGATGCGCGTGATCCTGATCGGGCAGCACGTAATCCGATTACGATGGGCGAGATTGGGGTTCGTTTCGGTTATGCGGCTTGTCGAGCGGTTGCTGCCGTGACACTGTTGCTCTATGCGCTAGGTGGATTCTGGGCGCTCGCCATCGGCATTGCGACGCTGTTATTGTCACATCTTTATTCGTGGCGACCTGTACGGCTGAAGGCGTGGCCTATCACTGATATTGTTTCGCATTCGTTGATGTTGAGTGGGCTGCTGCTACTGGCAGGGTATTTTACCTACCATAATGAACCGGGTATTGTGTGGTTTGTGGCTGCCGCCGTGACTTTAATCTCGGTTTATGGTCAGCTTTATAACCAGCTACGCGACTTTGATATGGATAAAGCGGCTGGTTTATACAACACTGCGATTGTTCTGGGTGAAAATAATACCCGCATCGCTATGTATGCGGCTGTTGCTCTAGCGGGTGTTTGCTTCTTGGCGGCGATTGTTCAGGGGGTATTTCCCCTATGGTTGGGTATTGTTGTACTGATTTCAGTTCCCATTAGTATCGTGCTAAGTCCTAAAACGGATATGCGTGGTGGGAAAGCAGTTGATGTAAGCGGTGGATTGCAGGTTCAGAGTTTGATGGTGGTTAACCTGACGGTTGCCGTGTGGCTGGTATGGGTGATTGTGACCCAACTTCAACTTTTTTAAGTTAAGTAATGCGACGAGATGATTTATCAGGGGTTTAGCGACCCCTGATTTTATTTCCACAGCCGCCGCATGTCACAATTTTCATACGCTCTTCATGGCGCATGAGAATGGCTTACCCTATAATGAATATATTCCTCAACCTAGACAGTCTTATAGGATTACAGCAGATGGTGAATGGCAGCGGTAACAAAGCAACTATTCTTATCGTGGATGATATTCCCGATACCGTACAACTCCTCAAAGATTGGCTGGAAAGTCATAATTTTAACGCTATCGGTGTAACTAGTAGTCTTGAAGCATTGGATATTGCTGAACAGCACAAGCCGGATTTGATCTTGCTGGATATTATGATGCCTAAGATGGATGGTATGGAAACCTGCCGTCGTCTCAAGGCTAACCCTCGCACGTCTAGTATCCCGGTGGTTATCGTCACAGCAAAGAATCCAAGTGATGCCCGCGCCGAAGGAATGATGGCGGGGGCTGTTGATTACATTACCAAGCCTGTAAACCTGACCGACCTCATTAAGCGTATCGAAACGGTGCTTTCGACCACCACCCAAGAACCAGCCGATGTACAACGACTGCTTGAGGAAGTTGCACATTCCGCTTTGACCATTATGCCGAGCGATATGGTGTGGCTGCTGGGTGTGGATAATGAGGAGCAGGTACTTAAGAGCCGAATTCTGGCGACAACGGGTGGCGCACGGGTTGAGACCGAATTTTTATTGAATGCTGCTAACGGTCAATCGATTCCCAAATTCCCTTTAGGCGACAGTACTAATCCGTTTTGTTCGACGCTTGTTACACGTAAAATGCTGGTTAACCTGACTACAGAAAGTTTGCGTGATAACCCATCCACTGAGTCGATTTTCCGTGCGACGGAACTGCTGCGGCTTAATTATCTGACGGTTGTACCGTTGACGGCTGCTGGTAAAACACCCGGTGTCATGGTGTTGGGTGACTTGCAACCGCATGATATGGAAACACCACGCGCTCGCCAGATTTTGACCTCACTCGGCACACAGGCGGCTATCGCACTAGATTATTCACGCCTGATTAGCGACCTTACGCAGCGCGAGAACGATATGCGGCGGGAACAAGCATTCCGTCAGATGATCTTGGATACGATGAGCGACGGACTGGTGGTTATTGATTCGAAGGGAACCATCAGTTATATCAACCGGCGTTTTCTACGGATGACCAATTATCCAAAGGGTTATTTGGAAGGGCATTCAGCAGGTGAAATATTTCACCCTGATGATCGAGTAGAGGTCATGGTGGGGCTGCTGCGTGAAGGTATCGCCACCATGAAGTTTGAGCAGCGGTTGGTGACGCGGGAAAATAAGGTCATTCCGGTGTGGTTGACGCGTTCGCGGGCGCAATCCGATGATTTGCAGGTTATTGTCCTGAGCGACATGACCGAGCAGAAACGGCGCGAGGATGAACTGGAACGGCAAACTAGCCGTTTGCTGGCTCTCAATCAGGCTGCACATACGATCACTGCGAACCTGTCGCTGCATGAAACGCTCAAGAATATTCTCAATTCAGCGCGGAAAGTGGTTGAGGCAGAGGGTGCATCATTGTTTTTGATCAACAAAGATAATCCTGATGAGTTGATTGTGGTGGCGGCTGACGGGACTGGATCAGACGTATTACAGGGGTTACGTGTATCACTTGGAGAAGGTGTTGCAGGTTACGTGGCGCGTGAGGCGAAGTCGCAGTTGGTTGGCGATGCTGAACTTGAACCACGACACTACAAGGGCGTTGATGAGCAGACGGGTATGAGTACTCGTGCTCTGATCGCCGTTCCTCTGATAAATGCTGACCGGGTTATCGGCGTTTTGGAAGTTGTTAATAAGCTCAACGAAAGCTACTTTACACAGGACGATGTCCGGTTGTTAGAGAGTATGGCGGGTACGGCAGCCGTTTCGATTGTTAATGCTCGACTATTTGATGAAACACAACGTCGCGTGAACGAGTTGGGGACAATTCTAAATGCAAGCGGCGCTGCTTCATCAACCTTGCAGTTTTCACAGGTTTTGGAGGGTATTGCCCGAAATCTTTCGGACGGTTTGGAAGTTGGACGCTGCACGATTATGTCATGGAATGCACCAAAGAATCGCCTAGAATCGCTGGCGGAAATTTGTGATTTAATCTGGACTGGTGATGCTGCGCCCAAACGTGACTTTGGGGCTGAACCTTTTGTGCAAATGATTTTAGAGGGTGGCAATATGGTTCATGCTTCAACGCTAGACCCTGAACTGTCGCCTGAATATCGAAGCAGGCTTGAAGAGATAGGGATGCTCAGTGTTATTGCGCTTCCCATCAAAATGAAAAATGTGGTTGTCGGTTCAGTCAACCTTTATAGTAACCATATGCGAACTGCGTTTAGCGATGATGATACGACAGAAGTGGATGCCATTGTACGTTTGTGGCAGGATAACCTATCTGAAGCAAACTTTTTGACCGATGTGCCGTCGGCAAAAATTGACGATCTTGTAACCCAACTGATGCGGGTTGGAAGCACTTGTTGGGCAATCGTGCGTTCTTGGCACGTTGGTGATAATTTCAGCCATCTGCTGCGCGAAAAAGGTTTTGCGGAATGGACGAAGCGACCGGGAACTGCGTTGGCGATTGAAAATTATCCAACGATGCAGGCTGTGATTGAGCATCAAGAAGCGAGGATGGGTACTCGCTCGGATATTGATGGTGATCCCTCAGAGGTGGACTGGTTGATGCATCATGGTGGACAGTCTTATATGGCTGTTCCTCTTATTGAGCGTGGCGTAACGGTGGGTATCGTTAAATTGGTTAGCCAAGAAGATCGTCTGTTTGATGACGACGAAGTGCGCTTGGCGCAGGGCATTGCAAACGTGGTGAGTAGTGCAATGGAAAATGCCCGTTTGTATCAATCGTTGGATAGCCGTGCGAAGGCATTGGAAAGTGCGTACAAAGAATTGCAAGAAGCCGACAAAGCGAAGGACGAGTTCATCCAGAATGTCTCTCATGAACTGCGGACACCTTTGATTTCGGTAATTGGTTACGGGAGTTTGATGCAAGAGGGCGAGTTTGGACCCGTGAATGATGACCAGCGCGATGCGTTGGGTAATATTCTTCAGAAGTCACAAAAGCTGGCGGATATTGTTCAAGACATTGTATCTGTCCAAGCATTAGAAACCCAAACATTTGAACGTGAACCCGTGAATTTGGTCGCTATCGCCACCGAGATTTTGAGCAAATACAAAAAGCAGGCCGAAGAAGCTAATCTGCATTTTAACCTGCGCGTATCGGCAGATTTCCCGCAAGTGGTGGCTGATCCAAAGCGTATTAGTGATGTATTTGAAAAGCTGCTGGATAACGCTGTTAAGTTTGGGCGTAACGGTAGTACGATAGATGTCGTTTTGCAGGACACAAACAGTGCTGTGGTGCAAGTGGCTATCCGCGATTACGGTATCGGGATTGACCCCGGCGAACATCAAAAGATATTCCGGCGTTTTTATCAGGTTGACGGCGGAACGGCGCGGCGTTACCCCGGAACGGGACTGGGTTTGGCGATTGCCAAGTCGGTGATTGAAGGACATGGCGGACGCATTGGCGTGAAAAGTAACCTGAACGAAGGCGCAACATTCGTATTTACAATACCCAAGAACGGTATTTGAATCGTAATCAAATGACACTCAACGCAATTCACACTATTCTCTTCAACATGCACATTTTGTATTCGTTGGCGCTGGCGATATGGGCGGCAGTGATGGCAGGACGAAATCAGTCCATATCGGGAAATTACTGGGGCGCAGTCGCTACATCGACTATTTTGGCGGCGATTGTCCTGCTGTTGGGCATCATCATGACCGCACAAGGGTTGCGGCTTGCCCGTACCACCGTGTATTTTCTCTATATGAGTTGGCTCGTGATTATTATGCCCGGTTTATATTCGCTGCTGCGAGGACGTGATGACCGCAGTGCTGCCATTGCTTTTTCGCTGTTGAGTTTTTTCAACGTCTTTACGTCGATCAGTATGTTCCAACGCGGTCTTATCGCGCCGTGGTTGCCAGAGTAAGCCACAGATTCTCCAAAAGCCTGCTATACTTTTTAGCTGCGTGATTTAAACTGGAGGATAAGCATTTTGGTACGTCATGTACAGCTTGCAGAACTCGAATTACCCGTGTTTGGATTGCCCACTGTAGAACCGACTATTCCCGCAGAGACTTATCTGGCGCGGATTAAAGTAGCCCAAAATATATGGTTTTGGCGGCGGCTGAACGCAGTTGTAGTTTATGCTGATCGGGAACATGCTGCTAATCTGGCTTATTTAACTGGCTACGATGCACGTTTTGAAGAAGCGCTGCTCGTTCTTAATTTACAACCGGAAACGCCGGAATCGGCAATTACCCATACCGATATGATCCCGAATCGGTCACCAGACCGGAAGCCTACATTACTGGTAGGTAATGAGGGTTGGGCATATGCCTCTGTCAGCGCCGTACCTTTAAATAAAGTGCTGTATCAAAATTTTAGTTTGCCGGGACAACCACGCAACGCAAGCGAGTCTTTAGCTTCCATTTTACTTAAAGCCGGGATTAGTGAAGACGCTAAAGTTGGGGTTGTTGGCTGGAAGTCATTCACTGACAGGGATGCGGCAGGCGAAACGACATGGCTCGATGTACCGTCATATATCGCGGATACGCTGCGTTCGATTGTTGGCGAGAAGGGCGAAGTCGTTAACGTTACGGACTCACTAATTGATCCCATAGATGGACTGAAAAATATTAATGATGTTGACCAGTTGGCGGCCTTTGAATTTGCGGCAAGCCATACGTCACAGGCACTTCGTAATGTGTTGTTCGGTTTGCAAGCGGGTATGACCGAATACGAAGCGGTGCAATTGATGCAACTGAACGGGATGCCACACTCGGTACATCTGATGCTTTCCAGCGGTGCACGTACACAATTAGGACTGGCAAGCCCATCATCGAAGGTTATTCAACACGGCGAACCCTTTACCATGGCTTTCGGGTTATTTGGGGCGCTGAATGCCCGTGCCGGCTTTGTGGTTAAAGACTCTGATGAACTGCCTGAAGCGATACAGGATTATGTGGATAAGTTGGTCGCACCTTATTTTCAAGCCGTAGTGGATTGGTATGAACTTGTGGGGATAGGTGTAACAGGCGGCGAACTGTACGCTGCTGTGCATAAGCATATTGGTGATCCTTTCTTCGGAATCAACCTTAATCCCGGGCATTTTATTCATTTGGATGAGTGGTCACATTCGCCCGTTTATCAAGATTCGACTGTGCCACTTAAATCCGGTATGGCGATACAGGTTGATGTGATACCCGCAACCGGAACCGCTTATTTTACGACCAATATTGAAGATGGTATTGCGTTGGCGGATGAGGAACTGCGTGCGGCATTTGCTGAACGTTATCCAGAAGCGTGGGAGCGAATTCAGGCGCGGCGTGATTTCATGCAGAATGTTCTGGGCATTCGTTTAAAACCTGAAGTGCTGCCCTTCAGTAATATTCCGGCTTATTTGCCACCTTACCTGCTCAGTCCACAGCGGGCGATGCAGATTATTGAGTCATAATCGGGCTGCGGCGTGGACATCATTCTAACCCATGAAAATGCAGATTTTGATGCGGTAGCGGGCTTGTTGGCTGCGGCTCGGTTATACCCCGATTCTGTTCCGGTGCTGCCGGAACGCCTCAACCAAAATGTGGCGCGATTTCTGGCGTTGTACGGCGGTGCATTGCCGTTTATCCATCAAGCGGATTTGAAGTCGAAAAGTGTTGACCATGTGACATTGGTCGATACCCAGCGTATGGTGCAGATTAAGCAGATACCCCCAAATGTACCTGTCACGATTATTGACCATCATCCATCTAACACCGAAACGTCTACACAACATAAGTTTACCTTTGAGCCGGTAGGTGCGGTGACAACGTGGTTGGTGGAACAAATCCAACAAAAAGGACTCACGGTCAGTCCGCTTGAGGCAACACTTCTCATGTTGGGTATTTATGAGGATACGGGTTCGCTGGTTTATGGAACAACTACGCCGCGTGATATTAAAGCGGCGAGTTGGCTGCTGGAGCAGCAGGCTCTCCTCGATACGGTGCGGCGTTTTCTCGCGCCTACTTTGAGTGCCGAACAGCAAGATTTACTTGAGATATTGCTGAAACACATGGAAACGCATGATATTCATGGTTACAGCATTTCGATGAGTGCGGTCACTGTGCCTGAGTACGTACACGAGGTGAGTGGTGTCGTTCACCGACTACGCGACTTTCTGGATTCGGCAGCGCTATTTGTGGTTGTTGATATGCCCAATGCTAAGCTACTGGTGGCACGGTCAACCGTCGATGCGATTAAGGTGGATGAAATCGCACGATTGTTGGGCGGGGGAGGGCATGGACGGGCGGCGGCTGCGACGATACATGACCGCAGCTTAGAAGAAATTGTCGCGGTTATCTGGAAAGAACTCGAAGCGACGGTTTCGCCCATAACACGGGTGGCTGATTTGATGTCGCACGGTGTTCAAACGGTAGAAGTCAATCAACCTTTGAGCGAAGTTATTCGTCGTTTGAGGCAAATTGGTCATGAAGGCTATCCGGTTGTCGATGCGGGACGCGTAGTAGGTTTGCTTACGCGCCGTGACCTTGACCGTGCCGATGAACACAAGATGCGAGATTTGCGGGTGAAGGATGTGATGTCCGCAGGCAGCGTGACCTTAACGCCAAATGCATCCGTTTTTGAACTCGAACATCAATTAGTGGACAGCGGTTGGGGGCAAATTCCGATTGTTGATGATGCGGGGAAGCTCATCGGGATTGTTACGCGTACCGATTTGCTTAAGTACTGGTCAAAGCTGCATCCGAGTTCACAACCCGCTGAACGAGTGCTAACAATTCAGCAATTTGAATCTGTGCTGGGGCAAGACGCGGCGGCACACATCCAAATGGTGGCTAAACGAGCGCAGGCGGATGCGGTTAATGTTTACTTGGTCGGTGGTGTCGTCCGAGATTTGTTACTGGGACGGGCTAATTTCGATATTGATTTTGTGGTTGAAGGCAACGCTATTGAATTCGCGGAAGGCGTTCAACAGCAACAAGGCGGGCAACTGACGGCTTTCAAGCCTTTTGGGACAGCCAAATGGAAACCCGCAGGTGAAAATGAAGCTTTAGGTCACATTGATTTCGCTTCGGCGCGGTATGAATTTTATGAGCATCCAACGGCGTTACCGACCGTTTACGACAGTTCGATTAAACTGGATTTGCAGCGGCGTGATTTTACGATCAACACGCTAGCTGTTCAGATCAGCCCTGCGTCAATGTTTGGACGGGTGGTGGATTACTACGGCGGGCTGCGTGATTTAGAGGCGAAGTTGATTCGAGTGTTACACAGCCTGAGTTTTATTGATGACCCAACACGTATCCTTCGGGCATTTCGATTCGAGCGTCGGTTGGGCTTCAAGATTGAGGAGCGAACGGCAGAACTGGTTCAGACAGCTTTGCCGATGTTGGGACGCATCACTGGAGAACGGCTACGCAATGAACTTAATTTGCTGATGAAGGAACATCAGCCGGAACGCGGCCTGATGAATTTGCAGGAGCAGGGTGTTTTGGCGGCAATTCATCCAGCATTTATTGTCGCTAATCAGGTTATTTCTGCGTTTCAAAAGGTGCGATCCTCACAGCCTGATGGAATGCCCATACCTGAAGCACTAACCGATCTTTATTGGCATATCCTGCTGTGCCAGATTAAACCTCAGACGCTAAGCTTGGTTTGTGACCGCTTGTTGTTTGGGCGAAAAATGAGCGAGTCGCTGCTACAGGCTTCGGAATTGGCACGGGATATGGATAAGCTAGCTCAGCCTGAAATGCAGCCGAGCGCAATCGTCAATCAACTTGAAAGCGTCACCGAATTGGCGCTGCTGGCAGTCTGGATTATTTCAGAAAATGAGCAAGTGCGCGAAAATTTACGGCGGTTTTGGGTCACTTGGCGACATGTGCAGCCTAAAACGAATGGCGATACCTTGAAGCAAATGGGACTCAAATCTGGTCCTTGTTATAAGGTTATTTTGACACGGCTGCGTCAGGCTTGTCTCGATGGATTGGTTCAGAGCGAAATGGAGGAAAAGGAGCTTCTTAATCGTCTGATCCACGATGAGAGGATTTGTGATGACCGCGCTTGAACAACCTACACTGAGTATTTCGCTGCCGGTGGTTATACGTATTGCAACCCAAGAAGATGTACCCCGCTTGGAATGGTATGGGCAGTATATCCATTTCCGTAATTTGTTTCGCCGCGCCTACCGCGACCAACAACTTGGAACCCGGTTGATGCTGGTGGCGGATTGCAATGGTTTCCCGATTGGTCATGTTTTTATCCTGTTTATGGATGACGAACAGGGCAATAAGCAGGCATATCTTTATTCGCTGCGGGTGATGGAGATATTTCATTCGCAGGGTATCGGAACAAGTTTAATGATCGAGGCAGAGTCCCAGATTTTGGCGCGGGGCTATCATCATATAACCATCGCGGCGGCTAAGAACAATGATACGGCGAGGCGATTATATGAGCGTTTAGGTTATGAAGTCTTTATGGATGATCAAGGCGAATGGAGCTATACTGATCATCTGGGCAAGGTACAACAGGTTAGAGAACCATGTTGGCTGTTGCAGAAAACAATATCCTTGCGTTAAAATTCCCGCGCATACTGACGTATGATACAATGTCATGGGCTTGTGCCTTGATTGATCAGTCGCAGTGCGGTTAGTTGTCCGATGAAAGGATGTTTCGCTTTCTATGAATATCAAGCAATCCTCCGTCCGTGTTACCCGTTGGCATGGTAGCCAACACCCCACGTTTTCCGCCATCACCCGTGATATGAAAAAAGAAGGTCTACGCCCTTATATGTGGGAGAATACGCCAAATCATCGGTATGGGGTACGCACGCACGGTTATGACAAAGTTTTATATGTGGTTGAGGGTACAGTTGAAATCAGCTTGCCCGATTCCAACCAGCGCATGAATTTACGTGCAGGCGACCGCGTGGATATTCCCGCTGGCGTTCGGCACGGTACGATTGTCGGCTCAAGTGGCGCAAAATGTGTTGAGGCGGCTGTTGCCCGCCAATCATAGTTTGGGTTTATCTGGTTGATATTATCATGGGAGCCGTCCATATAGGGCGGCTCTTTTATTTCCCGCAGAGGGTTAATAGTTCTAGAGTCTGACTATCGCCTAAATGGTAAAGCCAACTATAATGCATTGCTGTCGGGTTGTAAGATGTGAAGTATGGTAGAACGAGGTCGAATACAATTTGCGTATAACAACACCCCAGCAAACCAAGATTAGCCGAAATCAATTCTTGCGTCCTCATACACGTTTCTCTGCAAATCACATTCCTCTAAATGCCAGTGCAACGGTATCGACCGTGCTTCCTTACGTTGGAAGCACAGGTTTTACCCCGACATCCAGCTTTTATCGACATATGACTCATCCGACAATTCATGTTGATATGGCTGCGTGGCGATTGAATGTTCATGGGTTGGTGGGTAACCCGTTGGGTGTTTCGTTCGACGAGATACAGAACATGCAGGTGGTAGAAATGCCCTGCACATTGGCTGGCATTACCAGTACACCGAATAATCTGCTGATGGGACATGGGTTGTGGCGCGGCGTTCCGTTCAATCGGTTGCTTGATAAGGTTGGGTTGCAGGCAGAAGCGCAATACGCACAATTTAGAAGTGCGAACGGCTATGTGACTTATTTGCCGATCAACATGCTGGATAAAGCGGTATTGGCCTACTCGATGAACGGTGAGACGCTTCCGGTTGAGCAAGGTTATCCGGTGCGGTTGATTGTGCCGGGGGTTTATGATTACAAGATGCCGAAGTGGGTACAGTCGATTGAGTTGGTTGCTGCGCCATCATCAGGGCATTACGAGTCACAGGGATGGTCAGCCGAAGGGCTAGTGCAGACAACATCGGCTATTTTTACGCCGCGTCTACGAGAGACAGTTAGCGGAAAAGTCTCCTTGAGCGGTATGGCGTTTGCTGGCACACGGACGATCAGCCAAATTGAAGTGAGCATTGACGATGGTGATTGGATGTCTGTGCCTTTTGTTCCAGCCGAAAGCGGAAGCTGGACGCGCTGGCAAATTGATTGGCTGCCGCCTGCACCGGGTGATTATCTGGTGAAAGTGAGGGCGACTGACAGCGGAGGTTTTAGGCAGTCTGACGCTTCAAACGTTCCAGTTTTCCCAAATGGCTCCAGTGCTATCCACGCTATTGTTTTCCGCGTTTCCATGTGAACTGAGGGTTTTAATCCAGTATGTTTTCAAGACGATCATTTCTTCAACTGGTCGGCGCATCACTCGCCGCCAGTGTGCTGCGCCCAAATTCCTTATTGTTGGCATCTGCTGGTGATGAGGCATATCAGGGTAGGGCGCTTGGTGCGCTGCCGATTTATGCGACCCGAAACGCGACCACTAATGCTGTAGCCCGACTGTGGCCTGATAGCATCACAGCAATATTCGATAGTGATGATGAGTGGTATCAAGTACACGGTGGTTGGGTTCGGCGCGAGGGACTTCAACCGATGCTGCCATATGATGTAGGGGCTTATCGGTTCGTGAACACTAAGACGTTTTGGGCGGAGGTGGCTGCGCCCGTTGCGCCTGTGCGGGCATTTTGCGCGGCAGATGCGCCACTGGTGACGCGCATCGGACATGGTGGCGTTTCGCAGGTGATTGATGCACTGCCGGGCGAGCCGAATGGTTGGTACGGAATTGCCGACCAAAATGGTGGGCTACTGGGATGGACACAAGGCGTTTTTTGGCGAGCTGTCGATGTGGAAATAAATAGTGGTGACGATCATATGCTGCACCTTGATCGTAAGCATGGATTGATGCGGGCTTATGCCGGTAAACAGCCGATTTTAGAAGTTCCGTTTTCCGCAGGTGCTGGCTTGCAGGCAGGGAATTTTACAACCCAGCGAGGTGCAATCGGCGGTTTACAGTGGCAAGATAATAAACGTCACGAAGGTGTGTCGTGGCAGACTCTATTTGGGGATGGGCAGACACTAGCAGGTATTTATTGGCATAATCGTTTCGGACAAGCTGTACAGGGTGGTCCAGCGGTGCAGACCACACCCTTATTAGCACGATGGTTGTATGGCTGGTTAGGTGAGGATGCTCACGTTATCGTCGAGTGATGTTGGTTTCTAATGTAATAATCAGGCAAGATTTGGATTCTATAGTTAAGCTATGAGCAAGTTTGGATTGTGAAGGGGTCTGGTTGTGAATGTTGATAACATCTCGTTCGGGTTAGCATTTCTGGTCGGTATCATTTCGTTTTTGTCACCGTGCGTACTGCCACTTGTGCCAGCCTATATCGGTTATTTAGGCGGTAGGTTAACCAATAGGGTTTCAACACAGGTGACAGTGAGTGCTGGCGGACAGGCGGCTTTGCAATCCACAGGACGAAACCGATTTGAAATAATTCTACATGGTGTGTTCTTTGTTTTGGGATTCACCTTTGTTTTTGTGACGATTGGCTTACTTTCGACGGCATTTGTGCAGCAAATCGGTGGGCGCAACATCAACCTGATTACAGGTATGATTGGTCGATTTGGTGGCCTGCTGATTATTTTCTTTGGCCTGCATGTTATGGGCGTGATACCGTGGGTTTTCCGACGATTGCAGGAAGAACAGCGGTTGATTGCCAGCCCTATTTTGAGTTTAGGCTTAGGTTTTCTTGGTATTTCGATCCTTCTCTGGGGTTTTACGACGACGCTAACCCCTTCAATTTACAGCATTTCGACCACAACGGCAGGGCAATCTCAGATTCTGAATTGGCCGACGCTGATTAGTTTTACGCTGGTGGTCGTATACGGATTGTGGTTGTTTTTGGGTGGGGCTTTTACACAGCCAGCCGTTTTTTGGGGTGGAGTGATTTCCCGCGTCCAACTCTTGTTGTATACCGATACTCGCCGCCAGATGAAGACTCGTGGCGAAGGCTATGCGGCTTCGGCAATTATGGGGGTGATTTTTTCGGCAGGTTGGACACCGTGTATTGGGCCATTGTATGGCGCGGTGTTGACTTATTCAGCTAATACGGGCGATATTCTACGGGCGGCTCCGCTGTTAGTGGCTTATTCATTAGGGCTGGGCGTACCATTCTTGTTGACAGCCGTTTTGTTGGACAGCGCACAGGGTTTCTTACGGCGTTTACAACGGCATATGCGAATGATTGAGCTGATTAGCGGGGCATTTTTGGTGTTGATTGGTGTGTTGGTGGCAAGTGGTCAACTCCAAAGTTTGAGCCAATATTTAAATCAGGGGCAGTACTCGGAATTCTCGATTGATTTAGAAACGCAGATAGTCGGTTCAATCAATGGAACTGCGGCAGCGACAGGCGTTCCGACTGCTGAACCAACCGCAGCGGGTGCGTTGAACAGTATCGCAGGTGCGGCAGCAGCGGTTAAAGGGCCGGTATCAGGAACCAGTATTGGTGATGTTGCGCCGAACTTCGAGTCGGTGACAGACGCGGGGAAGGCTGTTAAGCTGTCTGACTTGCACGGGCAGGTGGTGATACTAAATTTTTGGGCGACATGGTGTGAACCGTGTAAGGTGGAAATGCCAGAGTTTGAGAAAGCCTACCAAGCGAACGGCGATCATAACTTCACGGTTTTGGCGATCAATAATTCAGAGTCGTTGGATAAAGTGACGACTTTCCGCCAACAAATGAAGCTGACTATTCCGCTGGTGATGGACGAGAAGGGCGAAATACAACGAGAGTACGGGGTGGTGAGTTACCCCAGCACCTATGTATTGAATAAAGACGGCGTGATTATCGCCAAGCAGTTTGGCCCGATGACCGGGGAGCAGATTGATACGTTGGTGAATCGGGCGCTGGAGTCCTAGGATTGGTGTGAGACGCTTGAAACGTTGGGCATTACTGGTCGGGGCTGTGATCTGCTTGGTCGCAGCCTTTTTTGTCGTGTGGCAGGCAGGACTACCAGATCGCGCAACCTATACCGGATTTATACAGGCCGGAGAAGAATATGCACCGGAGTTGAACGCGATTGCGCCACCATTCGAGGCACGGATATTAGCGGGCGGCACAATCCGATTAGCAGATTTGCGCGGTCAAGCAGTATTGATCAACTTTTGGGCGACATGGTGCGAACCGTGTAAGGCCGAGATGCCTGATTTGCAGGCGGTTTATGAGACGTATCAGGCGCGACGGCTGCGGGTGTTAGGCGTGAATTTGGGCGAGGGGAAAGCAGAAATTGAAGGATGGGTCAAACAGTTTGGGCTGACATTCGATATTGTGATGGATGATGGGCAGCGGATTGCGTCACTGTACCAACTGAGAGGACAACCGTCGAGTTATTTGATTGCTCCAGATGGGGTGATTACGCAGATTTATTATGGGCCAACGATACGCCAGTCATTAGAAGCAGCGATAGCGCCGTTCTTGCCCTCCTGATACACTTGGGTAGGAAACCTCACTCCCGCCCCTTCTCAAATGCGTTGGAGAGGGGAGAAAATACAAAATAGGTTTTTTATGACTTCAATGACTCCACCAAGTAATAAACCAGTCGCATTAGGACTGAATTTGTGGCTGCTACGCGTGACGCGCCACTGGATGCGGATTGTGCTGGCGTTGTTGGTGACCTATTCGAGTTTGCCGGTGATTGCGCCAACGTTGATGAAGATCGGACTGACTGGCCCAGCCAACGCGATTTATTCGATGTACAGCGTGGTGTGCCACCAATTTGCGTTTCGGTCGGTTTTCCTCTTCGGGGAGCAGCCGATGTATCCGCGTTATAACACGGGTAGTCCTTTGAAGCCGTTTGAGTCATTTGTCGAAAATCTGCCGGAGTTTGCGCCTACGCGTGTACTGCCTTTCCCATATGGGCCAGTGGGTGATATTTACGCGTTCACAGGCGGGTTTCAGGGGGCATCACGCGAGTTCCGGGGCAATGAGGATATGGGTTATAAGATGACGCTGTGCGCCCGCGACATCGGTATTTATTGGGCGCTGACGGCAGGGGCTTTTATCTACTGCCTGCCCATAGTGAGGCGGCGA
Organism: Aggregatilineales bacterium; assembly: GCA_038328375.1. Classification (GTDB taxonomy): domain Bacteria; phylum Chloroflexota; class Anaerolineae; order Aggregatilineales; family Phototrophicaceae; genus CFX2. The sequence goes on along the minus strand of JBBQLX010000018.1, from coordinate 2,007 downwards.
CTGCGACCCGTACCGATTTACATCTACATCATTTTGGGACTCGCGCCGATTGGGATTGATGGGTTGAGCCAACTTCTGGGTTATCCGCCATTTAATTTGTGGCCTGCGCGGGAGACGTTACCGGCTTTCCGAATTGTGACCGGCGTACTGTTCGGGTTGATGAACGCATGGCTAGGATTTCCTTATTTGGAACTTTCGATGCGGGAAACACGGGAACAGATTGAGAGCAAGCTGAAGCGGGCGGGATTTGGCGACAGGATTAAAGTTTCAAGTCGCAAATAGTCTCCAGTCGTCAGCTACCAGACTTCAGCAAAAACATTAAACTGAGATTGGCTTCGTTCAATTCACATTTGTTGCAGCTTGTGCAATACTTCCGCTGAAATGGCGGGCGGGAAGTGCGGGAGAAACCGCTGAATCGTCATTTTGTGTCGGCGGGTTGCTCGGCTAAAGTCGCTGAAATGACGTAAGTGCAGCGGGAAGCTCGGTCAATGCCACCGCTGTGCAGTTTGTGCATTGCGTCAGCGGATGTGAGGGAGTAAGGCGCTGAAAATGTGAAAACGGATTTAACCGCAGAGGCGCAGAGAGTATAAAGAAGAAATACAAAGACGTTGTTTGAGCCACGAAGATTCTCCTAAAACAGAGACAATTGAACAGCGGGTTGATGACCATCGAGCAGGATGAAAGGCGCAGCTTGTTCGGGCGCACGGATGCCGAGGGCGCGGAGATGTGAAAGATCGGTGAGATGACCGGAACGGCGGGCTTTGAGGATGCTGTCGGCGGCTTTAGGGCCAATGCCGGGGATACGCATCAATTGGTCGCGGCTGGCATGCATAATTTCAATCGGTGCGTGACGCAGGTTGTTTTCCGCCCACGCTTTTTTAGGATCAATATCGAGGCGCAGATTGCCAGAGGATTCGAAAGGCAGTTCTTCAACACTACAACCATAATCACGCAGTAAGAAACTGGATTGATATAGGCGAAACTCACGGACGGGCAGTGTTGAAGGCAAGTTCTCGAAAGGTGTATCAGTGACCGGATGGAAGGCCGAGTAATAAGCACGGCTGATGCCCATTTGATTGTAAAGGCGTTCGCTGAGCGAGAGCAATTCGACATCGGTATCACCAACAGCCCCAACCACGAATTGGGTAACGGTGCTGGCACGAACGCCCGATTGCCGAATTTGATGCGCCCACGCGAGACGCTGCAACAGTTCATTGTTGAAGTCTTTCTTGGGTGCAAGGGCGGTTAGACGGTCTTGGGTTGGGCCTTCGAGATTGATGGATACGCGGTCGGCAAGTTGCATCGCCCTATAAAGTTGATCGTACTCGTAATAACAATGTGCCCTTTTGGATAGAGTATTCTTTCACTTCCAAAAGCATAAGAGTATGTCATGTTTGGGACATAGCAGGTCAACAAACCCCATCTGATTCTCAATTCAATGATGTAAATAGCGCAGAAACATCTAACTCAAGTGTTCGTCCTGAAGCCGAGACTAATTCAAGTGCATCGGCTTCTTTCGATTCTGAGGAGTAAAGACGATGTTATCCCAAATCCGTCCATTGATCCAAGAAGAACGCCAACTTGCTTATTTAGCTGCTGAGGAAGCCGTCATGCGGGACGTTGGTGCGTGTCCTCAGCGTGAACTTTTCAATCAACATGCTGCCCACCGCTTTCCGCCGAAGGTCACAAAACTCATTACTGGTTTGTGTATCGCACTTCTGCTGGCAGCCTTCACCCCATCTGCTATCCGGTTATATGTCATCGGCTCAGAAACCTTCGGCGCTGCCGTACCGGATCGACTGGCGGCCGTGGTAGTAGGGATCGCAACCGTACTGACTGCCGAAATCGGTCAGGTGGTCTTTTCATTAGCTTTAGCGACATTGGGAACAACCAAAAGTGCGCGTCGCTTACTGTATTCCAGCATGGGTATGGCAACCGCTATTGCGCTCGTAGGCAATTTTCAGGTTGCACTTCCCGGTCATATGACCAGCCCGTTTGCATGGTTAG
>JBBQLX010000017.1:0-62955 GCA_038328375.1 Aggregatilineales bacterium | reverse complement strand
ATCAATCCAATAATAACGAAAAGGTAAGCAAATATGACCTTTGAACCACAATCCGCACGTTTCCCATGCTTACCACCACGTCCTAAACCGTTCCACATGACCGACGCGGTTATCCAGAATGGATTATGGTCTTTCTGGCTGAGTGCGGACGATTCGGTGTTACAGTTTGTGAATAATTTAAATTGCATTTTGCCAGTCGCGCAGTCACCATTTTTTCGCCGTACCAACGGACGCGTGATGGTTAACATTAACCCACGTTACGACCATCTAGAAGCATGGACATGGATACGGGACATGCTCGAAGCCGAAACTCAAATTATTGATTTAGGTGAGACTTGGGAACAGGCTATTGAATTGGCCTGTCAAAGCGAAGATGAATTTTAGGTTGTGAACAGAGAAATGCAGATACAGCCCAAGATTGATGAAGGCTATATCTGCCTTTTGTTATGGCTTAGGACAGGACGAATTTAGTCGCCGCTTGGCACCGATTCTTTTTGAATTTTGCGCTCTTTTTTGTGTTTAGGTGTATAAGTCACATCACCACTCAAAATTTGTCCTAAACGGAACATATCGGTTCGTGCGGTCAAATCAAGGCTGATGGGTGTGACCGATACCACATGGTCGTGAAGTACCGCGTACACATCCGAGTCGGGTTCTGCCTGCGCTGGATCAGCATCGAAATGGTATCCCAACCGTCCAATATCCGACAGCGCCACCCGTTCTGGACGTGTCGGCCAAAATACGCGTCGTCGTGACAAACGTGTGATTCGCCATGCGGTGTCCGGCGTGGCCTTCGCCGGGATTTCGATTTTCAACACATCCACGTCATCCGGTCGGTGAGGATTCTCAATTAACCATTGACCGAATTGCAGACCGAAGCCCGCTGCTGCACTAAAATCAACATCGGTCGAGTAAGACAAATGCAAATCTTGGGGCATTTGTTGCGAGATGGCGATGGCTGGTATACCCAAACTGGCGGCTTCGAGTGCTGCCCCCACTGTACCGGAAATGGTCACACCATTACCTGTGTTCTCGCCGTAATTGATACCCGATACCACTAAAGAGGGCAGGCGGTCGGCGAGTTCCAACACCCCATGCTGCACCGCCTGTGCAGGTGTACCATCAACCGCATAAGCCTTATAAGGATAACCCTTACCGTTAGTCGGTAGTTCATAGGGGTAAATGCGCCCCTCGCTGGTACCGGGCAGGCTGCGACCCATCCCGGATTGTTGTTCGCGTGGGGCGACGACCAAAATATCACCGACTTCTGAAAACGCGCCTGCGATTGCCCATAAACCCGGTGAAGCGATACCATCGTCATTGGTGAATAATATAAGCGGACGTTGACTCATAGTCTTGATTGCTTCCTAACTTTTAAATTGCCATCTTAAGATGACATTAATTCTTACATTCCATGTGAGCATAGAATATTTAAGAGCATATCAAGACTTCAGGCTATATTTACTTAAAATTTAGTTAAGATTAAGGCGATAGGACAAAATAACTATCAATTTGGCTGAGAATGATTAATTTCTCAACTAAATATCCAGTTATCTTAAATGAATGGTCGTATCCAACTCTACCAGCCGCAGTCGCTTTATTTAATGCGTTGGTCGTATTGGCACTCAATACCTAAGGTTTGCGCGACGTGTAACCCCGCCATTTGCAGATCGCTCTGTGCGTTATAGAGCGTCAGCGGAATGACCGTTTCGTCGGATATAGGTGCGGCAGGAACATTCTCTTCTTCCACCGTATGCGGTTGTTCAAGCACACTACGGAAGCTGCCATCCTTCAAGTGAAGATTGATCTCACCATGATAAACGACACGCTTTTTGCCCTTGCGGTTGACGACTTCGCTCACATAAACCGCGTCGATACTTTCCTTTGGAACTTGCCATGCAGCATTATTCCCGCGTTTTCCCTCAACCCCATTGTTATCAACCACAACACGGCTGGGTCGGTTAATGAGTTCAAATAAGGTGTAAAGCATCATACCAATCAGGAACACGCCGACCACAATACCCAGATAGGGCAAGAACTCTGGCTTGGGTAACGCAATCACTTGGGTGAGCGTGACAATGCTTAGCACAAAATAAGCCACTACCAGCAGGGCATACCATGCAAGGCGCAAGACACGCTGCCGTGTCCATTGGGGGGATCGCACGAATTGCAGTGCCGATTGGCGCGTGAGTGTCCATTGGTCGAATTGAAGTGGAAGGGCGCGTAAGGGTGCAGGTGGTGCGTAGCTGGGCGCTGCTGCTAGCGCTTCCGTTCTGTCCGGCTCAATCAAATTGAACGGGCGTTGCAAGGTTCGTGCCAGTGCGCGTCCGGCCTCGGCTGCCACGTCATTAAAAACAGTCGTATCAGGATCAGGCCAGCGAGCCAGTTCACACCAACGGCTGCCCCGTTGTTCTGCCAGTTCCGGTTCGACCAGCAAACCCAGATGCCAGCTTCCATCTTCGTATGACCAACCGAGTACGATCCGTTGGACATCATCCAACGACAGCTTGCCACCCTTCGGCAGCCGGCGTTTGGTTCCGAAGATTTCAATATAGCTGATCGGCTTTCCGGTCTCTGCTTCAAACAGAAGGGGTTCTTGCCCGTTGCTGGTGCTTAACAGCCGCCAGTGGTCAATATTATGCTCGATTGTCAGGTTTCCACCAGCAGAAATTCGGTCCATCCGGTTCATCACTTTGCTTGTTGTCAATAAGAGCGCTCAGTTTACCGCGCACACCCTTCACTGGCTAGACTCATCTTCATAGCTTCTCATGGAAGGATTATCTAGCGTTATAACTATGCGGTATCTAAATAAAACGAGAACGATACTTCGTCCTCGCTATCAAACATATCAAGACCAATCCGTTAAACGCTGTCCTTATAACCGCCGCCCGCTGAAGTAGCGCGTCAGCAAGTCTTTCCGTACAAATAGGAAGATCAGCAGCGCCGCTAAAAATCCGCCAACATGTGCTGCATGAGCGACCCCTCCACCCGTCTCTTGCTGCGGTTGCAGGAAGGGCAAAAGCGAGGCGATAAATTCTTTACCCAAAAATAAAAGCAGCAGCAAAAATGCTGGCAGTTTGATCGTCCAACGCCATACCGGTGCGCCTTGTACCGACTTAACCCCCACCAACTTTAACACCGCCACGATTGGCACACGCAGGATCATCCCAATTCCCCAGAAACAAGTAATCATCGCTCCGGGGAACATGACAAGATATGCCCCCATGATGCCTGCGATTGCACCGCTAGCACCAATCAGAGGTATATCAGTATGGGCTGTGTTGAAAATTTCCCACCCAACCAGCGCGACGATCCCTGAAATGAGATAGAAAACCAAAAAGCGCCATGATCCACAAGCATCTTCCACTCGCCGTCCGAATGTCCAAAGATAGATCATATTGAAAACCAGATGCCATAAGTCAGTGTGCATGAACATGCTGGTGAATACCGAAAACGCGCCGATCCCCAGTCCTTCGCGCACGAATATGCCACGATAGCCAAACGTATAAGTCTGCGCGATATAATTGTTGAGTCGGATCATCGCCTCGGCAGGATCAGTTCGAATAAGTGCCTGCCCCTGATAATAATCCGATGCTTGGAAAACTATAAAGACGAGGCAGTTAGCCACAATCAGGATAATCGTCATAATCGGAATGGTTCGGTAGCGCACGTTACCGGTATCACTGAGCGGTGTTGGTGTGATGATCGAGGCGAAGAATACCGTCAGCACCAGTGTGAGTAAGAAATCAAGCAATGCAAACATGTTTATTTGATCTCAGTCTCGCGCTATGGCGCTAGTTGTTTTTGAATTAAATCTTCGATTGTCGGCACATAGAAAGGCTTTGATGCACCGTTTCGTAAGAGAGCAATCGCCGCACTGAACACCAATACGAAGGCCGCTACCAGTAGTACGGCTCCGGCAATCCCGATCACAAACCGCAGGGCTGTGGGAATGATCGGCAGTTGGGTCGCTTCTTCTTCGGGTTCGCCCATGATGGCTTTGACCACATCTTCTTTTTCATCTTTGGCTTTCGGCTTCGCTGTTTTCACCGGAACGCTGCCACCAAACCATGTGGCGATGGGCTTTTGCTGTGGCGATGAGGTTGCGGTGATCAGTAGGTAACCGCCCACGATACTCATCACAATCCCGCCGATCCGGTTAACCCCCAATTGCGCCAAATTTAGACCCGCGTCTTGGAAGCCCATCAGCAAATACAAAAATCCCAACCCGATAGCCTCGCGAACCGCCAAGCCGATGCTGCCACGTTCTCTGTCGCTCATATGCGGCATCAAATCGCTCAGCTTTTTGTCGGCCAGTTGGCCTTCTTTACTCCCCGTACCCAGTTGCGCCGCTTCTTCATAATAAGTGGCTGCTTCTTTCCGCAGACCCATTTCTTCTGCCAGTTGCGCCCGTCGGAAGGTTAGCTTTTGGCTCTTTGGATAAGTTGGGATGGCGAGATCAAGTGCCTGTAACGCTTTTGGGGGATCATGTTCGACGAAATGTTCCACTATCGTCATCACTGTTTTTTCGCCAGCTTCTGGGAGTTGAACCAATTTCAGGCGTAGATCATCCGCTTCGCCGTCTAGCTTTTGATATTTTGCAATGTCAATCGCCGTCAGATAAATTGACGGATGTGTCGTTCCGCTGTTGAGCGCGTTCCACACCAACTCCCGTGCGTCGTCAATGTACTTCAGCCGTGATAAGTAGCGAACCGCATTACCCAGAGCCGTTTCATTATCAATTTCAATGTCCAGCACCCGAACCCACTGCTCAATCGCTTCTTCGATCTTATTCTTATTCAATAAGGTCTGTGCTTGAGCCAAATAATTCTTAATTTGGGTAGTTTCGGCTGTGGTCAGGTCGGCTTTACGGGGCGTGGCTTTTTCGACTGCCTTTGCTTCGTTGTCCCCATAAACAGCACGTAAATCTTTTAAGCCGTTGCTGCTGGTTGACGTGTCAACCATGGCGACTTCACTCGTCGCCCGTTTGGTAGCCAACTTCATTTCGCTGGTCGCGGTGAGTACAGCACCCAAATCCGGTGTGAGTCCCATATCTTCCATGTCGGCTGTGACTTGCGGTTTCAGTCCACTGCCGGGTGATACAACCTGCATTTCGTTGGTCGATATTCGCAGTGAATTCCAATCAGAAGTATCCATCTTCTCAGGCAGAGGGCGAAGGCTTTGCGGCGCGGGTGTTGGGGCAGGCATAGTAGTTGGCACGTTGGCGCTGCTGCCATTGCTGCCATTGCTGCCCGGTGCAGCATCTGTTACTAGTTTGCTGATAAGCGCCTTTGTCTGCTCATTGTTTGGGTTGAGCTTTAATGCCCGTTCCAAACACTGGATTTTTTTCTTCGGTTCAGCTATCGTCCGCGATAGCCACAACCATGCCAATTCGTTCTTCGGTTCGATCTTCAAAGATTGCATCAGCAGCTCACGCCCTTTTGCAGTATCCTTGTGATCACGAATGGCGACGACCCCTTCTTGAAATAGGGTTTTCGCGTCCATATACTTGCTTTCCTCGCCAAATCATAAGTCTTGTTTAATAACGATTGTATTATAAAAACGTCATTTTCATCTCAATCTTTCCGAAAATCGGTCAGCTTATGAACAGATTGACATATGACGCATTTCACCACAAATCGAATGCTAACCATTTCTAAACAAATTAATCTACAGAAATGTTGGTTGTCGAGAACCTTTAGAGGGCAAAAGTTGAAATTTTATAACTGCACCCAAACGCAAGCGGAGGGCATTTTGTCACCCTAGTTTATTTGTTCTGTGCTATCCTATTTCTATGGAATTTTTGGATGTTGGAGCAGACCGGGGGATAAACCAATTGGTCGTTTATTCTAGATATGAATCAATCTCTGCATTGAACTTGGCGTTTTTAGCGCATGTGCGAAGCCTGCTGTGGATGGCGGTTCAATTGCATTTTCAGCGGATCGCTCCCTCGCTTCCGCTGCGGCAATGCTAATATTGGCACGCGGCGGACATACGCGAGCCAATCGCGGCGCTCAGCGGCATCAGCCGGGCCAGCCGCCTTGCAAATGTGTCCATTCAGCGGCTTCTCCCGTGCTTCCCGCCCGCCATTTCAGCGGGTTTTATGTCACAAATGAGAAATACGCCTGCGTCATTATCGACGTTCTTTGCGCTTCTTGAGGAGTTCCCCCGCCACGTTACCGGGGTCTTTCGGAGCGTTTATAACAGGCTGGCTCGGACGCTGTGCCGTTGTCGTCTCCGCTCCGCCTTCGCCTGTTGCTGATAAACCCGTAACCCCGCTGGCCGAGCCACTTTCGTCGGTACGGGTTCGCGCCCGTTGCTTGGCATCCAGTAAGGTCGACATCCGCTCCGATGTCGCCTCCACCTGTACCCGACCAAACACTGCTTGTCGTAACCGTATCAAATCCGTGCGTGTCACCACTAACCGCCGAACCGCAATGTCGAAAGGGAGTAAGATCAAAGCAATCAACAGAAGCAGTGGTGAAATGGACGTACCTGCTACGTTCGTTCGTAAATTGTGGTTGAACACCGCGCCCGTATCCTCGGCTACTGATCGTCCGCCCGTCAAATCGCTCAGGCTTATGAGCAGTGACGCACCATCACCGCGCTTGCTCCGGTCATATTCTGCCGAGTAACTCATCACCCAACCCGTCGTTTGGGTAAGTTTTAGCCCTTGGTCGGTCGGATTATCGCCCTGTACTGATAAGATGTAAGCCCCTTCAGCGTTGGGTGCGAAGGTCGCCTCGTAGCGTCCCGGCGCGACCTGTTGTAAAGTCTGAAGTGTCGGGTTGCCATTCGGATCAACCAACGAGAATTGGAGGTTTAACCCGTTCAGAAATGCACCACCATTGTCACGCGCATCAACAATCAATCGCGCTTGTTCACCCTCCATCACCACCCGACTTTCCAGATTGTTGGTTGTACCTTCGGTGATCGTCCAGCGCACCGCTTGATCCCAAAAGCGCACGAACTGCGACCAGCTTACCCAGTTCGCGCCCCATCGTGCTGTTGCATCACTGGTGAAGGCTACTGAGCGTCCTAAACCGTACTGCCACGCCGCGAGTAATGGGTCTTTGAAGGGTTCGGGTCCGCGTAGGATAACTTCTGCGGTCTGTTTGGGAGTCGTCGCCACATAGCCTAGCAAAGTAGGAGCGCTGGTGATCCCATTCATAATCGGGCTGTTGGATGACACTAATGGTGTAAACGCATTTTCGAGGATGTAGGAACGCGTCGCCAGCACCGTTTCCTGTGTAAATATGGTGGGTATTTCGTCCACCGCGATGACACTGTGGAAATTCCCACCACCGGCTGTTGCCATCGACTTTAAGAAAGCCGGTGCTGATCCTCCAATCGAGATCACCGAGGTTGTGACACCGCTATCGTGCAATTTTTGGGTGATCTCGACCAATCCGGTCGGGTCAGCGCCACCGTCCGTCAGCAGGATAATATGCTTCCTTGCTGAAGGGTCGTTGCCGATTTCTTGGGAAATTAGTGTCATACCCGCCAGAATATCGGTACCCCCACTGGCGCGTAATGTCGCGACCAGCCGTTCCAACGCTAGTCTATCGCGAACATCCTGTATGTGAGCAATCCAATAGCCCACCGAGTCGAACGATACCACACCTGCCCGATCATTGGGTTGCAGTAAATCCACCGACCGAATAATGGCTTCTTTCGCCAGTTCAATGTTGGGTACACCGCTGGGGCTGGGCGCGTCCATACTGCCCGAACGGTCAATCACATAAGCGATGGTCAACTGCGGGATACGCTTCTGATCTTTAATCTGTGATTCAACGGGTAGGGCATCTTCCAAGGGCGTTTGGAAATAACCACCCGGCCCATAAGTTTGCGGGCCACCTACAGCCAATAACCCACCGCCCAAGTCGCGCACATAACTCTGCAAAATAGTCATGCGCTGTGGTGAGAGATGCGTAGCCGAAACGTTCGCTAGAATCACACTCTGATACTGCGCCAAACCCACTAAGGTGAAGGGCAGTTCTTCCGGCGTGGTTACATCAACTGTGAGTCCCGCCTGTTCTAGCGCAGGTTTCAGATATTGGATTTCCTGGGCTGTCTCTGAAACCAATAACACGCGTGGCGGCCCAATCACACGGCTAAAAGCTGAAAGTTGGTTGTTCTGGTAGAAATTATCGTTACTAACCGGATCAACCTTCACCTGAAAATCTTTAAAGCCCGCGCCTGTCCCTTGTAGCGAAAGGCTGTAGCTGTTGGTTCCCTGTTGCAGTTGGACATCTTGCTGCTGGATAATTTGTCCGGCTTGAAGCACCGTCACCCGTGCGGGTGTCGCCGCCTCGGAATTAATCGTCAAGTTCAGATCGAAGCGCTGTCCAGCATTAATCGCGCTCGGCACATTCACGCTGGTAACTTGCACTTCCGGTTTGTCAGCCGCAACATACGGCACATAACTGATTTCGACACCGGTTGCTGCTGCCAGTTCAGCCGCCGATTCTGCGTTGCCAATCGTCGGTTGCCCATCGCTCAGAATAACAATGCGTCGTGCGCTGTCCGCCGGAAACATGCCCAACGCCAGCCGGACAGCCTGTTCGAGATTGGTGTTGCCAGTCGGTGGTGCAGATTGAATACGTCCAATATCATGCGAACTACTCACCGGACGTTCAACCAACGCCTTGCCGCCAAACAGAACGATTCCTGCTTGGTCATCAGGGCGCATGGTGCTGATCGCTTGCCGCACATAGGTCAACCCATCGGCCTGTGCTTGCTGCCCCATGCTGTCGGAAACGTCCATCAAGAAGATGACGGTCAGCTTATCCGCTGCTTGGATAACCTGTGCGCCTGCCAGTGATAGCACCAAAAACAGTGTGATAATCGAACGTAAAATCAAGCTGCTAATGTCTCGCGCTCGTCGATAGGCTTGCCTCGGCCACCCCCAATACAAGAGTACGGGGATACAGATCAGCAAAACCAGTGCAAACGGGGTTGTAAATGTCATACCGTTATCCGGTAACTCTTATAGATAAGCGTGTGTCCGCAGTTCATCGTGCCACCCCCTGCACGGGCTGCCGGAAAAAGGGCTGGAACACCGTTCGTGCCTGCATCCGCCGTTGGTATACCAGCCATTCTATCATCAATATCAGTAGGGCTAGCAGCGCCGCCCAAGGCCAGAATTCTTGCTGCCCGACTTCATCCCGCGTGGCTGCCGCGATGGTGTTCCCACTCAGCGAAATTGTCTGTTGTGGTGTGATGTTGCTTTCAGTTGGGGCAAATAAATTCACCGCGAACGACGCGGACTGAATAATTTCGTCCCCTTTGAGGATGTTAATTTTATAGAGTCCCGGTTCGCGTGTATCAGCGAAGACCACCGTTTGCCGGTCAATGGGCAAATCTTTGCTGCTTCCATCCGGCAGTGTGATGCGCACACCGGTTGCCTCAAATGGCGGTCTGATGGGCAGTGATGCGCCAACTTGCAACCCGTTCGGCACTGAGATAATGCTGCTCGGTGTAAACCACTCTAATAAGTTTGACATCAATATAGGCCATGTAATTTGTAACGGTAAATCGGAGTCGTGAATATCAAAGGTCAGGATAGCCACTTGTCGCCCATCCTGTTCGCCCGCCACCAACAGCGGCCCTGTGTCGGTCGTAATGAGCGCGGTTGCCCAATCAACGCCCGTCAGAGTCTTGAACTTTAGGATATTCACGTCCTTGAAGTCGACGAATGTCGTGCGCGGATCATTACTCTTAACGGTAATTTCGCCGCTGGGCTTGCTTTCCGCACCGACCGTAAACAAAGTGCTGCTGCTCGGCGGATTGATAATCAATAAATCGCCATCAGGTAGTTTGCCATCGGCTGGCAGCCAACCATCGAGGATATACAGATCATATTTGTCCTTGGGCAGCGGACGTGTGATGTCACCCTTGAAGGCTTCAATTGAAGGCATACTCCGCAAAACTTGTTCGAGGAACAAATTGTTGGCGGTCATCAATAATGCTCGACGCGCTCCACTGCCACTCGATACTGTCCACGCTGTATTGTCCTCGGCTAGATAATCCGGCACTTGTGAGTCGTTCGGTGTGGTTAATCCCGCTTGTAAGAAGCCGAAGTTTTCAGGTAAGGCCGTGCTGACAATTGGCAGGCTGCTTCCCGCTTTGACGGTGTAGCTGGTCGCGCTGAATAGAGTGCCATCTACACGCAGATCAAAAATAATTGGCGTATCTTGCTGTCCATAATTGGTAACTTCCGCAAATAACTCCGGTGCTTGACCGGGCAGCGAACGTGTTGAAAGGGCAGTAATCGCCAAGTTATCGTTGGATCGTCCAACTGGAATGTACTGCACCTTACCCGGCACACCCGGTAAACCGCTGGCATCGCCTAGGCCACCATCGCTAATCACTACCATATTGAAGTCGCTGACGTTAATTGCGTCGGCTGAGGCCAACGTCAACGCGCCGACCCAATCGGCTTGTGCCGCGCTCGGTTGCGCGTTGTTAATCGCCGTTCGTAAAAGTGCCGCATCACCCGTAGCGGGCGCAATCACCTCCGCCACATTCGCCACCCGAATAATCGTCATCGTGTCATTTTGGCTTAGTGTATCCACGATGCTCAGCGCTTGCCGTTTGGCCTCGTCAAAGCGCGTTTCGCCGTTCGGCATATCACTAGCCTTCATGCTGGCGGATGCATCCAACAGGAGTTCAATCTGTCCGGTGCTGACCGCTGGAACGATAATGAAAGGTCGTGCCAGTGCCAGTACCAACAGCGCTAGAATAATCAATTGGAGTAATAGCAGAAGGTTGCGACGCAAGCGTTGCCACGGGGTATTGGCTTCGCTGTCCCGTACAATTTGCTGCCATAGAAAGGTGCTGGAAACCACCACCTCGCGCCGTCGCAGTCGCAGCATGTACAACAGTACAATCGGTATGGCTAGCAAAGCGCCCAGCAGCGCAATCGGTGTCAGAAATGCCATATATAAGCCCTAACTTTTTAACACAGAGACACAAAGGCACAAAGCCTCAGAGGTATTTTTAAAAGTCATATTTTTCAATTGATAACTCTGTGAATACCATTTTTGACTATTCGTTCCCCAAAATTAATGACTAATGCCAATTTCAAACCAGTGAGTCTCAGGTAAGTTAGGGCTTGAGCCTCAAAGATTGTGTTGTAATTTACAACCGCTTTGCATTCAACAATAACTTTTTCATCAACTAATAAATCGAGCCTTAAAGGTGTTGCTAGATGGGTATCTTTATACTGGATTTTGACTTCCTTTTGACGCTCAATTGCAAGTCCGCGAATTGTGAGTTCCCATGCTAACGCTTCTTCATAAATACTTTCCAATAAACCCGGCCCGCCCAATGTGCGGTGTACCTCAATCGCTGCACCAATAATGTGGCTACTAATTTGATTTTCAATCATGGTAAATTCTTGCTGATTTTACTCTCTGTGTCTTTGTGCCATTGTGTCTCTGTGTTAAAAATTCTTGCATTATTTCTACTACTTCACTGCGCCTAAGCGTCGCAGGCTCTGCAAGATCACTTTCTCCCATGCCTCGCTGGTTTCGACGGTCACAAAATGCACACCGCGCCGGACACACTCGGCTTGGATACCATCCCGCCACTCGCTAAAACGCTTCAGATACAAATCGCGCATCCCACCATCAACCGAAACTTCTTGAGCCCGTCCAGTCTCCACATCCACCAACCGCAAATCGCCACCCATGGGCGGGACAACCTCATCGGGCGATAAGACTTGGATGAGTCCAACCTCATAACCTTTGCCGAGTAGGGCATTCACACCCTCTTGAAAACCATTTGGACTCATCAGGTCACTGATAACAAAGCACAATCCCGGTCGTCCGCCGCGCAAGGCATAATTTTTCAGCGTGGTATTCAAGTCAACCACGCCTGCGGGCTGTAAACCGCTGACATAATTCAACATCGCCAAACCGTATCCGCGCCCGCGTATGGGGCCATATTGTGCGGGTCGCCCTTCGCTCAATGTAGACAATGTGAGACGATCATTGGTCGCTAACGAGATATAAGCTAACCCCGCGCTTAGTCGCTGCGCGTATAAAAACTTATTGAGGTTTTTGTCACCATCTTGAGGCCAACCCATACTCGCTGAGGTATCAATCAGCAGATGAACCGCGAGGTCTTCTTCATCTTCCAGCAGCTTGATGAATGGACGTTCCAACCGCGCATAAATATTCCAGTCCAACCGCCGCAAGTCATCGCCGCGTGTGTAGTCCCGATAATCGGCAAATTCGATGCTTGTACCACGTTTAGTCGAGCGTCGTTCGCCCTTCATCGCGCCTGCCCGCACCCGTGATGCCACCAGCATCAATTGTTCGAGTTTGCGCCGGGTTTTTTCGTCAAATAGCTTTTCATCAGCCATTAAAATGACCTCAATCCGTGAATCCCAAGCGGTATACCAACTCACCCTCTTCAATTTCACCGGTATCTTCAAAGCCTAAATCGCTGTACAGCTTTTGTGCGATGTCGTTCCCCTGCACAAAGCTGATGAGAATAGCGTTGTAACCCGCTTGTGACCGCAACCGCTCAATGAGTGCAGTCATCGCTGCGCGTCCATAACCTTTTTTCTGATGTTCTGCACCAATCATCAGCCGTTCAATAAACCATACTTTTGCTAACCTATAATCCTCAGACTTATACATCAAGAACCCTACCATTTGTTCGTCGTCATACACTGCTAGTGGTACGCATTCCGGTTCGTACTTGGATTGTGCCAGCGAAAACGCGTTCGAAGCCACAAATTGGGTTTGAGAGGCTTCCACCTTAATTTTCACGCACTCGCGCCAGTTGTCGGCAATGATCTCTCGAAGTGTCACCGTCATCTTATTTCACAACCGCTTTTAGCAGATCAGCAATAATGTCATCAGTTGGGATACCTTCTGCCAACCCCTCAAAATTCAACAGCAAACGGTGGCGTAAGGTCGCGGGCGCAACTGCCGCGATGTCCTCAAACGACACGTTGAAGCGGCCTTCGAGCAGCGCATTAATCTTCCCGCCGACAATGAGAGCTTGCGCCCCACGTGGGCTTGCGCCGTAGCGTACAAACTGCTTTACCTTTTCGGGTGCGCTGGGGTCGTCGGGATGTGTTGCCACAATCAACCGCGCCACATACTCATTCACATGGCTGGCGACAGGCGTGTTAAGCGCCAGCTTGCCCATGCTGATGATTTCTTTGCCGTCGGCCACTTTATTGGCATGAGGAACATCGTTACCTGTAGTCCGTTCCAACACCGTGACCAAATCCTGCTTGGTCGGATACTTCACGTTCACCTTGAACATAAAACGATCAAGCTGCGCTTCAGGCAGGGGATAAGTTCCCTCCATCTCCAAAGGATTTTGGGTCGCCAACACAAAGAAGGGCGGCTCAAGATGATACGTGCGGTTGGCTACCGTGACCGATTGCTCTGCCATCGCTTCCAGCAGCGCCGATTGCGTTTTCGGCGTGGCACGGTTGATTTCGTCCGCGAGTAACAGATTAGCGAAAACGGGACCGGTCTGGAACTGTTTGATCTTGCGCCCGTGTTCGTCCTCTTCCAGAATATCCGTGCCTGTAATGTCAGCGGGCATCAAGTCTGGTGTGAATTGGATACGCGAAAATTTCAAATCAAGCGCGTCCGCTAATGACCGGATGAGGATCGTTTTACCTAATCCCGGCACACCTTCTAGCAGCGCGTGTTTTCCCGCTAAGATGCAGATGATGACCCCGCGGACGACATCTTTCTGCCCGACGATGACCCGTCCTACTTCGTTCTCAATGGCTTGTGCCAGTTTACTAAACTGCTCGATGTTAATGTCGAGTACCGGAGCATCAGTCATCTTGACTCCTCAACCTTAAATGGATGAAATAGTTTGTGTTTGTAAATCTAGGGGGTACTCGTGTTTGTGCTGCCACTTTGCCCCGGTTCCAACGACGAGAAATAGTCGCGCACCACATCCCTCATGCCTAGCGGAATATAGTCATTCTGTAAGGCTTGATTGGCGGCGTTACTGTAATCGCTGAAAACCTGATTATAGGGAACGCTTGTGTTGCCATTCGGATTATTGCTGAAGTTGCCTTCCTGTATCGGCTGGTTGGACGAGTTCGGATCAAGCTGGATTTGTTCCGTTCCTTGTCCGCCGATATGCTGCGGCGCGTAGATTGGGTCAAATTGCCCTTCGCCTTGCCCATCTGGATTGTTATTCTGTGAAGCGCTGCCGCCCGGTTGATTTTCACCGCTGCTGTCGCCTGAGTTACCTTGAGTATTACCCGCACCGCTAGCTGCTGCACCTTGTCCCTGTTGAGCAGATTGCCCTTGTGCTTGTTGCCCGCTTTGCTGGCCTTGTTGTTGTCCCTGTTGACCACTTTGCTGTTGGGCGTTTTGGTTTTGCCCTTGTTGCTGTCCCTGCTGATTTTGCTGCTGGGATTGTTGTCCTTGTTGTCCCTGCTGTCCATTTTGGTTCTGTTGTTGAGAATTTTGCTGTTGGGGGTTATTCTGCTGCTGCCCCTGTTGGCTTTGCTGGCTGACTTGGTTAGCCGATTGTTGCACATCTTGAGCTGATTGGTTCATCTGCTGTGCCGAGTTCTGCTGGTTCAGTGCATTTTGCGCGTCCTGTTGCAGTTGTTGGGTCGCCTGTTGCAACGCCTGCTGTGAAGCAGCTTGATTGCCTTGCTGCATCTGTTGTGCAGCCTGTTGCAGTGCTTGTGCTGCCTGTGGATTGGTTTGTTGGAGTTGGTTTGCGGCCTGCTGTAAGGCTTGTGCCGATGCTTGCATTTGCGCTGCGCTCATATTGGGCATGTTCTGCTGTAGATTACTAAGCGACTGCATTAACCCTTGTTGACCATTTTGTTGCTGTTGGCTGTCTGTATTCTGATTAGTCTGGTTGCTAAGCGTTTGGTTCGCCGCATTCATTGCTGACTGTGCGGCCTGCTGTTGTTGATTCATTTTGTCAGCTTGCGACTGCAAAGCAGACTGCGCGGTTGAAAGAGTTGCCAGCGCTTCTTCAGGTTTGATGTCCGGCTCTTTCAGCGTGTCGTTGCTGGCCTGTAGCGCCTCAAGCAGTTGTTTCCGTTCCTCTGCTGTCAAGGCAGGGTCGGCTGCCACATCAGTTGTAATCTTTTGCAGTTCTTCGCGGGCGGCTTGTAAGACTGCCTGTTGAGCTGTATTCGCTGCAATCGCTTTAGCCTGTGGGTTGGGTAGTAATGTTACCAGCGCGAAGATCACCGCCAGTAAGGTGGCTATTCCCCATTCTCGCCCACGCCAGATCAGAGGTAGATGCTGGCTTGCCCGTACCGATTGGGCTTGCTCCAACGCGTCATCAATCTGTAATTCGACGAGTTCGTCATTTCCGTGTATTCGACCTTCAATCAATTCCAGCGCTGTCGAGACACGTTCTTTCAGCCCAAATTGCACATCGAAGCGCCGTGCTGCCGCAATTGCTGGGCGAGGCCATAACCATACTGCCAGCAGCATTCCCACCACGCCAATCCCCAACAGCACCGCCGTAATAATGAGGATTTGTTGTCCGAGAAGTAAGGGTCTCAGCCGTGAGATAACGGCTAAGACAATGCCGACTACTAACCCCGGCATCAAGCAGCGCGGCAGCCACATCGAAAGCTGCTGCACTCGCAGCCGTCGATCCCAACGCCGCACCAACTGGCCTAAAGTGCTGCTGTGTTCTTGGATGAGAAGTTGTGTCGCCATTGTAGACTGCCTTTGGTTACGGAGTAATTTCAAATACACCGTCGGGCATGGATTGGTTCAAGCCTATTGCTCGACCTTGCGCGTTCGTTGAATCGAAAGCACAACAAGGATGGTGGATACCACCAGATAAATAATAGTGAGGGTGATCCACGGGGAAACGCGCGGTATCGTCGTGCCATCTCGCAGCGTATCCGTCCAGAATCCAATTCCGCGCTGTTGGATCAGCAGTTGTTGTGTTGCCAACGCGGTCGCAATCGGATTCAGGCTGGTTAAAAAGTCGTTGATATAAATGATGATCGCTTCAACGGTTGAAGGCAAACCGCGCAGGGTATTGCTAATAAAACCCAATATGACAGCCAGCACCAACGGAATGCCGAACGTAGCAATCAATGTCGTTGTATATGCACGGACACTCGCCGCCAATGTTCGGGTGGCGGTTGCCGAAAAATAAATACCCACTGTACCGAGTGCAACGGCGGTCACTGCCAGAATAACCAGCGACAGCACCAGTTCCAGTTCGGTCACGCCGCCAAATAGAAACGCGATACTTTGTAAAGGTATAGCCGAAAGCAGCAGCAGCAGCACGTAACCCAGTGCCGACTCCAGTTTGCCGATCACGAACGAAGGGCTGGGGAGCAGGGTGGTTTTCAGCAGATCATAAGTCAGTCGTTCGCGTTCACCTGTAATCGCACCTGCCGTAAATGCCGGAGCGATAAATATAATTAGCATCAGTTCGATGCCCACAATACCCATGAACAAAATACGTCCAACTTCACCCGCCGCGGCTGAACCATTTCGTTGGCTAGCGGATTCGTAAATCAAATATAGAAGCGCCAGAAATGCGCTCATCAAACCCAAATAAACGCTGAGTACCACGAAGGCTCGAACACCACGCATCCGTCCGCGTAGTTCTTTGAGCATCACCGGATTGATGCGGAAAGCCTTCACATCCCGGCTGACGATGATAGCGCTCCATAGCCCCGTTGCAATCGTCACGATTGAGGGAGTGAAGCCCATCAACCCTAGCATCAGGACATTCACGATTACCAATACCCACACGCCGACCAGCGCCCATACTTCGCGTGCCAGCAAGCCGACGGCAACCACCAACAGAAAGCTAACGTCCAGTTGCAGCAGCAGGATAACTTCTGCCACCGCCGCGTCATCGCCTATAACAGTACGTCCAAGCAGGACGTTGTGGAGGGTAGGGAACAGATTAGGGATGACTCGCAGCCCACCTAAGAGCGCCAGTATAAACACCACGCCTGTCAGCACGCCGTTAATGATCGCCCCCCAGCGCAAAATCAACCCGCCGCGCTCAAGGCGTAGTTCGCGTGGGCTAAGTGCTTCTTCCGGCGAGTCAACGAGCCGAACGGCGACATCTTCTACCATGAACCCTAATCCTTAATTGCCCTTGCTATCATTATTGACGCTGAATAACTTCAATCCGTTCCCTACGTCACAATCCCCTTCGTCACGCGCATGAACATCGCCTCAAGGTCTTTGGTCTCTTCACTGAAACCGAGAATGGAAATCCCCGCGCTGGAAATCTTCTGGTTGATAGCGGATACTCCGTCATCGTCACCTGTGAAATCAATTCGCAGCCGTGACCGTCCGCTCTTTGGCTCCAATATTTCTGAATTAACCACGCCCGAAATCTCGCTGACTAAAGTTTTGACCTTCTCAGCCGTTTCATTGTCGCGTACCGTCACCATAATCTCTCGATGTGGCATCAGTTGCGCCCGCATGGCTTCCATGCTGCCTTGTGCCACCATCTGCCCGCCTTCAATGATGCCAATGTGCGTACAAATTTCGCTTACATCTGCCAGAATATGTGACGAAAAGAAAATCGTCTTGCCCATCCTAGCGAGTTCTACCAGCAGTTCACGGATTTCGACCCGTGCGCGTGGATCAAGTCCCGATGCGGGTTCATCGAGGATTAGAACAGCCGGATCATGTGCCAGCGTTCGCGCCAGTGAAAGACGCTGCTTCATACCTCGGCTCAGCTTATCCACCATGTCATCACGCCGGTGTGCCAGATCGACCAGTTCCAATAAATCATCAATCAGTTTCTTGCGGTTCGCTTCCGGGATGTCGTAGCAAGCCGCGAAAAAATCCAGATATTCCCACACGCGCATATCGTCGTACACACCAAACTCGTCTGGCATATAGCCAATTGCCCGCCGTACAGCGCGTGGTTCTTCCGTCACAGAATGTCCTGCTACCCGCGCCACGCCCGAAGTCGGACGGGTCAGCGTCGTCAGCATTCGCATGGTTGTGGTTTTGCCAGCGCCATTTGGTCCCACGAACCCATAAATCGAACCCGCAGGAACTTCCAATGATACGCCGTTCACGGCTTGGAATTTTCCGTAGCGTTTAATCAGGTCTTTCGTTTCGATGATGGTGTCCATAAGGCATCACTTTCTACTCAACAGATGATCAATAATTTTGTGATAACAGTTGTTGCTATTCAAATAATCCCATTTGCTCGATGCTTAAATCATTCAAACGGGGATAGCCACCAAATGCATCGGCGCTAATCCGCACTTGTACCGCATTTTCCGGCCCAATGTAACGCGCCGGATTGCTGACAATAATCTGATTGCCGCTGCCAGTGGCTTGATCTTCCCATTGTGACGTGTCCCAGTTCCAAATCTGAAGTGTGATATTGCGGCTGGTATTTTGATTGCGGTCTACGTAAACCCGCAGTTCATTGACCTGCTTGAGTACCGCATCTGGCAGCGGTGTGAAGCGCAACACGGCCTCGTCACCCGGATTAAATGCGATGTCCAACGGGCCAATATCTGCCAGTGAACTGCGGCTTTGTGCAAACCATGTAAACTGGTCAGCCGTAATCACCGTAGCCCCTTGAGGGATCGTCGTTTTCACATTGAGTTGTATGAGCATCAGTGTTGTATCGAGTGTCTTGATGGTGCTGCCTTCAACCGTCGTATCAAGCGGCGCTTTGTCCGTCCACGCCGTTAGATAAGCATGGTTGCCACGTCCGGTCAGTCGCTTATACGGCTCGTCTATTAACCCCGACAAAAACAAGGTGCGTCGGTAAAATTCTTCCTGTTCAATGCTGCCATCCAACTTGCGATAAGCATAGTAATTGTTCAGGACACTAAGCTGTCCGCCCAAAATGTCCTCGATGCTTTTCGAGGTACTACTATAATAACTGTAGAGGCGGCTGTTAAACGTGTTGTAATCGCCCGATGTGTAAGCCAGTGGAGAAGGGGAGGGCAGTCCTTCACCCGGTAATGTAAATTCAAACGGCGCAACATCACCCGGTGCAATCGGCTTCTCGATACGGAAGGATTGTCCGCGCACCAGTACTGCCGCGCCATTCAGCGTTTGGTCACTGTCATTACGGACGGAACCGCGCATCGTCTGTTGTCCATTTTCGCCGTCGGTAATCAGCGTGACCTCGCCAGTAATTTGCGGTTTGGCAATCGAGGTTTCACTCTCAAACCCTGCGATGAAACTGGCATCAACCGGAAAGTCTACTGCTTTGAAAACGTCGCTTTGTTCAATGTTGGTGCTGGAAATAATGTTCCCGCCCAACAGCGTATTCTGGCTGTTCGCGCGGGGAACAGTCCGCAGGAAACTATCGCCGCTGTTGCTCAGGTTGTATTGGGTTCGCCTCGGTGAAAGCAGCCCTACGATTTGCTGTACATTGGCCCGTTCCGAATCTGACCACGATTGCACGATGCTCATGCGGCTGAGTGTCACTTCGCTGCCACGTAGATTGAACCCGAATGTCCACGCAAGTGCGCTAAAAATGACAATAAATATGGGTATCGTCACCCACGCCCATTCTCGGCGGTTGATGCGGTTCAGGACGATATAATTCAACGGGCCAATCAGCGCGATATACAGCGCTAAAAAGGCGATCAACGGCAAAATATCCGGCAGCAGATTCACACCCGGTAAGATATTCACCGCGTTTGAAATCTGATCCCAATCCGCGATGCCGTAAGACCAACCGGGCTTTGGGTTAACACTGCTTGCCAGAGCCAACCACATATCACCCAACCCCCCCCAACTGCGTAAGGGCAGGGCGCTGGGTGTTGCCGTCAAATAGTCAATCGTACCGGCTCCCAGACTGCGCCGTATGAGTAAAGGGGTATCATCTGCGCCGCTTGCCAATACCCGTGCGCCTGTTTGAAGTGTTCCGGTTGCGACGACTGTTTGTTGAACCAATTGGTCGCCGCCGAAGTGCAGCCACGTTGCCAACGGAGTCAGGTTATCGAGGGTGCGGCTGTTATCCGGCTTAATCGGCAACAAATCCACCAATCCGGCGGCTGTGCTTTGCCAATCGACACCACCTGTGACCAGCAAATGCCCGCCTTGTGCCACCCAATCCGTTATCGCTTGCTGTTGACCAGCGCTCAGAGTGCCGCTGTCCACATCACTAAAGACTAAGGTGTCTATCGCTTCAAGTGCGGTTTCGCGGTCGGGGATGTTTTCAATGCGCCAGTTGGATTGGTAGGCGTTGTAACCGCCATCATGTACGCTGCTCAGGTCGAGCGCACCGCTTGCGGACTGTGTGACCACCACATGAATTTGGTCGCGTTGTTGCACGGAACGTACTCTGGCAGGTTCAACCGCCGCGACAACCCCATCATTGGTAATCATTTCGACGCGGATTTCGGTAGCGAAGCTTTCAGCAGTAATGTAGAGGAAAACGGATTTTTGTGCGCCTGTGGGGAGGCTAATGGGGACGCTGTACGAATCGCGGACGGAACTAGCCGAAGTCTCAGGCCGCACGACAAGGCGACCTTCTAGGCCCTCGCCATCGTTGCTGATGTGGATGTAAATGGGTATCCAATCGTTTTCACGGAACGTACCATCAAAGCCTGCTTCGACACTCAGGCTGAGTGATGCTGATGGGTCCTGTGCTTGTACGAACCCTGCTCCTAGAAATACGATAAGCAATAAAATCGAGAACCGTTTGTACATGCCTTTATCCCAACATCATCTGGCCTGATAATTATCCCCCACTATCAGAGACTCAAAATTACGGATGTCTAAAACAACAGCGCCACACTCGTAGCTTAACACACTGAGGCGGCGCTGTACAAATTAATATATCATTGGTTCGAGCTTTTGAGTCGTATTACGGTTCTACAATCGGGACATCAGCACAATCTCCGACTGCCGTAACAAGGTCTGCTCTCACCCAAGTCTCATCTTCAAGTTGCCACCAACTCTTACCGTCCGTTGCTTTGGCCTGCCCGCTGACAATGACTTCATCGCCCGCTGCCAATTGTCCTGCTGCGGCAAAAGTGGTGCCGGGGCCAGTACGCTTGTTTGCGGCTTTTACGGAATTGATAGCACATTCACCGGGTTTGACACTCGGAACTGCGAACGCCCATATGTTTTCACCGTCGCAGCGTGCCTTTGGCCCTTTCCCCGCAAGCGCAATTCCGTATGTGCCGCTGCGCTCACCAATCTTGAAATTGCTTATTTCGAGAGCGCCATCCACGTAGACATTCGCCACATCATCAATCAACGTGAATAAAATATGATGCGGTTCGGTCAGCTTAAGCGCGGTCGATCCAACTTCAAAGTTACCGTCTTGTGCTTCGGAATACACATCGTAAATATAGGGGTATTTGTCATTGCCAATGCCGACTTGTACGTAAGTGGTTGCTGTACCTTGGTCGTTCGTTTTGATGCGGCTGATCAACGTGCAGGACTCAAATTCGGTAGTACTGCCAATCGTAAATGTAAGTTCAGCACCCATCACAATATTCTTGTGTGGCGCGCGGCTTGCCAGAGGTGTAAACCAACTGCCTTGACCGGTAAAAAAGGCATGGTTCTCATTGAAGATTTGGCTTGAACCCGAAGGTATGACCTTCAATTCTTCCAGTTCAGCGATAGCTTCTTTCGGTTTGCCATCGTAACTGGTCAAAGACTCGGGTAATTCTGTATTAGCCGTTGTATTGCCAACCGAGGCCGCACCGCTAGCTAGGCTGGCTGACCAGATACGCGCATCATCAAAATCAACTGCGACTTCTGCATCATCCGCGAACCCGCTGATCGAAAATCCCGTCTGGCCTTTTGTAAAGGTACTATCAGTCGTTTCGGCTACCAATACATCGTTCACATACATCGCAAGATAGTTTTTGACGCAGACAACCGTCAGTTCGTTTTCATCCTGACCTGTGTTAATGGCTTTTGATTCAGTCCATTTGACGAGGGTTGTCACACTGCCTTTTAGCCGGGTGATGGTATACGAACCGTCACCACTGATGAGGAAATAATAGCCATCCCCATCGCTATTGGAACGGCACATAACACCATAGGCATTATTAGATTCCTCTGAAATTTGTGTCGCTTTTACCTGAATGAGCGTATCCGTTTGGGATTTGGAATTTAGCCCAAACGTCGAAATATTACCTTTTAGACTAACGTGGTAAGCACCTTTAGCGACACCCATTTTAATATCATCATCGCTATAGCTCTCCCACTCGGTAAGTTTGTTAAAAGGGGCATTAACCAAGAGTTCATCGGCTGTGACTTCTTCGGTTCCATCTGAAAGTAACTTGTTTACGGTTGATGGGTCTTCACTGTCTTGAGCCAATACATGCGTAAATAATGCCATCGAAACCAGAACAATAATGCTCAGTCGGACAATAAGTGCTTTCAAAATACCTCCTAGCGATGTGAATAGATATTGAACTCGTCTGATGTGAACGAAAACCTTTTTCTTTGAACAATATGTTTATTGCGTTTTGTTCTGTAATTATTGTAGGGGCGCAACATGTTGCGCCCGCCCAAATACCTATACCCATCACAATTGCTTTTTGACTCTTATTACGACGGTCTAAACACGTATCCCACGCCCGGTTGGGTATGAATATAGCGAGGGGTATCCGGTGTCGGTTCCAATTTCTTCCGCAGTCGGCTCACATTGACCCACAAGTATTGCGTTTCCGCTTGATACTCTGGCCCCCACACTTTTTCCAACAGTTGCTTATGCGTCAAAACCTGTCCTTGATGTACAGCTAACGTATGCAGCAAGTCGTACTCAATCCGCGTCAGTTCGAGCGGCTTGTTATTCAGGAAAACCTCGCGCCGTGCGAAATCGACGTATAGGTTGCCCAGATCAAGCGGTTCGCGTGTGCGGTCTGGAATACGACGGCGCTTGAAAATGACGTTGATACGTGCCGACAATTCCTCGTCGCTAATCGGGTTAGCAATGTAATCGTCTGCCCCGATCATGAACGCTCGAACTTTCTCGGCCTCCGATGCCTCGTCCGCCAGCATGATAATCGGCACTTCAGTTCGCTTACAAATCCGTTCGCAAATATCCAATCCGTTTGCGTCGGTCAGGTTGGTGTCGAGGAAAATCAGGTCGAGCCGCACCGAATTCAAATCGCGAATGGCTTCTTCTGCCGAGCTGTAATGGATAACCTCATATTCATCAATTAACATGTCGTTCAGTCGGTTAATCAGCTTGGATCGCCCTTCGATTATCATGATGGTCTGCATAGGCCGCTCGGAAACACGTCGGCCCCCACTGCCACGTTCGGCAGGCTGCGGATTAACAATGATCGGTCGGCGGACGACACTTTCCTGTTGGATAGGCACAGACACGATTTTGACTTCAGTGTTGGCGTGAATGGGGAACGCCATAATCACCGTTGTTCCATTGGTCGCATCACTTTCGACACGGATGTCCCCGCCGTGCCGTGAAACAACCTCGCGCGCTAGATATAACCCCAATCCCACACCTTCTTCTGATGTGTTATTGGCTGCTTGGAAGAAAGGTTCAAAGACCCGGCTTAATTGTTCTTGTGGGATGCCAATCCCTTGGTCGTGTATGCTGAGTTGAACACTGTCTCCCAGCGTTTCCATTTTGACATGGATCGAGGTTCCGCGCGGCGAGAAATGCACCGCGTTGTAAAGAACATTGGTGATGGCTTGTTCAACTCGCAGTTCGTCAATCTCGATCAAAGGTAGATTGCCCGGTGCTTCAAGCTGCACCTGCCGTCGATATTCTGCGAACGAACGATTGTCCAGAATGCGCTGCACGACTTCGTACAAATCGACCTGTTCAGGGCTGAGTGATAATCCTGATGCCTGCAAATTATAGGTTTCGAGGATGTTATCCCACAGATGTCCCATGCTTTCGACGCTGTCTTCCAACTGCTTGAGGAAATGCGCTCGTTCCCGATGGGTAAAGCGGCTGTGCTGTTCATGCAGCGTGTGTATCAACCCGCGTACCTGTGCATAGGGAACACGGATGCGCTCGGACATCATATCCAACAGTAAACTTTGACCGGAGAATGTCTGCTTGTAACGGGCGTTATCACGTATCATGCCCGCCCATGTGTTCAGTTCCGCCTCGCTGTCCCCAATTTGCATGAATTCCACATCAATTTCCCGTGCCGGATTCAGGAGACTGATTTCAACAATCGGGTAATCCTCGTGTTGAGAAGGATCAGTACTCAGCAAGCGTTCGACCGCTTCTTGCAGTTGGGTTATGGTCTGTTGAGGGTCTTCACTCTGCGCGGCAATCCGTTCCATCAGGATATTGGGTGTCTGTCCCAATACTTCCGATGGATTCACGCCTGTTAGTTCAGTGAATTGCGGGTTACAGAAGGCAATACATCCGTTCGCGTCCAGAAAGAATATACCTTGCGAGGTTCCGCGAATGAGTGTTTCGAGTCGCCCATTTTTCTGGGTGGTTTCCTGAATCAGCGTCGCGCGTTCCAGCGCCAAGCCCGCTACATGGGCAATACCGGCTGCCAGAAAAATACTATCCTCACTCCGATATTGGCTGCTGTCGGTAACACTTGCGACAATTCCGCCGATGAACCGTGCCGAATCCATAATCGGTACGATCATCATATCTTGACCCTGTAACGCTTTGAACAAGGGCGCTAAAGGATCGTCTTTGCGGAGTTGGCTTTGAATCAAAGGTTGCATACCCTGTGTATCCAAAGTTTGGATCAGGTCTGCCAATTGCCCGTTGGCTTCGAACTTCCGGAACACGGTAGTCAGTTCCACGTTCGAGGCTTTTACAACGCTCTCCATAGCATTGGGATCACTATCGTACATCCATACCAACGAGTTGGTAATGTTTGGAATATCCCCGATGAACTCTTGCAAACCGACCGCAATTTCGTCTTCGTTATGCAGGTTATTGAAACGCTGCCAGCCTCGTAACAAATGTTGGCTGGATTCCGCACTGATGCGCTGCGTGTGATAATGCTGTGCATTGTTTAGCGCCACTGTAAATTGTGACGCAAATAATTCATAAATCAGCAAATCATCATGGCTCAACGGATTGCGGTTGGTTCCGAATACCCCTAGCGCCCCAATTTTATAATCCTGAAAGGTCAGCGGTAGGATAATCGCTGATTCCGGACTGGGGAAAAGAGGTATCGGTACATAATTGGGGTCTGCCACGATGTTCTGTAAGACCTGCACGATACCGCTTTGAATCACCCGCCGGAAAGGGTCGTAGGCTTCCATCTGGAGTGTCGCATGGTAAAACCCGTTGTTCGCACTGCTTCCTTCGCGTCCTGCGTACATTTGGAATGCACTGCCATCCGCCAGCACGATTGCCATGCCGTACAGCTTGAACGTGCTACATGCGCGTTCCAATGTGTCTTGAATCAACTCGATTGGCTCAACCGCGCTGTGCATACGTCTTGCCAAAATATTGATCGACTGCAAGTTTTGGGTACGCTGTACCAGCGCTTGCGCTTGTCGCCGTTGGCGCAGGACTAACCGCAACCGTCGCAGCAGTTCTTCCGTTGAAATTTTCCCGATTAGGATATCGTCCGCACCCGCCTCCATCAATCCGGTCTGGTAAGCGGTATCCTTGTTTTCAGAAAGCACCAGCACTGGAAGCAGCGGCGCACGACGTTTAATTTCTTTGATCATCCGGTTGATGTCATTAGAAAAAAGCTCGTCTTCTAATAAAATCAGGTCGATTTGCCCATCGCGAAGCATTTCCATCGCCTGACCCGGATCATTGATGCTTTGCACATGGTAAATAGGGCTCTCCAGCACCATCACCATATCGTTTCCATTGCGGCTCACAAATAATATCTCGATGAGTTGAGCTGTCATTCACACACTCGTTTCTCGACTTGTTTCCATATCGCTTCTTCATTATAAGCAGAACAATACATTCCACACACTTGATGATTGATGTTTGTTCTATTATCCCCGTAATAAAAATTATTCACATATATTTACGAAACTCACAACGGAATTTTATGGACTTCTGTGCGCCTGTTGATGTAGTATATGTATGGCATGACAGTCCTTATATGAGGTGCTTCAATCATGGCAGGTGAAACACGTAAGTTTGATCAGGATACTAATTTACAACAATTGACGGCTGATCCAGCGATCAAACCGATTGATCTGGGGATGCCGCGTCCTTGGCGCATTGCCATACGTCTGGTCGAATTTAAGATGCAGATGATTTTTGACCTCGCTGGAACAGTAGTGGTTGGTCGCGCCCATCCCGAAAGCGGTTATTATCCAGATGTTGATCTGGGTGGTTTCAAGGGCAACGAAATGGGTGTCTCCCGCGAACATCTCTATTTTAAACTGGATGGCGACCGCGTGACCATCATTGATAATGGCAGTGCCAACGGTACACAGTTGAACGGCGTGTGGATGAAACCAAAGGAAGCCTATCCGGTTCGGCACGGCGACGAAATCACACTGGGTCTGATGAAGCTACAAGTTGAATTGTTGACCAATCCTTTCTTCTAGACTTTCTACTGTCTTTCCTAATTCAATCATTATCTCGTTGAAACATCCTTGCGCTATAATAGACTAATTATTGTCGAGTTATAGTGTTGGGATGTTTTAGTTTTTGTTTTCGCCTAGTTCCATTGCTCAAGAAGCGGAATTTGCGCTAAGAATATCGAATGCATTTTGTCGTTGGGAAGGGCCTTAAACGCTTCCTCATATGGCAATTTCAAATCATTATTCCCAACTGGCGTTAATTAGGCGATGATGTTCCTATTGTCATAAATTCGTTGGATGAGTCTCTAAGGATGGTGACGTAATGGATTTTCTCAATCGACGTAAGCAGGAAGAAAAAATCAAAGGTGAAGGTCGGCTTCCGCCCGGTCAATCGCTGACGCAGAAGTTTCCGGTTTTGACCTATGGCCCTAATCCAACCTTTGATCCCGCCACATGGGATTTGCGTGTGTTTGGTGAAGTCGAGGCTGAAAAGCGCTGGTCATGGGACGAATTTACCAAAATCCCCACCACCAAAGCCCATGTCGATATTCATTGCGTCACCCGTTGGAGCAAGTTTGATACCAATTGGGAAGGCGTTCTTTTTCGTGATTTTGTGACACTTTTTAACGTTAAGCCAACCGCCAAATTTGTCATCGCCCATTGTGATTATGGCTATACCACCAACACACCCATAGAAGCCATGATGGAAGATAACGTCTTGCTGGCCTACAAATATGAAGATCAACCGCTTGAGCCGGATCACGGTGGTCCGCTGCGGACGTTCGTTCCCAAGCTCTACTTCTGGAAGAGCGCCAAGTTCTTACGCGCCATTGAGTTTAGCCCCGTTGATAAACCCGGTTTCTGGGAAGTCAACGGTTATTCCAACACTGCTGATCCGTGGAAAGAAGAACGCTACAGCCGTCGTGGTTGGTTCTAACCCCTCATAATTAAAAGGGCTGGGTTATCGACACCTTGCCCTTGTCCATTTTCCTACCTCATAATTTCAGAATAGACCCGCTTTGTAGGGTCGCACGGCTGTGCGTCGTGTTTAAAATGAGACATTTTTGAATCTGAAATCTGATTTCACATTAGGCGTATGCCTACAAATTGGGTTTTCCGCCCGCTGCATTGGATGTGATGTTGAGCCCAACGATCAAAAATTCAACTTCTTCTTCGGCTTTTGGACAATGTTCAACGCCTTTAGGGACGATAAACAGGTCATTTTCATATAACTCGATATTCTTATCTCTTAGCTGGATGGTTAAATGACCCTTATATAAAATAAATAATTCATCTTGGTCATCATGCTTATGCCATCTTGTTTCACCGATTCCTTTTGCTACTTTAAACAATTGTCCATTCGCCTCCCCGATAATTTTTTGTGACCAATGTTCGGTTACGGATGCCAGTGCTTCAGGGATATTAACTTTTTCCATTGACGTAAACTCCAAATAATTATGTAGCACGAATATTTTGTAGTGTACGCGTTCAAATTCTTATTACAAGCACCCTATAACTCCATAGTGCCAATTCCGTTTGATCGTTCTTCTATCCTCAACGCCGAAGCGTAGGATATTCCATAAAAATTTATGGTGCAAGAAGTATTTTCTGGTAGCGCTACACTAAACAGCAGAGAGATTTTAGGACACAAAATTCCCCACAAGAGTCTTGAAAGCCCCTCCCTGTGTTTTGGGGAGGGGTTGGGGTGGGGTATGTACAGACTCGCCCTCTCCACCACTTACATCAGTCCTACCTTTCGCCCCAACTGCTTGACAATTTAGACCTTTTGTTCTACAATAAACCTACACCTAAACCTCTCTTTTTTCTGCACACCTAATCAACTGAAACGAGCGAAAAATGACTGAAACCGCAAAACTGACCCACATCACCGAAGTGGGGACGATATTCGTTCCGGTTGCTGATCAAGAAAAATCTCTCAAGTTCTACCTCGACACGCTCGGATTCGAGAAACGCGCTGACTTCATTTATGGGGGTGGCATTCGTTGGATTGAGGTTGCTCCGCCCGGTGCTGCGAACACCATCTCGTTAGTTCCACAGGGTGAGGGCAAGGCTGCTGGCAGCGACCAGACCTATTGTGCCTTCGCGACCGAGGACATCGAGGCGGATCATGCAGCGCTCCGTGCCAAAGGCGTAGATATAGATAAAGAGATCGCTCACAAGGGCAATAGTCGTACCGGACTTATATCGACTGAGGTCACTATTTCCAATCCCGTCCCGGCGCAGTTCCTCTTCCGTGACATCGACGGCAACCGTTTTCTGATCGTCCAGTCGGGTTGATAAGATTGTGGAGAACCGTCGTTATTGCACAATGTGCAGCAGTGCCGCGACTTCCTCCCGTATATCCGCTGCAACGACACCCCAATATGCACGCGGCGGACATAGCCGAGCCATTCGCTGCACTCAGCGGCATTAGCCGGGCCATCACGCTGCATTTTGTGTCGATTCAGCGCCTTCGACCGAGCCTGCCGCCCGCCATTTCAGCGGATTATATGCACAAACTGCAATAGTTGTGTCATTTGTAACACATCATCATGAATCAAAAACGCCGTCCTTCCGAACAGCGTTTTATCAAATGTTTAATCTGAGAGAATGGGTGTTGAGCCAAAAGCCAATTGCTAACCGCTAAAAGCTAATTGCCATAGAATTAGTTTTGGGCATCCGGCCCACCTTCTGCCAGCTTTTCAGCCGTCTCACGCGTCGCCATCTCATCAATGAATAGATCAATATCGCCCACCATCACTGCGGGTAAGTTATAACTGCTTACATTCACGCGGTGATCCGTCACGCGGTTTTGCGGATAATTATAGGTGCGGATTTTCTCAGATCGGTCGCCTGATCCGATTTGGCTCCGTCGTTCACCTTCTTGCTCAAGTCGCTGCTTTTCCAGTTCGAGGTCATACAAACGCGAGGCCAAAATTTGTTTTGCCCGCAGTCGGTTTTGGAGTTGGCTTCGCTCATCCTGCACTTCAACCACCAAGCCTGATGGAATATGCACCACGCGCACTGCTGTCGAGTTCTTCTGGACGTGCTGACCACCTGCGCCACTAGCACGGGTGAATTCTTCATGAAGGTCTTCAGGCCGGAGCTGTACATCCAATTCGTCGACTTCCGCTAACACCGCTACCGTCACCGCGCTGGTATGGATGCGCCCCTGAGCCTCAGTTTCCGGTACGCGCTGTACACGGTGAGTCCCGCTTTCATACTTCAGTCGGCTGTAAGCGCCCTTACCCTTAACCTCAAACGTGATCTGTTTGAAGCCGCCTTTTTCCCCTTCGCTCTGGTCAATGACTTCGATCTTCCAGCCTTGGTTTTGAGCGTAATAGCTGTACATCCGGTACAAATCCGCCACGAATAAACCGGCTTCGTCGCCTCCTGTACCCGCCCGTATTTCCACGATGACGTTCTTATCGTCACGCGGGTCTTTCGGTAGCAACAGGAATATCAGTTTTTCCTTGAGCGCCTCGCTGCTGGTCGTCAGGTTTGTGACCTCTTCCTTCGCCATCGCGTTTAGTTCGGGGTCACTTTCCTCGTCCAACATTTGCTTGGCTTCTGCTAACTGTTGTACCTGTTGTTTGTAAGCGCGATACAGTTCAACGATTTCCGATAGGCTGGAACGCTCCTTGGAGTATTCGACCACCTTAGAGTAATCGTTCATGCCTTGAGGGTCGCTGATGAGCCGTTCAAGTTCATCGTAGCGTTGTTCGATGCCTACTAATTTCTCTAACATATGCCTTTACTTCCCTTAATGGGTGTGCCTAAAGCTGACCCAATTGATGTTATAAGCTTATAGATGCCCCTGAAAAATTGCGACCTCTGAGTGATATATAACAGAGGCAGGGACGGAGGATGTCTGAAAAGTTATCTATCTATTATACGTGGAGTGGGATGCTGAGTGTAGGGCGCTAAAATGGAAGTTGTGCGAAATCTCTTGGAATGGTAATCGCACCTGCTGCTATCAATGCTTGGTTTCCACTGGCTCCGCTGTCTACTGTATAAACAGGTCGCCCTTGTTGGGTCGCGAAACGTGCCGCGTACATTGCGCCACCATCGACTGCCGTTTCCACCACAATCACGCCTTCACTTAGTCCCGTGATAATCCGGTTGCGGGCGACCAGATTTGCAGGGCTGGTGGTATTTCCCGGATCGACTTCACTTACTACGAAACCTTGCAAAGTAATTTTCCCTGCCAGTTGCTTATGTTCCGGTGGATAAATGTTCAATATCCCGCATCCCAGCACTGCACCCGTGCGCCCTTCAGGATGAATGATTGCGCCGAAATGTGCTGCCGAGTCGATCCCCAACGCTAAACCACTGATGATGATATACCCGCGCTCAACCAGATGTGTACTGAGATTTTGGGCAAAGTTTCGTGCTTCATCGCTTGGGTTTCGTGTGCCGACAATCGCAATACTTTTCTCAAAAGTCGTGTTTTCGCCCCGTACAAACAACGTTGGTGGAGCATCATCCAGCCCTTTGAGTTGTCGTGGATAATCATCATCTTGCAGGGTTAAGACGCGTATACCTGCTCGCTGCCACCTTTTGAGTGCTTCTTCGACTTGCTTCAGATCAATCGCGCCGATGCTTTGTGCGATCTTCGGCCCGACTCCCACAACCTGCCTCAATGATTTTGCGTCTGCCCGTAAAATTGCGGATGTATCACCCTCAAAGTGCTTGAGCAGGGCTTGTAATGTTTTGTTGCCGATACGTCCCGTAAGACTCAAGGCAATCCAGCCAACATCATTCATTCGGTTTCGTAATATTCAATGATGGAGATCAGAATACTGTTGATGAAGGTGTTGACTTGCCGTAACAGATGGCTCCAATCTGATGCCGAGTTACGCGCCGGGGTGATTTCTGACCAATTGAGTACCGAATTCACCACAAAATCGCTAAAGTAGAAAAACCCTCGAACCGCATCCGGCAGTTTAAGTTCTTCCCTGCTAAGTAACATGGCATAGTTTTTGCCGATGGTGATCGCCGTCGCCAGTTGTTCATCAGGTGCGCCCGCTGCCAAATATTTGCGTAAGTTCTCCATCGTGTGCATACCTTCTTGGCGAAGGCTGTTACGGGTGGCCTCAGACAGATTTTCATACCAGACCATGTGGGTGAGCGTTCCACCGCCCACTTGCATTCGCGTATGACCCAGCGCATTCTGGATGATCAGTTGCACCTCAAGCGGTTCAACTTCACCTGTGGACTCGGAATATCGCAGGACATCTGCCTTACGAAAACGTCTGTGACCACCCGGTGTCCGCCGTGAGGGTAAATCGCCATTATCCGCCCAAATACGAACGGTTGCCGGATGCACACCCAGCAGCTCTGCGGCATGACGTAAACTAATCCATTCTGTCTCATTCATGTGGCTGCCCGCTTCATATGCTGTATAGCTTTCATTCCAATATAGTATAACATTTGTCCGCAAATGCTTTCAGCCTCAATCGGCCTATGAATCAAAAATCCCGGATACCTTTGTGTCATCCGGGATTTTGAGCTTATAAACTTATTGGCTTAATTGGTCGAGGGTCGAGCCACAAGTTTAACCGGAATGGTTATTTCTTGCCCGTCACGCAGCACCGTTAGATTGATCGTTTGACCGGGAGACGTGTTATTTGCCAGATATGACACTAATCCGCTCATATCGGTGATCGTGACACCGTCAACCGCGGTAATAATATCAGCAGAAGTTGGAACATTTTCTCCGTTAATTTTGGTGGGTCTTGAAGCACTTCTGAGTCCCGCATCAGCCGCAGGACCACCTTGCTCGACATGGCTCACCACTACGCCACGCGTGTTATTGGGAATCTTGAGTGCTTCAATCAGCGCGAGGTCAAGGCTTGATGCACCTTGAATGCCCAAATAACTATATCTAATCTTGCCATCGCTAATCAAGATTTGTGACACGCGCTTGACCAAATTGCTGGGGATAGCAAAACCAATCCCCGAATTACTACGTGTCTCACTGAGGATTTGCGAGTTGACACCAATGACTTCACCTTGCAGATTCAGAAGTGGTCCACCGCTGTTGCCGGGATTAATGGCTGCATCGGTTTGAATCACCGAACCCACTGAATACCTAGTTTGTCCCGAAATCGTGCGAGCAAGCGCACTGACGATACCGGTCGTCAACGTCCAGCGTTGGCTGAAAGGGCTGCCAATGGCTAATGTGGTTTCACCGATAAACAGCTTGTCCGAGTCACCAAAAGTAATCGGTCTCAAACGCTCGGCTGGTAAATCAACTTTAATAACCGCCAAATCTGAATCGGGGTCTAGTCCAACCACTTCACCTTTAACGATAGTGCCATCTAAGAAATTGACTTCAATCTGGCTGGCATCGGCTACCACATGGTCGTTTGTGACGATATTTCCCTGCGTATCAATCACAAATCCAGTGCCGCTTGCACCGAATTGTGACCCATCGGGTGATGTGCCACTCACGTTGATTGACACGACCGACGGGCTAACGCGGTTATATATATCAGCGAAATAGCGTTCATTTTCAGTAACGGGTAATGAAACAGAGACAGCCGTTGCTTGCTGCCGGGGCAATAGATAAACCGAACTGGCCGACGTACTCATGACAGTCGTACCAATGATAAATCCGAATGCCACCAAAAATAGCGCTATAACAAGTAATAGCGCGCGCTTTGGACGATTGCTGGACATTATTTATTCTCCGTGGGTAGGTTAAAACGTCGCAGGGTCATTCTAGACAATACGAACTACAATAGCTTTAGTCTATGAGAGATGGCTGAATTCAGAGTTAAGCCTGTATCAATGATTATGACAGATATTATGCATGAAGTTCGACAAAACTCGTGCAATAGATGGCTAACGGGTTAAATGGTTAAAGGTTTTGCTTCGGGCATGGGACAACAGCAGATCAATGCATTCTTGTAAATTAATCTGCAAGCCCAACATGCTGCGTGGGAGTTCAGTTTCATTCTGAGCCTGTGCAATTGCTTCGGCAATATGGTTCGCATAACGTAAATACATTTTTTCATCACCCGGCACGGTATCAATACACGCTGCTGCACCTGCACCAATCACGCAAACGTAAGATGTCGCCTCAACTTGTTTCCATTGTAGCGATTCGGCCTCGCTGTCGAGGGTATCTGTAATCGCGTCCACCAAAGAATCATCAAGAAAATCACGAAGTCGGATGCGCGAGTCAAGCAAAGTTGAAGCACTGACAAACTCGGTCAGGGATGGTAATGCCCGCGCTGCCGTTATTTGCCCAAGTGCATAAGCCGTTTGCTCAGCCGAGAGCAGTTGAGTCCATTTTTCGCCCATTTGTGAAGCGTAAATCAGCAATGCGTCGCAACCGCTCAAATGGGTTTTATCCATAAAGGGCTGAAATTCCATCCACGAACCATGCGTGGAAGGTGTAGTAATTTCAGTAAACCATAACCCCATCGGTCGGAACGACAAAATAACCTCCTCCATATTGATGATCTCTATGTGAATTGTATGCTCAGAAGACGCGGGGGATTCTTAAGATCAAAAAACAGAGAGCAATATGCTCTCTGTCTTAATACTAAGTGGTTGTTTTGATACACTTCACCCGGAGAATTATCCGAGTGAGGGGCAGTTATCGAAAGGTGTGACCGTATCGGCACGTACCCAACCTTTAATTTCGCTGCTGCCTTCGATCACAGCAAAGACGTAGTACCAGACGCGCCCGTCATCAACGCTGCGGTCTTGTCGTAACACATCAGCCGATGCGCGAACGGGCAGGTTTCCAATCAATATACCCTTTACACTTGCCTGCGCCCGAACATTGATACCCGCCGCGCTATTATTAAATATACGGCACAAAACGGGAGGTGTATTGGTCACAGTCGGAGTCAAGGTGATGGTCGAGGTCATGCTTGGCGTATACGTGGGTGTAATCGTTGGTGTATGTGTAGGAGTCGCCGTTTCTGTGGGGGTAAGCGACGCAGTTACCGTGAATGAGGGTGTAATCGTCGGTGAAGGTGTGAATGTCCAAGTCGGTGAACTTGTCCCTGTAGAAGTAGAACTAGCAGTTGCGGTCAAGGTAGGCAGCGGCGTATCGCTTGGAAAGGGCGTGATGCTTGGCGTAGGCGTAACGGTCGGTGTCGATGTAGGTGGCGGAAAGAGTACAGGCGACCAGAATCCCTGTGTTGCGAAGAGTGTCACCACACCAAATAGAATAATCCCACCGATAATGCTACCGATGCGGACTGAACTCCGTCGCCGCAAGGCTTTCAGGCTGTTTTCTGTCCGTATAATTTCGGAGCGTCGTCCCAAAACCCTAAACGGGTCTTCATGCAGTGCGGAAATCCATGCTTCCGCATCACCCGTATGACCTTCTTCAATCGCAAATTCGGCTCGTTCGATGTAACGTGCTAGCAAATCACTCACCACATTACGATAGCGCTCGTCCTGTGCGTAATCACGCAAGCCAGCCAACATTGACCGCGCTTGTGAGAGTTCGTTATCAAAGTTCTGCGCGATTAATGCCGATGCTCGCTCGATGACCTGCTTGGCTCTCTGCATGTCACTGGTAGTCGCGCGGGTTTCCAACAATTGAGTCGATAACGCACTGTCACTTGGATCAAGTTTGGTTCCCAATTCGAGGAGTTGCAGTGCCTCATTCGTAAGTGCCAGCCGTTCGTCCAAGCGGTTGCCGTTTTGAGCGCGGCTGAGAGCCACTTGTGCTTGGTCGGCGAGTTGTGTTTTGATGCCATTCAGACGGTTGTTGGCGTTTTGCGTAAGCTGTGCCAGTCGCGGACTGTCTGGCAATATTTGGCGCACACGCATGAGAATGCTCAACACGTTCTGAAGTTGGGCGACCTGCTCTTGCAATGGGCCATTTAACATGCTCAGTTGAACTGAAGCTTGATCGGTATCCTGTTGCAAACGTCGTAATGCTTCAATGCGTTCTTCGGCCTGTGGATCATTCGGCACAACCCGCAGCGCTCCCTCATATTTGCGGAGGGCTTCTGACCAGTTATCGGTCTTGATTAGGCGGTCGCCATCCATCAAGAGTTCGCGGGCTAGCGCTAAATCTTGAATATCAAGTAAAGCTTGTTCAGCATCTTTCCAGCTTAGAATACCGCTGCGTTCGGCTAAATCCCGTGCTTCACGATAGAGTTTTTCGGCGTCATCATAATTACCAGCCCGTACCAGCGAATTGGCACGGTTATAGGCCACCCGCGCATCAAACGGAATCCGGTGGTCAGGAACAACACCGCGAATGAGGTTATCTTCCGCTTTTTGCCGGTACTCCAATGCTGCCGGATTGCCCGGTTGGTGCGTTAGGATGCGGTTGGCTAAGTCCACCGTTTGTTGGTAGTCGCCCGCATAATAGGCTTGGGTCAGGTCGGAAATAAGCTCGTCAATATCGACCGAACTGTAAGTCCCTCCGCCTCGCCCCGGCATCCTTCGAGCCGATGTATCCTGATAGATTTCCTCTTCAGGCGCAGGATAGCCAGATGAAGTCGGATAGGCACGGGTAGGCACAGCCGGCTCGACCGCCACCGGAATAGCGGGTGCTAAAGCGGTTGTGGTCGGCGTTGGACGTTGTACCCCGTAACGCGCATATAGATCATTGACGCGTTGTGTAGCTTGTTGGCTGCGTCCTGCGGCTTCTTGTAATAAGCTAACCACATCTGCGTCCTGCGGGTTTAAGGCAAGCGCTTCCGCTAGAATATCAATGGCCTCATCAACATCGTCATCATCACCGGCGATTTCGATGCGAATACGGGCGCGGCGCACCAACCCACGAACGGTGGCTGCCGTTGGAGAGGTAGGACTACTTAGACGTGCTAATTCCCCAAAAAGTGCTTGGGCGGCTGCCTCGTAGGGTGTGTTTTTGGAATCCGTCAGCAGCGTTCGCGCAGTCCGCTCCAATTGGGTATTATCATTGTTCTCTCCGGCCTGTGCAGCATTCTGAATTTGCTGTCGAAGATCATCAAGCCGTTCTTGTAAATTAGTTCCCATGCATCCTTCTTCCTCTTCACTACCCTTGAAAGTTACCCTATTTAGGGGGTAGGAGCAAGGGAGATGTTTTTAACGTGTTTGACACGCTGGTATGTGTTAAAATAGAGACTAGGGAGAAATGGATGTAAAAATGACCTTTCCTATTCGAATTGTTCCACGTTACCGATTGTTGCTGCGTTATGACATTCGTACTGATGCCATGGATCCGTATTATGAATTCGTTATGAACGAATTTATACCCGCACTTCAGAGTATGGGATTATATATGGCGGGTGTGTGGCATACGGCCTATGGTGCATATCCTAACCGTCAGGTCGAGTTTATTGGTGACAGCCGCGAGATATTCCGGGAAGTTTTGCAAAGCGAACGTTGGGAAATCCTCGAAGCCAAACTGCAATCTTTTACTCAACATTATGAACGTAAGCTCGTTCGCTATCGCCAAGATCGTTTCCAGTTTTGAGTGAGTGAACAATCCTTTAGGTTAGTTATAAGGCCGTTTTATGGATCAATTAGCTCTAATCGTGGACGACGATCCACATACCTTAATGCTGTGGAACGCTGTATTAAAGCCATCCGGTATTGAAGTCATTCAGGCGGGTGATGGCGCACAAGCCTTGGACATTTTAGAGCATCGGACACCCACTATCCTTTTGCTCGATATGCTGATGCCCTATGTCAGTGGCCTAGATGTACTCGACTATGTGGCAAAAACGCCTCGCCTTGATGGTGTGTATGTGGTGATTATCAGCGCTCATCGTCAAGCCGATTCCTCACAACTCGCTCGTGCGAATGCGGTGTTGCTTAAACCTATTCGCCCCATTGAAATCCGCGACTTGCTTCAGCAGGCCATCTCTCGTTCAATTTAATGCTTCTGTACTCGCTTTTATTCGTGAACATAGTCTGAATTTGCCATCAGGAGCGCTATACTGGGGTCGTTTAGTGTTGTCGCTCGACTCTTAAATCATGTAGAATCAGATTTTGAAATAGGCATATAGGACTAGTGGGACGTTGTAATGGCTTTTGATTTTGAAGCGCTGGTTGGGCATCTTTATGTTGTAGGCGGTCGGTCTTTGGCAGCACAGCCACCGGGAATGTTAGTTGAGGTTGCGCCGAAGAAAGCTGCGCGCGGACGTGAACTGGATACGATCTTTATCCTTGTAACGCCCTCAGGTGATGTGACGGCTCCGGCTGCGTTTTATGACCAGATGGCTAATCTGGCTGCGGAACGCTACTTTAATAGTACGGGCAGCGTTACCGCGGGTCTTCGCGTCGTTTTCAATTCACTGAATCAGGATTTGGTGGAACATAATGGCGAAGGCAAACGGCACTACGAAGCGAACCTTGTCTGTTCGGTCTTAAAAGATAATGAACTTTTTCTGGCGCGTGCCGGGGCAGGGATCGCACTTTACCGGCATATTGGCGAGATGCAGCCTTTTCCCACAGACTTTAGTAATGATGAGGCGCTTTACGGCCCACCGCTCGGTGTTCAGCCTGTACCTGACATCAAAATGACCCGTTATGAAGTCATGC
The DNA here is from genome assembly GCA_038328375.1 of Aggregatilineales bacterium. GTDB lineage: Bacteria > Chloroflexota > Anaerolineae > Aggregatilineales > Phototrophicaceae > CFX2. Next base: position 25,027 of record JBBQLX010000017.1, on the reverse strand, counting down.
ATGGCAGCCGTTTGGTGTTGTCTGATTCGAGGCTGGCGGACTTGGAAATGGGACGTATGACCGCCGCACTTTGTACGAACGAGATTGCTGATGTGCTGGCGAGTTATAAAGAACTCGTGTCAAACCAGATGACGCTGATGGCAATCGAGTTTGTGCCACCTGAAACACCGTCACCCGCTTCGGTCAAAGATGCCCGTTCGTCTTCCCGCGCACCTTCAGCCAATATATCTCTGCCTGTACCTACAACTAGCGCAACTGAACCACTACCAACCCCTGAAACCGACGAACCCCCAACCCGACGCATCGACGGGGTTTTTGTGGCGCAGCTTAAGGCGATTGCGGCGGGGATTGTCCTGTTTTTTGCGCGCATACTGGCGAACATCAGCCGCATCCTTGACCGCATCTTCCCTCCTCCGCCCGAAGGCAAACGCGGTTGGTTCCGAACCTCAACTGCGGTGGGTATTAGCATCCTTATTCCAGTTGCGATTGTCATTTTGGTGGCAGGCTTAGGCTTAGCAAGTACTGATCAGACTGAATTTGAAACCTGTATTGGCGATGCGACTAAGACGGCTAATGTCGCTCGCAGTATCAATTCCACAGACCGGGCAGGTACGCTGGCGGCATGGAATGCAGTTGTCGGTAAGGTCAACGAGTGTGACAAGATGCGTCCGAATGACCCGACAATGATTTCGTTGGTGCGTGAGGCGCAAGGTGTGAAGGATGCCCTGTTCCAGATTGACCGTCGTCATGCCATTACATTGAAATCCTTCCAAAACGCCAATCTAACCCGTGCCGTGTTGCAGGGGCAGGATTTATATGTACTCGACTCGCAAAATCAACTGGTACAGCGCATTGCCCTCAAGACCAACGATGATGGTACGGTTGAGGCGGCTTCCAGCGAACCGATGACGGCGATGCGGCGCGGGGCAGTCATCGGGCAGTACCGCGTTTCGGATTTGATTGATATTGTCTGGTCGGATGATACGACACAGATTACAGCTTTGGACAAACAAGGTCTACTCATTCAATGCTCCCCGCGTTTCCGGCAGGATTGTCAAGTTCAACAGTTGCAACGGAGCGAGACTTGGGTGAGTCCGACTAAGATGGAGTTGTGGGAAGGTCGCCTCTATCTGCTTGATCCCGGCGCAAACCAGATTTGGCGTTATGACAGTACGGGTGGTAGTTTCGCCAGCTCACCGATTGAATATTTTGCAGGTGATACCCGTCCTCAAATTCAGAATGCGGTCGGTTTCGGGATTTATTCAAGCGGAACAAGCGGCGGCTCGATCTATATTTTGACGGCTGATGGGCAAACAACGAAATGGTTAGGTGGAAAGCAAATTGCTTTCGTCTATGCGGGTTTCCCGGATGGGCAGCAGCTTGCAGGCGCGGATTCGTTCTACTTAAACCCCGACCCAATCGGGCAGGGATTATTCATCACACAGCGTTCGAGCCGCACCGTTTTTGAGACCTCACTTTCAGGAACATGGTTCGGCAGTTATCAGGTTTATGAGGAAGACAACTTCGCGGCTTTGAACGCGGTGGTGGCGGACTCCAACCTGCAAATTGTCTATGTGTTGTCGGGTAATTCGGTGTTTGTCCTCGACCAGAAGCGACCCGCGCAGTAGGGCAAGCGTAGGCTACATTTGCGGGTGACTTGCGCTATAATGCCCTGAGTTTTGGCTTTGTGGAGCAAGTGGTTTTATGCGTATTCCTGCGTGGTTATTCATTGTTGGTATGATACTTTTGATGGCCTTGACCGCCATTTTATCGTTGGTTGCGTTTAGCGTTGCCCGTCAGGTCGCGGTTGACCTCGGAAATAATACCCGTATTGAAGGGGTGAATGTCGCGGCTATAGCGACAGCAACACTTCTTCCTGTTCAAACTCGCTCAACACCGATTGCGACGGTCAATGGGGCAGGCGATGGTGCGATGGCAACAGCCGTTTCAACCTCGGTTGCACCTCAAGCGACAGCCACTTTAGACCCTGAACCCTACTGGCCTGATACCAAGCGTATCAATATCCTTCTGCTAGGTATCGACCAACGCAGCGCCTTGAATGACCCCGGCCCATTCCGTACTGATACCATGATGATTGTGAGCATTGACCCGATACGCAAGACAGCAGGTATCTTATCTATCCCGCGTGATTTGTGGGTGAGCATCCCCGGTTTCAAGCAGGAGCGCATTAACAACGCCAACTTCCTTGGTGACGCGAATGGTTACCCCGGTGGTGGGCCAGCGCTGGCAGCCGAAACCGTGCATCAAGTATTTGGTATCCCGATTGATAAATATCTCTTGATTAACTTTGATGTGTTCACTAAATTGGTGACGACACTTGCGCCAGATGGTGTACAGGTTTGCCCGAACGAAGCAATTCATGACCCCAATTATCCTGATGCGAGCAATGGCTTCATAACGGTTGATTTTCCGGCTGGATGCCAAGTTTTGGATGCGGAAAAGCTGCTCCAATATGCCCGTACACGGCACGGCGCGACCGATTTTGACCGAGCAGGCCGTCAGCAAGAAGTGATGCGGGCGGTTCGGGAGAAGGTACTGAATGTCGGTGGTGTGACCCAATTTGTGGTGCAGGCTCCTAAACTTTACAGCGATCTTACAGGTGGATTTAAGACGAATCTCTCTCTGGATGAAATCTTAGGACTGGGTTCGTTGGTCACCCAAATTCCAAAAGATAATTTTCACTTTGGAGTGATGAATTATCTGTACGTTGACCAAGCCAAGACCACCACAGGCGATGATGTTCTGATCTTGAAAACCAACGCGGTTCGCTCCTTAATACAATCAGTGTTTAACCCCGAAGTCAGTACGTCACTCTCTGACCTTCGCTCACGGGCGGAGGCTGAGAAGGCGACCATCGTGGTATTTAACAACACCGATACGGCTGGTCTGGCGGGTAAGGTGCGGGATTGGTTGGCAGGTAAACAGGTGACGATTACCGAAGTCGGGAACACACCTGCGGCGACCAACACCAACACGATTATTCGAGTGTATACGGGTAAACTTGCTACAGGTAAATATCTGGCGGCATTGCTGGGTTTATCTGAAGACCGGATTCAAACGGGTGGTGATGGCCTGACCAGTAAAGATGTGTCGATTGTGGTGGGACCGGATATTGAGCCGATATTGAGCAGTCCGTGATATAAAATACCCTACATTCGATTTAACTCTATTGTAAAAAACGTCGGTCAGATGATCGGCGTTTTTGATTCGTAGGTAAATGTTATAAATGATGCAAAAGTTGCAGTTTGTGCAATACTTCCGCTGAAATAGCAGGCGGGAACACGGGAGCAATCCGCTGAAATGACATTTTTGCACGGCGGAACATTCGGCTAATACCGCTGAGTGCAGCGGATAGGTGGGGTATGTCCGCCGCGTCGCAATTGTCGCAACTGCATAAGCGGAAATGAGAGAGCAATCCGCCGAAAATGCAAAGACAAATGCGAATACAATTGAACCGCAGAGATGTAGAGAAAGGCAGAGCAATACAATGCAAAATTAAACGCCAAGACGCAGAGAACGCCAAGATCAATGCAGAGAGTTTTAACACAGAGACTCCAAGGCACAATGGCACAAAGGTAAGTTCAGTATAAGGGATTATGCGGGCGAATGGGTTACATTTTGGTAGCTTTTTCGCGGTGAAGTTGCTAACTAAAATAGGGGAGCAGCAAGGTTAAGCGGGTTGGAGGATGGTTTGAAAACGGTATGTGGGGTTATTACGCCGAAAAATTGCCAATCAAAAAGGCGCACGGTGAGGTGCGCCTTCAAGTTCAAACTGAGATACTAACCTAGCGGCGGCGACCGAACAGCCGCAGCAGGAATAGGAACAAGTTCACGAAGTCCAGATACAGGGTGAGCGCACCCAAAATGCTGACCTTCATGAGCAGGCTGCCATCATCAGTGAATGTGGGATCAGCCGCCCAGCGTTTGATCTTCTGGGTGTCATAAGCCGTTAGGACGGTGAAAATCAAGACACCAGCCATGCTGATGACCAGTTCAAGACCGCTGCTTTTAAGGAATATGTTGATGACCATCGCAATCACAAGGCCGATGAGCGCCATCATGAAGTATGTGCGGTACTGTGACAGGTCAAGCTCGGTGGTATAGCCGAGAACCGTCATGGCAGCGAATGTACCGGCTGCGGAGACGAAAGCCAAACCAATTGTGCCGAGCGCGTATACCGCGAAGATGATCGACAAGGTAAAGCCGTTGAGGACAGCGTAGACAATAAACATAATTGCCGCGGCTGTGGGCGAAAGCCGCCGCATTGCCATACCGAGCGCAACGACCAATACCAATTCACCAATGACTGCACCGATGAGTATGGCAGGGTTATAGACTAGACGGGAGAGGGATGGGCTGCTGCTGACCGCTATCGCCACGAAGGACGATATGACCAAGCCAAGAGTCATCCACATGTAAACCATACGCATCAAAGGACGCACTTCGACTCGCAGCGCGCCAAGCGGTTTTTGATCACTTTGATTATTTGAACCGAAGAAGCCAGACATGACTGCCTCCATTTGAGTACAATTGCTAACAGACTAATGATACCCCGTTTTGTGGAAAAATACCCCTATCTATTAGCGGTTTCTCACCATCCCCATGTGCCTGCACCACCTTTGAACGGCCCAACGATTTCTCGGGTAATCCAACCGCCGTAAAAATCACCTTCTTGTGCCTGTACCAATTCATCGTTGACGGTGCAGGCATCCACTTTGCTGGGATAGAAGGCGAGATAGTCCTTGAGTGCTTCATAACCGGCAGCCGGTTGGCGGTAGCTCCAAGCCACATTTTCGGCAGCGCGACCGTTGAGTTTAAGCGTCCAATAACTGGCTGCGCCTTTGAACTCACAAAAGGTGCTGCGACTGGTGGCTGAGAAATGTTCCATGCGGATGTCGGCAGGTGGGATGTAATAAACGGGCGGGTGACTGGTTTCCAAGACACGGATGGCGCGGGTGGTATCGGCAATCGTTTCGCCGTTGAAGACGATGGTGATGTGCTTATTGGTTGGCTCGATGCGCGGAGGCCGGGGATAATCCCAAACCGATTCTTGCCCCGCTAAGGGTTGTTGACGTTGAATATTGGTGGACATTTAGGATAAGTCGCTTTCTGCACTACTTACAATAAGGATAGGACAAAGCACTCTATATAGTATCTCTTTGTAGCGCTTACGTTACATCGAATTGTATCTGAACACAGACCTATGTTGCATGAGAATTACGGTGGATACTGGTGAGTGGTTTCAAACATCTTCAAACATTTTCCCGACACACTTCCATCCTCATGCCTAGTGACGCTCAAACCTCTCCTCCATTATGGTGAGATCATAACGTATAGGTAAGCCCCTTTGGAGGAGCAACATCATGTTCGAATTAGACCACATGCTAAATGGCAAAGGCAGCCGCAGCCATCTTGAGGAAATCGCTCAAGAAATTAAAGCTGATAGAATGTCTCGCGAGTTGGAGGCTGTTGAAGAAAATGAGAAAAAGGCCATCTCAGAACGCAGCATTTTTTCCTCTGTCGTGCTGATGATTACACGCTGGGCCTAAGCGTGAAGACCAGCGCCCATTAATAAGCCCGATGTCCGGTTAACTCCAACATCGGGCTTTTAGTTTTATAGAGGCTTTTCGACTTCACTTTCCGCTAGCAGTTCCGCCACGACTATTGTAAACTCGCGCTTTAAACCACGTTCCCAAGCCGCCGCAAAATCCTCAGGGGCTAACTTCGCTTCAAGTTCATGTAGCAACGACTGTACTCCGTCATCCATGAGTTGAAAGGATGCCCGCTGTTGATGAACAGTCGCCAAAATTTCAACGGCGCGCTGTGGTTGATTTTGAGCCGCGAATATTTCAGCCACATAAGCCAGCGGATAGGAAGCACGCCATTGATAGCCAGCATCCCCGAAAACTTGAAGCGCCTTCATTAAATGGCGGTATGCAGCCGGATAATTATGTGTTGATAGGGCAATTTGTGCCTGACGGGTATGGTTCGCAGCGATACCGTACAAATGGCGGAAGGTTTCCGAGTGAATCAGCGCTTTTTCAAACCAGCGCTCGGCTGCCTCATAATCCCCTTGATCGGTTTTGATGCGACCGAGTAGCGCATAAGCCAGACCGATTCCCCAGCGGTTGCCAACCGCTTCCAGAATCGCCAAGCCTTCTTCGGCATATTGAAGTGCCGCCGTAAGATCATCGTTTACAATACTCGCCCAGCCTATTGCCAGCAGGAAATGGCCTTCCCAACTTTTGTCGCCAATTGAACGGGCAATTTGCAGACCTGCGCGTGACGTATCGAGGGCGATTTGCGATTGATAGAGGAAGCCTGCTAACTTTTGACGACCGTATAAGGCCGCGACGAGGTCTAGTGGACTGTCATGCTGCTGCAAAATGCGGATGGCTTCGTCACAGGTATCGGCCGCTCTTTCCGCAAAGCCCACATCATTGTAAAACCAACCCAGACGAGCCAACACGCGTCCCAGCGCCAATTCGGTTGCGGCGGAAGGAGGCGTGAGTTCCAGCGCGTCTACAGCTTGTTCAAGTAGTTCGACAGCTTTTTGCCCGCGAGAACGGACATCACAGTAAAACCACAAGCTGTGTAGAAACTTGGGCAGATGTTCCCATTGTTGGTGGTTGACCATAAAGTGCCAGGCCGAGCGCACATTTTTGAAGTCAGGGTCGATCAACTCCAGCGCCTCAAGTTGGCGGTTGGTGTAAATATCCTCGTTGCGCTTTGCCATGAATTCAGCGAAGAAGGCCGCATGTTTCGCTTGTATCGCGGGCTGTTCGCCGGATGCGGCTAACTTTTCCGCGCTGAACTGCCGCAGCAAATCATGGATGTCATGGCGACCATCGGGCGAAACCTGTAACAACGCTTGGTTGGCAAGTTTGCGAAGATTACGCATATTGGCATCCGCCACTGCTTGTGCTGCTTCGACGGTAAATCCACCCCGAAACACGGCGAGGCGCATTAAGGCACATTGTTCGCCATCCGTTAGCCGATTCCATGTCAGGTCAAAGGTGGCGCGAATGCTGCGGTGACGCTCCGGCACATCGCGCATTTCGGTTTCGAGAATGTCGATACCCTGTTTGATTTCAGCCGCGATTTGTGCCAGTGACAGCACATCAATCCAACCTGCTGCCAGAACCAATGCCAGTGGCATTCCTTCGGTTAGGCGACAGATACGTGCCAGATAGATCAGGTCGTCTGGCAGCAGCGCAAAATCCGAGCGGACACGGTGTGCGCTTTGCATGAACAACTTAACGGCATCGTATTCCAAAGCATCCTGTGGGGTTTCCCATTCGGGGAAGTCCAGACCGGACATGGCATAGATGATCTCGCCGCTGAGGTTGAGTTTTTCGCGAGAAGTCACCAGCAGTTTGACGTTCAATGCCGCTTGGACAATATCAGCAACCAACGGCGCACCGTCAAGCAAATGCTCGAAATTATCCAACACCAGCAGCAGCGAACGTTCGCGCAAGAAGTTAATCATCTGTTGTGCAGGGAGGCCTTCGCCGTAAAAGCTGAAGCCAATATTCTCGGCGATAGTGGTCACAATATCACGGGCAGTGTTGAGAGATGCCAGCGGCACAAAGATCACGCCATCAGCATAATGTCCAATTTGCTGACGGGCGGCTTCGAGCGCTAGCCGCGTTTTACCCATGCCACCGGGCGCAAGGATGGTGATGAGGCGCGTATCCCGATCATTGAGTAAGGCGGTTAACTCGACGAGTTCATGCTCTCGCCCGACAAAGGGTGTCGATTGCGCAGGTAAGTTGTGTTTGCCACTGGTAGAGGACGCGGCAGGCTGTGGGTTTAATAAAGCAAGAGCCTGCATCCGGTCAGCCGCTTCCTGTCGATTGCTGACACCCAGTTTGCGGTAGATTTGTGAGTTGTACCAGCGCACGGTTTTTTCAGCGAGATACAGCTTATTGGCAATCTGCTGGTTCGACAGGCCATCCACCAGACACGCCAGAATCTCGCGCTCTCGCTGAGTCAGTGGCTCAGATTCGCCCGGTAGTGAACCGGATAGCGCGTGTTTCATGCCATATCCTTTATCAAGGTGTCGGTTGATAAAGACAATTATACCTAAAGTCGTGACTTCTTAGATATTTTGTGCAAATAGAGGTGATTATTTGATTCGCCGGAACAGGTAGACATCGGCCATTTTGCGAAATTTAAAGCCGCGCATGTGTTTCATAGCCCATTCGCGGGTGAGTTCCGTTCCCGCTTTGGTCACAAAGTAGGTGTCCATATACATGTCGGACAGCGTGTATTTGCCTTCGGTCTGGTTGCCGTACTCGATAAACTGAAAGTCCTCATCCAGCGAGGCCATTGTCGCATCGCCGTGACTGTCGTTGACAAGCAGCAGACCGCCGACCTTCAAATAACGTTTGCAATGCAGCGATACGAATCCCGCGTACTGTGAGATAAGCAGATCAAAACTCTCCTCGGGTTCTTTGATCCCCATCAGATAATCAACGGCATGGAATTTGATGGATGCTGGTTCAGGATAATGTTTGCGCTTGGCGACAAAATCGTAGTTCGCCGGATTGTCGAAGAACTTTTTGGCTTCGGGATCGTTATCCACATACACGACCTCTGGATAGACGAACGAAGGTGTGATGTGGACGAAGCTGCCGGGATACAGGACGCGCTTGCCGCCATATTTTTGCTCAAGCTGGCGAAATAAATTCAGTCGCTCGAACTTGCGGTCGATGTAATAGTGATTATAGAGCTTTGCGGGAAGGACTTTAGCCATTGTTTGTCTTTCAAAGAGGCGAAGCATAGCGTTTTGCAAGGATGTCAGCTTATTCTACCTGACTGCACCAAAACTCAAGAACCATGTCATGCGGGAGATTATACAACGGTGTTAGCTTACAAGATTGACGTAGCCACCTGTGCCCCGCTGCAAGCCTGCGACCTGCGCGAGTGTATCCAAATAAGGCATCATGTTTTTACCGGGACACACACTTTCCTTATTGAATTCACCGTGCGCGGCGAGGTGCGTCAAGGTATAAGTGGCTGCTAGCCAATTGACGACTTGTTGCAAGATTGTCAGTTGGATTTCCAGCGGAAAGTCTTGCTCAAAGTTGCCCATGACACACACGCCAATTGTGCCGGTATTATAACCTGCTACGGATGAACCGCGCACATGAATATCACGCCCTTCGTAGAGGATACCGTTTTTATCAATGACATAGTGATAACCGACATCTGCCCAATGATTGCTATCCATATGCAGGTCTTGTACGCTTTTCATCGTTTCATTGGTACTCAATAGGGCGGCACTATGGTGAATGGCTACCGTGCTGTATTCATCCGCGAGATCGTTGGGATAAACATACCAAGTCTTGTCGATGGCTGTGGTGGCAAAACCAAATTCATTGGCTGCTTCATGATCTGGCGGCCTTACACCCCATTGGTCACGGCGGACGATGGTTAGGGTAGGCGTGGGCGATGGCATCGGCGTAGGGTCTATTACGACGATGATTGGCTCAGGGCGACGGGTGAGCCAAGTGATAACTGCACCAGCGGCAGCAGCCAATCCGGTGAAGAGCAGGGCAAGCATTCGGCGGCGAGAAATGGGACGTGTCAAGACAGATCATTACCTCAGTAAAGGGCATGTCAACGCCATGCCCCTAAACATTACTGGCTGAGACGCGCCAGCATATCCACTGTCGCTTGGACAGTTTGGGCGTTCTGGTCTTCACGGCTGATGGTGGCGGGATTATCGCCGGGTTGCATTCCATACCAGCCGAAACCGCTGTGGTCGCCGCCTTGGATGGCGACAAAAGGCGTATTCGCTGGCAACAGTTTCGCCCCGCCAAGGACGCTATCTTGTTTGGCGACTCCATCACTTGTGCCGTAAATCGACACCGCTTTGATGGGCGCTTTGGACAAATCGACTGCCGGATAGGATGCCCAGAAAGCCAAGCCTCGAACTTTGGTGCTGCCTGCGATGTACTGAGCCGCCATCGAACCGCCCAGCGAGTGACCCGCGATGCCCCAATGGTGAATATCGGGATAAGCTTTGACGACCTCATCGGCTTTGTTGATGCCGAAGATAGCCAGATACAGCGGCATCGGAGTAATCACGGTCAGATAACCTTGGTCAGCGATGGCGTGCATCTGTGGGGCATAGGCACGGGGATCAACTTTACCACCGGGGTAAAAGATGAGTCCCGTGCTGGGTTTGGCAGCGGTCGGTGTGAAGACATACCAACCGTTGCTTTCACTGACCTGTACCTGTGCATCCGATTGGAGGGCGGCGAGGGCTTCGGGCATCGGTTGCAGCGCGTCGTTTGCCCACACGACGAAACCGACGACTAAGGCAAGGACGGCGATTACGAGGAAAAGGAGAATTCGCTTCCAGTTTAGAAACTTACGCATGGAGAACTTCTTTACAATAAGACGGTTAAATGTGGCGATTTTTATACCACAACTCGTGTTGTAAATGGGTACTTACTTAATAGTTGTTCATTTTTAGAGATAGCCATTCTCTTGATACCAGCGATAGGTATCTTGCAGGCTGGTAAGCATATCAACTTGGGGTTCACCCAGTTCGGCCCATGCTTTGCTGCCATCGAAATGAATATTCTTAGCACCGAGACGGGTTTGGTCGCCATCAATCGGGGTATTGATGCCTAATCGCCGCAAAAGATCAATAATATGGGCGGCAATCGGCAGCACAAAAGCCGGTGCAGATATGAAAGGGCGTTGTACACCGACCACATCGGCAATCATGCTCATCCATTCACGTTGGCTGTAATTCGCCGTATTGAGGATGTAGCGTTCGCCGCTGCGTCCATATTCGGCGGCTGCGAGGTGCATTCGGGCGACATCCCGCACATCAATGACCGCGATGCCACCGGGTGGAACAGGCACGAGTCGGGCGAGCTTTTTAATCTGGACGATGTAGCTGCCGGAAATCATATTCAGGTCACCGGGACCCATAACCACCACCGGATTCACCATCACGACATCCTGCCCTTGGCTAACGGCTTCCTGAACGACCCGTTCTGCCAACACTTTGCTGTAACCGTAAGGAAAATGATCAGGCGACAGGTTGAAGGCGACACGCTCATTACTCGGTTGTCCATCGCTGCGGAGACCGACTGCGGCGGCACTGCTGGTGAAGATGACACGCTTGACTCCCGCATCACGAGCCGCTTTCAGGACTCGGCGTGTGCCTTCCACATTGGCTTCCATCATTTTGGATGGATCGGCACGCCAATAATCGGCAACGGCAGCCACATGAAACACCCAATCGCAGCCCTCGCAGGCGGCTTCTAAGGCGGGCTCGTCCAGAATATCACCGGAGGCTGATTCATAGTCGAGTCCGGTGAGAACATCCAGTTTGGAGGATGAACGATGTAAGACGCGGGCGCTGTGTCCTGCTTCGCCTAACGCGCGGACGATGTGCGACCCAACAAAGCCTGTTCCGCCAGTAACCAGTGCCTTCACGCTGCGTTCTCCAAGGGTTAAAGTTTAAGGCTCACATCCAACAAAATCTGCGGACTACTGTTGGCAATCGCGGTCAGGTTGTCATGCATATAGACGAGGCTGGCGGCGGGATTGGCTTTTTCAGCAAGCTGCGGCGGCAGCGGTTTGCCTTTAGCTTCCACCACCACCAGCGGCGCATGATCCGGTAAGTTTGCTAAGGTGCGGGCTTTTGCCAGTGCCACTTTCAGATCACCCAGTTCATCCACCAGCCCATTCGCTTTGGCTTGCACACCCGTCCAGACACGCCCGCCAGCAATCGCATCCACCGAGTCATACGACATATGGCGGCTGCTACTGACCAGTTCGACAAAGTGTTTATAGATATGTTCAATTGTTTGGCGCATTCTAATGCGCTGTGCATCAGTAAACGGCGCAGTGTCGCTCATCATGCCAGCATTTGTGCCGCGCGTAATTTCGGTACGGTGGGCGTGGAGTTTCTCATAGAGGCCGTTGGTCACAGCTTTGGCACTAATCACACCAATCGAGCCGGTAATCGTTCCCGGTTGGGCGACAATCCATTGAGTCGGTGTGGCGATGTAGTAACCACCGGAGGCCGCGACACTATCCATATAGGCGACCACCGGACGGTTCTTGGCGAGTTCCGCCAGTGCCGAGCGCATGGCTTCGCCCGCGATAACCGCGCCACCACCACTGTTGATATACAGGATGACCGCCGCCGCTTGTTCATCTTCCATCACATGTCGGATTTGTTGGACGACTGTAATGTCACCGACCCGTTCGCCGCCGATGAACGGAATGGGTATATCAATCGGCGGCTTGGCACTTTTGCCGGGGGACATCATGCCGCTGACGTTGATGAGCGCTACGTATTTTTCGCTGTGCTTCGTCCATTTTTTGAGCAGCTTTTTGTTGGCGGACTGCCACGAGACTATATGTTCACTGTTCAAGCGGCGGTACAGCGCTTCTTCGGTTTCAACCGCATCAACATAACCCGCTGCTAGAGCTTCGCTGTCCAAATAGGGTGCGCCGTCGATCATCGCCTTGACCGCTTCTTTAGAAAGTTTGCGTCCTTCCGCGATACCTTCAACGATCATGTCAAATTGCGAGTCCAGCAGCCAATCAAGCTGAGCTCTGCCTTCCGGTGACATTTCGCTGCGGGTTAATTGGTCAAATGCGCCTTTGAAGGGCGAGATAGCAATGCTATCCAGTTTGACACCGACCATATCCAGCGCATCTTTGAGGAAGGTTGCTTCGGCGTGTAAGCCGATGGTTTCGACCTCGCCCGTAGGTTGCAAGACAATCTCGTCGGCAGCGCTGGCGATGTAATAGACGGCATTGCTATAGGATTGCGCATAGCAAATTACCCGCTTGCCTTTGCCACGTAGACGTAAAATGCTGCCGCGTAAGGTTTGCAGGTTAGCCAGCGGCAAGGTGAAGCCACGTATGTTGAGGATGACCCCTTTGGGACGCGGATCATCTCCAATTCGTTCGAAGATGCGGTCAAGTTCCGTCAGACTCATAGGTAACGGGCCAAGCGCCTGTTTTAAGACCCATTGGCGGTGTTCAGGCAGGGTTGGCATTTCCTGCGGAAGCTCAAGCGTGATATAGTCGATTTTACTGCGTTTTCGTAGGCGGTTGCGGAGGTTAAACACCAGCCAACGAATGCCTCGCAGCGGGTTGATTGAAGACAGGAATTTGAGTGCAGGTTTAATTATTTCCACAGGTATTACATCTTTGAAATCTAAAGGTCTGTGATGCAAGACCCATATTATGATGGATAAAGTAGAGATAGCAATCTAGAGTTGCGATAACGCAGTTAATTGCAAGGTTGTCTTATACGCTCACCTGAGCAGGAAATGTTTGATAGGCCGGAGCACTGAAATCATTGGTTAGACCACACGCGTATCAAAATCTGGCTCTATATGTCAATAAAATATGGCATCTGCTGACAGCACCCTCGACGATACTGCGAAACCCTACGCAGCGTCGGCAGGCACAGTTCTTGGCGGCTGTCTTGATGATTCTTGTTCCGATTGCCTTTGTCACCACTCTTTTTCAAGAAGTAAGCGTTCGGCAAGGCGTACTGGTCATTAACCGTGGGTTTTGGATCATGATAGTAACGATTATATTAGGCATCGTCGCCTATATCCTGAGCCGAACCCGTTATTATCAGGTCGCCGCTTATCTGGTGGTCGGCACTGCATCCCTTGCGATCTTCGCCAGCTTAATTTCCAACAACTTATTTGACGAAAGAGTGCTAAGTTTTCTGGTACTACCGCTGTTGTTCAGCAGTATTTTGCTGTCGGTTCGCTCGACATTGGCGTGTATGCTGCTGCAAATGGTGGGGTTGATTCTGCTTGCCTATACTCACCCGGATATTGATTGGAGTCGCTTTCTTTTTTCCAGCATCCGTTTTCAGTTGTTTGTTGGATTATTAGCCTTGTTCAGCATGTATTTTCGCAACCAGATTGCCAGTGAGCAAACGCTCTTGATTCAAGAAAATGAAGCGCGCTTGCTTGAAGCAAACGAAGAACTAGAAAAAGGCGTTGTCGAGCGTACTGCTGCTTATCAGGTAGCGACTGAAGAATTGATCGACTTATTGGCTGAGCGTGAAAATTATGAGCGCGAATTGGCTCAAGAACGGAACTTGCTGCGTACCGTCATTGATAACGTACCCGATCATATCTTTGTTTTGGATCGCGACGGTAATTATATTCTGGTCAATAAAGTTTTAGCAGTGAATATGGCGCAGGGCAATTCGGAAGCCCTGTTGGGGAAAAATGTTTTTGATATTGCCCAATCGGCTCAAGCAGCGCAGTATGTTGCTGACGAACTAGCCATTATGGAAGCGGGTCAGCCGAAATTAAATATTGAGCAAACCAGCTTAGGTTTGACCGATGAACTAACACGCTTTTTTATGGTCAGTAAAATTCCACTCCGTGATCCTTCGGGCCAAATCACAGGTATTGTGGGTATCGCCCACGATATAACCCAACGCAAGGAAGCGGATAAAATCCTTCAGCAATCCTATGCGGAACTGGAGCATCGGGTTGCCGAGCGCACGGCAGAACTCTCATTGGCAAACGATTTATTGCGCGAACAAATCGCCAACCGTGAACAAGTAGAAGCTCAGTTGCGCTATCAGGCCAGCCTGCTGGAAAATGTGTCGGATGCAATAATCTCTGTTGATTATATGTTTGCAGTACGCAGTTGGAACAAAGCCGCCGAGACCATGTATGGCTGGAAAGAGGCCGAAGCGGTTGGGCGTAATGCCTACGAGATGACCGGTGCGAACTTTTCTGCCGAAATGATTGAAGCTATCATGCAGCAAATGTTGACGGTTGGTTACTGGCAAGGGGAAAGCCAAGACAAACGGCAGGATGGTACACAACTGAACGTGATGGCTTCGGTATCCTTGCTGAAGGATACGAAAGGCAATGTGCAAGGTATGGTACTGGTCAACCGTGATGTGACCGAGCGTAAGCAGGTTGAAGCAGCCGAGCATGAACAGCGGTTGTTAGCCGAGGCGCTGCGGGATACATCAGCAGCCATTAGCAGCACACTCAAACTCGCTGAAATTTTAGATATGATTTTGGCATATGTGGAGCGTGTTTTGCCCTACGAGTCGGCTTCAATCATGCTCCTCGAAAATGATATGGCGCGGGTGGTGCATGGGCGCGGCTTCATAGAACGCGGGATGGATATGCAGGAGGTGTTGGCGCTGCGGTTTCCCCTAGAAAAACACGCAAATCTCATGGATATGTTCAAGACCAGTAATTCGGTCATTATCTCGGATACGGCAACGTTCCCCAATTGGCGTATGGAAAACGCGACCAATTGGATACGGTCGTATATGGGCGCACCCATCCGTATTGAAGGCAAAGTCATGGGTTTTATTAACCTTGATAGCAGTATTCCGGCGAATTTTGATCAGGCAGATGCTGATAAGTTACAAGCGTTTGCGGATCAAGCCGGTATTGCCATTCATAACGCCAATCTATTTGAGGCCATCACCCGTCATGCTTCTGATTTGGAAAACCGTGTCACGGTACGTACCGCCGAGTTGGTGAATGAACGCGCCCAGCTACAGGCCATTTTGGATGCGATGACTGAAGGGGTGTTCGGTGTGTTGTTTGGCGAAAAACCCATTCGTTATGCCAACCGTTCTTTCCAGCAATTGACGGGTTATAACAGTGATAATTGGTCGTTTGATTTATTGAAGCCGCAGTCATTAGATGAACCATCGGATTTCATTCTCAAGCTTGATGATATTTATAATTCGTTGACTTCAGGCATGGTGTGGCAAGGTCGCGGCCCCGTTCGCCGTAAAGATGGCAAAGTGTTTGATGCCCATGTCATCTTGACGCGTATTGATAATCAGGATGGTAGTCCGGTCGGTACTGTCACCATTTTGAGGGACGTTAGCCAGGAAAGTGCGCTTGAAAAGCAGAAATCGCTGTTTGTCGCGAACGCCTCCCACGAACTGCGAACACCGATAACGAATTTTATGACGCGTCTCTATCTGATACGCAAGCAGCCGGAAGCACTCGAAACCCATCTTCAAATTTTGGACGAAGTTGCCCGCCGGATGCGAACTTTGGTTGAGGATTTGCTCGATCATTCGCGTTTCGAACGCGGTGTGATCCCCTTAGACCCCAAGTTGATGGATGTGCGCGTGTTGGTTTCACAGGTTGTCAATTTACAGATACCCGAGGCCGAGAAAAAGCATATCGAATTGATTGCAACCCTTCCCGAAGGTTCTCTGATGAGCATGGTTGACCCTGAGCGCATGATTCAGGTGATTACGAATTTGACCATCAATGCCATTCATTACACACCGGAGGGCGGTCAGGTGAGTGTTGTGGTCGGCACGGTAGTGTCGGATCAAGGTAAAGAACGTATTCATATCAGCATACAAGATACCGGCATCGGTGTGCCTGCCGCCTTAATGCCCAATTTGTTCAAGCCTTTTTTCCGCGTCAGCGAAAAGACCAAAGGCACAGGTTTAGGCTTAAGCATCGCCCGTGATATTGTGCGAGCGCACGACGGCGATATTATGGTTGAAAGCATATCAGGCGCGGGCAGCCGCTTTACCGTTGATATTCCAGCGGCAATTAAGGCTTCTGTCTGATCTTATCCTTCGCTAAGATGGCACTTGTTTGTTTCACTGATGACTAATTTGACGGTGAGAAATTTATGGCTCCACGCCCTGAAGTCGATCCATTAGAACATACCGCTTTACATACGATTCTGGTGAATACCGACCGGATGCAGGCTATTCCCGCCTCGATTGTCGCGCTGATTATTACCTTTAATGCGCTGTTGGTGGCTGCGGTTTGGCTGCCGCAAGGGTTAAGCGGCGCAGGCGTATTCATGGCCTATGTGCTGATCATCGCCTTGGATTGGTTCCTGCTGCTGGGGTTGCGGCGTACCAGACGCAGTTTTGGCCCCGACCGCCCGACGACAATTGCGTTGGCGATTGTCAGTAGTGCGCTGCTCGTCGTATTGGGTTTAATGAATGCGCCGTGGTGGTTGGGTGTGGGAATCTTACTGGGGATTACCGCAATAGTCTTTTACTCGACATGGATTGAACCGTTCCGTTTGGGTGTGACGCATCAGGTTTACCAGACCGATAAATGGCGCGCTGATGCACCACCGCTGCGTTTATTGCAAGTCGGGGATATTCATGTTGAACGCATTGGCCCACGCGAACGGCACCTGAATGAGATGATTGCCGAGATAAAACCGGATGTAATTGTTTTTACGGGCGATTATGTCAATCTTTCGAATACCGACGATCCCGTAGCAGAAGGTGAAATTCGCGCGCTCATCAGCCAGTGGGAAGCACCATTAGGGGTTTATTGTGTGTCCGGTACGCCGCTGGTTGAACCGTTGGAAAGGGTGCAAGCCTTTGTCAAAGGGCTTGATAACCTTAAGTTTTTGCCCAACCAGTGGATTAGCATCAATACCCCCGGCGGTGCATTAAATATTCTCGGATTGGTCGTCACCCACGATATGAAGCGCGACCGTGACTTGCTCAAAAGGATGATGCTTTCTGCACCGCCCAATGGCTTACATCTGCTGCTGATGCACCCGCCCGATATTGCGCCAGAAGCCAACGAGGCAGGGATTGATCTCTACCTGTGTGGGCATACGCACGGCGGACAAATCCGCTTGCCCTTAATCGGGGCGATATTTTCCAGCAGTCACCTTGGCAACCAGTTCATCATGGGGCGCTATGAACTTGGCAACACCACACTCTACACCTCACGCGGCGTGGGTTTAGAAGGGTTGGGCGCACCCCGCGCCCGCTTCCTATGTCCACCGGAAATTGTTTTGTGGGAAATTCAGGGAACAGCCTGAAAATCTAAATTTGTGATAAGTT
This sequence comes from Aggregatilineales bacterium, assembly GCA_038328375.1. Classification (GTDB taxonomy): domain Bacteria; phylum Chloroflexota; class Anaerolineae; order Aggregatilineales; family Phototrophicaceae; genus CFX2. Next base: position 7,158 of record JBBQLX010000017.1, on the reverse strand, counting down.
CCCCGAAGATGTCCAAACGAATTCTTGTAGGGACGGCATTCTTGCCGTCCGCCGCAATTTATTCCGCACTCTTCCTTATTTCCCACCATCAATCGCAATCGTTTGTCCGGTGATCCAACCGGCATAATCTGATGCGAAGAATAAAACACCGTGAGCGATGTCTTCTGGTGTGCCAAGTTTTTTGAGGGCGATGCCGTCGATCAGCGCTTGCTGTCCGTCCGCACCATACGATTCCCACTGCCGTTCGGTGTTGGCATTCGACCGCACGAAACCGGGGGCGATGCAGTTGACGGTAATGCCCCAGGCGCCGAGTTCATGTCCAAGTTGGCGCGTCAGGCTGATGATGGCGGCCTTCGAAGCGGCATAGGCTTGGATGCCCGTCAAGCTGATGGTCAAGCCCGCGCCGCTGGAAATGTTGACGATGCGCCCACCTTTGGCGGCTTTCATCCCCGGTGCGACCGCTTGGCTCAGGTAAAACGCAGCGCTGACATTAACGGCGAAAATCGCATTCCACTCTTCGGGTGTGACGTTTTCAAGCGGTCTGCCGACTTGCCCCAGCACACCACCTGCGTTATTCACCAGAATATCGACTTGTGCGCTGGAACGGGTAATTTCCTCCACCAGAGCTTTGACGGCTTCCGGTTTGGTAATATCGACTACCCGCGCTTCAGACCGTCCGCCCACTTCCTCGCACAGTTGATCCGTTTCCTCAAGTTCGTCTCCGAGAACATCGACGATCCAAACATGCGCCCCATGTTCAGCCAATGCCATGCTGATCGCCCGCCCGAAGCCATGTGCCGCACCCGTGATAATCGCGGTTTTACCTGTAAAGTCGAAGTTCATGTTGTCAATATTCCTTTAACTTGAATGAAAAAATTAGAAAATCAGATACGAGATATATTGAGCGTCGTATAAATAAAATGAAATAAGGATTAGCAATTTCAAACGTCTGATATTTGCCTTGTGTGATGTGTCTCGGCGGGTCAGAGTGGGCTTCAGCCTCTAGTGAAGCTGTCCCGCCGGAAAATGGAGCCGGACGGCTTTAGCCTCTGGCAAAAAATCACCGAATCGTTTGATCTAAACTGCTATTTTCCCTAATTCTAACCCTATATCGTTCTATGACTATTTTGTTCAGTTTACAATAAATAAAAAGGACAGACTCGTGTCTGCCCTTTATCTTAGAACGTGTTACTTGAAACTTGCAACTACCCTCTAAGTGACCTCTCGAAAGTTTTGAGAAATAAATCACTGTATTGGGATTGATTCCCTCCATCGCTTGCGGGGGAGGGCTAGGGTGGGGGTTGGCTCATCACTTTCGATAACTTCCTTAATACTTCGGCATCGACGGATCAATCTCGTCCGCCCAAGCCAGAATGCCGCCTTTGAGGTTGACGAGCTTATTCTTGTAACCGGCTTCTTGAAGGAACGTAATCGACTTGGCGCTGCGAACACCCGACCGGCATTGAACAACGATTTCGCCTTCAGTAGGGATTTGCGCCAGAACGGTCATATCAGGGGTCTTGCGTCCGGCGAGGACATCATTCTTGGCGGCTTCAATCTGTCCCTTAGGAATGCGCAGTGAGCCTTCGAGGGCGCTGATTTCCCATTCGTGCGGGTCACGCACATCGAGGATCGTCACCTTTTCGCCGCTGTCGATACGCTGCTTGAGTTCTTTGACGGTGATTTCGTCCATAGTGTCTTTCTTCTCAGTGTTTCCGTTTGTGCTAGCTTTAAAGTCGCTGCGGTCATGCGCGGGCATTCCGCAGAACATTTCATAATCAATCAACTTCACGTCTTCGTGTGGGATACTGCACACTGGGCAGTTTGGGTTTTTGCGAACCTTGAGTTTGGTGAAGCTCATTTCCAGTGCGTCGTACAGCAGCATCTTGCCGATCATCGGTTCACCGATGCCTAGGATGAGCTTAATGGCTTCGGTCGCCTGTAAAGTACCAATGGTTCCGGGCAAGATACCGAGTACACCACCTTCGGCGCAGCTTGGCACGAGGCCGGGAGGAGGCGGCTCAGGGAACATGCAGCGGTAGCACGGGCCTTCCTTGGCATAGAACACGCTCAACTGTCCCTCGAAGCGGAAGATGCTGCCGTAGACATTTGGCTTGCCCAACTTGACGCAGGCATCATTGACGAGGTAACGAGTCGGGAAGTTATCCGTACCGTCGATGATGACATCATACGGTGTCAGCAGTTCAATCGCATTTTCGGAAGTCAGCGGCACATTGTACTTATCAACCTGCAAATAAGGGTTGATGTCCTTCATGCGCTTCTCGGCACTGTCGATCTTGAGAACACCGACGCTGCTTTCGCCATGAATGACTTGCCGTTGCAGGTTGGTTTCATCCACCACGTCATAATCCACCAGACCGATGCGCCCGATGCCCGCCGCTGACAGATACAGTGCTAACGGACTGCCAAGCCCACCTGTTCCGATCAAAAGTACACTGGCGGCCTTCAGCTTCTTCTGCCCCTCAATGCCGACTTCCGGCATAATCAGATGGCGGCTGTAACGCCGGATTTCTTCGTTTGTAAGATCGCTAACCGCGTCGACTAACCCCTGCATGTAAAAACCTTTCTAATGTCGCCTGAACCACGCACGAGGCTTCCTGCCACGCGAGTTAAATCAAGCCAATTGTTTCTGGATATTGAATAATTTACTTACTATTCTGTGCTGATGTACTGCCTGTTTCTTACGTGACTTTCACCTTGACCTTATGCCACGCATTATTCGCATAGCCTTTGAAGTTCCAAATTTCTTGCGCGTCACGCGGCTGTGAATTTCCCGCTGTGTCAGTAGCCTTGGCGATAATGTGGGTCGTCCAAGGAAGAATCTCGATTCGTGCTTCCCATAAGCGCCATGCCCATAAGTCGTTGGTCTCGCTCAGGAAGCTCGCTTGTGACCACGTTTTGCCGTCGTCACCCGATACTTCAACCCGCTCCACCAGATGCCGCCCGTCCCCAATCGTATAACCTAGCACACTGGTTGTACCGCTTGGCAGGCTCTCGTCATCAGTCGGGAAGCAGATCACCGTATTGAGCGAATTCTCGCCCAGCATAATGCCATCTTCCCACTTGACGCTGTCTGGCCCGACTTCCGGCGGGAACAGCTTATAAGCATGTTGCTGGAAGTAATTCTGCGACGGTTCAGCCTGCACACTAATCGACGTAACCCACTTCACACTGCGAGCGCCGATGTAACCCGGCACAATCACCCGCAGCGGATAGCCATGAAGTTCGGATAATGGTTCGCCGTTCATCTCATAAGCCAATAATGTTTCCGGCAGCAGCGCTTTTTCAACCGGCACTGAACCACCGAAGCCGAACGTCTTGCCCAACCGTTGAACTTCATCTAAACCAGTGAAAGCCACATGTCGTGCCTTGCGATCAAAACCCGCCGCGATCAGCACATCGCGCAGCCGGATACCGCCCCATGTTGCATTACTAATCGCGCCCGCACCCCACGGTAACTCGTTGGGGATGGGCTTCGACTCCATCAATTCTTGCCGTCGATTACCCGCACATTGCAGTGTTGCCACGATCTCGGTCTTGGGGAATTGGCTGATTAGTTCATCCAATGACCATGATGTTGCCTTCTTGACCATTCCCTCAATTGTCAGCCGGAAATCTTCCTTCTTCACCTGCGGGATTGTGCCATGATTGCGGCTGAAAAAGACATCATTTGCCGTGATAAATTCCTGTACCAGAAACGCTAATGGTGCGTTGCCGTTGAACGGCGCTTCCGAGTAAACAATGAAATCTGGATGTTTTTGATACGCATTTACCACATTCAATGACTCGCCCTCAGAGAATCCAGTTGACGAATGAGCTTCGGTGTATCCGCCACGCCGTAATTCACATCTCGCACCTGCTTAAGGCTGTCGAGAATGAAGGTGGTCGGCGCGGAAAATACGCCCCAGCGGTCAGCGGCCTCGCTGTTTTCACTCGCATCAATCCGAATAACCTGAATACCATCTCCAAGCTGGATTTGCAAACGTTGGAGCGCGGGTTGCTGCTGTGTTACACACGGTATACAGCCGGGAGTTGTGAAGTAAACAATTGCTGGAATACCCGGCTTTAGGTCGTTCAGAATCGGGTCTTGGCTGCTCGTTGCCGCTGTTTTGCGGATATGATACCGCCGCAGCACTTGATATGCCAAGAAGCCAAGAACCAGTAAAACGATTGCCACCGCTGAACGTTCAATCATGCTTTTATCCCACGCTGCTACCCGGAACGAACTGCTTACATAACCCCATTTGCATTGGATTTGTTCCCTCCATCGCTTGCGGGCTATCACCAGAGTGAGCCTGCGAACGTTGGTGATGTAGGGTTAGGGTGGGGGTTCACCGAATTGCCCTAATTTATACTCAGAGGCGATTGCGTGAATCCCGGTATGCCCAAACGGTTGAACTGATAGTACATCCAGCAGCCTGCGCAGAAGTTCACCCAGAAGTTCAGGTTCGCCAGCACGAGTACAATCGCCACCAACACCCATGCCAGCACAGGCGCATTTGCCAGCAAAGCCAGTGTCGCCACACCGTTGAAAATCGCGCCGACCAACATGGAGAAACGATGTGGTTCAGGGTTATCCGAAATCACATCTGGCTTCACCAATCCGCTCGGTTTGATGATGCGCTGGTAAAGGAGTCGCCACGGCGCGAATGGCACATCCAACGCACCCAGCAACTGTGCGAGGGCAACGAAGGCCACTAACAAAGTGCTGTTTAAGATGAACGCCACGATCAGCAAGATGATGGTTGCGGCTTGTCCGGTTTTAAGGCCGGAATGGTCAACCTTACGGAGGGTTAATACTGCCACGATTTGCGCTCCTGAAAGCTGCAATAAGGGTTCTTTACGAGTGTCCGCCAGCGATGCTCGGAATAATACGCAGGTTGTCTTCAGCCGTAATTTCGGTTTTTAAGCCGTCCAGAAAACGAATATCTTCGTCATCCAAAAACACATTCACGAAGTTCCGCAGGTCAGCGCCATTAAATAGATGCTGGCGCAGTTCGGGATATTGTGTCACCAAATCATTCAGCGCCGTGCCAACATCGCTGCCGCTGACGTTGACCTGTGCCTGATTATCGGTATAAGCACGCAGTGGGGATGGAATCTTGATACTGGTCATCTTTGCTCCTAAGCCTTTTATCGTAGTGTCAATTACTGATCCATAGAACCCGCCACTTTTGTATTATTCCCTCCATCGCTTGCGGGAGGGTTAGGGTGGGGGTTAAAACCATACAAAGTCCCGTCTGGGAATTGAACCCATTTATAACGCATTTGCAGTGCGCCGCCTTACCGTTTGGCCACCGGGACGTAGTTGCCTACTCTCCCTCCCCTGTTACTATGGGGGAGGGTTGGGGTGGGGGTTCGACTTTGACCCGCTGCTTCCGCAGCAGACGATCAATATAGCCGCCAACAATCGTCGTCATGGTTTCAACTTCGACCAAAAATGAGTCGTGACCAAAGGACGCTTCCACATGTCGATATTCCACATCCCGCTGTAAATCTCTGAGCACATTCACCAGTTCCATGCCCTGTGCCGCCGTATACAGCCAATCGCTGGAAATCGTCAGCACAAGGAATGGACATTGGGTGCGCTTAATCGCATCATGCATCGAGTCGTAACCATCAGCCACATCGTAATAATCCAACGCCTTGGTGATATACAAATAGGTGTTCGGATCAAAACGCTCGACAAACTTCTCGCCTTGATGTTGTAAATAGGCTTCGACCGTAAAATCGGTATCGAAGTTGTAACTGAGTTCTGTACCTTTTTTGGTGCGCCGTCCGAACTTTTCATCCAACGACTTTTCGCTCATATAGGTGATGTGTCCTACCATCCGCGCGACCGATAAACCTGCCGCAGGTATCGTACCGTCGTAATAATCACCCTTATTCCAATTTGGATCGGCATAAATCGCTTGCCGTCCGATTTCGTTAAAGGCGATGTTTTGCGTGGACGAACGTGGCGTACTCGCTAGAAACAACACCGAACCGACACGTTCTGGATAATCCACTGCCCATTGCAGCGCTTGCATGCCGCCCATGCTGCCGCCTGCCACACTGAACAATTTGTCGATGCCCAAGTAGTCGATTAAATGACGTTGGGCATTGACCATGTCACTAATCGTCACGAACGGGAAGCGCATCGCATACGGTTTGCCATCAGCAGCGGGTGATGATGGACCGCTGCTCCCTTGGCAGCCGCCAATCACATTCGAGCAAATCACGAACAGCTTATCGGTGTCAAACATCTTGCCGGAACCAATCGAGTGATCCCACCATCCCGGTTTCTCACCTTTTTCGCCGGTATAAAATCCGGCTGCATGAGAGTCGCCGGAAAGCGCATGGCAAACCAGCACCGCGTTCGATTTGTCTTCGTTCAGTTTGCCGTAAGTTTCATAAGCGATGGTAAAGCTGTCTAGCGTTTGACCACTCCGTAAAGCCAATGTCGCCTCAAACGTCGCAACCTGTTTCTGGACGATGCCAACCGAGCCAAAGCGCTCTCCTCGCCATCGCAGCGCCAGACTCTCGAAATCTTCGTATGTATCCGTATCGTCCTGAAAAATCATCGCTAATCCTCAACCAGTATATGCATTTTGACGCTGCGACATATTCTGCCTCTTTCCTACCCCTCGTTGCAAACTGGTCTCATTAAAGAGGCTCGACGCATATACCCTGCAATTATCAAACTATCCCCAACTTTGTATTATTCCCTCCCTCGTTTACGGGGGAGGGCTAGGGTGGGGGTTTCTTCGTAGGGGAGGGTCTCAGACCCTTCCTCCATACACAACATCCCAACTTGAATTGTCTATAAGCCCTTCTCCCCTGTTACTACGGGGGAGAAGGGTTGGGATGAGGGGGTATCAGGTTTTACCCGGCTGCGTGAACCGTCACACCCTGCGAAATCGCTAATGCTTGGTCGAGATCCCACAGAATGTCATTGATGTCTTCGATGCCGACTGCCAAACGAATATAGTCATCGGTCACACCGCTAATAGCCTGTTCTTCGGCATTTAATTGGCTGTGTGTGGTGGTCGCGGGATGAATGGCGAGTGACCGCGCGTCACCGACGTTGGCAAGGTGCGAGAAAATTTTCAGATTGTCGATAAAGGTTTTACCTGCGGCTTTACCACCCTTGATTCC
>JBBQLX010000016.1:0-64345 GCA_038328375.1 Aggregatilineales bacterium | reverse complement strand
GGCTATCAGCGGCTGAGCCTGCGAAGATAGCTGATGTGGGTTGGGGTAGGGGTTCCCCTCTTATCAACGAGCATTGTCGAGACGCTGCATTTGGTCGGCGGATAATTTCACATCCAGCGCACCGAGATTTTCTTGTAACTGCTGGTGACTGCTGGCGGCGATCAAGGGAATGGTCGGATAGTCGCTGTGCAGCATCCACGCCAGAACAATCTGGTTGATGGTCGCGCCGGTTTCAGATGCGATGGTTTTAAGCATCGCTAAACGCGCGTCAGAATCAGGCCCTAAATATTCCCTGCCAATCGAACGATCCGGTTGGGTATAAGCGCCACCCAGCAGCACCGAATAGGCCACAATCGGGAAGTTGCGACGGCGTGAATAATCAAACAAATCCGTGTTGGTCGTTACCTGCGGGGCGGTACTGCCACCGGGTTTAAGGCGCAGATAGCTGTGGCGCTGCTGCACACAAACAAAGTTCGACAACCCTGTAGACTCGCTGATGCCGTGTGCTTCTTCCAAGCGCCATGCCAGATAATTACTGGCACCGATGAAGCGCACCTTTCCAGCGTTGACTAGCTTGTCGAAGGCTTCTAGCACTTCTTCCATCGGCACGTTGTAATCGTCCACATGGGCGTAATACAGATCAATGGTTTCGATGCCGAGGCGCTTGAGACTTTTGTTACATTCTTCTTCGATGGTACGCGGCGTGAGTTCTTGTACCACACCGGGATAACCGAAGCCGACTTTGGTCGCGATGATTTGCTGTGAACGGTTGCCACGTTGGCGCAGCCATTCGCCCAGCAGCGTTTCGCTCTCGCCACCTTTGAAGCCTGATACCCAATGCGAATAGATGTTGGCAGAATCAATAAAGTTCCCACCCGCCGCTACGTATTCATCAAGGAGTTCATAGGACATATCCGTCGGGGTACGTGTCCCGAAGAACATCGCGCCGAGACCCAACGCACTGACCTGTAATTCGCTCGAACCGAGTTGAACTGTTTTCACTGGTTGCGCTCCATCCGAAATTTTCTTTTTAGGGGCGCACAGCCGTGCGCCCCTACAGAACCAATTTAATTGTATTAAGTGGTCGGCTTCTGGTCGTTGATCTGCTTGATGATTTCCAACGGTGCTTTCGGCTGGCGGTCATAGGTCAGCAAACCGTTGATTTCCTGCTCGACATCGGTGATCTGGGTGTAGCAGAAACCGGAAATCGTATCTGAAGCGTAAATCGATTCCACGACTGCTTTGTAGCGTTCGATGAAGTCTTCGTCGTCGCTAGCAGTGGTATAACCCCAACCTTCTTGCGCATCCTTCTTGTAACCGATGCCACCAAACTCGGTCACCATGATCGGCTGACCTTCGTAGGGGAAACCGGGGAGCGCCAGATCGCGGTCGGCAGGTCGCGAAGCCAAGGTTGATTCTTGGGTTGCGTAGCGCGGGGTTAGGACATCGCGTTTGCCTTCGTAATCGTGCATCGTCAGGATATCGGTCTTGGCGTGTTCCCAACCGTCATTCGAAATCACAGGACGTATCGGGTCAATCGACTTGGTGATGGCGTACATGGCAACCAAGTGCTGGGCTTGGCGTGGATCGTCTTTCAGATTTGGCACGCCCCAGCTTTCGTTCATGGGTGTCCATGCGATGACGCTGGGATGGTTGTAATCACGGCGGACAGCCGCTTGCCACTCGGTCGCCACACGCTGAATGGCCGTTTCCGAGTAGATATAGACGTTCGCCATCTCGCCCCATAGCAAGAAGCCCATCTTATCCGCCCAATAATGGAAGCGTTGTTCTTCGACCTTCTGATGTTTACGCGCACCGTTGAAGCCCATCGCCTTGGTGAGTTCGATGTCCTTCTTGATGTACTCGTCGCTGGGGAAGGTCAGAATGCCATCGGGATTGTAACCTTGATCCAGCACGAACTTCAGATAGTAAGGCTTGCCGTTGAGTAAGAACTTACCATCCTTGAGCGCTACCGAACGCAAACCGAAGTAGCTGTTAACTTCATCTAGCAGCTTGCCGCCGCGTTTGATTTTCACGGTCACATCGTACAGGTTTGGTGTCTCAGGACTCCAAACTTGCAAATCTGCGCCGAGCGAGAAGGTCGGTGTGATGCTCGATACAGCATGAGGATTGGTTGCCCACTTACTCTTGTTGGCGTTGGCATCCACCGTTTGACTCTCACTGACGACAGTCTTGCCACCGAAGCTAATGCTGGTTTCGAGTTCATAAGGGGTGCTGATGTCACCAACTATTTCGTACTCGACGCGTACACTGCCGCTTTCAAGTTGTGGGGTGATGATGACGCGTTCGAGATGCAGTTCGGAAACCGGTTCGAGCCACACGGTTTGCCAGATGCCAGTAGTTCGGGTGTAGAAGATCGAGGCCGAGTCTTTTTCCCAATACTGCTTGCCGCGTGGTTGGCCTTTGTCGCTAGTGATGTCTTCGGCGCGCAGAACAATCACATTGCTGCCACTCTTGAGCAGTTGGGTTGTGTTCACACTGAACGGGGTATGACCACCCTCATGGAAGGCTGCAAATACACCGTTGATCCATACCGAAGCGCGATAATCGACGGCTTCAAAGTTGAGCATAATCTGCTGACCATTCCACTCGGCGGGAACAGTGAACTCGCGGCGATACCAGACAATATCATGGATGACATTGGTGCCGATTCCACTGAGCTTGGATTGAAAGACAAATGGGACTTCAATGGATTTGCTAAAGTTGTGCTGATCAGACCAATGATCGGCTAAACCTGCATCGGCATCATCAAAATCAAACTGCCATGTGCCGTTGAGGTTGAGCCATTGTTCGCGTACAAATTGTGGACGTGGGTATTCTGGACGTGGTATAGACATATTTGAATCTTCCTAAGTGCGTGTGATGGTGCGTTGAATAGTCGCGTGGATAAAACCAAAGTGGGGAGGAGATCAGCCCCTCCCCATGCGTATTTTACAGTGTTGCTTCAATCGCTGTGAAGGACAGCGGCGGCAATGTGATGGTTGCTGCTTTGCCATCAATGGTAGGTGAGGCGACCTTGACCGAGATCACGTTGTTGGGTGACTCGTAGGTGTTCGCCAACTTGGGATCGGTTCCAGCCAATTGATAAACATTATTGATAGACTTCGGCGCACGATCTTGCCATTTCAGATCAACCGTGAGGCTTTCGGTCTGGCTGCGGTTGACGATGAAAATGGCGTGGGCATTGGTCGCTTCGTCAAATGAAGCCGACACATCCAGCAGCGGCATATCACCGAACAGCTTGGTGTTGTATTCAGGGGCTTTCACTGCCACATCCAAAGCTATACCACTCGCCAACTTGCTGAACAGCATGAAGGGGTAGTAAATCGACTGCTTGAGCATGGCATCTTTGGTCGTCAGAATCGGAGCGATGACGTTGACCGCTTGGGCGAGGCAGGCGATCTTTAGTACATCGGATTTACGCAGGAAAACGTTCATCCATTGGGCGACGACCAGTGCGTCTTCCAAGTTGTAGATTTCTTCGATTAGATGTGGTGCTTGACCCCATCCACCTTCAACATCATGAACCAGACGAGCCTTGTACCAGACATTCCATTCGTCCCATGACAGGAAGACATCATGGTTGGAACGGCGCTTGGCTTTGACATAACGCAGCGTACCTTCCAACGTACCAACGAAAGCTTCAAACTCCGCGCTCATGGCGAGGAAACTATCTGTGTCGTTCTCAGCGTTACCCGCATAATAATGCAGCGAGTGATAATCAATATTTTCCCAAGCATATTCGAGAACAGTGCGATCCCATTCGGGGTAGGTGGGCATCGACGAGTTCGATGAACCGCACAGTACCAACTTGATATCACGGTCATGCCAGCGCATCATCTTGGCGGCTTCACGGGCTTTTGCACCGTATTCGGGCGCATCCAAGTGACCGATTTGCCACGGGCCGTCCATTTCGTTGCCGACGCACCAATACTTCACATTGTGCGGGTCTTTGTAACCATGTGAGGCACGGAGATCAGCGTATTTGGTTCCAACCTGAGCGTTACAATATTCCACCAGATTAGCAGCATCTTGAATGCTGCCGGTTCCCATGTTGACACCAAACATCGGCTCGGTGTTGATCTTCTTGCAGAACTCGATGAATTCGTTGGTGCCGAATTGGTTGGTTTCGGTTGATTGCCATGCCAGATCACGGCGGGCAGGGCGTTGATTTTTAGGGCCAACGCCATCTTCCCAATTGTAGCCGCTGAGGAAGTTGCCACCGGGATAACGGATGGCACGATAGTTCAGCTCACGCAGTGCTTCCAACACATCTTTACGGAGGCCGCTTTCATCCGCATGTGGCGAATCCGGTTCGTAGATGCCTTCGTAAATCATGCGCCCCATGTGTTCGGCAAAGCCACTAAATAAAAGTGGCGAAATCTGACTGATGACGCGGTTCGTATCCAGATAAACGGTCGCTTTCGATGCCATTAGCGTTTTTACCTTACTAAACCAAGATAATGAGAGTTACCAATTGTAGAGATGCACGAGTCAACACAAACCCTGTCGATGTTGACTCTATGATCGGTTCCGATTAAATTGTCCTGCGAGACAAAAGCCACGTAACAAATCAATCTTTAACGAGGGAGCATTTAGTGCTGCTCCCTTTTGAGTCCCAAAATTTATTAGTCGAACGACTAAAGCACAGCAGCCTTTAGCGTCCACCCATACCGGTCATGGTCACGCCCTTGATAATGCGGCGTTGGAAGATGATGTAGAAGACCACGATAGGCACGGTTGCAAAGATCGAACCGGCTAACACAATTGGTCGGTACGAACCCGCGTAAGCAGAGTTCAAAATCTGCAAACCGACAGGCAGTGTTCGCTTTTCCAGACTGTTCATGGTGATGAACGGCCAGAGCAGGTCATTGTAGTGACCGAGGAATACCAGAATAGCCAGCGCAGTTATCGCGTTAGTTGACAGCGGGAGAATGACGTAACGGAAACGTCCCCAATAGGAAGCACCATCGAGAATGGCGGCTTCTTCCAATTCCTGAGGGATTTGCTGCATGAATTGGCGTAATAAGAAGACACCAAAGACATTAGCCGCTCCGGGCCATATCAGGGCATTAAACGTATCAAGAAACTTCAAATCCTTCATGACCAAGAAGTTCGGGATGAGTGTCACCTGTGAGGGGATCATCACCGTAATGAGAAGAATACCAAATAAGATATTCCTACCCGGAAACTTCAACCGTGAGAATGCATAAGCTGCGGGTGTACAAATGGCAAGTACAGCTATGGTATAGCAGGTTGCCGCATAAATACTGTTACCCAGCCACTGTACCAGTCGCAGGTCAGGCTGCGCAAAAACGGTACTATAGGCATCGAGTGTCGGTGTCGCTGGAAGGATGGGTGGCGGCCAACGATTCACCTGCTGGTTGGTCATCAACGACTGCGAGAAGGTAATCACCAGTGGGAACAAAACGATAAGTCCCATGATGATTAAGAATATGTATGTTCCCAAATTCCGATAAAGATGACTTTGTCTGATACTCATGTCAGATAATCCTTCATTAATAATCTACGCGCTGGCCTAGGAATTTGAACTGAATAAGAGTGAAAACAGCCATGATGACGGCTAGCGCTACAGCCACAGCCGAACCATACCCCATGCGGAAGCTCGTCCACGCGATTTGATATAAGTAATAAATGACAGTATAGGAGGCACGTCCCGGTCCACCAGTGGTCATAATAAAGGGCTGACCGAAGACTTGGAATTGCGCGATCACGCCGGTTACAGTTACAAACAACAGGGTCGGACGCAGCAAGGGCAGCGTGATATAAGTAAACAGTTGACGACCATTTGCTCCATCAATACGAGCGGCCTCGTAAAGTGATTCAGGGATACCTTGCAATCCAGCGATAAAAATCAACATTGGGAAGCCAAATCCCCACCAGATGGTTGTCAAACTAAGTGCTGGAATAACTGTATTCTCGTCACCTAACCAGTTGATCGGTGCAATGTTAAGGAAACTGAGGCCGTAGTTAATCACGCCAAATTGGTTACTCAACAACCACACCCAGATCAAGCCCACCACGCCGACCGACAACAATTGCGGCATATAAAGCAAGACACGGAAAAAGCCAGACCCTTTGATTGGTTGTGTGACCGCTATAGCCGCTAGCAGTGCCACAATGGTTGTACCTGCCACCGTCATGATGGTGAAAACAATAGTATTTTTGAGCGCGATCCACCACACATAATCACTAAACAACTCTTTGTAGTTATTTATCCCGACGTAGGGATGAACTGGCTTCAGAATGGCCCAATCATAAAAGCTCATACCGACTGCGGTAAAAATCGCACGAACGACAAAAACAGCGAAGAAGATGATGAAAGGTGCCAAGAATAGATAAGCAGCCATCGCTTCGCGGGTGCTTAGTCGCATCAGCATGGGACTGCGTTTGGAGACCGCAGCCCCGGATGTCGTGTCTAAAGTGGACATGAATTTTTCCTCAACTGACTTTCTGGCTACAAATGCGCCATCATAATGCCTACAGGCATTCTTTTGGTGAATGGTTCCACCAAATACAGTGTTCTTGCGGTGACTGACGTATCACCAAAATAAGTAATTTTTTTGAAGGCTTTTAAAATTATTTTAAATTATGGGATGAGGGGCAAGTTATTCACCTGCCCCTGCATCTTAAATTGCAGTCAATGCCGGGCTAACTAATTAGCCACCTGCGTTGGCGCGATCCAGAGCCTGTTGCATACGGGCTGCTGCATCGTCCAGAGCCTGTTGTGCTGACTTCTGATTGTTCAGAGCAGCGCTCAGTTCTGGATCCAAAGCAGCGTACATTTCTTGGATTGCGGTGCTGCCGTAGTCCAGAACACCGTACTCAGCCATGCCCTTACCAAGGATAATGTTGGAAGGATAGGTTGCGGGATCAAGCTCGGCCTGTACCGAGAGACGTGCAGGAACCTGACCAGAAGCAGCCCAACCCTTTTGGTTTTCGCTGACCCATTGAACCAAGGTCTGTACTGCGGTCAGCTTTTCGCCTTCTTCAGTAGCAGGAACCATCCATGTGTGGATGCCGAGGTATGTAGCCTGCTTGTCACCAAATTGGAAATTCGGCCAAGCAGCGCTGTCGATGTCGGTGAAGGTAGCAGCCTGATTACGGAACCATGTACCTGTGGGGAGAATGGCTACGTTACCAGCGCCGAAACCCTGCCATGTGTCAAAACCGGCTTCGGGGGGCGAAACATGATATTTGTAGACGAGGTCGACAAATTGTTGCAGAGCCTTGACACCGGCTTCTGAGTTCACGGTGATGGTCTTGCCATCTTCGCTTGCCCAACTGCCACCATTCTGTGCCAAGGCGGCAATGAAGTTCACATGTGGCCATTCACCGACGGTGAAGCCCCACTGTGCAACGTTCGCGGCATCAAATGCCGGGTCGGCTGCGTTCTTGCCGTTCTTGTCGAGTGTCAGCTTCTGGAACAGTTCAACCCAACCTTCATAGGTTGTGGGTTCTGCCATTTCGGGGTCAACGCCAGCCTTCTTGAAGGCATCCTTGTTGATCCACAGACCACGACCATGGTTATCCAGAGGAATACCATAGGTCACGCCTTGGTAGTCCATACCAGCGCGGGTGATCGGGGAAATGTCGTCGGTGGGGAAGAAGCCACCCTTATCCGAGTACCAACTGCTCAAGTCCTTGAGTACGCCGTAGCTGGCGAACTGAGGAATTTCAGCCGAATGGAGGATGATCACATCCGGGGGTTGACCAGCAACGAATGCTGCTTGGAGCTTGGTGTACAGTGTACCCCAAGGAATTTGTTCAACGGTGACCGAGACTTCTGGATGTGCTGCTGCGAAAGGAGCCAGCATATCAATCAGGGTGACACCATCGGAACCGGTCAAACCGTTCCAGAAGGAAATGTGCGTTCCACCAGTACCGAGTTCAACTGGAGGAATGTCGGTGGCAGTGGGCAGAGGTACAGGTGTCGCATCTTGTGCATTAATCGGGGCTGCAACAAGCGCCAGCATCGAAATGAATAAGGCGAGAACTAGACCGAATAGAGCGGGACGTTTAAACATATCGAATCTCCTTAAAGTCAAAAACATCAATATTGAGCCGATTCAATTTAGATTTGATGCCGGTTTCAACTCCTTTGTTACACTATACGTGACAGGGCAAAACGCGCTTCAAGTGCATAGAACAAGTCGCGCTGCGCAACACGTTTTTTGTAATCTAAATCGAGTCCCAATGTTTACTGAAACAGCTTTACTTTGGGATCGCCTCTACACACCGAAACGTAATAATCAGCGTTCAAAACCACTGATCGCACTGTGCGTAATAGATAAACTGGTTGTGGCAGATAAGTTGATTGTGGTGGACGTACAATCCAAACGGCAGAATGTTAAAAATACTATTTGGTTTAACATAACCACACTAATTTGCCAAAATAAATTCATCTATGAAATTTAGTATAACGTCTTGTTCTTGTTTGTCAAGTAAACTGTTCGTGTATATAATACAAGCTGTTCAGTTGATTTTTGAGGTTGAATGTCGTAAGGAATATGCAACGTTGTTTTGATTATTGTTGGGTAGTGCTGGATTAACCAACTGCGTTTTAAAAATATTGTTTAGAAACGCTGTTTCATTAGTCAGATGCTAGACGGATAGTAGTAAGGATTATTTTTCGCCTTACATAACGCATTCGCGTATAGCGGATTGTGTCCGGTAATAAAAATATTGATAACACATCTGATTACTGCGTCGGTGTGTTGAATAGAAAACAATGATGAACGGCTTCCGGTACTGCCGCTTCAACCCTTCAGTGTTTCGCTGAAGACAGGGATATAAGCAGCAGATACCTCATTGAAGTTTACGAATGCTTTTCAATAAAAGGTTATTAAGGTTTATTTTATGAGGAAACAACGACCGAATATGCGGGATGTGGCTCGCCAAGCGGGTGTGTCATTGTCAGCGGTGTCGCTGGTCGTCAATGGCAAGCCGGGTGTCTCGGCTGAAATACGCGAGCATGTTCAGCAAATTATTTCCAATCTGGGTTATAAGAATACGCTCTCAAGTGACAACGGCATATCGCAGGCGGTCGGGCTTTTGATTGAAAAAAGTTCCATGCCGGTGATTGTGGATTCATTCTATGGTGAGATTATTCGCGGCTTCCAGACCGAAGCCCAACGGATGGGCTACCACATTGTGTTGTCGATGTTTGACCGGAACGTTGATAATCTAGACGAACTTTGTTCCAGCCTTGAGACAAAAGTTAAAGGGCTGGTGGTGGCTAATGACGGTGATATTACACCAGAGATGATCGGGCAACTGCAAGCCATTCGCATCCCGCTGGTGTTGGTGGAAAACCATATCCTCAGTCAGAAAATCCCCACTGTGATCGGTGATAATTTCATGGCGGGTTATAAAATTATGCGTCATGTCCTAGACTGCGGACATGAGGCGATTGCGGTGTTGAGAGGCCCGACTAAATATAGCAGTCTGGTTCACCGGCTGCTGGGAATTTACGCGGCTGCGGGTGAGGCAGGCAAGGTGATTCCACCCGAATGGATGCCAAAACCGGTTTCAGGGCATCCCCACAAGGGTTATATGCAGATGCAGGAAATCTTGCGGCTGCCACACCGTCCAACGGCGGTGGTTGCTATCAGCGATAAAACGGCGTTGGGCGCAATGGAAGCGGTAAAAGAGTATGGGCTGCGTATCCCTGAAGATATATCTATCGTGAGCATTGATGATATTGCGGAGAGTGCTTACACGCGCCCACCGCTGACCACCATTCGTATTCCCAAGCATGAGATGGGGGTTGTGGCTTTCGATAAGTTGCAACGGCTTATGCAGGGCGACTCGGAACTGCCGGTACAAAGTGTGGTCTACAGTGATTTGATTGTGCGCGAGTCGTGCTTGAATTTGAAACAACTGGCGACTGAAACCGAATAACCAAGCTGAACTTATAGGCTGAGAACAGGCTTGCACGATCAATGTTTTCGGCTGATTGCGCTTGCTTAGATTAACACTACCCAGTTGACCCACCTCTCTCAGCCGTTTCAAACGCATCTCCTTATGAGTTGACCATTTGAAGCTTCAAGTCGCATGTTCCAAGATAAGTCATTCGTTTAAGACGCTGGAAAATGATTCAGAAACTGCAAAAGCTGCAAATACCGCAAATGCGACAGAAGGCTTTGGCGGCGGATTTGAGGGAGCGAGATGCCGAGTATGCGGAATATGCTGCAATTTCTTCAGATTCAGTGGTGCATTTTATGTCGGCTGTGTCGTCGTTGGCGGTGGATGACATCAGCCGTTTTGTGGCGGCAGTGGCGGCAGTCATGCCAATGTTCAAAATGTTGCAGTTGATGTTGTTGCAGTTGCGATAAGGCCACATCGGAGGCTCAAGCCTCTGCCTGAGTGAAAAGGGCGCTGAAGCGCACTAAAAAACGTAAGAAGCGGCAAATGCGGCAATTTTTGTGCAGATTATCCCTGTATCATGATGTTAAGGTGCGTGCGGCGAGAGGGCTTGTCAACGCCATCTTCGACCCTACATCAAGCCCTGTAAATATCATAAGGGATATGTGATCGGAATGGGTTACCATTTGGAAGAACATTTTGTAACTCTTTGGCAGGGTCGGTGCCAACCATTTTGAGAGAGCAAGCTTGTTAAGCGGGTTGGGGAATGGTTGGAGATGGGTTTATGATGGTTTGTGCGTTTAAACCTAAGTCATAATATATGTGCTTGACTGCCACCAACTATAGCTACAATGGAAATGCAATTAAATTGCCGAGATTCCTAGATCAATGAGGCCGCTATGAAACTGCTAGTCGCCGCTACTCCACATCCACAACCGACATCGCCACAAATGACAACCCACCGATGGGGCGTCCAACCATGCTCGAATAGAACCGTCCCACCCCGTGTCTCCTTTTTCCAGCCTTGCTCACCACCACTTCATCCGCCGCCAGCAAGTACGTCCCACCCGCCTTCACCAAGTGCGCCTCAACCACTGCCCACAGGAGCGCACCCCACTCTATCTTGCTTGCAAACCAGCGCTGCACCGTCCGATAGCTGTATCCATTCTCTGTCCAGCGCCCTATACCCAGCATCGTCACCCGCCCTGTCATACACAGCATTGCCACCATGATGTGGCTCATCTGCTTGAACTGTGCTTTGGTCAAATAGCAGGCAATACAGCTTGTTGCGAGTATCATTTCTGGCATGGGTTCTCAGGTTTTGTGTCGTCGTGATAAACATCACTTTACCTGATTACCCTACTTTTTCATCACCTCTTTTTTGGCGATGGTATTGGTCAGGAGACCTGAATAAAACATGTCCACATCATTAACCACTGCCCAGCAGTTACTTGCCGTTTTACCGCTTTTCAGCCAGATTATGGCGGTTGAACTGCGACATGAAACAGGCGACGACACGAGTATGCCCCAGTTCCGGGTGCTGTCTTATCTAGCAGAAGCACCGCTAACGATGAGCGCAATTGCCCGTAAACGGCATGTGAGCTTTCAATCAGCAGGTGAACTGGTGCAAGCGCTGGTCCATCGCGGGTGGGTGGTAAGGATGCCTGACCCGTCTGACCGCCGCCAATCCTTACTGCATCTGACGGAAAAGGGGTTAGCACAATATGAACGGGCGCATCACCAGATGTTGGAACGGCTCGTCGGCTTTCTAGATCAACTGGACGAGGATGAAAATACAACCATTCAGCAGGCACTTCTATCCTTACATCGGGTTTTGGTTCAAAAGGTCGTAAACGAAAATGATAACCGTGACTGAAACACCTATCGCTGCTGATGCCCCGACTGATGGCGTACCGATTATCCAAGTCGATCATCTAACCAAGAAGTTTGACGACTTTACCGCCGTTAATGACATCAGCTTTGAAGTACGCGAGGGCGAAATCTTTGGCTTTTTGGGACCGAACGGCGCAGGGAAATCGACCACTATCAAAGTCTTGTGTACGCTGCTGCAACCCACCAGCGGGCATATACGCGTGGCAGGTTATGATGTCCAAGAGTCGTCGGATATTGTGCGTTCGATGATTGGGATCGTTTTCCAAGATAACTCCCTCGATAGTGATTTGACCGCACAGGAGAATATGGAATTTCACTGCATGGTCTACCATATTCCACGCTCAGAACGAACCGAACGCATCAAGCGGTTGCTTGACCTAATGGAATTAACCGAATTTAAAGACCGCCGTGTTAAGACGTTTTCCGGTGGTATGCGCCGACGCTTAGAGATTGCACGCGGTCTGCTGCATGAGCCGCGTTTGATGGTATTGGATGAGCCGACGGTTGGACTTGACCCGCAAACCCGTAATTATATCTGGCAATATGTGCGTGACCTGCGAAAGGTTCACCACACCGCGATTTTCATGACCACCCATTACATGGATGAAGCCGAAAACTGCGACCGGATTGCAATTATCGACAAGGGCAAAATTGTGGCGCTGGATACTCCGGCGGCGCTCAAGAAAATGGTCGGTGAAGATCAGATCGAACTGAATACGCGGGATAATGCCCGTGTGGTACAGGCCGTGAGCGAACATTTTAAAGTTCCGGTTAGCGAACGAGATGGCATGGTGGTGATCCAAGTGCCATCCGCCGAGAGTTTTGCGCCGAAGCTGCTGGCTGAACTGCCCGCGTTGACGGACGGTGTGACCATTGAAAACCTGCATATCCGCCGCCCCAGTTTGGAAGATGTGTTCCTGAAACTCACCGGACGCACCATCCGTGAAGAAGAAGGTGCTAAAGATCAACGTAAACTTGGTTTGCGGCAGCGAGGCCGGATATAAAGGAGGACACTATGGCTACCCGATCTATTCCAGCAGTCAACAAACGTCAGGGTGTCGCCTTCAGCCGCGACCTCGAAGTGATTTACGCCATCTGGCTGCGCGATTTCAAGAAGTTCTGGCGCGAAAAGAGCCGCCTGTGGGGTGGGGTCGCACGTCCGATCCTGTGGTTGGTAATTCTGGGGAGCAGCCTTAAACCCGTGGTAAGTGCCAACACGCTCACCGGAAATGTGGATTATGTTCAGTATATTTTCCCCGGTGTGATTGGTCTGACGTTGATTTTCGCCACAATGCAATCCGCGATTAGCATCATTTGGGATCGCGAGTTTGGCTTCCTCAAAGAAGTGCTGGCTGCGCCAGTTTCGCGGATTTCGATCATCATCGGCAAGGTGTTGGGTGGTGCAACACAGGCGACTCTGCAAGGCATTATTACTTTGGCTTTTGCTCCGTTGATCGGCCTCAAGCTGACTCCGATTGCCGTGATAGAACTGGTTATCATCATGTTTGGTGTTTCGTTCGCGCTGACCTCGCTGGGTGTGGTGATTGCCAGCCGTATGACTTCCTTTGAAGGCTTCGGCACGATTTCGAACTTTGTGGTGATGCCGATGTACTTCCTGAGTGGTGGTATTTATCCGACGAGTACCGCGCCCGCTTGGATGCAACCGTTTATCTCGATTAATCCGCTGAGCTACGGGGTGGATGCGCTGCGGCACATCACGATTGGGCAGGGTACATTCTCGTTCGGGTTGGATGTGGCTTTCCTCGCAGCCTTCACCGTGATTATGAGCGTGATCGCTTTGTGGTTGTTCAAGCGGGAATGATGAGTTAACCCCCTCCCTAACTTTGAAACACCCCACCCCTTCCCCGCAAACGATGGAGGGAGCAATACAGGTATGTGGTAGGTTATTTTCACGGGAGAAACAGAGAAAAGTACAGATCAAGAGTAAGAGGGAAACAAGCGGCTGATGATATTGATGGCGATGATCACAATGCCGCCGATCCACGCGGGGATGAAGTACAAATAGCCACCGACTTCTTTGCTCAGCAGCCAACGATCAGAAAGCGCCCGCGCACGGAAACGCACGATGATGTCCATCAACATGAGCGCTAAACCCAAGCCAACCATACCGACCGCATCCGGCAGCTTGAGTAGGAGACTTGCAATAGCGACCAAGCCGCAGGTGATAAACATACACAAACCGAGCATGTTTCCCTGAATGAACATATCCATTTCATTTCGTGAAGTGGCAACTATATTTAGTTATAGCATGTTCAAATTTATTAGCAAATGGGGAAATGCTTTACATAGGGGCAGGAAACACCTCGACAAAAGCAGGTTGGAAGGGGATTGATCCAGCCTGCTTCATCCGACTATCGGGTTAAGTGGCTACGACCGAGTTGTCGCCGCCAAATGAATTTTGGACATAACTATCCGCTTCCCAATCGTTGTGCCACTCGCTGCCGTTGACGAGATAGCGGAATTGATATTCATTCCCTTTTTCGAGGCTGACAGTAGTTGAGAAAGTACCATCTTTACCACGCTTCAAGGGGGTGGCCTGCTCATCCCACTCGTTGAAATCACCGACTAGATAGACATTTTCGGCTTGGATACTTTCGGGCAGCGAAAATGTGACCTTCACCACTTTGCCGCGACCATTTTGTTTCTTTAACATGACACCAATGCTCCTTACAGATGGGCAATTTGCCCGGAAATAAAATAGAACCCAAACTAAGGTATCAATTTATATTCTGATTGTTAACACAAGCGCTAAGACTATTCTATGTTTTGATACAAAGAGGCCGCATGGCCCATCTAGAGAATTTCCTGATAGGCCGAAAGGGGGATTTCTTCTATTTTTCAGGGTGACGATAAAAGTTGAAATGAGACAAAGGAGCGAAAATAATTACAGGCAAAAAATGATCTAATGCTGTGTTTTGACCACAAGTTGATGGCGCATGGCGATGGTGATGGCTTTGGTACGACTGTTGGTATGGAGCTTCGTAAATATATTGCCGATATGCGCCTTGACGGTCGATTGACTCACCACCATCGCGGCGGCAATCTCGCGGTTATTTAGACCTTGCACCAATAGCCCTAAAACTTTGAGTTCTTGTCTAGATAAATCATATCCAATTTTGAGCGGATGATTAAGGGTCGAAAGCAGCACACTAGTGGCCTCCGGCGCTAAGGTGGGTTTGCCACGGTAGGCGGCGCGTATCGTATGGGCGACTTCCTCAATTGAGCCGGTCTTCAATATATAACTGATCGCACCTGCCCTGAGCATACTACTCACATGGGTTTCATCAGTTGAGCTGGTTAAGGCAATAATCCTTATAAAGGGGAAATTTTCGTGGATGAGCCGTGTCGCCGCTATACCGTTCATGTGTGGCATGAGGATGTCCATGAGAACCACATCAGGTTGCTGGGTTTCACACACACCTAACACCGTTCGCGCGTCACTTATGTCGCCAACTACAGCAAAATCATCAAACTCCCGAAGCAAAGCCATCAGCCCATGCCGCACCATGTCGTGGTCATCAACGATCAAGACTTTAATTTTGTCTTCGACATTCATTGCGTTTGTAGCCTGATAAATAAGCCTGTTAATGCCAAATTTTTACTCATACCATCACGTTAACATACAAAATAACCCTTCTAAAGCGCCTTATGCACTATTTATGAGTAGGCATTATTCAACGTAAAAAACTATAAATCTCCCATTTCTAGGTTCGATTTTGAAGAAAAGTTATCTTAAAAGCGTGCTAAACTAATCGTGCGAAATCATGAAAGGATAGGCGCGTTATGAAAATCGCGTTGGGTTGTGACGAAGCTGGGCTGCCGTTGATGGATGTGCTGCGGGAGTATCTGGTTAAGCAGAATATTGATGTTCACGATTTTGGTGTGCATAGCACTGATCCGGTGGATTATCCCGATGTGGCGGAAGCGGCATCCAAAGCGGTAGCCGATGGCGAATGTGAACGGGCGATCTTGGTGTGTGGTACGGGCATTGGCATGAGCATCACCGCCAATAAAGTGCCGGGAGTTCGTGCGGCACTGTGCCACGACACCTACTCTGCCGAACGCGCCCGTAAGAGCAATGACGCGCAGGTCATTACGATGGGTGCGCGGGTCATTGGCACAGAACTCGCAAAGAAGATTATCGAAGTGTGGCTTGAATCAGACTTTGCGGGTGGCAACTCCACCCGCAAAGTCGATAAGATGAACGCGGTTGATGAGCGTTACCGTCGGCAGCGGGAATAGTTAGATGATATGGAACGCGGTTTGGCGACCATCTAAATAGATCGCGCCCTTGTCAGTGAACACTGCATCCTGTTCCAATGGGAAGGCGACTTCTTGCCCACCCCATTCCTGTACGGCGCAGGTGACACCCAGTTCAACTGTGTAGCAAGTGTCGTGGTACATCTTGACCTCACCACGTCCACCTGTATTGACCTGTTCCCACGGTAAGCCCATCAATGGGCCGGGTTCATGCAGATAATGACTCAGTGAATGCGAGTAAATTTTCGGCTTGCAGATGCCTTCATCGTGAGCGCGAGTCAGTGCGCGGGTTAAAATTTCATTGCCAGTCGCGCCGAGTTCCCATGTCTCGGTAAAAATATCCTGTAAGCGGTTGGCCTGTGCCATGCCGTTCAACAAGCCTTGTGGGACAGTCGTTTCACCGGGGCGTAGCACATAAGCCAATTCTTGATGGTCGGTAATCAGCCGCAAATACTTGAAGCCGACATCGCAGTGAATCATATCACCAGCACGAATGACCTTATCATCTTCACCCCAACGAGCGCGATTTTCTGGCCCACGCATAAAACGGAAAAATGCTGGAAACGACACTGGCAAACCGAGGTCGGTGGTTTGCTGCCAGTACCACCAGCGCAAATCCTCGGAGGTGGTCACGCCGGGGGTAACGACCTGACTTGAGAAGCAGGTTTTCATGACGTGGTGGGCGATGGCGCAAGCATGTTGATAGAGTTCGAGTTCGGCAGGCAAGCGCGACTCCAACCAACGGATGCACAATGGGTCAGCCGATTCGAGGCGGTTGGCTAAATTCTCTCCAAGTGTCGCCACTAATTTATCCCTGAGCGAGGCGGTCAGTCCGTCCGCCGCCCAGATGACATCCGAAGTGTTGATGCCGATGCGCTGCGGGTTACGTTCTTCGACAACCTTTCGCAGTGTTGCCCATTGGTCATCGGGGTTGTTCAAGTCCCAAATGGTGGTCATCAAGCCTTGCATATTGGTCAGTGAAATATTCAGGCGTTCGATACCTTTGTCGTCACCCGCATCATAAAAGACCACCATCTGCAAAATCGGAGCCCAACATTCCCAAGGAATAAGGGTGTTAAAAATCGGATCATGATTATCCTCATAGCAAATGGTAATCCACATATCGAAACCCGTTTCGCGCATGATGGCAGGCAGGATTTTTTCGAAGCGTTCACCGAGTAATTGGTTCACCACCCGAGCTTGATCGCGCAGGGGCATGACAGCAGGGCCTTGATAGGAGTTGAGCATTTGATAATCCTTCAATTTCGGAATTGAATACGCGGGTCAAGCCACGTATAGAGAACATCCACCAGAATATTCGCTGCCACCAGAAACACCGAATACAGCACGGTCACACCCACCAGCAGGTTATAGTCGCGGGTGGTCACGCTGGTGACAAAGGTATCGCCCAGACCGGGAACAGCGAACACGATTTCAACCACGAATGTACCTGTTAGCACAGCAGCCAACAGTGGGCCGAGAATAGTCACCACTGGAATCAGGCTGTTGCGTAAGCCATGCCCATAGATGACAGCGCGTTCACCTAAGCCTTTGGCGCGGGCGGTTCGAATATAATCTTGGTTCAGCACTTGCAATAAACTGGCACGGGTCAAACGGGCGATGCCTGCCGCCATACCCAGCGCTAGCGTGACGACTGGCAAAAATGCCGTCGAGAAGTAATGTCCCGGATTGGCCTGTGGGCCGTTAATCCACGCGTAAGGATCAACCACTGGAAAGAGTTTAAGCTGCACCGCGAAGATGATAATCAGCACCGGCCCGACGACGATGTTCGGTACAGCACGACCGACAACCGCGAAGAACATCGCCGCGTGATCGGCAGGGCGGTTATGGTTGACTGCCGCCAGTACACCTAATGGTATTCCGGTAACGATAGCCATGAAGACCGCCATCACCCCTAAAGACATGGAGATGGGCAGTTTGCTGGCGATAATCTCACCCACAGGCCGACCACGATTGGTCACGCCGAGCGAAGGGCCAAAATCCAGCCGCAGCAAGTTAAAGAGATAATTTCCGAACTGACTTTGAAACAAATCCGAATACAGAACGCTGCGAGTTGTCGTGCGAATGGTGGGTGTCACTGGCGAGGTCGAGGTATCTACATCAGTGTACAGCGCAATCGCATGAGTGATTTGTTTAGCAAAATCAGTGTTGGGATTAATTGACTTGAATGTACTCAGGTCGCTCAGGAGAGCAGGCATTTCGGCACGGGTTACCCCCTGCTCTTCATAGAATATGATGCGCCGCGCTGCTTGATCGCTTGGGCCTGCGTCGTTTGGCGATGCTTGTGTCGTTCGAATATTCGCCGCGAGCCTTTGTACGACTTCTTGCACCTCCGGCTTCAGAGTGACCACTTCCACACGTTCGCTAATCGGTTCATCGACGTAATGTAAAAGCTGCCAATCGGGTGATGAACCGGGGAGGTTGATGAGCAAAGGTCGATCCAAGCCGTAATACTTCTTCATGGCCTCAATGACTTCTTTAGTTTGGGCGCGTTGACCGCTGGCGACAAATGGCCCACCGGGAATAGCGCGGATCATCAAGAAAGACACCAGCACGATCATAAAGAGAACGGGCAAGCTGGCGAGAAGTCGGCGAGCGATGTAACTGAACAGGCCGGATAAACCGAGTAAAGAGCGTATGAACGACATCGCTACTTGCCTCCGCTTAACAGTTTTTCGGAGACCCAACCGGGAAGGTTGTTGCAGGTGATTTGATAATAAATGATGCCGTCTGCGGGTTGGATGGCTTCGATTTTGACGACGGTATCTTTGTAACAGGCGGCGTTGGCAACCCGATTGCTGCGGCTTGGCGGTTCAGGCTGTGTGGTGATGTACAGCGGTGCGATGCCAGCGCTAACAATGGTGACTGAATCACCAACTGCATAGTTGGCTGTGAAGCTGGCTGTATCCAATGTGGGTGGAATAGCTGTCGAAGGCGGTGTAATCGTCGGCCTGATGATTAAGGTATCGCTCGACCAGCAGGCGAGACACATCAAACTCAATATGACAATCATCATCATTGGATGAGAAATTTTTATTTTTTGTAGGGGAGTACCTGTGTGTATTCCCTTTTTAATCCAATGTTCCATCGCTTATAACCCTCGCATATGAGGATCAAGCGCATCGCGCAGGCCGTCACCGAGGAAGTTGAAGGCCAAGGTCGTCAGCGCCAGTGCGATGCCGGGGATGAGAATCAGGTTGGGTAAGGAAGTCAGACTCTGGCGACCTTCATTAATCATGTTGCCCCAACTGGGTGTCGGCGGCACAACGCCGAGGTTGATGAAGCTCAAAAAGGCTTCCGTGAAAATATAACCGGGGATTTCCAACGTTTCCGCGACGATCAACGGGCCAGTGATGTTGGGCAGCAAATGGAAAAAGATGATGCGGAAATCACTTGCACCTAATGCACGGGCAGCCTCTACAAATTCACGATTCTTGTAGGAGAGAATTTCAGCCCGTACCAACCGCGCCATATTGATCCAACTGAGTGCGCTCAGAGCAATGAACAGGAAAAATAAGCCGCCCATACTCTTATCGAGGGCAATCAGCGTTTGGGCGATGCCGGGGGTGTTACTCTGGTCAAGTGATTTGAAAAAGGTCTGAAAAAGGATGACCAGCACCAGACTTGGAATACCATACAGGAAGTCGATGATACGCATCATCACGTTATCGACGCGCCCGCCGTAATATCCGGCGATGACTCCGTAGGTCACGCCCAAGATCATGCTGGTGGTCGCGCCGACAAGGGCTACAGCTAATGACACGCGTGTGCCATAAACCGTGCGGCTAAATACATCACGGCCTAACGCATCCGCACCGAACACAAAACAAAATTGAGGCGCACCAGCGGGATAAGGCTGCTGGTTGGGTTGCAGCGTGGCACAGGCCAGCGGCGGCGCGAGTGACGAACTGCGATGCTGGTCGTTGATGCCTTCGATTAAGCCAGTACTCGTCAGGAGATCAGCCGACAACGCCACAACAATCAGGAAAATGATGAAGGCCAAACCAAAGACCGCCAATCGGTTGCGCGTCAGTTGATACCATGCGTCACCGAGTGCGGAACGGGTTTTACGGGCGCTGTCCGGCGGGCCAAGCAGAATCGGTTGTGCGACGTTGGCTTGCGACATGGATACAACCTACTTCTGGCGAATGGCCTTCTCTAACCTCGGTAGGGATGTGTCATAACGATAAGGCACGTTGATGTGTCCATCGTTGAACAGTTCAAAATCGTGTTGCAGTCCAAGGGCATCCAGTTTATTATGCAGGATGCGTGTACCCACCGGAAAGTTCAATTCGTCCCACAAGCCGCAGTCAATATAGATGTAATTCAACTGCTTCCATGCCGCGATGTGTTCTGGTTGGTCGATCATCCGTACCGGGTCCCATGCCAGCCAACGCTGCCACACATCTTCGCGTAATGCGCCCGTTTCCATATCAATCGGCATATCAAAGCCGCGATGAGCCGCCGGATTGGGCGCATAAGCCGCGCCGTAACATAACATCCCCAACACCGAGAAAAATGGATCGTGCGTCTTGGGTTTAATCGTCGGGATTTGCTCGATATAACCTTCGAGTCCGTTGAACTTCAATAAATTAGCATGGAGCTTTGCTAAGTCTGGCAGCAAGCCAAACTCAAAATAAATATCACCACTGTGCGAGGCCATCGCGCTAAACACTTCGGGATGGCGCATACTTTGCACCATCGCGCCGTAGCCACCGCTGCTCTTGCCAGTGATGGCACGATGTTCGCGGCTGGCTAAGGTGCGATAAGTGGCATCCACGTAAGGAATCAGTTCTTGGATAAAATAATCTTCATATTGTCCCAATGCTGAGGAGTTGATGTATTGTGCGCCGCCAAAAATCGTCCAGCAGTCGGGCAGCACCGCGATCACCGGTTCCATCGCGCCTGTGCTAATCAAACGGTCGATGCGTTCAGGAAACGACTCGCCCCACGCTACCGGAGCCAGCATCAACGGCCCACTGCCACCATGTCCCGCCAGCACATAAATCACCGGATAACGCTTGTCTGGGTTCTCGTCATATCCCGGTGGCAGATAAACAGGCAGCATTCGCTCGGTGGCATCACCGGGGAGATTACCCTGTAAAATTTGGCTTTGTAAGTAAGGTGTATCGACACGACCGTTGAGGCGCATAACTCAAATCTCCCTACTGCTAAACGTTGGTTGCAGGGACGCACGGTTGTTGTGCGTCCCCACGACGAATGTCAATGATGTGAACGGTGATCTTCGCCGGATTGATCTCGTTTATCCCTTAAACGGCAGTGCAGAGTCTCGATGTTGGGATAAACGAGGATAACCAAAAATTGAATAGCACTTACGACGACTTATGCACCGCATCCTGCGCGGCTTTGTCGATGGTGTACCAATCCCAATGTTCGCCGCCAACCTGACCATCGGTTTCAATCGGGCCGGTCACATAGGTTTGGTATAGACCGTAAGCCGAGGCCAAACGGATTGGCGCGATGGGCATAATACCGTCCTTGCCGAAGAACATTTCTTCGATCTGGGCGTACATATCCTTGCGCTTGGCTGGATCAGTTTCCTCACGGGCTTTCTGGATCAGATCATCGACTTCCGAGCAAGGACGGGAGGTGAAAGCGTTGTCGATGTCGCACTTGATGATGTCACCGTCATAGTTGTTTGGATCGGGATAATCCGGCCCCCAACCAATTGGATGCCATTCAGGGCGCTTCGCCATGTCGTTGCTGATGCTAATCACCGGGATCATGTTGCTGAAGTCTTCGATCACTTCATTGGTGAACAGTGCCGGATCGCAGCCGAGAACGGTTGACCACGCTTTGATCAAGAATTCCACATAATTGGTACGGCGACCGGGTTGCGAAACCGAGTGGACTTCGGGGAAGCCCTTGCAACCGGGATAGGGACTCAGGGCGAGTTCAGCAACTGCATATTCGGGGTCATAACCCACGCCGATTTGGTCGACTGCCGGAGCCAGTGGGATAGCCGGTGGGATCAAATGAATGGTTGGTGTACCCAATCCACCCGCTGCATCCTTGATGATGGCTTCGCGGTCGATGGCGGCGCTGAAGGCACGGCGCACATGCACATCATCAAACGGTGGCTTGCCGTTGTTGAAGCTCAGATAGTCAATGCCGATGCCGTTGATATACAGCAGTTGGTCTTTGAGGGCTGCGTCAGCGACGAGGCCATCGGTTTCGCCAGCGGGCAGGCTGCCGGAGCGAACCATATCCAACTGACCGCTCTTATAAGCCGAAAGCAAAGTGCTGGCATCGTTAATGACCAAAACTTCAACACGGTCAATGTTACCGGGGCCGCGCAGATCAGCGGGCATGAATGGGTTTTTGATGAGGGTACGACCCACACCGGGAGTCACGGTATCTGCCAAGAATGGGCCATCTGACCACGCGTTTTCGGGGTCAATCCATGCCGCGCCAAAGGTGTCGATCTGTTCGGCGGGTACGGGGCGCAGTGTCCACAAACTGGCGACTGCCGGGAAGAAGCCGGTGGGTGAGGTCAGTGTAAATTCGACGGTGTGTTCATCAACGGCTTTTACGCCAATGGCTTCAAATAATTCTTGGGTCGGTGCGGCGCTTTTCAGTGCTTCACTACAACCTGCCACGAAGCTGGCAGTCACAGGGCCGTAGCTGCCGCCGAGTGTGGCGTTGCAAGCGCGGCGTGTTCCAGTGACCACATCTTCAGCCGTCACCATACGCATGACTTTGGCTTCCTGTGTGGTCGGGTTCCAACTGACCCAAGGCACATCGTCACGCAGCTTGAATGTCCATGTCAGGCCGTCGGCGCTGGCTGACCAGTCGGTGGCAAATTCGGGACGGACTTCGGCGGTTTCCGGTGAAAGATCGGTCAGGCCGAGGAAGATGTTATCGACCCAGCGCACAGAAATGGTGCTGCCTGCCAGTTGTGGATCACGTTCGACGCTGAGGTCGCCGTCATGGGTGTAATAGGTCACCAGTTTGGGATCGTCACGGTCTAATGTGACGGCATCTTGGGCGTGTACGACTGAGGAAAACCCGATGCTTAAGAGCAGGGTGAGCAGTAGAACTGAGATTATCGTTCGTTTGTGAAATCGTTGAGACATACCCTTACTTCCCCTTTATCTTGCTTACCGAACTGAACGGATGAAATCGGGTTCATGTATGGTTGGGTATCAAGCCACTCCTTTCTCTCCAAGAACTGTTTAAGAATGTTGTTTTGCGCCACATGATGCACGCACGATTAAAGTGGTAGGGACAATATCTGTGCGCGGTGGTAAATCCGGCTGCTCGATACGTTCGAGCAATCGGGTAGCAACCCGTGTTCCGATTTCGTGAGTCGCCTGTGCGACAGTGGTCAGCGGCGGGTTCAACGAGACAGCCCACGGCATGTCGTCAAAACCCACGATAGCAATGTCATCCGGTATGCGCTTGCCACAATCGTGTATGGCGTTTAATGCGCCGAGTGTCATCATGTTGTTTTCGATGAATAACGCGGTGAGTGATGGATTGCTGTTCAAGAGTTCCAATGTTTGTTCATAGCCACTCTGGTGTTTATGGTCACCAAAGCGCACCCAACCATCGCCAATCGGCAAGCCTGCTTCGTGCATGGCTTGTTGATAACCTTGATAGCGTTCGCGTCCGCTGGTCAGGCGCAAAGGCCCACCGATGTGACCGATACGCGTGTGACCGAGTTTGATGAGGTGTTCAACCGCCGAACATGCGCCCTCAATGTTATCCGACAGCACCATATCGACCTTGCCCTTGGTCATGCGGCGGTCGATGATGACAATCGGCAAGCCTTTGTCGGCAAGTGCGGCGACTTCATCCACATTTTCGCTGGTGGTGGCAATCACCAATCCTGCCACACCTTCGTTATCCATCATGCTCAGGTAAGCCAATTCCTTTTCGGGATCAGATGCCGTGTTGCTCATCATCAGGCTGAAACCCTTGTTGAAGAAAACGTTTTCAATACTCGCCATGATGGTATTGAAAAAGGGGTTGGTGATGTCGGTGACGATCATGCCAATAAGATGGCTGTCGGTGGCGCGTAAGCGCTGCGCCACACGGTTGGGTTCGTAACCAAGTTTTTCGATGGCTTCGAGAACTTTGGCACGGAGTTCATCGCGGATATGCGGGTAATTATGGAGGACACGCGAAACGGTAGCAGGGGAAACCCCGGCTAGTTTTGCCACCTCCAATATGCTTGGAGTTGGGTTGCGCTGCTTACGCGATGGCATAATAAGCACTCCCTCAAACTCATTCTTGAAAACGTTTTCAAGATACTAAATCAGATTTTGAGAACTGTCAACAAATTGCCAAAAATTGGTTTGTAACACCTGTTGTAAGCCGGTTTGTGGGTGGGTATGCCAATCCAACACCATCCACTTTGCAAGCCTGCCTACTTCAGTGTATGCTCCCCTTTTTTAAGAGTCTTTTTAAGGACAAACAGGTTTATGCGCCTCAAAGATAAGATTGCAATTGTTACAGGAGCCGGTCAGGGGATCGGCAAAGGCATCGCCCTCCGTTTGGCGCAAGAAGGGGCGCATGTGGTGGTCAATTATCCGTCCGCTAACTTTGCCGACAAAGCCAACGAAGTCGTCAGCCAAATCCTCGCGATGGGTCAGCAAAGCATCGCCATTCAAGCCGATGTCTCAAAAGCCGCGCAGGTGCAGGCGATGGTCGATCAAACGGTGGAAACCTTTGGTCGCCTCGATATACAGGTCAATAACGCGGGTGTGGACATTCACGTACCGCTGCTCGAAATGACCGAAGATCAATGGGACTTTATCATTGATGTGAATCTCAAAGGCAACTTCCTGTGTGTCCAATCGGCTACCCGCGCCATGATGAAAACCGGCGGCGGCAAGATTGTCATTATCAGTTCGATTCACGGTGAACAAACTTATAAACGCATGACTGCTTATGCCGCGTCTAAAGGTGGCCTCAACGCCATGACGCGCCAGTTAGCCATTGAACTCGCGCCCCACCACATCAACGTCAACTGTGTCGCCCCCGGTGCGGTTCAAGTCGAGAAAAATTACATCATGGATCCTAACTTCGATCCCCATGCTTTTGACCACGAAATTCCGGTCGGATCGATTGGTAATCCATCGGATATTGCAGGCGCGGTGGTCTTTTTCGCCTCCGATGATGCGCGTTACGTCAACGGACAAGTGTTGCTGGTCGATGGCGGAACTAGCACTCGCATCTTGCTCGGTGTCAGCGACAAAAAAGAGGATATTATCGAGAACGTCAAAACGATGAGTCCCAAAGATTGGTTGGGTGACGAGAAATAATATTCGTAGGGACACGGCACGCCGTGTCCGCAAACGAATGATCTATTTTCCACTTCACAAAAAGGTTTAATACGCATGTCGATTTATGAATCCCACTATAAAGATCAACCCGCTATTTCGATGGAATCGGCTGTCATGAGCGTCCAATTCCTGCCGACGATTGGCTCGAAGATGGCCTCGCTAGTTTACAAGCCGCGCAAACTGGAATTGATGGTGCAAAACCCCAGCGAGAAATATCTCATCCAACCCTACGATGGTCACTATGAGTCGGCGGAATGTTCCGGCTTTGATGAAATGTTCCCCTCGATTGACACCTGCTTCTACGAGACTTATCCATGGGCGGGTACAAAAATCCCCGATCACGGCGAGGTTTGGAGTCTCAATTGGGAACACTCGATTGAGAACGAACAGTTGTCGATGAGTACTTACGGAGTGCGCTTCCCCTATAAGCTGGATAAGGTGGTGTCTTTCGCCGCCCCGCATATCCTCCACACCAAATATGTCCTGACCAACCTCTCGGACTTCGACTTTGATTTTATGTGGGCTGCCCACACCATGATCAACATTGAAGATGATGTTGAACTGGTGCTGCCATCGGGAGTGGAAGCGGTTAACAGCGTCAGCACCAATGGCTCAATCGGAGCATATGGTGATGAAGCCACTTGGCCGCAGTTCCATACGGCTAGCGGTGAGCTGCGCGATCTCAGCAAGATGCGTCCCCAAAGTGCGCGAGCAGTTGAGAAGTACTTCGTCAAAGGCAAGATGCCCGAAGGCTGGTGCGGCTTGAAGTATCATCAAAGCGGCTTCAGTATGGCGCTGTCGTTTCCGGTGGAGGCTGTGCCTTATCTCGCGGTGCTGCCCAACGAAGGTGGTTGGCGTGATATTCACAACATCTTCCTCGAACCAGCAACCGCCACTTTTGACCGTCTGGATTTGGCACGTAAGCGCAACGAATATTCAACGGTTCGCGCCCATTCGACCTATGAATGGCATTTGAACATCACCCTCAGCGACCAGACCAATTGGAACTCGGTGAACGAAAAGGGCGATCTTATTTAGTAAATAGTGTCCGCCAACTCATACTGCATATTTCTATCAATAATCAGGTAACTCATGACCGCATCCAAACTCACTGTACTCATCACTTCCTACCTCGAACCGGAATTGGTTGACCAGATTCGCCGTGAAGTGCCGCAGGTTGAGGTGATTAATCGCCCCGACTTGCTCGGCACACCGCGTTACATCGCTGACCACAATGGTTCCCTGACCCGCACACCGGAGCAGGAAGCCGAATGGCAAGCGCTCTTAGCACAGGCCGACATCCTCTTTGACTTCGACCACAGCCATATGGATGACTTACCCAAGTTCGCCACCAACCTCAAATGGATTCAGGCCACCAGCGCGGGTATTGGTCAATTTGTGCGGCAAAAAGGTTATGACCGCACCAACTGGATTTTGACGACCGCCAGCGGCGTTCATGCCCGACCGTTGGCTGAATTCGTCATCATGTCGATGTTGTTCTTCGCCCGTGATTTTGAATATCTCCTACGCGAAAAAGCCGCACATCATTGGGCGCGTAACTCGACCTTTGAACTGGCAGGCAAAACATTGGCGATCATCGGCCTCGGCAAAATCGGACGCGAAGCCGCCCGACTCGCCAAAGCCTTTGATATGCATGTCATCGGCAGCCGCCGCAACGTCAACGATGGAGCCATGCCCAACGTGGATGAACTTTATCCGCCGGGAGACTTAACGCCGCTGCTCACGCAAGCCAATTATCTGCTACTTTGCACACCGCATACCCCCGAAACCGAAGGCTTAATCGGTGCGGAACAAATCGCCCAACTCCCCGAAGGCGCGGTTATCATCAACATTGCGCGTGGCGCGGTGATGGATTATCCAGCGATGACCGAAGCACTCAAAAACGGTCATTTGCGTGGCGCGGCACTTGACGTTTTCGCCACTGAACCGCTGCCTGCGAATGATCCGTTGTGGGATATGTCCAACGTCATCGTCAGCCCACATTCCGCCAGCACTGCCGACACCGAGAATGTCAAAATCACGCGCCTCTTTTGCGACAACCTCAAACATTATCTGGCAGGCGAACCGCTGCAAAATGTCTTGGATACCGAGCGCTATTATTGATCTGTTGAAAAACAAAATGGGATTGTAGAGGCATGCCGCTGGCAAACCCTCTTAAGGTCTTTAAAGCCCCTCCCTGATACTTCGGGGAGGGGTTTGGGGTGGGGTCAGGTCATGCCCTGAAATTCATAGTTCTGGTCAAAGAACTCCCAGCCTTGTAAATCCGGTGGTTCAACGCCGATTTGCGTCAAAATCGTCTTGATCTGTTCGCGGTGTTCGGCAGCGTGGTAAAGCGCTTGCGTCAGTAGGATAGTCTTGGGTGTTGCTCGTGGTGTGCCTTCCCAATCGACTTCTACCATGTCGTCGGGTTTTAACTTCGGAGCCCATTCGATGAGACCTTCGCCACTCGCTCTTACCGAGTCCGTCATTTCCGCAAGTGTCACGAGAGGCGCATGGTCAGATTTGATATAAGGGGTGCCGGTGCTAATGCGCCATAAGTACGACTTATCGGAACGGACGAAATGCTCCAATGTCTCGTAAATCGAACCATAAGCACCAACCATCGTGGCATCCAATTGCTCAGGTGTAAGTTGGGCGCAGTATTCCAGCAGTTTCAAATTGGCCCACTGATGGTGTTTTAAGAGGGTCGTAAGGGTATCTTCGACTTTCATAAGTCCTCGTGTCTATCAGTTCTATTCCATAGGGTGAGTGTGCTGGGCAGCATAAAAAAGCCGCCTCAGAAAGAGCCTGCCTTTACCCCTCAATAGGGTCTGAATGCCGCGATTATACCATGTGATGAATTGATTCCCTCCCCTGTCGCTACGGGGGAGGGTTAGGGTGGGGGTAGGTATTACGCCATTTGTCCTACCCGTATCGCCTCGGAGAGCTGCCACGCATCCAAGCGATGTCCGGTGGTCGTCTTGGCATCCAAACCCGCCAGATACAAAAACGCAGGCGCGATCAACACCGGATCAACCCAACGCGCTTGCTGTTCCGCTGTGTAATGCGAGGCCGACATTGGCGTATTGATGGCGATGCCGGGGGTAATGGTATTCACAGCGATGTTGTACGGTTCGCCTTCCATCGAAAGCACCTTCATCAAACCCTCTTGGCTGTGTTTGCCGGGGGTATAGGCCGTCTCTTTGACGAAGCCCTTGATGCCCGACCCCGACGAGATATAAACGATGCTGCCGTTTTTAGCTTCGACCATTCCCGGCCAAACGGCTTTCGATAGGATGAACGCCGCTTGAATGATGATGTTCATCTCACGCCGCCAATTTTCGAAGGTCACATCCAGCATCGAAACTTCCCGCAGCAGTGCCGCGTTATGCACCAATACGCGCGGTGTGCCATAATACGCCAGCGCTTCTTCGGCGGCGGCTTGTGTCGCTTCGGCGTTCGCCAGATCAACCACAATCGGCAGACATTCGCCGCCCATCGTCTTGATCTCGTCCGCCAACTTTTGCAGCTTTTCGCCCTGCACATCCATCAGCACGACTTTCATCCCCGCGCGGATATACGCCTTGGCAATCTCATAACCCCATCCCTCGGCTGCTCCCGTTAGAATGGCGACTTTCCCTTTAATGTCAATCATAGTTCTCTCTTTTTCTCCGTATTAATCTTGGCGGTTCAACTTCATTTCTCTGCTTTTCTCAGTAGTTCAAAGTAAATGCTGCGAAAATAACCATTTGTGGTATCAGTTCCCTCCATCGCTTGCGGGGGAGGGTTAGGGAGGGGGTTGGTATTCGCATTACTTTCTTGGGATTACTTCTGTGACTCGGTGGTTAAACGCCTTTTTCCTACAATTCGCCCTGAATCTCGGCATAGAAACAGCACCAATCGCCCGTTTGCACATTCGGCAGCGCTCGCAGCCCGAAGATCATGCCATCCACAGGCGTTCGCACTTCTGACAGGACATCACCGTAAACATCCACAATCCGCGCCAAGAGATCGCCTTTTTGCATCGGCTTCTGGAACTCCAACGTTGGCTCAGCCACGAACATGCCGCTTACCGGAGCGAGTATCGCGTGTTGTACACCTGTAAGCCAATTGCCCGCGCTGGTCGCCGTGCCATCAATCACCTTGTAGTAACGCAGCACATTGAGGATGCCATCTGCCAACACCCGCGCACAACGGTGAAAATCTTCCGGTGAAGTTGCCGAGCGTCCGCCTAACTCAACCGTAATACCCTGCTTACCCGCCTCGAACATCACCGCCGGAGGGCTGCCCTTGGGCAAGAAACTTTTGAGGATCAGAGGCCAATCTTGCCCCATCGCCTTCGCCAATTCGATGGCTTTTTCTTCGGTGGTGGCAAAAATGGTTTCGGAGAGATACGAGTGTGAGCCACCTGAATGAATCGAGATTTCGTAGGTTGCAACATCTCGCAGCCAAACACTGTGGGCATAAGCCAGCCGTTCGGTCAGATAACCGTCAGCCTTACCGGGGTAAATCCGGTTGAGATCATAGCTAAACGTATCCAACGGATTGCCGCGCTGGGCAGCTTCAAATGCCGGAACATTCAACACCGGAACCAGCACCACACTCCCACGCATCTTGGCTGGATCAAGTTCGGCGTTCAACATGTGGCAGCAGAGCGTGCCTTCCGGTTCATCACCATGAATCACCGCGTCCACCCAGATACACGGGCCATCTTCAGCGCCGTTCAACACGATAATAGGGATCTCCAACATGCGTCCGCCCGGTAAATTCGTCACCGGAATCACACCCCGTACTCGTGTTCCCGGTGCGGCGATCACATTCCCAACCTTCAAATCGGTCATCACATCCCCACTTTTGTTCGTGCCAAATCTATAAAAGTTTGTAAACTCGAACCATCAAAAAAGAACTTCTGTGCTATAATAATTGATTATGAAAACCACTCTTATATTACAAAACCACTCTGCCTTGAACTTTGCGTCTTTGCCATATTGCGTCTGTGCGAAGCCTCCCTGTGGGATTGTGTTAATTTTTCCGCTTTGCACATTCAGCGGATTACTCCCTCGCATCCGCTATGCAGTTGCCCAAACTGCAAAAGCGGTGGAATCACGGAAGCTTCCCGCTGCACTCAGCGGTTACAGCCGAGCCAGCCGCACTGCAACTGCATCATTTCGGCGGATTGCTCCCCTATTCCCGCCTGCCATTTCAGCGGCTATAGTGCATTTTGTGCAATTTCCGCCATAACAATCACGTCGCTCTTTTAAGTAGGGAAGGCTCTTAGAGCCTTCCTTTTTCGTCTTAGCGCATTGCCCTGTACTTCTCAACCACCGGACGCATCCGGTTCAACGCCTCTCGTAGCAAGTCGGTCGTCTGTAGAATACTAATCCGCAAGTACCCGCCCCAATTTTCACCAAATCCGGTCCCGGGGAAGATTAACACCTGTGCCTCTTTCAACAGCAGGTATGAAAGCTCGGTGGAATGCACCCCAATCGATGAACAATCCGTCCATAGGAAAAACGCCCCACGCGGCTCACTATAAGTCAAACCCATCGCCGTCAGCCCGTCCATCATGAACTGCCGTCGCTCGGCATAAATCCGGTGGAATTCCTCAATCGGCGCTTGCGATCCGGTCAGCGCAGCCACGCCAGCCCACTGCGAGATGGTCGCGACAGGGCCAGTGGTGATGGCCTTCACCTTGCTCATCGCGTCGATAAAGTTCTTGGGGGCAGCCACGAACCCGATCCGAAATCCGGTCATGGCATAGGTTTTGGAGAAACCATTGAGCGTGATCGTCCGGTCTTCCATTCCCGGCAGTGACCCGATGCTAAAGTGCCGCCAATTGTCATAGACAAACTTCTCGTAAATCTCATCCGAGATCACAATCAGGTTGTGTTTGATAGCGACTTCCGCAATCCCGCGCAGCCGTTCCTCGGTCACGATGCCGCCGGTCGGGTTGCTCGGTGTGACGATCAACAACGCTTTGGTTTTAGGGGTAATCGCCGCCTCAACTGCTTCCGGTCGCAAGTTGAACGCATCAGCGTGGTCGGTCGGGATCATCACCATTTTTCCGCCCGCGCTCTCAATCGCCTCGTCATAAGAGGTGTAACGCGGATCAGGAACCAACACTTCATCACCGGGGTCAAGCAGCGTCTGCATCAACAGATAAAGTGCTTCTTGCCCGCCGGTTGTCACCATCACATTTTCGGCATTAACAGGCAGCCCATTCTCTCTGCGGAACTTCTCGGCAACCGCCTCACGAATTTCGGGCATTCCGGCTACAGCGGTCGGCGCGGTCTTCTGCTGGATAATCGCCTCTTCAACCGCGCTCAAAATATGTTCTGGTGTGGCTAAATCAGGGTCGCCACGTCCTAACGCAATCGCATCTTTATAGGTCGCCGAAAGCTCCATCAAGGCATATCGTAACTGCGTTCCGTCCGCCGCTACCGCCCGCACTGACTCAGGAATATTCGGGTTAAGACTCTGTGTCTCTGTGGTTAAATCGTTTGGGTTTTTCGTCATTCTGTCAGTCCCATTCCCGCCCACTGCGAGATGCTGGTGCTGCAAATCGTCATGCTCTGCTTGTAGGCGCGCAGCTTATCCGCCATCTCCGAACCCGCCATCCAACCCACACGCCACCCCGGCATCACATCCGAAAAGCTGCCGACACTAATCACCTTCGACGCAATCGTCTCGTCCTGTGCCGGATGAAACGTATCGCCTCCTCCCTCGCTTGCGGGGGAGGATTGAGGAGGGGGTTTCTGGCTCACATCCCACACCACCCACCAGCCATTCACCTTGGCCTGCTCCAACAACGGCGTGAGCGTTTCAAGCGAGTCTTTAGGCGTGGCATACAGCAACTTGATGCCTGCTGTATCACCGACTTCATGGGTAATCGTCGCACCCACCAGACTCGCAGCACCTTCAATCACACGGCTGTCACCAGCACACAGGATCACACCCTCGGTCTTGACCAGCCGCTTGATAATCACAAAACGGGCTTCGGTCGCCCCACAGGTAATCGTCACCGCATCGGGTTTCAGTGTCACGTTGAACTGCTTCTGGAGCATATCCGTTACCCACTTACGCAATCCGAGGATACCGGGGCGGTCGGTGTAATGGGTTTTGCCATCCTTCAATGCTTGGATAGCGGCATCAATGACACCTTCAGGAATCGGTGGGCTGTCGGTTCGCTCCATGACATCCGGTAGATTGGCGATTCGTGCGGCTAAGGGTCGTGTCAGGGTTTGGGGAGTGGTCATCAGGCCACCACCTCGCGCTCAAAGGGGAACTCGATATTCAAATCCTTCGCCAGCGCAGCCAGTTCATCAAAAATCACTGCGTCGAGCTTCGCACCATCTTTGCGATATTCCAATTCGCGGCGATAATCCAGCTCACCCGGAACCAAAATCTCATCAAATCCCGGTCGCTTTTTAGCCGATTTAATCTGCTTGATGAAGTCGTCGATGCGCTCTTTGAACTCGCTGACAGGCATGAACCACTCAATATCCAGCGCGATAAACAGGTGCGATACATCCTGTTTAGCAGGGTTGGAATACGGCGCGAGGCCATAACCAGCGCCACCCAGTACGCCTGTGAGTACATCAGTCATCATCGCCAAGCCGTAACCCTTGTGCTGACCAATGCCCAACAAGAAACCTTGCATCGCCGCGCTTGGATCGTCAGTTTCTTCGCCTTCAGGAGTCAGCGCCCAATCGAGCGGCATCTTCTTGCCTTCGCGTTCGTACCAGCGCATCATGCCCTTGCCAGCCGTCGTCAGTGCAATGTCCAATACCACCGGAAAATCACCACCAGTCGGCGCGAGAATCCCCCAAGGATTGGTTCCGACCACGCCGCTCGCCGCACCCCAAGGAGCCATCTCCGGCCCTGCGTTGGTCATGACGATGCCGATGCAATCTTGCTCCAACGCCAGCCGACCGGGAACAGCCGCTGAACCAAAGTGGGTGCTGTTACGGACGATCACCGTGCCGATGCCGCTGATCTTGGCCTTCTTGACCGCCAATTCCATCGACTTCTGCGCCACCACCGAACCGAGTCCGTTATGACCATCAACCAGAGCTAAGGCCGGACTTTCCTTGACGATCTCATAGGGTGCGCCGGGGATAATCCAACCGTTGCTGATACGCTCACGGTAAACAGGTAAGCGACGAACACCTTGCCCTTGACCGGGCAAGCAGTGTAGTTCGCTTTCGATCAAGCCGCGTGTGCAGCGCCGCGCCTCATCATCGGTGACACCCAGCGCCCGAAACACGTTATAGGTAAAACTTTCGAGTGCATCAACCGGAACACGAACGAGTGTGATTGGCATCGCTCAGATTCCCTTGACCTTCTTATATTCTTGGAGTTCTTCGGCTGTGTAAACCTGCATCAATTCCAGTTCGATGCCGCCTGCTTCTTGGTCGAGGAACGCTACCCAACCTTCAGGGTGAACGTGGCTGCCTTTTACCTTACAAGCACTGCATTCTTTGAGGGTCGCGCCTTTGGCCTGTGCTTCTTCAAGTGCCGTATCAATATTCGGCACGGCGTAGCAAATGTGGTGCAGCCCTTCGTAACCACGTTCTTTAATCCACTTGTCGAAGCGTCCGCCTTCGTCCAGCGATTGGCACAGTTGATATTCAACATCGCCGACCCAGAATTGGGCGACACGGTTGCGTGACTTGGGGAAGTCGTCAATCTTTGCGTCCAGCCCCACGCTCAACAAATCTTGATAAGTACCCAGCGCGGCTTTGGCATCTTTCACCGCGAAGGCCATGTGCTTAATATATGGTTTGTCCATGATTATCCCCTTAGTCTTGCAGGTTAAATACACTTTTGAGGTTAACACCCGGTGTGACCATCGGGTTAATGCCGGTTTGCGGTGAGGTCATCAGC
Organism: Aggregatilineales bacterium; assembly: GCA_038328375.1. Classification (GTDB taxonomy): domain Bacteria; phylum Chloroflexota; class Anaerolineae; order Aggregatilineales; family Phototrophicaceae; genus CFX2. Next base: position 30,044 of record JBBQLX010000016.1, on the reverse strand, counting down.
AGGGTAATGCCGGGGCCGTGTCCAGCGCGTGGGCTGTCCCCTTGACCAATCACTCCAATTCCAATTGCACCACGCAGATAACCGTGATTCCAACTGCTGTCGTAATCTAGCAATGCCACTACATCACCCAATTTGAGGTCATCGAGCTTGGCTTCTTTCAGCGCTTCTTTGTCCGCCGTTTGGATGTGCAGCGAACCACCTTCACTGGTCAAGCCTGCGCCTGAACCGAGCAGATGCGGTGGCACAACACCCACAACCGGCACATTCAACTTGCCATCTGATCCGGTTGTGACTTCGAGGTTCTCAAGCACATCAGGCGAGCAGCTTTTCAGTTTGATGTCGGGATGATCAGCCAATTCCATGCCCACACCAATCGACTTGATGTTGATCTTGTCACCAATCGCCATCTTTTTACGAGCTTCTTTGTCAAAATGGATAATTACCTGCTCGGAGAAGCGACCCGACTTTCCAGTGACGACACCTTTTATGCCTTTGGCATCACCACTCATGACCATTGCCACATTGCCGACGCAGGCGAATAAGTTCAGGCCGCGATTGCCCACATCATCCTTGAGTGAAATGCTCACGCCGGGGTGAATGGTATCCGCCAGCCAACCGTAAGCCGAGTCGCCAATCGACACGTTATAAACGATGCCACCATAAGTCGGCAGCAAAAAGGGTTTTCCGTTGGAATCCAGCCGATAAGGTTCAGCAGGCAAACCGGGGAAACCGGGCGAGGCAATCTGCCCCATCACCGAAACAGAAACGAGTTTATCAATGTTGCTTCGGACGTTCATGCTGTCTCCCGAATGTTGAGGTAATTTGCAATATTGGCTTTGGGGTCGATCACCCATTCGATGCACGGTTCGGGGCAAGTCATCAACGTCAGAATTCCCGGCCCATGCCCTATCATGACCGAGTCGCCGTGAATGCACAGCGCGATTGTCACCGCGCCTTTGCGGTAGGTACGTCCGAAACGGTGATCTGCGTCAGGTATCACCACCAGATCACCGAGTTTCATCTGATCGATGCCCAGTTCTGCCATCAAAGCGCGGTCACCGGACATCAAATCTTGGTCGACATATTCCGAGTTGAGTTCTGCACCTGATCCCATAATGCGTGGCGGCAAAACGGTTGTCACTGGCACACGAATTTTGGTGTCACTAATCACTTCGAAGGGAATGCTGTTGATGAGTTGAGGGCTAGATTTTTTGAGTGTGATTTGGGGATAGTCTGTTAACTCTAAGCCGCGTCCGCAGGCAATAATCTGGATGGAGTCACCCACGCACAATAGATCATGCACATCGGGTGAAAAATCCACCAAGATGCGGGCGTGTTCTCCTGTGACAATGCCTTCCGCACCTTTGCCCATGCCGCTGGTGACGACCGCTTTGTTGCCCATACACGTTAGATAATGTAGGGCGAATTCAGGCGCACTGTCGGGATTGGCAATTGAAACCCCCGGCTCAACATGGTCACCTGCCCAACCAAAGGCAGCATCACCGACACGAGCGTTATAAACCACACCGGACATCCCCGGCAGCACTCGCCCCACACCTTTGTCATCCAAGGTATAACCCGGATAACGCAGAGTCGGCGGGCTGATATTTCCTGTCACCGCAATTTCTACAAGTTGTTTTTCATTGGTCGCAAGAGGCATTTTTGTGGATTCCTTGACACATACGAATGTGCTTTCTATAATCCTGCTATTCCTGTCGTTTGTCGATTGTCGACAATTTCCGGCGATTATAAGTTTGCACCAATAGCTTGTCAAGCAATTGAAAAACCAATTATGACTTTGAACCACATTGAAAATCGTTCGCTTCGGGATCGGGTGCTGGATGCGCTGCGCGAAGCGATTATTACAGGCGAATTTAAACCGGGGCAGCAGCTTATCGAGACCGAGTTAGCCACCAGTCTCGGTGTCAGCCGTGCGCCTTTACGTGAAGCATTGCAAATCCTCAGTACAGAGGGTTTGGCGGAAACCGTCCCCTATCATGGGACGACGGTGCGGCGGCTAACCAAAGCGGATGTCGAAGAACTCTACAGCTTGCGGAGTGTGTTAGAAACTTTTGCTATTCGTCGGATGATAGAGCAGCACAACTCTGAGCATGTGGTTCGCCTGCGCACCTGTTTCGAGGCCATGCTGGCGGCTGCCGAAGCAAATGACCTCAAACAAGTCAACCAGATTGACCGCGAATTTCATGACATGTTGATTGAACTCAGCGGACACAGTTTGTTGCTCACTAGCTGGAATGTGGTATCAATGCGGGTGCGGCAGGTGATGGCCTTGCTCAACCGCCGCAACAGCGACCTCAAACGCATTGCATATAACCATGTGCCGATTATAGACGCGATTGAAGCGGGAGATAGTGATAAAGCTGTTGAACTGATGCAAGCCCACGTTGCCGCTTCCGGCGAATTGATTGCTGAAGGTTGGCACGACGATGGAGAAGGCGGTGACATCAAATGAACGCTCGCTCACGGGTACTGATTACAGGTGCGGGTGGTTTCGTGTGCAGCAGCATCGCACAAGCTTTGTTGGTTGAAGGCTGGCAGGTGATCGCGGTTGACCGTCAATTTGATAACGATTTACGCGCCAACTGGACAAAACGTTGGGGCGATAGTGTGACGTTTGTTCAGACGGACAGCGTCAATTTGCCACCATTTGAAGTGGATGCGGTGGTTCATGGTGCGGCAATCACGGCTTCACCTGAAGAACTCGGACAAAGCCAAGAAGCTAATTTCCGTGCCAACATTGACCCACTGTTAGCAGTTTTGGAGTGGGCGCAGCGTTACCGGGTAGGTCGTGTCCTGAGCATCAGTTCGAGTGCGGTATACGCGGCAACCGAAGTGGGCGCAGTGAACGAAACGCTGCCAACTTCACCGATGGGTTTATATGCCGTTGCCAAGCAAATGATGGAGTCGCTGCTTGCGACCTTACATCATGAATATAAACGTGATGTGGCGACGATTCGCTTGAGTAATGTTTATGGGCCGGATGAACAACCGCGCTCAACCCGACCGCGTGTGAGTCTGGTGGCGAAACTGATTCAAGAAGCACTAAACACCGGAAAAATCACGGTTTATCAGGATGATCCTGCTCGTGATTGGACGTTCGCGCCAGATATTGGTGCGGCAGTCGCAGCCTTGTTAAAGCAACCCACATTAAACCATGCGCTGTATAACGTGGCTTCGGAGCAAGTCTTATCACCTACAAATATTGCGAAGGTTATTCACAAATTGATGCCAGAAGTTCAACTGCAAATACAAGAAGGTCGTAATCCTAATGCGCCGATATTGACGCGACTCGGCTATTTAAGTCATCAACGTTTGCAGGACACGACCGGATTTAATAACTGGACAGCTTTCGAAAAGGGTATTCGGCAGGCACTTGAAAATCAACACAGAGAGGTGATCCCATTATGACACCTTTACGCGTTATTCTGGCTGGCTTAGGCGTTCGCGGTAAATATTGGGCAGAAGTGTTGACGCGTTCACCACGCTGCGAAATTATTGCCTACGCTGACCCTAATCCTGCTGCCTGTGAACGAATGGCGGCGCAATATGGTGACCGTCCAGCATTTAATACACCCGAAGAAGCCCTCGCAGCCTTACCCGATGCTCAGGCATTGGTGCTGGCGAACCCACCGATTGGACGTGAGAGTCAAATCCGTGCGGCAGCCGAACGTGGCATTCCGATGCTGGTGGAAAAACCGTTAGCGCTGACCGTCGAAGAAGCCGCAAAACTGGTAAGCATCGCTGAATCAGCCAACGTGCCGCTAATGGTCGGATTAAACTTCCGCTATCTGGAAGTTACCAAAGAAGTCATGCGCTTACTCGGTGATGGCATTATTGGTAAAGCCAGTTTTGGACGTTTTACCTACGAACGCTACCGTGACGGCAACCGTGCCGACCTCAATAAATATCCCCTGACGATGGATCAGCCGATGCTCTGGGAGCAGTCCATTCATCATTTCGACCTGATGCGTTATATCTACGGTCAAGAACCGGTGCTGATACAGGCCAAGACGTGGAATCCGCCGTGGAGCATGTATCAGAGTGATGCCAATGTCGCCGCGCTCATCACCTTTGACGGTGGCATGATCGTCAATTATCAAGGGACGTGGCAAAGCGGCTGGGCTGAACCGCGTTTTGAGTGGCGCACCGACTGCACCAATGGAGTCATCAGCCAGCAGGATCAGTTCGGCAAGTTATTTTTTGCCCAGCAAGCCGACCCCAATTTAAATGCCATCCCCCTATCGCCTCATGAGCTGTGGATTACCGAAACCAGCGGATTACTCGAGGCGTTTCTTAACTGTGTGATTGATGGTGAGCCGTTGCAATGCAGCGGCAGAGATCACCTGATGTCGTTAGCAATGGTTGAAGCCTGTGCGATTTCCAGCCGCGAGGCGAGGAGTGTAACCATTGCGAGTGTTTTGCCATCAGAATTTGGTCAAACTGACCGTGTAAAGTAACGTGTGAAAGGAGCAAGCTATTAGACGATTTGTGATTGTTTGTGTATCTATTCCTTAACCATGTTTAGTATAGGGAGTTGGGATTAAATGTTTAAACCCCATAGAGTAGTACTGGCGCTGCTCACTTTGCTAGTGGCTATACCACTGGTTGTAAGTGCACAAGCTCCTGATGAGAGCACAATTGTCATCGCTCAGAGCGTTGACGTAGGTCTCTTAGACCCTTCCGCAGTGGCTTCTCGTGCGGAAGCGAATATTTTCGGTCATCTTTATGGCACGTTGTATGAAATTTCAGAAGATGGCTCCATTAAGCCGTATCTGGCAAAATCCTACACCAATTCCGAAGATGGCAAAGAGTGGACATTCACCCTAAATGAAGGTCTGACCTGTCATGATGGCGAACCCCTGACGGCAGAAGATGTTGCATACAGCTTTGAACGTGTTGCCAACCCTGATAATAAGTTCACTGGTAACTCGGCGGGTTTCGTGCTGCCAGCAGTTGGCTATGTGGGTGCGCGAGTCGAAGATGACTTGAATGTGACCATCATCACCGACCGCTACCAGTCAATTGGTCTAGGTCTGCTGTCTGAAGTGTACATTCACTGTAAAGACTCGTATGAGAAAATGACCCTTGAAGAAGCCGGACAAACCCCGGTTGGTTCAGGCCCATACAAATTCGTCGAGTGGGTTCCGGATGATCACATTACATTGGAAAAGGTAGAAGGTTTCACATTGCGTGAAACGTTCTTTCAGACCGAAATCTGGCGCACCATTCCTGAAGCCTCTACCCGTGTTGCGGAACTAATTGCTGGCAACGTAGATGTCATTGCGAACGTTCCGCCGGATCAGGTCGAAGCTGTGAATGCTTCGGGAACCGCCGCTGTTCAAGCAGTTGCAGGCACTCGTCGTATGTACGTCGGTTTCCAATTCGGTGAAAACTTCAAAGATGCTCCCGGCTACGAAGCTTTGCAGAAGAAGGAAGTCCGTGTTGCTCTGCAATACGCCGTTGACGTTCCTACCATTTGCAGCACACTGCTGGGTACAGAATGCGAACGTGCATCGAGCATTGTGAACAAGCCCAACGATAACCCCAATCTTTCACCCTATCCCTATGATCCGGTGAAGGCTGGCGAATTGTTGGATGCTGCTGGTTATCCAAAGGATGCCAATGGTGTCCGTTTTGAAACCACATTGATGGGGCCGCGCGGTCGCTATCTGAATGATGCGAATGTTGTGCAGGCCATTGGTCAATATCTGAACGATGTTGGCGTAAAGACCACTGTCGATATTCGTGATTGGGCAGATTACAGCCAACTGACCCGTCCTAAGGAAGTCGGTCCAATGTTCTTCCTCGGCAGTGGTGGCGGTACATGGAATGCCCTGTACGATATGGCTGATTTCTCGGCACCCGATTCAGGTGTGAACTATGTTAACTGGCCGAACCCGGAATGGTTCAAACTGTGGAACAGCCTGTCTGACATCCGTGATCCGGCTAAGGAACGTGAAGTTATCAACCAGATGCTTGAGATCTTCTACAATGATCCGCCTTGGCTGATGCTGTACTTCCAACCGGACTTCTACGGTGTGAGCAGCCGTTTGGACTGGCAAGCACGCCGTGACGAGCAAATCGTCGTCTACAATGCGAAACTGAAGTAAGATTTTTTATAAGGGGTAGGGTTCGCCTTGCCCCTTATATCTAGAATAAAGCCCAATATGAGCAGATATATTGCACGCCGTTTGTTACAGTCGATTATCGTAATCATTGGTGTTACGCTGCTTTCTTTTTTGACTCTTCACCTCGCAGGTGATCCCACTTACCTGTATGTCAGTGAGCGGGCCAGCGCCAAAGAAATTGAAGAGACTCGCATCAAGCTGGGGTTCGACAAGCCGCTGCCTATACAATACATCACTTTTTTGGGTGGCTTGGCGCGCGGTGATTTGGGCATGTCGATCCGGTCACGTCAACCTGCTTTACAAATGGTTATGGACCGGCTGCCAGCGACTTTAGAATTGACCATTTTTGCCATGATAATCTCTACTCTGATTGCGATACCCATCGGGATCATATCCGCGACCAAACGGGGTACCAGTTTAGACGGCGGGATTATGCTGATAGCAATGGTTGGGCAGTCTATTCCCGGTTTTTGGTTGGGTATTATGCTGATTTTATCGGTGGGCTTACAACTGCGATGGCTGCCAATTTCGGGGCATGTCGCGGTATTCGATCCCATTCTTGAGGGAAATTTAAACGAGGCCATTGCCAATATACCGGGCGCACTGCAACATCTCATTTTACCGGGAATCACCATTGGCTTATTTTCGCTGGCACGTAACGCCCGCTTGGTACGTTCATCTATGCTGGAAGTGTTGTCACAAGATTATGTGACGACTGCCCGCTCCAAAGGTTTATCTGAGCGTGTGATCATCCTTAAACACGCCTTCCGCAACGCCCTTATTCCGGTGGTTACCATGCTGGGCTTAGAGTTTGGTTTCCTTTTGAGCGGTGTGGTGGTTACCGAAACCGTATTCTCGTGGCCGGGAGTCGGTCGGTTGGTCACCAATGCCATTACACAACGCGATATTCCGCTGGTGCAGGCGGCAGTGGTCGTGTTCGCTGTTATGTTCATCATTATCAATTTGTTGGTTGACCTAGTTTACGCACAGCTCGATCCCCGTATTCGCTTAGGCTAACAATATGACACCAATTGCCGCAAATCCTCCTATTATTGCTGTGAGTTTAAGTTCGCCTGAAATCTCTACGTGGAAACGCGCCAGACGCAGTTTATTCAAAGCTAAATGGCCGGTTCTCGCGCTGATTATCTTATCCCTCGTGGTGTTTATGGCTGTGTTTGCCGCCCAAATCAGCCCCAAAGACCCAAACCGACAAAACTTAATTGACCGTCTGAAACAGCCGATGCAGATCGACGCAAAAACAGGGAAGATCGAAAACTTTCTCGGTACAGATGGGTTGGGACGCGATCTGTGGACGCGCATTATCTACGGGGCGCAAGTCTCGCTGGCAGTGGGCGTGATGGCGGTGGTGGTCGGCGGGCTGCTGGGTATAACGCTGGGTATTATTGCGGGCTATCAGGGTGGACGAGTCGATGACATCATCATGCGACTGGCTGATATTCAACTAGCTTTTCCCTTCATTTTGCTGGCGATTATGGTGCTGGTGGTGCTTGGCCCCGGTGTCTGGAATCTGATTCCGGTTTTAGGTGTTGGTCAGTGGGTGACTTATGCCCGCATCGCACGCGGACAAACCATCTCGCAGCGTGAAAAGGAATATGTCGAGGCGGCGCGGAGCATGGGGGCGCGTGATATACGAATCATGCTGCAAGCCATTTTGCCGAATGTGCTTGCTCCGCTGATCGTGATTGCATCCTTCAACGTAGCCAGCGCTATTCTGGCTGAAGCTTCGTTGTCATTTTTAGGGTTAGGCGTGCCTCCGACTGTTCCGACATGGGGCGGCATCCTGAACGAAAGCCGCGACCAGATTTTAGCGGGTAAATGGTGGCCTGCTTTTTTTCCGGGGCTGGCGATTATGCTGACGGTGCTGGCGATCAATATCATGGGCGACTGGCTGCGCGATTTCCTTGACCCCCGACTGCGCGGGCGGGGATAGGTAGCGGGAAATTCCGAGTCATTAGTACCGAGTACCGAGTTAAAACAGACAGATACAAGTTGATTATGTGTCAGATCTAATTCTTTAAAGTGGTAGGGAAAACATGACAAAGACATGGGTAGGCATCCAAATTGGTGCCATTAGTTTTATAGATGAGGGTGTCGAGCAAGTGCTGGACATTTTGCAAGAGCGGGCGGGCGTAAATGCACTGCTGATTTCGGCGCTGTCGTGGAGCTACGGCAACGCGGGACGTGCGCCCTATGGCTTCCCTGATCACGGTGTAGCCGGGAAGGACAACTTACAAGGTGGCGCTTTTTTTGAGCCTGATCCTGAGTTCTATGAAGGCACATTCCATAAGCAGTTCGCCGCGCCTGACGAGTTGTATAAGGGATTTGATACCTTCCGTGATGTGATTCCCGCAGCCAAGAAGCGCGGGATGCAAGTTTATCCCTATTACTGTGAAACGTCGGCTTCCAGCATCCGATCGATCTGGCAGCCGGGGTTCGCCCACTTCCTTGACCGCGATCATTGGGGCAAGCTGGCGACTCGTCCGTCGCTGATGAACCCGCAATACCGCGCATGGTGGCGCTCGGTCGTCAGCGATTGGTTTAGCAACCATGATTTAACGGGGATGCTGTGGGGTATCGAACGCCACAGTCCATTGATGGATATTTTTCGTGGTGATGGCTCGACCGGATTTGATGAGTACTTCAAAGCCGAGGCACGGGCGCGGGGCTTGGATGTGCAGCGTTCGATTGAAGGTTACCAGAAGATCGACCGCTTCTTACAAGGGGTTCGCAAAGGTGAGCGTCCGCGTGATGGCGTGTTTGTGACTTTGCTGCGTCACTTACTGCTCAATCCCGAAGTGCTGATGTGGGAGAAGATGTGGCTGGACGCGCATCAGGATATGTACCATGAGATTTCGGGGTTGATCAAGTTTTTTGATCCCAAGAAGGAAGTCGGTTTCGGTGTGTGGCAGGTGATCAACACCTATAACCCCTACGCCAAAGCGCAGTACGACCAAACCGAATACGCGCCGTATGCCGATTGGTTCAAGCCGGTGTTGTATCACACACCCGCAGGCGCACGGTTTGCGAACTTTGCGGATAGCTGGCACAAGTCGATCTTAGCTGACGCAACTCCTGATGGGGCTTATAACGCGCTGGCAACCATCCTCAATCTGAACGAGTTCATCGCGCCTCGCAGTGAAGCGCCGATGGCAGGTTTCAAGCCGGAGTATGTTAAGCAGTGGACAGCGAACTTGGTGGCGGACACGGGCAAGAAAGTCTATTCAGGTATCGGTGTGGGCGTGGGTGACGGTGGCAAGAGCAAAGAGATCACACCCGAAGAAATCAAGGACGGTGTGAACGCCGCGTTTGATGGTGGAGCCAGCGGTGTGCTGCTCTCGCGGAATTACTCCGAGGCCGAACTGCGAAACTTGGATGCGGTCGGTGAGGTGCTGAAAGCGCGTGATCTGTGGTAATACCCCCTCCCTAACCCTCCCCCATAGCAACAGGGGAGGGAATAAAGCAGAGAAATACAAAGCAAGTTAACCACAGGGACACAGAGGTCACTGAGGGAGAACAGAGAAGATGACTATAAAAGCAGCGGTGATTGGGGCGAGTTTCGCGAAAGAGGCTTACTTACCCGCGTTGGCAAGTATTCCAGATGTGGAGTTGGTGGCGATTTCCAGCGCTCGGTTAGAGAGCGCCAAAGCAGTCGCTGAGAAATTTGGTATCCCCAACTCATACGATGATTGGAAAGTGATGCTCGAAAAGCATCCAGTGGATTTGGTGGGCATCGCGACACCGACCATTTACCACGCGCCGATGGTGCTGGCAGCGTTGGAGGCTGGCGCACATGTCATCTGCGAGAAGCCGATGGCAATGAACAGCAATGAGTCGCTGTTGATGTTGGAGAAGGCCACCGCGCTCGGTCGAGTCAATATGATCGGGCATGAGTTACGCTTTAATCCGAACCGGCGCAAAATCCATCAGTTGATTAAAGATGGGGTCATCGGGCAAATACGGCATGTGAACATCGTGAACATCAACGGCGGTTGGGGCAATCCAGCGGGCTTGGCATCCGACGGCTGGCTGCTGAAGGCTGAGATGGGCGGTGGTCGTTTGGGGGCGAACGGTTCACATCAACTGGATTTGCTACGCTTCTGGTTGGGTGATGTGGGTGCGGTCAGCGGGCAGGTGATGACACTCATTCCTGACCGTACCGACAAAAATACGGGCGAGCCGTTTGTTGTGACCTCCGACGATACGACGACTTTTACGGCTGAGTTTAAAAGTGGTGCGATTGCTCAAGTGTTTATGAGTGGGGTGGCGCGGAACAACATCGGTAACCATGTGCAGATTTTCGGGAGCGAGGGCAGCATCAAACTCTCGGATGGCGAGGAGAAGTTGTGGTTGGCAAAACCGGGTGAGGATTTCGTGGATGTCAGCGAGAGCGATCCGAACGCCAACCTGCCGGGGATCGGTAAAGGGATTTGGAATGTGTCCTTCGTGGCACTGATGCAAGAGGCAACCACCGCGATCCGTGAAGGTCGGGCGGTTCAATGGGGCGCGACCTTCGCTGACGGGTTGAAGACGCAGCAGGCGATGGACGCAATCCGGTTGTCGTCACAGGAACGACGGTGGGTGGATTTGTAAGAAGTACTGAGTTCTGAGTGCCGAGTACTAAGTTGAAATGCAAGTCGTCAGCGTTAAGAAAGTGCAAGGATTCAAATGGGTTCGGACGGCATGTATGCCGTCCCTACGAACAGAATTCTTGTGTAGGGACACGATACATCGCGTCCGGTATTCCGGTTCATTTTTTAGGCAGGTTCTAATGACACAAAATGCAATTTGTGCAGATTTCCCGCTGAAATGACGGGCGGATGCGAGGGAGCCATCCGCTGAATGGATGCAGTTGCAGTGCGGCTGGCTCGGTTCAATCCGCTGAGTGCAGCGGGATGCTCCCGTAATGCCACCGCTTTTGCAGTTTGGACATGTGCATAGCGGTTGTGAGGGAGTAATCCGCCGAAAGTGCAGATACAAGTTGCAAGAAGCAAGTTACAAGAAAAGCCAATACAAATGCGATTAACCACAAAGACACAGAGAAAAGCAGAGAAGTACAAAGCAGGATTAACCGCGGAGAGCGCAGAGGAAAGACAGAGTGGTTGTGGAAGTGCGATAATCATAAATATTATTTTAGCACAAAAGTTCTTTTTTGATGGTTCGAGTTTACAAACTTTTGAGAGAGTGAAAATGGGATTTCAATCCCTCTCCTACGTGCAAACGTAGCGGATTAAAAGGTGAAGTGATTATGACATTGAATTTAGACAAGCATCTTTCGTCACGGGCAAAAGCCTTACAAGGATCACTCGGCAAGCAAACATCGGTGCCGATTCCGGGGTTGATTAATTTGGGCAGTGGCACACCGGATTTTGTGCCGCCGCCATCGGTGTTCGACGCGATGCAGGAAGCGCTTTCGAGCAATCGGGTACAGTACACCACATGGACAGGCATCCCCGAACTGCGAAAAGCGATTGCCGCCAAGTTGAAGAACGAAAATCATATCGAGTATGATCCCGACAGTGAACTCATCGTGACATCCGGCGCGCAAGAAGCGTTGATGGTTACGTTGATGACGCTGCTTGATCCCGGTGATAACGCACTGATTCCGTCGCCCCATTATGAGGAATATGGTCGGGATTCACAGATTTTGGGCGGAACGTTGATTCCGGTTGATACCACACCGGAGAGCAACTTCACGATTGAGATCGCAGATTTAGAAGCGGCGATTACCCCACGCACCAAAGCGATTGTGATTGTGTCACCCAATAACCCCACCGGAACGGTACTCTCCGAACAACGACTGCGCGAAATCGGTGAATTGGCGATCAAACATGACTTGCTGATCGTATCCGATGAGATTTATGAACATTATATTTTTGATGGCAACAAGCACGTCAGCATGGCTTCGCTGCCGGGGATGCGCGAACGAACGATTACCATGAACAGCTTTTCCAAGAGCTTTGGCATGACTGGATTGCGTTTGGGTTTTATCGCTGCGCCTGCCGCGTTGATTGAGTCGATGCTGCCTTTCCACCACGCTATGATGATCTGCGCCAATGTGGTGACTCAATACGGCGGACTAGCAGCCTTGAGCGAATCGCGCGAGTGGTTTGAGCCTGTGCTGAAGGAATATGGACGGCGGCGGCAAGCATGGATGACACTATTAGACAGCATTGGCATCGGTTACAGCGAACCACAAGGTTCGTATTATGTGTTCATCGACATCCGTTCAACCGGGATGACGAGCGCGGCATTTGTGAAGCGGGCGCGGGAAGAAGCGAAATTGGTTTTCCAACCGGGAACGATTGGCGGCGGTGCGGGTGAAGGTTTTATTCGTGGTGCATTGACGACCGCATCACCCGCGTTTGAGGAAGGCTTGGAACGGTTTAAGGTGTTCATCCAAAAGCTGAAGACAGAAAAGATTTAACCACAGAGATACAGAGTTAGAGAGATAGATACATGATTGATGCTGTGGCATTGTTGCAAGCGTTAGTGAAGATACCGTCACCGAATTTGCCGGGGGATACGCGGGCGATTGCGGCGTATATCGCCAAAGTGATGGGTGATGCGGGATGTGATGTGAATGTACTTGCGCCGGAGCAAAAACCAGAAGCTCAAAGTGTGGTGGCAATCTTGGGGCAAGGTTCGCCCGTGATTATGCTGCACGCCCATATTGATACCGTGCCGATTGCAGCGAATGAAGCACAGCGTTGGAGTGTCGATCCGTATGCGGCGGCGATCAAAGACGGCAAGCTGTATGGTAAGGGCAGTGTGGATGATAAAGCACCGTTGGCTGCGATGATGGCGGTGATATTGGAGAAAAGTGCTGAGTACCGAGTGCCGAGTACTGAGGAAAATGTGAGAGGGTCACAGACCCTCCCCTACGATAAGAAGATGAGTGGAACATGGGTTTTGGTGGCGGCGGCGGAGGAAGAAACGGGCGGTGTGTTGGGGACGAAGTGGCTGGCGGAAAATGGGCATCTGCCGATGTGTGATTTTATTGTGGTGGGTGAGCAAACGCATAACCATGTGGCAACGGCGCACAAGGGTGTGATGCGGGCGACGGTGCGAACGACTGGACGCTCAGTACATGCGACCAATCCCGACCGTGGTGTGAATGCCATCACGGCGATGGCGAAAGCGGTGCTGGCTTTAGATGCTTACCACCGCGAACTGGCAACCCGACCCCATCCGATTGTGGGTGTGCCGACCTGCAACGTGGGCGTGATCCAAGGAGGCAGCACGGCGAACGCTGTACCCGATAGCTGCGTGGTGTACCTCGACCGGCGCATGGTTCCCGGAGAAAATCCGGTGGATGTACAGGCCGAGATGCAGGCGGTGATTGCCGGAGTCGATTCAGGTGCGGCAACCGTGAACATTGGTGACTTCCAAACCTCGAACTGGTTTGAATCAACGGCTGTTTCGTCACTGGCACAGACCTTTTTGGCATGTGTGGAAGCGGAACTGCATGAGCATCCGGGGCCGATTGGTTATTTGCCGGGGAGTGATGCCAAGCATCTCACGGGTGTGACAGGCGGCGAGATGATCATCTTCGGGCCGGGGAGCTACGAAGTGGCACATGCCTTTGATGAGTATGTGGATTTGGATGAATTCGCATCCACAGTGGCGATTTTGCGGGCGTTTTTGGGAAAAGCAATACGAGATTAACCACAGAGACACAAAGAACACAGAGAAATCAAACTAACCATTGGAAAACAAAAGTGCAATTTGAAACCCTTATTATTAACGGCGATGTCGTGACCGAAACGGGTATTGTTCAGGCAGACATCGGTATACAAGACGGAAAAATTGCTGCGGTGCTGGCTCGCGGCACAGGCGCAACCGCAAGCGAAATTATCGACGCGGCGGGTGCGCTGGTGATTCCCGGCGCGGTGGATATTCATTTTCACTGTCGCGCTCCGGCGTATCCGCAGCGAGGGGATTTCGCCACCGAGACTCGTGCGGCAGCGGCGGGCGGTGTGACCACGATTTTCGAGATGCCGATTTCCAAACCGTGCTGTGCGACCGGCGATATTTTCCGGTCACGCAAGGCGTTGGGCGAAGCGGATAGTTACGTCAACTTTGCCCTGTACGGCGCACCGGGCTTGCTCGACCGCAAAGAGATCGCAGACATGGCGAACGAAGGCGCAATCGGCTTCAAAATCTTTATGACCGGCGCACCCGCAGGTCGCAATGACGAGTTTGAAGGCTTATGCCTGCCGAATGTGCCGGAGTTGTACCAAGCGATGAAACTGGTGGCTGAAACCGGATTGGTGTGCGCGGTTCATGCCGAGAATGACCAACTGTTGGAATGGCACACGGCGCAGTTAATGGCGGCTAAACGTAATGATGTGGCGGCACATGGCGAATCACGTCCGCCACATGTGGAAGCGCTGGCAGTGGCGACGCTGTTGACGCTCAACCAAACGGCTGGAATGAAACTGCACATCGCGCATATGACTTCCAAAGAGACGATTGAGGTGTTCCGTCAGTTCAAGCAGGCTGGTGCGAAAGCTACGGCGGAAACTTGTCCGCAATATCTGTTTTTCACCGAAGCGGATATGGAACGTGTTGGGCCGTATGCCAAGATCAATCCGCCGCTGCGGAAGCCTGAAGATGTGGAAGCGCTTTGGGGTGGAATCGACGACGGCACATTGATGGCGGTCACTACTGATCACTCACCGTTTACGGTTGAGGAAAAGGAACGGGCGCGGACGGACATCTGGCGAACTCCTCCGGGTGCGCCGGGAGTTGAGGAATTGGTTTTGGGCATGATGGACGCGGCGCTCAAAGGGCGTTTGAGCATCGAGAAAGCCGTGCAACTCATCAGCACCAACGGCGCGAAACGTTTTGGTATTTATCCACAAAAAGGCGCGATTGCCGTAGGCGCGGATGCTGACATTGTCATTTACGACACACGCGAGACGACCACGATTGATGCCAGTAAGCTGTTCAGCAAGGCCAAGGACTGCGACAAACTGTACGAGGGTATGACCTTCCAAGGCAAGGTGAACCGGACGATTGTGAATGGTACAACCGTGTTTGTGGACGGTGAAGTCATAGGCAAGCGCGGTGGTGGCAAGTTCGTGCGACCGGATGCGAGTCTGGTGCAGGAACTTTAAGAGAAGATTTAACCGCAGAGACGCAGAGGACGCGGAGATCAATGCAGAGAGAATTAACCACAGAGGCACAGAGTAAAACAGAGGAATACAAAGAGCGATGAGCTATAACATGGAATTCGGTGAGTATTTTCTGTTTGATGAGTTGACCAGCCATTTGAAGGCGCTGGCGAATAGTTATCCGGCGTTGACCACGTTGGAGTCGTTGGGGAAAAGTTGGCGGCAGCGTGATATCTGGTGCATGACCATTACCAACAGTGCCTCCGGCGCACACGACACCAAGCCTGCCTTTTATATCGACGCGCATATCCACGCCGAAGAAGTAACTACGTCGCACACGGCGCTGTACACCATCTGGTACCTGCTGTCGAATTACGGCAAAGATACCGAAGTCACTTGGCTGTTGGATAACACCACCTTTTACATTATCCCGCGACTGAACCCTGACGGTGCGGAGATCAGCCTGACCACCGGACATCATTGGTGCGGCAACGGGCGTTATCTGCCGGGTGAGGAACAGACTCGCGGCTTGTGCCAGCAGGACATCAACGGCGATGGCTTGATTGTGCAGATGCGTATTCCAGATGCGGCAGGCGAATGGAAGATTTCCAAAGATGACCCACGCTTGATGATCCAGCGGCAGCCGGGAGAAGTCGGCGATGAGCCGTATTATCGGCTGTATCGCGAGGGACTCATCAAGGGCGATTGGGATGGCGTGAACTTTGAGATTGAGCGTCCGCGTGATGGCAACCTCAATCGCAATTTTCCGGTGGGATGGTGGTCGGAGAAGCGTCAATATGGCGCGGGTGAATTGCCACTTTCCGAGCCGGAAGCGATGGCCTGTGCTAATTTCATCCTGAGCCATCCGAACATTGCGGGTATGCAATGCTATCACACGCATGGCGGTTTGCACCTGCGACCTTCGTTGATCGCGCCGGACAGCACTTTGCCGCGCAGTGATCTGGCACTGATCAAGCGTATCGGGGCGATGGGACAAGCCCTTACAGGTTATCCGGTGATTTCGGTGTATGAAGAGTTCACTACTGATCCCGATAATCCACGCACGGGTTCATTAATGCAGTGGTCATACGACGAGTTGGGCATCATCACCTTCTCGACCGAGTTGTGGAATCCTGAACTGGCGGCAGGTTTGCAAGACCCCGCGAAATATCAGATTCGGGCGCGTTCTACCGAGGATGAAGTCAAGCTGCTCAAGTACAACGATGAGCATTTGGGCGGCAAGGGTTTTGTCGATTGGCAGCCATTCGATCATCCACAGTTGGGCAAAATCGAAATTGGTGGTTGGACGCACATGTATACCTTCCGCAATCCGCCGCCTGTGTCGATGGCAACCACCGAGAAGGCACGGAATTTCTTGCGCGATACCATCCACACCAACTGCTTGTTCACGCTCAAACATGCGGCTTGTACCCCTTTGATTCAAATTGACTCGCTCAAGGCCGAGTCGTTGGGCGCGAATTTGTATAAGGTGACGGCAGTGGTGACGAATGTCGGTTTCCTGCCGACCAATATGACCGCACGGGCATTGAAGTACGGCACGGCGGAGAGTGTCAAAACCGGTTTGCAATTGGGCGACGGCATTGAACTGATTATGGGTGAAGCCTCACAGGATTTGGGGCATCTTGCTGGACGTGATGAACGGGTGGCAACATGGTCACCGTGGATGCCTGATTGGCATCATACCAAAGGCAAAGCTGAGTGGTTGGTACGCGCCGATCCGGGCAGCAGCATCACCATCACGGCGGGCGCTCAACGGGCAGGCTGGAAGCAGTCAACGGTGGAATTGGGATGAGTGATCAGTTGATAGGGATATACTTCACCCGTTGGTCGAAATCTTCCGATATACCTGCGCCAATCAGGAGCGCTAGTTCATCAATCGCTTGACCGATAGATAAATCATCAGAAACTTCAATAACACCGGGCATAGGTAAACCTGCTTTTACTCGATCATAAGCATAGCCAACCATCGTTCGAACATCATGGGTTAAGATGATGTAGTTACGATTAGCAGCCCATTCAAGCACAGTCGTATCTTCAGCTTGATAAATTTCAGTGTCTTGAACGCGCAGCACATCAAAGTCGGAAAGAATACGGCGTAAACCATCCAAAATCCGATTGTCGAAATTTTCGTCAGCAAGGAAGCGCATTAGGATTGATCTTGTTTACGTTTTTCATCCAACAACTTCCGCATTTTGGCGTTAAAAGCGGCTGCTCGCGGGTCATTCGCTTCATGTTCCTGCCGTCGTTTTTCGGCTTCGTCTTTTATTCGCTGAATATAGCTATCAACTTCAGCGCGATGGCTCAGATAGTAGGAGATAACCGCATAAATATCTTCCAGCTTGAGCGTATCGAAACCTTCAGCAATTTCTTCAGCAGTATCACCGCGATTATATGCCCCAAGCAGTACCAAAAGCGTGACACGCGTATTGCCCACACGGAGAACACCGTCTTGATCGGTTCGCAGCGGCACATCTATTGTGGCAGGTGTAACTAACATGCTTCACCTCAAATCCTAGTGTGACCACATTATATCCGATTTTGGTTAGAGAAAGGTCGACTAGCTATGACGATGCAACTCCTGAGCGAATCGTTTTTCAGACGGAAGATTGGGCAGATTCAGGCGCGCATGGATGCCGAGCAACTCGACGGAATGCTGCTGCTCGATGTGCCAAATGTGATCTATGCCTGCGGCTTTTTTCACACGCCGTCCGAGCGACCACTTGGGTTATATATCCCAAAGAACGGCGAAGTAACCCTATTCGTGCCGCTGTTGGAGCAGGAAAACGCGGGTGCAACATGGATCCGAGACATCCGCACCTATTTCGAGTATCCCGGTGAAGTCCATCCGGTGCAGTGGATGGTGAAGGAAGCGCGTGTGAAGCGCTTGGGTATTGATACGCTGACAGTTGATGTTTATCAAAAGTTGGGCGAGGGTATCACCGTCACGCCGATGATCGAGCAGATGCGCTGGATCAAAGAGCCGGAAGAAATCGCCTTCATCGAAAAAGCCGCGACTTATGCCGACTTATGCCTCGAATATATCCTCGAACATGCAGGCGCGATTATCCACGATGGTGGCACAGAGTTGGATATTTTGAAGGCGTGCATCGGCGCGACCTCCGCCAAAATGAAAGCCGAAGTCGGTGAGATTTTTAAGCTCGGTGGTAGTTCGGTTGTGGGAACGGTTCACAGCGGCCCACGCGCAGCCTTGCCACATGGATCACCGATTGAACGCAAACCACAAATGGGCGAACCGATGATCGCGGGTATTGGCGCATCAGTTGGCGGGTATCATGCCGAAAGTGGCGCGACCTTTGTCATCGTTGAACCCAAGGGCGATGTGATGCGCTGTTTGGAAGCCGCAATGGAATGTGACTTGGCAGGCATTAAGGCGCTGCGAGTCGGCAACACTTGCACACAGGTAAATGATGCCGCACTGAATGTGCTGCGCGAATATGGTCTTGGCGATGCCATTCGCCACCGTATCGGTCACGGCATGGGCTTGCAGGGACATGAAGGCCCGTGGCTCGCGCCGGGGGATCATACGCCGCTGGTGGCGGGGATGGTGTTTTCTAACGAGCCGGGGATTTACCGACCGGGCATTGATGGCTATCGCCTCATCGACAGTATGATCGTGACCGATGGCGAGGCCAAAATCCCAAGCCGATTCTTGGCGACTCATCCACCGGAAAAACGCATCATCAGCTTATAATACTCCATGAGGCATGATGAGCAAGATCATGCCTCTCTCCGTTTAAGAGCCTCAGACATAGCCTTATAGTGCAGTTTTTTCGTCCACTTTTCCCATGCCAATTCGCTTGGGTTGTGTTCAGATTAAATGCTTGGCCTGTGAAAAGTCATCTTGTACGCAAAAGAGGGACGTATGACATCCGAATTGATAATCCAGCTCACCACCTTGCTCGACCGTTGGGAAAATTTATCCTCCGCCGCTGCCGAAAAGGTCGAAGCGGCTGACCAACCGATACAGGGCGGCTTCTATGCAGGCGTGTTATTTGGTATGGATGTCGCCCGTGATGAACTTGCGGCAGCACTGGCACAGGCGATGGCTGAGACGGCAAACCGGTCAACTGGGATGATTAAATCCGCCGGACAGCCGTTGAACTAGAATTTATGGAGAGCGCGATGATACAAGACCCAATAGCAGATGCAAAGTATGACGCGGTTCAGCAGTTGGTTGACCAGCGAGATTATGTTGCTGCGCGGGCCATCCTCAAAGGGATTGATGACCCAATGGCACGCGAGTGGGAAAGCAAAATTGATGTGCTGCAACCGGCGCATAAAGTGAGCAACCGCGCTGCACATCTCATTATTTCGACCATTGCGTTTGCCGTCGGCGGTATTGCCTTAATTGTTTTCTTTGCGACCTTACTCGATTATCGGATTGATTATTCGATTCGATCTATCGCGATTGTGCTGGCTATCGCAGGCTTCGTGGTGGCTTATGTGACCAATAAGTTGGGCAGACGCTGACGATTTTGTAGACTGCTAATTAAAAAATGGCTTTTATGAGGTACAATGGGTCACAAAGGTTCACAGTGACCACTACTCATAGAGAGTCATTTTTATTATGCAAAAACAACTTGCGGATGGCCTTATCCTCCGCAGCCTGAGCGAAGGGCTTGCCAGCGACCGCGAACGACTGCCACAGTTCTACGCCGATGTGAACAGCGAACATGACAACGAACTCGGCAAAGAACGCACCCGCATCCTGACCCGTGACCTGATGAACGGTCATGTCACAACCCGCTTAGAAGACATCTTCGTGGTGGTTGATCCCGAACAAGATGACCGCATCGCCTCGGCAACCTTACTCATTCCTCAAACGTGGCGTTATGAAAACATTCCGATTAAGGTCGGTCGTCCCGAAATGGTCGGAACGCTGACACCGTATCGCGGACGCGGCTTGGTGCGCGAATTGTTCAAGGTCATCCACGAACGCAGCGCGGCACTCGGTCATCAGTTGCAGGTAATTACGGGCATTCCCTACTTCTACCGTCAATTTGGATATGCGATGGCGGTTGATCTGGGTGAGGAACACGCCAGTATTCCCTTACATGCCTTCCCAGATGCAAAACCAGAATATATCCCGGCTTTTACCTTGCGCGAAGCCACCGAAGACGATATTCCCAACCTTATCCAGTGGTATGACTACATGGCGCGGGAACGGCTGCTCACCGAACTGCGCTCAGCCGACGAATGGCGTTATGAGATCAGCGGACGTAACTCCGACTCCGGTCAACATTTGACGTTTTTGATCATCACCAATGCGGTCGGTGAAGGCGTGGGCTATCTTGAAGTGTTTACCCATTTGTCGGCAAAAGATAAAGAAGTCATTACCTGCAACGGTTATGTGGTAGGCGATCAATCATCTTATCTTGAAACCTTTGAGGATGTGGTGCGCGGCGTTAAGCAGTGGGCGACGGCAAAATATGGTTTCTGTCCGGCCTTGCTGATGTTTGTGGCAGGCATTCACGACGCACTCGATGCCCTCATCAACCGGACAGCAGGCGGCGCGGTTCGCGGGCCAGATTATTTCTGGCTGCTGCGTGTGCCGGAGATGATTCCATTCTTGCGTCTGATCCAACCGGTACTCGAACAACGTTTGCAAGGCAGTGGCGCGAACCGCTATTCAGGCGAGTTAAAAATCGGTTTCTACGATCTGACAGGCATTAGCATCAAGTTTGAACAAGGGAAGATCACGGGTATCGAAACCATACAGGGTAAAGATGGCTACGATATTTCTTTCCCGTATCAAATGCTGTGGAACGTGGTGTTCGGGCATCACACCTACGACGAACTCCGCGCCATCCTGCCGGAAGTCTGGGCGAGTGGTAAAGCGGCGGTACTGCTGGATGCACTGTTCCCCAAAAAGAAATCGTGGTTGAAGGGATTGATGTAGTCAAGCCAATAGATGACCGCCATCACACCTTAACGGAAGGTCTCATCTATAAGGGAATATAATAAAAAACAGTTCTATTTATAGATAGATTCAATAGATACTGAAATTCCCTAATCGCTTGGAACCAACATGAAACACAAAATTTTGATGATCAGTTTGCTGGTCGTGATGTTAATGGGCATGACGACGGTTTATGCACAGGATGCCGCAAGACCGGGAACACCTGAAGACAACGAGTGTAATCCGGGTGGGGTGTTGTATCGCGAAGAAAACCAAGACGGCTGCCCGACCGTCTGGTATTGGAAGGCGGGATGGTTCCTGTCACGTTACAATCGTGGGCAGATTTCACTGGCGGATTTCCCAACAGAGTTTGAGTCGGTGCTGCCGTCGAGTGTGAACAGCATTTGCTCTGCCCGTATGCTGGATGAGAACAGTTGGTTCGCCTGCATGTCGTCTGACCAAACCGGCTATGAAAGCATTAACGGTGTTCATACCCGCGAGATGCTGTTTGTTTACGATGCAAATGAGTGTCCTGCCAGCGCCCACAATATGCCGTTTAGGTACGCCGAAGATACCCAATCCTACATGTATGATTTTTATCACTTTAACGAGTCTCAAATTGCCAGTATTGGTAATATTGGGTCGGTCTCATGCATTTATTTTGACTAGACGGCTTTCCGAACGCGGATTTGTTGGATCATTGAGGGCGCTGGCAACAGCGTCCTTTTTGTTGGGTTGAGCCACCACCTTTCATACCCATTAAATACGGGATATGGGACTATAAAAGTTTAACTTATAATGGTTCAGTAAGGCTCATCACCTCTCTTTAGAAAGTTAGATTGATTATGCAAAAACAACTCGCGAATGGGCTTGTCCTCCGCACACTAAGCGAAGGTCATAGCAGCGACCGTGAACAACTGCCGCATCTGTATGCTGATGTGAATGGTGAAGGCGCGCGCGACGACGAGAAAGCCGCCTTCCACGCATGGACGCGAGACCTGATGAACGGTCACGTCACCGTCACACCTGATGATATTTTTGTGGTGGTTGATCCTGCCAATAATGACAAAGTGGCCTCGGCAACCTTATTGATTCCGCAGACATGGCGCTATGAGGATGTAACACTTTCGGTCGGTCGCCCTGAACTGGTCGCGACTTATCCCGAATATCGTGGGCGTGGATTGGTGCGAGAATTGTTCGCGGCTGTCCATGAACGGAGTGCGGCGCTTGGACATGAGTTGCAGGTGATTACGGGTATCTCCAACTTTTACCGTCAATTCGGCTATACGATGGCGGTAGATTTAGGGTCGGAAGCCTCCTATCCGCTGCATGCGATGGACGCTCCCGCGCCGAATTATCAACCCAAGTTCACGCTGCGACCCGCCACCGCCGATGATATTCCGAATATGATGCGCTGGTATGATCTTCACTCCCGCAACCGTTTATTGACCGAAGTGCGTTCGGCGGACATGTGGCGCTATGAACTCTTCGGGCATGATGCCGGTTCGGGGCAGGTCATGGATTATCAGATGATCGTCAACACGGAGGGAAAAGCGGTTGGTTATCTGGAACTGTTTGGCTTCCTTTGGGATAAGCAAAATATCAACTGCACAGGGTATGTGGTCGGTGAGGAGTCATCCTATCTTGCGACTTTTGAGGATGTGATGCGCGGCATCAAAACATGGGCGCTGAACCGATTTGGTTACGTTCCGGCGCTACAATCGTTCGGCGCTGGCTTGCACCAGTCTTTGAATACCCTCATCGACCGTTCGTTGGGTGGCCTCGTCCGAAGTCGCAGATATGCGTGGTATGTGCGTGTGCCGGAGATGATCCCGTTCCTACGACACATTCAACCTGTGCTTGAACGCCGCCTCGAAAACAGTGGTGCTAACCGTTACACGGGCGAGCTGAAAATCGGCTTCTATGATTTGAAGGGTATCAGCATCAAATTCGTGCAGGGTAAAATTACGGCTATCGAAACCATTCAAGGTAAAGATGGCTACGATATTTCCTTCCCGTGGGAGCTTTTCTGGAACGTGGTTTTCGGTCATCACACTTACGACGAACTACGCTTTGTCCTGCCGGAAGTCTGGGCAAGTGGCAAAGCGGCGGTGCTGTTTGATGCGTTGTTCCCCAAGAAAAAATCGTGGCTCAAAGGGCTGTCGTAGAGAAAATACAATTGAACCGCAAAGACGCAGAGAATTCAGAGACTGATACTGCGTCTTTGGGGAATTGCGCTGCAAATTGCTTTTAGCCAGCAGAATGAAGTTACCACTTACGAATTGTTCGCTTGGTCTGAAATCTTGAGGGCGTAATCGGAGACTTCCTGCACGTTTTTCCAATTCTGTTTAGCCGTGTTGTAGATTATTGAATCAAGCGCGATGTGCAGTTGATAACATACCAATCTCGCTCTTATATGAGTGCTGTCGGCTGCTTGCGCTTCAAAATGTGCCAGTAATTTTTGACTGAGTTGAATTGCTGTAAATTGAGGATACCACGGTTCATAGAACGTAAACCACGCCACGTCGTACAGCGAATCGCCATATAACGAACACTGCCAATCAATGACACCGCTGATGTGGTTATCCTTGGCTAACAGGTTGTAATTCAATAAATCCGAATGGATAAGCTGCCTGACTTCAGGGCATTTTTCCACCAGCGCTTCAAACTGTGGATAAAGCCGGTCAAATACTTCGGTACCGACTGGTGACTTTGCCAGCTTTGCATACCAACCATAGGTAAAGCGCTGCGGGTCATCATCCGCGCCATTCACGCCAAGCAGATGGTCTCGCCAGCTTTTTTGACTGCCAACGCCGTTTTTATCCCAACCGCCGTAACCCGTTGTCCCGCTGAGGTCTACATTTCGCAGCGCATCAAATAGCTTCAAAAGGGCAGGCAGTGTTTGGGTCAGTTCATCCACATTCAGCGTGTCAAAAAACTTCCCTTGGGCAAACTCGGTGATGGCAAAATACACATCAAATTGGCTGCCTGTGTCGATAACTTTTGGAACAGGCATCGCGTCAGAACTAAAAGCGCTGGCAGCGGCATCCTTCTCAAATGTTTCCGATGAATGGCACCATCGCAGCACGTACTTTTTACTCTGATACATAAACGAATAGGCTTGCGACCAATCGCCACCACTGAGCAAAGTCAGTTCCGTCACATCGTTGCCCAACTTTTCTTGAAGGAATTGGAGCGTATCCTGTGCAGCGATATTGGGTTTTTGAGCCATAATTTTTTAAGTATCCGTTATTTGAGGTCACTACGGGTCAATGTAACACAAAAGTCGATACGGTCAATAGGCTAACGCTTGCCCTACGACTCTCAACCTTCACTTGGCGCGTAACAAGCCGCTTTGTACAATGGGCGGATGCAAAGTCTCAAACGTGCGTTACCGTTGAACCTCGCCATCTACGGATTGTATTTGGCTGTTGCTGTGTTGATCACATGGCCTCTTGTGACGGTCATTAGTACTCACTTCGCGGGTTATCCCTTTGGTGACGCGCACGAGATGACGCGCCATATCTGGTGGATCAAACACGCTTTCCAAACCGGACAACCCCTGTTCTTCCAACCCCTGCTGGCGTATCCCGATGGCATTCAAGGGGTGATCCTGTGGTCTGATCCGCTGCAATTCTTCCCGGCTTGGCTGTTTGCCTTTTTCATGCCGCTGCCTGCTGCTTATAATCTGTTTGCCTTGCTGACCTTAGCGCTCAACGGTTGGGCGGCTTATTGGCTGGTGTGGAAGCTGACGAATGTGCGCTCGGCGGCATTGCTTGGTGGTTTAGTCTTCATGACCGCGCCCGTCATTCAAGGGCATCTGGCAGGTGGACACGGCGGTTTGCTTGTACAGTGGCCTTTACCGTTGCTGACTTATCATTTGTTAGCACTCACAGGTCTACCGTCATCAGTCACCAGCCAACAATCATCTACTAATCTTTCTCGGTACTCGGCACTCGGCACTCGGCACTTTTTCCTCTGTATTATCTTCTTCGTACTCACGCCGTTCGGTCACACGCTACAACTGATTTACGCGGTTTTACCGTTGATGATCGTGATCGGCATAACTGTCATCGTGCGGCGTGATGGGTGGGCGTTGCTGCGATTGGTCATCGTCGGCGCAGTGGGTTCGATTCTCCTATTGATCTTTTTACTGCCTTTATTTAGCAGCACCTTCGGCACGAGTGCATATACAGCGGAAGGCGGTGGTGTCGATTTCAGCGATGATCTACTCGGCATCGTCACGCCGTCCTTCAATCATCCGTTATATGGACAGTTGGCTTACACCCACAAAGTCCTCGGCGTGAACATCGTCGAAGGCTCAAGCTACATCGGCATCATCGCCGGACTGTTAGCGCTGCTGGCCTTGTGGAAGGTCAAAGCTGCCCGTTGGTGGTTGATCTTGGCGTTGGTGCTGTGGATACTCTCGCTCGGTCCACTGCTCAAAGTGTTTGACCAGCCACTTAAAATCAACCTCGGCAAATATGATACCTATCTCACGCTGCCCTACGCACTGGTCTATAACCTGCCGGGATTCAGCCTCGCCCGCGCACCGGGACGCTTTGATTTTCTATTGGCGTTGGTCATTGCCGTACTGGTCGGATATGGATGGGCGTGGATCAGTGGCAAGTTTCAAGACGCAAGTTTCAAGTCAACTCCAACACTCAGCACTTTTTCTTCCCTCGGTACTCGGTACTTTGTACTCGGTACTATTGTTATCGGCCTGCTGATCGTCATCGACTACCAATCTTTCTGGCCTTTACCGACTTATGACGCGACTATTCCACAGTCGGTTTATGACCTCGCCAAAAGGAGTGATGTCCGCGCCGTTTATGATGTGCCGTGGGATAATCTACTGGCTGCAAAAGACGCGCTGTGGTTACAAACCGCCCACGAAAAACCGATGATCGCCGGACAAGTTACACGCCGTACACCCGTCAGTCCGGCCAAATTGACCATCCTTGAACAAACGATGATGCCTTATTTACTAAGTAGTGAAGGTGCTGATGTCGTCATCGTCCACAAGTTTTATGATAAAGACGGAAAATTATTAGCCAACGCCCGTAAAAATCTTGGTGAGCCGACCTATGAGGATGATCTGCTGGCGCTGTTTGATGTCCACCTGAGACAGGGCGGATGGCTAATCGATCCCTACGTCTACCAGCCTCTTGATGCATCACCGAACCGCAGTGATTTGTATGTGTATTTGCCAGAAGGCGGTTGGTTAACGCTGATGTTGAGCCAGCGTGAAGTTAGCCCTGCATTTACGCTAAAGGTTGATGGACAAATCGTGCGCCGTTGGCCTGCGAATGCTTTTAGCTATGAGATGCCTGTGTCGATCCCGATTAGTACAATTGCTACGGGGAACTTTCACACTCTCACAACCGAAATGTCGCCACCTTGTCCTGAAACACTGCCAACAGGCGTTCAATGTACATACTCCCCGCCTGTGATGATTTACGAGAAGGGTGCGGAACGATCATTCACATGGCAATTCTTAAATCAAATCATCCACTTTGATCAAGGTGTACAACTTCTCGGCAGCCGTATTCCGCCAGTCGTATTCAACGGACGGTTGGCTGTTGATCTATGGTGGCAGTTTGATCAACCGCGCACCGAACAAGATATTCGCTTCATCAAAGTGTTGGATGCCAATGGCAAGGCAGTCGCCGCTGATGACCATACCCTCGGCGCACAACCTCAAGCTGGGCAGTGGGTCGAAACGGTTAGCTTGGGTCTGCCTTCGGATTTGCCAGTCGGTGAGTATAAAATCTTTGTCGGCTGGTACACCTACCCTGACCAGACGCGCTTCAAAGTTTTATCCGATGTTGTCGGCGCACAAGATGGCTGGGCGCAAATCGGCAGCTTCATCGTAAAATCCCCATAAGGAGTCAAAGCAAATGGATTCAACCAATCGTATCGCGGTCGTCACCGGCGCTGGAACGGGTATCGGCAGAGCAACATCACTGCTACTTTTGGAAAATGGCTATTCGGTGGTGCTGGCAGGTCGCCGCGTTGAACCCTTAGAAAAATTAGTTCAAGAAGCCGGTCTGCCCGACTCGCGCACCTTGATCGTACCAACCGATGTCAGCGATCCCGATGCGGTGGCAGCCTTATTCGCGGCAGCGCAGGAGAAATTTGGGCGGCTGGATGTGCTGTTCAATAACGCGGGTGTCGGTGCGTTTGCTGTGCCACTCGAAGACCTCAGCTATAAAGATTGGCGTACCGTGTTGGATACCTGCGTGACAGGCACATTCCTTTGCACCCAGCACGCCATTCGAATCATGAAGGCGCAAAATCCACGCGGCGGGCGCATCATCAACAACGGGTCGATTTCCGCGCATACACCCCGTCCCAATTCCGCACCGTATACCGCTGCCAAACATGCCATCACCGGACTCACCAAATCGACTTCGCTTGATGGTCGGGCATTCGACATCGCCTGTGGACAGATTGACATTGGCAACGCGGCAACCGATATGACCACCACGATGGGAACAGGTATGCCGCAAGCCAATGGTACGGTCGCTGTCGAGGCGCGAATGGATGTCAAACATGTGGCACAGGCGGTTCTCTACATGGCGAACCTGCCGCTCGATGTCAACGTGCCCTTCATCACCGTGATGGCGAACCAGATGCCCTTCATGGGGCGTGGCTAATCCGATTATGCAGAAGATTATTCTTGCTCCCTCCCTCGTTTACGGGGGAGGGTTGGGGTAGGGGTTTCTGATTTCTTTCAAGAACTCATCTTAGGCCGGGGAATTGTCTAATACGAATGTCCCTGTTTTCAGTGGTAGGTGGCATACACAGGAGTAACCATGATTCTCCCCAAAAACCGTGACCCTCGCTTCATCACCATTCGACGCGGCGGGACGCTCAGGGATTCAGACCACCAGTTACTCGCTTTGTGGGCGGCGACCTGTGCAGAGCATGTTCTGCACCTCTATGAATCGGTTCAGCCATCAGATGAGCGACCCCGTCAGGCCATCAGGTTGATCCGACAGTGGGTGCGCGGCGAAATCGGTTGGTGGGAGGCGAGATCAGCCGGAGGCCACGCAAATGCGGCGGCGAGAGATCTCCAAGGTGCAGCTCGACATGCTGCTTTCGCTGCGGGTCAGGCGGGTGCAGTCGGGCATGTGGCTGCACACGAACTCGGTGCTGCTGCCTACGCGATCAAGGCGGTACGCGCATCTGCCCCTAAGGGTGAGGCCGAGAACGCTGGCAAGATCGAGTGCCAGTGGCAGCGCGAACAGTTGCCAGAACCTATTCGCGAACTCGTTCTGGACGATCAGCGTTTGAGAAGCGACATTTGCTGGTCGGTGTTTGACTGCTGATTCGGTCGGGATTGCTCAACAAGTGGATTGAGCCAAATACCCTTGTAGTCCTACCTTCACAATCGACGGTTTGCACGGAAAGCCAAATCAGATAACATCAAAGGATGTCGTGATACGCTGAAAGTTGGGATGCTATGAAAACCAATGTTTATTTCCTATGGGTGACAACCGGCGACCAACCGCTGGGCGGCACCGACTCCAATGTGTTTGTGCAGTTGTTCGGCACAACCGGACACACCGAGTCGATTTATTTGCCACCGGAGGATGTGTTTGCGTTTGAGTCAGGTAGTGTGGATAAATTCGTGCTTCAGGTGCCAGATATTGGCGACCTGACTCGCTGCTGCATCGGCCAAGATGCCAGCGCCGACTCCGGTTGGTATGTCGAAACCGTGCGCGTCAAAGATGATGATACCGCCCGTGAATGGTTGTTCACCTTCAACCAATGGTTAGGCATGGAAGAAGCCGGAACGCTGGCGGCATGTGTCGAATGCTGAAGCGCATCACGCTTGTCATGATGCTGGCGCTGCTGAGCTTATCCGGTTGTAACCTGCGCTCGACCAGCGCACCGACCGATACCCCCTTTCCCACGCCCGATATTCCGCGCATCCGTTTTGTGTTCCCTGATAATAACAGCAGCGTGCTGGACGGGACGGATTTAGCGGTTGAGCTGTTGGCGGAGGACTCTGGCACGGGCATCGCCAAGGTGCAGTTGATTGTGGATGACGTTTTGCAAGGGGAAGGCAAACCGGAAGTCTCGTCATCCGTTCCCGCCTTTAGTGTCAAAATTCATTGGATGGCAAACGGCATCGGCTTACACTCGCTGACAGCCATCGCCTTCCGTGAAGATGGTAGAACCAGCGATGCGGCAACACTGGTGCTGTTGGTCATTCAACGACCCACCGCCGCGCCATCATAAACTATTCGCATTTTGCATTGATCTATCGACTAAAGACTATCAACTAGAGACTACTCATGCTTTACCTACAACGCAGCACCACCCGTCCGAATCCTGATGCACTCTCACCAGCCGACAGCAAATTCATTCAGGAGCATTTTAATGTCTACGGTGGCAATCTAACGGTTGAAGGCCAACCCCTCGATTGGTCGTCGATTGAGTCCATCGAAGTGGTGGTCGCGCCGCACATTTCGGGACCAGCAGGCTGGTTCGTGCGAAACGTGGTCGTCCGTGAAGAACGCTATCATATTGGCCTGTATTCCGGTCATGATGAGATTGTGCTGCCGAATTTGACTCTTCCGGTCGCCAAATATATTGTCGCCTGTATTGCCCATTTCGCACCGCTGCCTGTGCTATACAGCGGCCTCCCTAATTTTGCTCCTACAGCTCCCTCTGACTCCTAACCTCTTACTCCCTCCATCGCTTGCGGGGGAGGGCTGGGGTGGGGGTTCTTTCTCTGACCTTTTAACTCCGAATTTGCATTTCCTCATATAATCAAAATACAGTTTGTTACGGATCGACAGGAGT
>JBBQLX010000015.1:0-64806 GCA_038328375.1 Aggregatilineales bacterium | reverse complement strand
TTTCAGTAAAATACGGGCATGGAGCAATTTACGGGCTGCCCCTTTTCCTTTGCTGATGAGTTGGTTTAACGCATTCCGTTCTTCACTCGTCAATGTCACCCGATATTTCTTCATCTTCGGTTTCCTTCTTGCTCTTCTCTTCCCCTCTAGGAAACCCTATCTTTCTTTACCTGTCAATTCATCCCTGTTACTCCACTAGGATGACGCATCTACCAATTTTAGCCAGTGCTGCATTGAGACCATTGAAAAAATCACGCACGATAAGGTCACAAATGTATAGTCTGTCCGATGCGGGAGGATTCACGGGCGGCATCCAGAATTTGAACGACCACAAGATTGTTGGCGAGACTGGACAAATCGTTGTCTGCTACGCTTATTGTCTTACGTATGACTGCCGCCAGCCATGAAAACGGCTCATCAAACGGCGCTGTACGAATATTCAGTTCGCGAGTCTGTTCTGTATCTTTATCGCTCAGGCAATAACGAATGTTGGCTCGATCCAACGCGTAAAGGTAGCCTGTTTGACCGTAAATCTCCATGTCTTTGCGTCCAATAGGCCAATTCCACGAGCCTTGGATGATCCCTTGGCTGTGTTCGTAAGCCACAATAATGGTCGCCTCATCATCAACATGCGGATAAATATCGGGCTTAAGTTGCTGAAGCACGGCTGTAACGGACTTGGGAAGTTGGTTATCCATCAGCCAAGTAATGAGGTTCGCACCATAACAGCCGAAATCGACCACCGCACCGCCGCCATTGAGTACAGGGTCGGTCAGCCATTTCAAAAATTCCTTGCTACAGCCAATTTCCTGCGGGCCTTTATGACCATCATGTACAACAACCTTGCGAATCGAGCCGATTTGGTTGTTGTCATGAACCATTTGATAGGCAGTATGATTGCTTGAGTACCACGTCGTCTCGTAGTTGGTCAGCACTTCAATATTATATTGACGGGCTAAGTCGGCAATCTGACGGGCATGTTCCATGCTGACGGCCAGTGGTTTTTCAACCATGACATGGATGCCACGAGTAGCACAGGCTTGCACCACTGCCAGATGATCGTAAATGGAGCCGAACGCAGCCACAACTTCGGGATGTGTCTCTTCGAGCATCTCATCAAGGCTGGCGAAGACCAACTCCTTTTTGATGCCGTACTGTTTATGGTAACGGTCAACAAGGGCGCTATCTGGTTCAGACATTCCCACGATTTCAATATCGCCCTGCTCTGGTCTCCTCATCAGCCAATGGACATGATCGTGGGACAATCCCGCAATACCTAAGCGAACGGGCTGTGTACTGATTGGAGATTGGGGCATTTGTATACCTTTCAATGGCTTGTACAGCCTTGAGAATACTCACACGTTCAAAAATATTTTCTAACTATGGGCGACTTCACCATAACGGAAGCAATCGACCATGTGGTCGTTGACCATACCGCAGGCTTGCATAAAGGCATAGCAAATGGTTGGGCCGACAAACTTGAATCCGCGTTTAAGCAGGTCTTTACTCATCGCCTGTGACTCGACGGTTTGCGGCGGGATTTCCCCAAGTGATTGCCAGTGGTTAACCAACGGTTTGCCACCCACGAACTGCCAGATGTATTTATCAAAGCTGCCGAACTCTTCCCGAACTTTCAAGTACGCGCGGGCATTGGCAACAGCCGCATTGACCTTGAGGCGGTTGCGGACGATGCCGGGGTTTGACATCAATTCGGCAACTTTCGCCTCATCATATTGAGCAATTTTCTCAATATCGAATTGATCAAAAGCAGTACGATAATTTTCACGCTTCTTGAGAACGGTAATCCAACTGAGGCCAGCCTGTGCGCCTTCCAAAATCAACATTTCGTACAACTTGCGATCCTCGTGGCAAGGTACGCCCCATTCTTCATCATGATAGGTTAAATACAGCGGTTCATTTGGATTCGCCCAGTTACAACGATTCATGTTTCCCCCATGTTTGATGTGGCGGCCTTACTCTATTACCCAGCAATTATCACGCGAAAACCAATGTTAAATGTGCGGGTGCGTGCTACTCGATTAGTGCGAGCAGTAACCTGTACTTGTTTTGAATTGTTATTCCATGAACCACCACGCAGCACCCGATTTTCGTCACCTTCAATCTGAATGTTCTGTGGAGAAACGCCTTCATTTAAGCACCATTCCCAGACGTTGCCCGACATATCCACCGTGCCAAAATGGGTCTTCACGTTTGCGAACTGCGTGACCGCATTAGTTCGTTCAAGTCCTCTTACTTTAGCATTACATTTTTGCGGATCGAATTCATTGCCGTATGGATATGCCCAAGCCGAATCACCAACCGCTGCCCACTGCCATTCCCACTCGGTTGGCAAACGGACATCCAATTCGGTCACGCCCGACAGCCAGCGACAAAAGGCTACTGCTTCGTACCAATTCACTTCGAGTTTAGGCGCATCTGCTTCGCGCCAATCGGAAGCGCGTGGCCCGCCGGGAAAATGGGCTAGACCTTCCCACCACCCATAATTTTTGTATCCACCGTGGGCAACGAAAACTCCAAATTGCTCATTCGTCACTGGATACTTGGCGATCTTAAAAGGTTTAACATCAAACGAACCAATACCCTCTAAGTTTATCTCTCCAGCAGGGATATCCAGCCATTCGAGCAGAGGCAAGTTAAAATCAGTCGAATTATGAAGCATTGCATCATTTTCCTAAGATGCTAGAGGATAAATTCGCATCCCAAGTATAGCACATATGTACTAATTTGACATCAAAAAAACTAGCAAATATCTTTGGAATGACTACAAGAAATATAAAGAGGTACTAATCCACTAAACCTTGGTCATTAAACCAGCGCATCTGACCAAAATCATGAATGATGGTCGCAATAAATTTAAGTTCATCTGCCGAGTAGCGACGTAAGAACAGGCTCATGCGCTGCTCCATTTGTACATGCATGGCACGGTGAACATCAAATACTTCTTTACCAAGCGAGGTCATCCGAAACAAAATTTCCTTTTTATTATTGGGGATGGTTTCGGTGATGATCAAATTTTTAGC
Organism: Aggregatilineales bacterium; assembly: GCA_038328375.1. Classification (GTDB taxonomy): domain Bacteria; phylum Chloroflexota; class Anaerolineae; order Aggregatilineales; family Phototrophicaceae; genus CFX2. The sequence goes on along the minus strand of JBBQLX010000015.1, from coordinate 61,765 downwards.
GGCTAACTTGCGGGTGACCTTACTGACACTACCCTTCGGGATCCCAAACTGTTTGGAAATGGTTATGCCATTGACAGGTTCTAAGCGACCAATCGCGTCCAAAACATGCAGCATCCCAACTGTCATACCGGGAAGCAGCGCCGCCGCTTCCGCGTTTTCGATGTGCTGCGCCATCCATTGATGTTCAAAATCATCACCATCTGCCAAACGTTCGCCCATCTCGCGAATCAAATCATTGATCTGGTTGATAAGTGATTCAGTTTGTGATGGTTCGGTTAGTCGTTGGTGTGTCGAGTCTGTCATGGGTAAATCGCCTTCTAAGGCAGGCTGAACCTTCTCAGTTCTTGGAGCAGAAATCAGACATGAGTGGGCAGCTTGGGTACTGCCCTTTTCAACGAACAATTACGGGTTATAGTCCGCGAACCAGGTCACCGAATTCACAGGTGGTGTATAAAATTCTGACCACGGACGCGCGTACTGTGCAGAAATGGCATTCAAGCGTTGCATCCGTTCGGTTGCCTTGCTGCTGAGGAAGGTCGAGCGCTGTTCGGGGGTCATCGTAATCGCTTCCTTCCAGATAGCGCGCCCTCCCAACCAACCGCTTGCTCCCGATTCACAGGCCAAGCGAATTTGGGTTTCAAAGGTTTCGTAATTGACACCTCCGCTCAACAACACCCAAGGAACGGTAGACGCTTTGCTCAATGCTGCGAAGGTATCCGCCCAATATTGTTGATTACTATCGAAATTAGGATCGACTGGTGATTCCATTTTAAGGACATCCACACCAATTTTACTCAGACGTTCCGCTGTTTCAATGACAAGATCAGGGCGCAGTTTGGCGAACTCGGCACTGTCTTTAGTCACATTCGGATCAAGACTGTAGCACAGTGGCTCGAGGAAAAAGGGTAAGTCATGCTTATGGCAATCTTCCGCGACTTGCTTCAAAACCCCCTCGATTTCTGTAGCTAGTTCCCCTGATCGGGGGTTGTAATAAGCCAATACTTTCGCTGCTGACGCGCCCGTTAGCTTGATTTTTTCAATTGTCCAATTGTCGTAAAATTTGATGCGTCTGTAGGTCGAGTCTCCGCTGTAGCCGCTCTCCTCATAGGCCAGCAAAACGCCGCTGCCACCATTCATATCCACCAAAGCCGGCAACCCAAATTCACTATCTAAGAGTACCGCAGTGGCATGATACGACAGCGCCAGCACAATATCGCGCTTCATCTGCGCGGCAGCTTCATAGCTGGTATCCGGTGGCAGCATGTTGCGGAAATTGCCCCGTTGATCAAACGCAAGAATATTGAACACATTCTTGCGGCTACTGGTAGTTCTTAACCCTCGCCAGCGTCCGGGGGTTAGAGTTTGCGTCATTGGAACTCCTCATTGTGACCTACAATTGGGTACAGGTTTTATTCTACCCAAAACTTCGGGTGAATGCTTATTATTCAAACCAATATGGTATGAATACCGTTCACTGCTCTAAATATTTACGACTTGTTTCTGTTTTCCTGATTGGAGGGCAGCCGTCAGCACCCGATGATGCAGCGCGGTTTCTTCCGGTGTGGCGCAATAATAGGGTTGCAACATCTTGTCACGCCCGTTCGCCAACTGGTCACAGAAAGCAGCCCACATTTGCAGCAAGCCGTCTGAAAAACCAAACTCAAAGATGCCTCCAGTAATGGTTGGGTAGGCTGTTTCGTAGCCCATATCCAATACTTTCCATGCCTGTTCACCGCCAGAGGTATAGTCCATTGTCCGCAGCGTTTTGGGGAACTTACTCGAATACTCCACGCTGAACTTCGTACCTGTGATGCGAATGTACCATGTGTTGGTATCACCGGGAGAGATACGGTAGGTTTGAATAGTCATGGGAAAGTGTTGGTCAGCGGTTTGAACTTCGCAGATCAAGGTCGCGTTATCCCATGTCGCACACGGTACAAGTTGACCACTGACATCTGGCCTTTGAGTAACGACGTTGTTGAGCATAGCGTGGACGTTCGACGGCATCCAACCCGCACGAAGCGGGATGTGCAGCGGGTGCATTCCCAAATCACCCATACAGCCGTACTCGCCATTCATATTAATCATGCGTTTCCAGTTGATCTTCTTGTTGGGATCAAGGTCGCTGCTGTGGAGCAAGCCCGCCGATACCTCGATAATCTGACCGAAGCGCTGCTCATTGATATAACGGATGACGCGCTGTGCGCCGGGGAAGAATGGAAACTCTGATGAACAGGCAACAACCACATCAGGATGCTGATGGATGACTTCTAAAATTTGTGCGTTGGCTGCGGCATCAATACCAAAAGGTTTCTCACCGAGCATATGCTTGCCCGCGCTGATAATATCGGTATAGAACCGGGCATGAAGATTGTGCGGGACAGCGCAGTAAATCGCATCAACCTCGTTGCTACTCAGTAGGTCGTGGTAATTGGTGGTGCGAACCTTGATGTTGTCGAAGTTATCATCCCACCACTCGAATAACTTGTCGTTGGTATCACAAATGGCGGTAATACGCGGCACAAAATCCAGATTGAGCAGATGACACCAACGGGCGGCAGCGCTGCCAAACTCCCGTCCCATCAATCCCAAACCGATAATCCCGAAGCGCAGTTCTCGTTTGGCGCGTGCCATTGTTTAAGCCTCCACGTATTTGATTGCTGCGTCGGGTGCCGCGCCATCATGGACAACCGCCATCAATGCCCGTGTCATGCCTGTTGGATTACGGTGCTGAATCACATTGCGTCCGTAGACGATACCCATCGCGCCCTGCTGCATCAGATCATAAGTCCGCTGAAGGATTTCCGCATCCGGCACACGACCGCCACCGCGCACCAAAACGGGTTTGCCTGCCGCCACTTGTATCACCCGATGATATTGGCTGACATCGTCGCAAGGATCAGCCTTGATAATATCCGCGCCAAGTTCAATCGCCTGTCGCACCAAGGGCAAAATCTTATCAAGGTCGCCATCCACCATATAACCGCCCGCGCTGTTATTATCTTTCATCACCAGTGGTTCGATCATCAGTGGCATTCCGTAGCGTTCGCATTCCGGTTTGAGCTGGCAAATATTCTGAATACACGTTTCGTAGACTTCTGGTTGGTCGGGCAGATTAAACAGGTTCACTACCACACAAGCCGCATCTAAACGCATGGCCTGCTCGACCGCGTTGCCAATGATACAGCTGTAAAGGGTGCGCGGCAGCGTCTTGCCGTACACATTAGCGATGTCCGTCCGCAGAACCAACGACGGTTTGGCTTTACCGGGGATACTTTGCAGGATGTTAGCTTGCCCGATACTCAATTGAATGGCATCTGGATCGGCCTCGATTAGTTTTTGGACAACCGAGTGCATATCTTCAATATCGGTGAGGAAACTGCGTTCGCCAAAAAAGCCGTGGTCAACCGCCACATCAAAACATTTGCCATCGCCGGCAAACAATCGGTTCAAACGAGGGGTGATACTCATTCCTGCGTACTCCTATGTTAGTTGTGAAATTGGGACAGCGGTTTCATGTAACCACTCTTTATAATTGAAAGTCGTCTTCTTTGGGCAAATGCTCGCGCATAAAGGTCTGTACTTCCGCCAATGTCCGCGCACCAGCCATCGGCCCTTTCATGGTGACCGCTAATGCACCACAGGCATTGGCAAATTCTGCCGCGACAGTCGGTGAATCTCCCGCCAACCAACGCGCCAAGAAACCCGCGTCGAAGCAATCACCCGCACCGGTTGGATCAACTTCAACCACATCATAACCATTGATGGGATCATTACAGACCATTGGGCCAAGCCCCGGAATAATCTCTTCTGTGCTTTGAGTCATCACGATGCAACCTTCTGCGCCTTTGGTCACAATGACGATCAGTTCCGGCTTATCTTCTAATAAATCTTGAACAACCGCTTCAATTTGGTATGCATCACTTAAGAGCAGCAGTTCTTCTTCGGATGGAATCAACACATCTGCGGCTTCCATGAATGGTTCGAATACATATCTGGCGCGGTCAGGCGACATTAATTGGGGGCGCACATTGGGGTCAAAGCTAATTTTTGCGCCAGCCTCCTGTGCCATTTCCAAGGCTCGTAGACCCAATTGGAGCGCGTCCTGATGCATGGATAAGGTTGAACCCATGATGTGCAGGCACTTGAGCCCTTTGAACAATTCTTTATCCAGCATGTGAGGGGATAACTGTCCGGCGGCGGCATGACGGGCGTGGAACACGAAATCACGCGAACCATCGCTGTTGTAACTGACGAAGGCTACACCTGTGGTGTAATCCGGCAGGATGTGTACGCCGCGAATATCAACCTGATCGGCTTGAAGCTGGTTGAGTAAACATCGACCAAAGGCATCCTGCCCAACTGCGCCAATCGTACCGACCTTTGCGCCTAAGCGTGCTGCCTGCACCGCGAAAATAAACGGTGCGCCGCTGGGATAAGGACCTCTAAACAAGCCCGGTTGGTCAAGCGGCAGATCAACATCCGTCCGAATGACTTCCACCAGCGCTTCACCAAACGTCAAAATATCAAGTGACATAAATAAATTTTTCTGGTCATTTCCGACACATTAATCATATGCGTCGTGATGAGGTTAAATAAGGTTATTCTATCGCTAAAACTCTATATTACTCACACCTGAACAGGTTCACTTATTACCTAGCCTATCAGCATAAAGGATATACCTTGTTGCGGCAACTGACCCATTCAATGCCACATATCTTTAGACGAAGCCCACATTTAAACAAAAAGGTTATATTTAGTTCTGCAATCCGTTTGAGTATAACCACATCAGTCAAAGATGTCCACGAGATATAAATTGTTTATGGTATTTTACTTAAAAATTTAATACTCAATATTAAATAGTTATTTTGAGATAAAAACACAATGCAGGTATATAAGTTTGATAAAGAAAATCATCCGGTCAATATGGATATTCTTAGAGTGAACCAAGCCTAATGATGTTTAGAATCATCCTTTCACAATATGATTTTGAACTTTTAGCCCTTCAAATAGTTCATTAATTTGTTCCTCTTGCCCCGGTGTTGGACGGATGAACGGGCGCACCCGCTTGATCTGTTTCCATGCTTGCGTTGGAGATAAACCAGTACTCACCAGATAAGCCGCCGCCATTGTTGGCGCACGTCCTATACCTGCCGCACAGTGAATATAGACTGTGCCACCGCTTTCAACTTCACCTTTGATGAACGCTACGCCCCGCCGTAACTGGTCAAGTGTGGGCGGTGTGTTATCTTCCACCACCAAGCGTAAATGACGCGACGGTGCAATACCAGCGGCCTCATCATCAAATTCTGAGCGCATATTGATGGAAGCCGTCACGCCACGTTTTTGCAACACTGTCCAGCCGCGTTTTTGATACTGCCCTGCCACCATGATTTGAGGTGTCACTTGGCTGTAGCGGATCATTGGCGCACCGGTCATTGCCCGCACACCAAAATCCCATAAGCCACTGATAACAACCATCGGCCCTTGCAGAAACAAACCATATTGCAGGCTCGTAAACTGCTTCCACAAATCGCGGAGTACCGATTTCCGTTCAAGATGAGTCTCGGGATCGTGGATCGGTTGTGGAAACGTCATTGCACCTCTCTACGTGGAACAACTACTTTTACAGATTGGGGCAGCACATGGGCTTTGATGATCTTCGGTTCGATCTGTTCGCCGTCAATCGAAATCGACTGTGGCGGATTAGCCTCAACAATAATTTCTTTGCCCTGCCGGTGCATAATCTGCGGTTGTTGGGTCGAGTCCGCACGACTGAGAATTGAGGCGGTGATGTTTAATATGGTTTGCAGATTAGCGTCGGTAAAAACCACCACATCAATCAAGCCATCGGCTACATCAATTTTTTGAGAGAGTCGCAATCCATCGGTAGACATATTACCAGAATTCGCCACCATACAGCTTACACCGTCTACTTCTTCACTTTGACCATCCACCGTAATTTTATAGTGAGCAGGTGTCAATGTTCGCAGTTCACTGAGCGCGTTGTAAGCATAGGCCAGAATGCCAAACCGATTTTTGGCTTCTTGGTCAATCTTGGTCATATCCGCTTCAAAGCCAATGCCAATCCGCAAGATAAATGATTGGTCATCCGTTGCCGCCATATCAATTGTCCGAATGTCATACAAACCGCTGGCGACCAGTGTCACGGCAGCCGCCAGATCGACCGGAATACCCAGCTCACCAGCCATAGCGTTTCCTGTGCCACCGGGGAAAATTGCCAGTGGTACGCCTGTCCCACGCAGACCGTCCGCCACTTCCATCACCGTTCCGTCACCGCCATGTGCCGCCACTATATCCCAACCCGACTCGGCAGCTTCTTTTGCAAAGCGACGAGCATCGTTGGCCTTATGGGTAAGACGTGCGTCCCATTCAATCCCTGCCTGTTTCATGGCAGCATTCAACAAGCCGAGTATAGGACGGTCAACCCCGGCAGCCGGATTGATAATAACCATGAGTTTCTTAAGCATTGTGTTGCTCGACATGAACAATCCTTAAAGCGATGAGGAAAATAAGTTAAATAAACAGCTTGAGCTTCTCGAAATCTTTCTGCAACGTCACCTTCTGGCTGGCGCTGTAAAGCACCACTGCCGGATGATACAACGGAACGATATGAATCTCGCCATAATGCATACGGGTCTTAATCAACTTCCCGTGCAATTGGCTAATCGTTTCCCGCTTTTCGGGCAGGTCGAGCCGCTTCAATATATATTGCATGGCGAAACGCCCCAAGGTTGCAATCACCGCAGGCTGAATCGTGTCGATCAGTCGATCCACAAATGGCTCATAAAAGCTGATTTCTTCAGGCGTGGGATCGCGCTTGGTTGGAGGAGAATCCAGCACAATATTGGTTACATAGACATCTTCACGCTTGAGATTGATATTCTTCAACATCTCAGCCAAGATTTCACCAGATGGGCCAATAAAAGGTCTACCGACTGCCGCCTCATTCTTTCCCGGTGATTGACCAATGAACATAATATTCGCATCGGGATTGCCTTCGCCAATCACTGGAAAGAGACGATTCTCGGTGCGAAATTGATACAGAGGTGCTTCGGTTGCCCCTACCAAATCCAAACGGACTTGCTTAATCGCAGCTTCTTTGAAAGCCAGTGTGTCCGAATCCGGTCGAGGTTTATGATTCTGTTTGGTTGGCGCAGCATCTTGAATAACCTTCACAAGCTTCATCACATCCTGCGCGAAATGCTGCTGGGTAAGTTCCAGTGCGTTGCGGCGGGCAAAAAGTAGTAAATCTTCAGGTAATTCCGAGGGTATCGGCATCCTTGCCCGACCGACCAATACCGGAATAACCACTTTTTTCTGTTTCAAAGCGCTGCTGATCTCAATCCGCACAAAATCATTCCATTGGTCGAGCCGCCGTTCACCACCCTCATCCTTAATATCAATCCACTGTGGGCCAACCATCGCGATCAACACATCACAGCCGGCAACTGCTTGTTCCAATGTCTCAACAAAATCGGCACCCGGTGGAATACTATCCACATCCATGAAAATATCCTGCGGCTCGAAGTGCTGCGTCAAATGGTCATATAAGCGGCCTACATAACCTTCGCTATCTTGTCTGCGATAATTGATGAAAATGCGAGTCATAACTACCTATGCTCCATGCAAATAATCTCATCAATAATTGTACAAGCAAAAACCTTCATAAAGAATCTATTGGCAGTTTATAAACATTCTAGCTCTTAAAATGGCAACAACCGCAACTCAAACCCATGTCAAACGGGTCATTTGTACGTACTAAACACATAAAACGCATGAACTTTCAGAAGTAATATACAAGGCTCAAATGACATACTTTAGCGATAATCACCAAATATTCCAACATGTGTGAATATTCTCACGATATGAGTCAGTTGCCTTTAGGGTCATATAGGGAAACACAGCCGTGTTATTCCCTCTTTTTCTCGCTTTAATCCTGCGAAAGGTGCCTACAAATGCCAGAACTGCGTGAATTCCTCGAAATTTCTTATGCCGAACTTGAGGAAATGAACCTTGCCGCCAAAGAAGAACGTGTCAACCGGGTAGCCGCTGACAAAATTCAAGACAAACGTATGAAGTATCTGACCGATAACAAGGGTATCAAAGCAGTCACCGTCTGCTTTACTGACCTTGAAGGTCGGCTGCATATGCTTGACTATGACAAAAAGTTCTTGTTGAAATCTGCCGACAACCTGACCTTCGATGGTTCCTCCATTCGTGGTTTCTCGCAGCAGTCCGAGTCTGACTTGCGTTTGGCACTGGATTGGTCAGCCTTCTATAACTTACCATCTGATGTTTTTGGTTCGGGCAAAGTGCTGGTCTTCAGTGAAGTCCTGAATCGTGATGGTTCGCCTTATGAAGCCGACATGCGTTCGCGCCTTAAGAATTACCTCGCCGGCCTCTACGAAAGCCAAGGGATTGTCGCCAACGCAGCCAACGAAATTGAAGGCTTCTTGTTTAAGGGACGTTACGCCGAACAAGAATATGCCAAGACTGGCAAGTTCGAATTCCTGAGCCAAGGCGGTTATTACAACTCCCTGCCCGGTGATCCTCTCCGCAGCTATATCGATACAGTTGCCGAAGTTCAGCGGGCATTAGGTTTTGCCAATGAAAAAGATCATCCAGAAGTTGCGCCGTCACAATTCGAAATCAACTACTCTTACACCGAAGCCTCGATTGCTGCTGACCAGATTACCCTTTACAAGCTCATCTGCCGTCAGGTCGCTTATGGTCTTGGTATGACTGCCAGCTTCTTGCCCAAGCCTGTCACTGGCGTGAACGGCAGCGGTATGCACACCAACTTGTCCATCTCCAAGGGTGGCAAGAACCAGTTCTATGATGCAGCAGGTCAAGATGGTCTCTCGTCAGCAGGTTGGTCATTCATTGACCGTATCTTGAGCAGCGCATTGGACATTTGCCTCATCATCAACCCCAGCGTCAATTCTTATCGCCGCCTTGACCCACATTTTGAAGCCCCGAACCAAATCAAGGCTTCTGCGATTGATCGTGGTTCGATGGTTCGTATTCCGATTGGTAATGAGAAGTCGGCTCGTGTTGAAGTCCGTTCGATTGCGCCGGATGCCAATCCCTACATGGCCTTGTACGCTTTCCTCAAGACTGGTTTGGAAGGCCCCGTCGCGACCAAGAAGAACAGCAAGATTATCCCTGTTCTGCCCGACAACATCTACGACGCAATCGGCTTCTTTGAAAACAGCAAGTATGCAGCCGATTTGCTCGGCACTGAAGTTCAGACACGCTATGCTGATCTGAAAACCGGTTCGGCTGACCGCTGCGCCCGCAAGCTCGGCACACTGATTAAGCCGTCGGAAATCCAGTTCCACCACGAAGTTTACAACCAGAACCTCTGGAACGAATTCTAGTCTTAGGCAACACCAATCAAAAAAAGGCAGACTTTTAGGTTCTGCCTTTTTTATTGTCAACGCAAAAAATTTATTAACTACAGTATGATGTTAGGTATAACAACTTTGTAGCAAACACGCTTATGGATGCCCTTAACTCGTGTTCAAGGGAGAATTCTGTTACACTGTATTAAGATGATTTGATGCTCGAAATTTGGAAAAGGCTGTGTATCATGCGACGGAAATCTATTTTTATTCTGTTTGTTTTGTTGTTGCCTATACTTGGCGCACTGCACGCCCAATCCAACGAACTCGCCGCCACACTTGAAGTGCTGTCTTCCGGAGTAGAAGTCCAGCGCGTGAATACTGGCAATTGGATTGAAGTGAAGTTAGAAGCCATCGTTGGCGTGGGCGATACCATTCGCACCGATAAAAGTGGTAAAGCTCGCATTACGTTTTTCAGTGACGGTGTCGATACCGAACTCCAAGAAAATACACAGTATCGCATCACCCGTTTTGAAGGGCAAGATAGCTCATTTCATATCGGTGCGGAAGTGGTTGTCGGTCAAACATTACAGCGCATCGGACGCATACTCGACAGCAATTCCAGTTACGACATCACTACCCCCAGCATGGCACTAGCCGCGCGTGGGACTGAATTTGTCATCCGTGTGACGGATAGCGGACGTGCCGCCACATTGGTTTCCAAAGGCATCGTTAATGCCGATGCTGAAAACGTGAGCGCCGATGTGCCACCGGGTTACGGGATACGTCGCGATGCAGGCAAACCTCTCAGCGAAGTGGTTCAAGCCACAACTTTCGATCAACTAGACGCAGCTTTAGATGGGTGTGCCGCGTCCATAAAAGTCGATGGTGACTTTAGCATCAACGTCCGGCAAGGGGCTGACCTTTCATTCCCGCTGATTGGGACGATTGCCCCAACTGTCATTGACCGCTTTTTCGGTAAAGCTGTCCCGAACTGGTATCGTATTCCCTTCCGTGGCGGCTTTGGCTGGATACAATCGGCTACGACCAAAATCGCGGACGGTTGCCCCGGCCTGCGCTCGTTCACGGATCAATATGGACCAGAGGATATGAGCCTTTACCAATCGCTCGGTAATCCAATTGAACCAACCGACCTCCAACAAGCACCTGCACCGACACCCGAAAGTACGCCCTCGTCGTAGTCAGGTAGCCTGATGCAGCGTCTATCCACATGGTTATGGAATTCCGAAACCCGCATCGGTTTAGCTGCGGGTTTGGCAACGGCTGCACTGCTCTTGTTCGCTTGGTTCAATGGGTTTTTCACGGGTTCGCAGTTGCGGCTGAACGATCTCTTTTTTGTTTCCGCCGATACCAGCGATCACATTGTTATCATCGCGCTCGACAATGCCACCCATAACGCTTATGGTCGCTCATTAGCTGCGTGGCCGCGTACTGTATATGCCAATCTCGTCAATGTACTCAACCAATCTCAAGCCCGCGTAATCGCCTTTGACATCCTGTTTGACCAGCCCAGCGAACAGGATCAAGCAGTAGTCAATGCCATCGTCAAAGCACGGCAAAGTGAAGTACGTACACGTTTTGTCATGCCGCAAGTCGGTGCGGATCAAATCATAACGCAGGCAGATAATAAGCCTGCCATGAATTTTGCTAACTCACTCGTTCCCATCCCTGCTTTTGCTGACGTGGTGGATTATGTGGGTTACGTGAACGCCTTCACCGATGTTGATAGTGTTGTGCGTCGCCAAATCTCATTGGTCGAAAACGAGGGTACAACCCATATTTCATTTGACATCGCCTCATACCTCGCATGGTTACGTATTCCCTCGGCAGCTCAATCTCAAGTCGTGCAATCGAGTTCTGACCAATTGCAAGTCGCCTCGATCACCATTCCAGTAGACGAACATGGTTTGTGGCAGCAAAACTTTTTCGGCGGCCCCGCCAGTGCAAGCTTAGATTCCTTTCCGGTTTACTCAGCGCTGGATGTGATTAATGGTGAGATTACACCAGCAGCCTTCAAAGACAAACTGGTGTTGGTCGGATTGATGAACACCATCGCCGCGACTGACCTCTATCCCGTACCCTCCAGCACCACGGGGCAGTTGATGGCGGGTGTCGAGATACATGCCCACGCCATTGAAAGTTTGCTCCAAAACCGTATCCCCTTTTTCCAATCGCGCACGTCTCAAGCCATCATGATTGCCTCATTAGCGCTCGTTTCCAGCTTGATCTACGTGCGCCTCAAATGGTACTGGATGCTTCCTGCTGCTCTTGCCATCATCGCCCTTTTATTGGTAATCGCATCGGTACGCTTTAGCGCTCAACTTGAATTTATCAACCTGTTTTATGGGTTACTCGCGGTCATCATCGCGCTGATTATCAATGTGTTCGTTGATGTTGCCCGTGAATTTAACCGGCGTAACAAAGCTGAATTTTTACTCGAAAATGCTATGGAAGTCTCGTCGCAGCGCATGGCGATTGACCGCATCTTGCCCTCCATCGCCAATGACCTGCAACGGGTGTTGAAAGCCAAGACAGGAGCCATATGGCTTGTCAGCCAAGCATCGAATACCCCTAATCCGCAGCACACATGGGGCAATGCTGATGCCCATATGCGTCAGCTCCAGTATGTCATGATTCGATCCGAACATGACAAGCAGATGGTACGCGAGCGTGACTATGCGGCAGTACCTGTTATCTGGCAAAAACGGCTGATCGCCATATTAGCCGTTCAGTTCCCAACCCATTACAACTTTATCCAGATGAGCGCACGACTGCGACTGTTCAAGGCGCTTGCCGAACATGTCGCCCCCAATCTGGACAACGCCGCGCTCTATACGCGTACCGAAGAACAAAACACGTTACTAGAAGCCATCCTCGGTGGATCACCAGCCTCGATTATGGTACTCACCCCTGATTTGAAACTGATTAAAGTAAATAAGGCGGTGGTTGAAGACTTAGCCGACGCGGGAGAAATTGTACCCGGCATATCGTTCGTCCGTCTGCTGAGCCGTGTAGGTATCGATTTGGAAATCCAAGCCGCGATCCAAAGCGATTTTCATTCCTACGACTACTTTCGCAAAGAGATTAAGCTGGGCAAAAAAGTATTCAATCTGGACGCTGCCAAGCTAGACTTTGGCGATTGGGTGGTCATCTTGAATGACATTACGGCGCTGGCGGAAGTTAGCCGCCTTAAAACCCAAATGGTACGCATGACTTCTCACGACCTCAAGAAGCCGCTTTCGCGTGTGTTAGGTTATGGCAGCCTATTGTTGGATGATCCAGATAAAGACTCGCTCAATGTTCAACAGCGCCAATATCTTCAACGGATGTTCCACGCCGGCGAAGAAATGCTCGAATTGATTAACGACATTCTTGACCTTGAACAACTGCGTTCCAGCCACATCAAAACCAAGCTGGTTTCCATACCGTCAATCTTGAAAGAAGTCATCGAGCGCTATAAACACGATATGGAAAACAAAAAACAGATACTTCAACAAGAAATCGAACCGGATATGCCCGAAGTTGTTGGAGATCCTTTACTTCTCTCGCAGGCGTTAAGCAATCTCATCGAGAATGCTGTAAAGTATACGCGAGAAGCGGGTACGATCACGACGCGCCTTTGTCGTCAAAATGGTTTTCTTCGTATTGAAATTGAAGATACGGGCTTCGGTATTCCAGAGTCAGCACAGAGTCAGCTATTCCAAGAATTTTTTCGTGTACGTTCCCGCGACACGGCTCACATCAGTGGAACAGGTCTCGGACTCAGCTTGGCACGTTCGATTGCCGAAGCACATAATGGGCATATTGGTGTCCAAAGTCAGGAAGGTGTCGGCAGCACGTTCTTTATTGAACTGCCTACGCCGCAGGAGTCTTGATATGCATTTACGGTTAAGATGGTTGACTCTGATACTGGCATTTGTTTTTGCCCAAGCGCTCCTCAGCGCCCAACAGCCTGTCGCGGCGGTTGTACAAATTACATTTGCGGGTGTTCAACTTCAACGCGCCAATACCCTAGATTGGCTCCCTTTACCTGTGGATGCCCAAGCGCCCTTTGGCATCGGTGATGTTCTCCGCACTAATAAAACCGGTCGCGCACTGATTACCTTTGCCGATGCCTCACAAACGTTATTACTCCCCGGCAGTGAATATCAACTGGAAGGCTTCGACCAAAACGCTAAACAGCAAGTGAGTATCACGCTGCGTTTGCTCAAAGGGCGCAGTGTTCAACTGATTACTGATGCCACCAAACTCGCCAACTATCAACTCCATTTGCAGCACATGACGCTTCAGCAACCAACCGCGCTCTTTGCCACGCAGGTGCTAGATAGCTCTAGCGATGTGATTGTCGCACAGGGCAGCCTGACCGCTAGCAAAGACGAGATCATGATTGACTTACAAGCAGGCAGCGGATTGCGGGCAATGGACACCTTAGGCGAAGTCATAGCGATTACTGCGCCACAGGGGTTTTCATTCCTATCCGTCACCTCCATAACCTGCCGTGGAATAGCCAACGCCACCCTTCCCGGTGAAAATAGTGTCACCGTCCGCATCGGCCCGGGTGAAGATTATTTGAACCTCGGCAATATCCCGAATGGCACACAAGTTGCCATTGTTGGTAAAACAGATAGTGGCAAACGTTATTTAACACCGTTTCTAAGCAGCTATGGCTGGCTAATTGCTAACGGTATAAATGTCGAATCCTGTGATACCATACCTATAGTGCCAGCCGAAGCACAACCTATCAATGGCGTGACCAATCCGCTGCCCATTGAAATGAATTTCCTAACACCTTTTTTTGGAATGCCTGCCCAAAATGTCCAATTCTATATCACCCAATAAACTTACCCATATTCTCCTGATCGACGACGATGAGGATGATTACATCATGGTTCGCGACATGATCTCCGCTATGCCTAAAGGCAAGTTCCAACTCGAGTGGCAGGCGGACTTCAAAGACGCGCTGCCCATCATGCAAAAGCAGGAGCATGATGTCTACATTGTGGATTACATGTTAGGCGAACAAAATGGGCTTGATCTCATTCGTGCCGCCTTCCCCATCGGTTGCCCTGTACCGATTATCCTGCTCACAGCACGCGGACGGCGCGATATTGACGAGGAAGCCTTAACTTTAGGCGTGGCTGAATATTTTGACAAAGCGGATATTCGCCTGCCTCTGCTTGAAAGGGCGATCCGCTATGCCATCAATAACAAGCGCATTGAAAATGATCTCCGTAAAAGTGAGGCTCTTTTTCGGTCGCTCATTCAATCTGCTGCCGACTATATTCAAGTACTCGACCTTCAGGGGAACATTACCCGTACCAATCCGGCGACACTGCGTAATGCAGGTTACGCCGAAGCCGATATAGTGGGTCATCCTTTTGTAGAATTTCTCTCCGCTCCCTCAAAGCTGGTCATCGAAACCCAGTTTCCGACCATTCTGCAACAAGGAGACAGCCGTCAGGAAATTGACTTCCTACATAAAGACGGCTCGCTTCGCCACATGGATTGTTCGTGGTCAGTGGTTCGCAATGGCGATAGCCAATATGTAGTGGTGATTCAGCGTGATATAACAGAGCGTAAGCGGGCAGAAGAGGCTTTACAAGAGTCACTGGTGCGCGAAAAAGAAATGAGCGAACTCAAGAGCCGTTTCGTCTCCATCGCCTCGCACGAGTTACGTACTCCCCTCTCAACCATCCAGAATAATATCTATATGCTCAAGAACTACGCCCACAAACTCGATGATGCGGCGCGTGAAGGCAAGCTGGATAAAATCCAGTCAATGGTCGAGCATATAACCGAACTGCTGCAAGATGTACTGTCGCTCAACAATATGGAAACGGGTCGGGTTGACTTCAACCCAACCTCAATCCAACTGGATACGTTCTGCCGCGATATTGTAGAGGAATTTCAAAACCAAAAAGATCGCAAGCACTCAATTCAATTTGAGTCCAAACAGCCCATCAAAGCGACGGTCGATTCGCGGATGATGCGCCAGATTATTACTAACTTACTTGATAACGCCATCAAGTATTCAAAAGCTGGTACGACCATCAAATTGGAACTGAGTAGTGAAGCCGATAAAGTGGTTATCAAAGTGGTCGATCAAGGTATTGGCATCCCTGAAGCGGATCAAGCGAAAATGTTCCAACCCTTCCGCCGTGCCAGCAATATCGGCGATGTAATGGGTTCCGGTCTTGGACTGTCAATTATGAAGCAGGCGGTAGACTTGCACCGGGGAACGATAACCTTTACCAGCAAACTGGGTGAAGGCACGACCTTCACTGTAATCCTTCCCGCGAATGAGAGCGCTCTCGGACGACCACTTTATCCATCAACATCACCGGGACTGCTCCACTAAGCTGGAGAACTATCAGCAAAACGCTGAATAAGTTTGGGCAAATCCATATCCGCTAAAGAATTCAGCCTGTAATCAACGTGGTCGAAACTCAGGCTGCTGGTCATGGGGTTGGGAACCGCCACGCAAAACATGCCCGCACGTTTCGCCGCCCATGCGCCATTTGCAGAATCCTCAAAAGCAATGGCTTCCTGTGGTTGAACGTCCATGACCTTCAAAACAGCGAGATACAGTTCAGGATCAGGCTTAGTGCGGATGACATCATCTGCCGTGCGAATACATTCAAAGTGTTCGATCAATCCAACCCGTGTCAGATGCGCTTTTACCCATTCGCTGCCACTGCTGGATGCCAAGCCAATCTTCAAACCTATCTCTTTGGCATCTACCAGATATTTGATGATCCCCGGCAGAATCGGTTGCATCCCGATCATGTCCATCATACGCGCCCGCCGTGCTGTCCGAATTTCATTACGGTCAATTACGCGCTGGAGTTGAGTTTCTAAATAGGCGTAAGGATCGAAGGTTATATCGTCGTTACCCTTGCCAATCATGCTTGTCCACAATGCAAGAGGAAGCTCACAACCATGCGACTGATAGATTTCCTGCCACGCTTGATATTCTGGCGTTTCGGTGTCCAAAATCAAGCCATCAAAATCAAATATGATTGCCCGTATCAAAAGCTTATCCCCCTAAAGGACAGAAGTGAATAAGCCAGTTATGCCACATAATCGCTGTAATCGAAAGCGTTGGTCTTGTTAGGCGTTATTTTGAATACGGTCTCTTCACGCTCAACGGTTGGATCGTGTCCTTCGTATTTCCGCACAATCCGCGCTTGCACGGCTTTGGCATCCATATCCAGCGCTTCGGAAGCTGTGCCACGCACACTAATATAACGTGCCATATTGCCTTCGATCACGAGGACGAAGGCTATCGCAGGCCGCGCCCGCATATTTCGCGCCTTCAAACTGTCAGGATGTGTTGTAATCAAATAGCTATCCCCTTCGACCGTATACCAGATGGGTGTGACAATCGGCGAACCATCACTCAACAGAGTCGTGAGTATCATAAAGCTGCGACTATCATCCGTCAGCATATCGCTATAGTCGTCAGGAACTTGTTTCATAAGGCTGGTCTGCTTTCCGACGTAGTTTAATCGCCTGTAATAAGTTCATAATCCGTTCGCGGCTGACAGTCGAACTCAACAAGGTTACACCGACCACCACTAACAAATTGGTCATGAAGAAAAAGATCAGTTCTTCCACTGGCAGTCTACCTAATATGAATATATTCAGCGACTGCGCCGGATCAATCGTCCACGTTCCTGAACTGATTGCCAGCATATCCGCCAACGCCAGATACACCGTCATCACGGCAATCGTCATCACGACATAACGGCGATATTTCCATAAAATGTCCGCGCCAAATCCGATTTGCAGCATCAACGGTGGCAGCGCCCATACCATCAACAGTGCCAGATAAGTTCCCGGCTTCCATCCCGCAACCAAGATCGCCACGAAGATCAGCCACACGATGCCTAATACTCCGGTTAACAGCCAACGCATCCAAGGGCTACCAACACTTGCTTGCTCACCCCACATCGGACGGTGACGCACGAGTAATAACAAAAATGTACCCGTCAGAAAGGTTTGCAGCACAAAAAAGATATATTCCTCAATCGGCACATAACCAATCAAGAAGCCTGTCACTAAACCGGGGTTATACCACCAAGCCCGTGTCGCCACCAGATAATTATCCCAAGGGGTGGTATAAATTACAGCAATCACTGCTTGTGCGGAAATGACCTTCCATAAAGGCCAACTCCGCCAACTCATCGGCATCTCCATCCCCAGCTTTTTCTCATGAAGATACTGTGTAAATATGGCTGCTAGCGGTACGATTAGAAAAATGATCAGAAACCCGAAATACGTCATCTCGCCTACTTAACTCTCTGTTTTATCTTTGCGTACTCTGTATCTCATATGAAAATAACCTATCCCATCCGCTGTATTGCTCCCTCCATCGCTTGCGGGGGAGGGTTGGGGTGGGGGTTTATTTTCGACTTGGCTCTGCGGTTAGATGTTTCTTCTTGACTGCCACCATATCCTAGGCAGCCGTCGCAGTTTATTGGCGCTGCTCACATGCGCCCGATAATGGAAGACATTGCCATGCCGCGCCTCAATATCATCCAAAATCGCACGGTACAAACCCGCTGCCGCACCAATAGCGAAACGCCCGTCCGTGTTTAGCATCGAGATTCCCGCCTGCGCCTCATCATACAATTGCCGGTTACGGGCAATCTGGAAGTCCATAAACGCCTGCCAGCGGCTGTCATTGATCTCATTACCAATGTCAGCATCACTTAACCCAAACTGATTAAGTTCATCTTGTGGCAGATACAACCTGCCTGCCCGCCAATCTTCGCCCACATCACGCAGGATATTCGTCAGTTGCAGAGCTACCCCCAGCTTAACAGCATACAGCACAGCATCTTCATCTTTAAAGCCGATGATGTACATTGCCATCAAACCAACCGTCGAAGCCACACCATACGAATATTCTGCCAAATCCGCAAACGTGGCGTAACGCTGCTGCCGCACATCACGAGCCACACCTTGAATAAGCTGCTCGGCATATCCAGCGGGAATCATGTAACGCGCCCGTGTATCGGCCCACGCCAGTGCCACCATATCACTACCGTCAGGATGTTGGCTGCTCACTTTCGCCTGCCATTTGCCCAGCATTTCCAACGCGTCTAACCCATCGTTACGGTCTACCAGATCATCCGTCACCCGGCAAAAAGCATATAACGCCCGTGCCGCCCGCCGTTTGTCGCGCGGTAGCAAACCCGAAGCCAGATAAAACGTTTTGCTGTGATGACGGGTCACATCGGCGCAATGCTCATAAGCCAACTCTAATAAGCCACTGTCAGCTTTGACCTGATGCGACAGTTTCAGCGTCTGCAAAGGCTCTTGCGCCCATGTCAGTAGTTGATGTTCCCAGCTTTGAAGTGGAATGTCTAAGCGCATCAATATGCCCCTTGCATGACGGTTTCAGGATGATAAGCTTCAACCGCATCACCAATTAAATTCTCACAAATAATAGATGAAGACAGCACACCCGGCAGTCCCGCCCCCGGATGCGTCCCCGCGCCCACGAAATACAGGTTATCGAAGTCTTCTGAACGGTTATGCGGGCGGAACCATGCTGATTGTGTCAGCAGTGGTTGTACCGAAAAGGCAGACCCCATATAACTGTTGAGTGTGTTCTGGAAGTGCAGCGGATCAATCATGTGTTCCGCGATGATATTCGCCTGCAAATCCGGCAGATAATTATCTTCAAGGAACTGCATAATCGCGTCGCGATACGGCTTGGCTGCTTTTGTCCAGTCAATACCTGAACCCAGATGCGGCACAGGTGACAGCACATAAAAATTCTCGCAGCCATCCGGCGCGATGCTGGGATCTGTCAACGACGGCATATGCAAATACAGCGAAAAATCTTTCGATAACTGCTGCTTGTTAAAAATGTCATTGAGCAGTTCTTTATAGCGGTCGCCGAGAATAATGTTGTGATGTGCCAGCCCTGTATCGCGGTAACGCTTCTTTGTGCCAAAGTAAATCACGAACAGCGACATGCTGTACTTCATGCTGGCGATTTTGCGGTCGGTAAATTTGCGTCGATACTGTGCGGGAATCAGGTTCTTATAGGTGAAGGCCACGTCCGCATTGGAGACAATCTGGTCAGCCTTAATCACCTCACCATCTTCCATACGGACACCTGTCACCTGCCGCCCATTAACTTGAATCTCCTGCACATCGGCATTCAGACGTACCGTGCCGCCCAATTCACCGAACAGCTTACCCATGGCCTGCACAATTGCACCCGTGCCACCCATTGCATAATGCACACCCCACTCGCGCTCCAGATAATGAATCATGGCGTAGATTGATGGTGAGTCGAAGGGGTTACCACCAATTAGCAGCGGATGAAACGAGAACACGCGCCGTAAGAAGTCATTCTTCACATACTTCGACACGTAGCGGTATACACTTAAATAGGACTGCATCTTAATCAAATCAGGGGCGACTTTCAGCATGTCGGTGAAGTGCAAGAATGGCTTATCCGCCAGTTCTACAAACCCTTTTTGGAAGATCGCTTTGGTGGTCTTCATGAAGTCTTGGTAGCCCTGCTTATCGGCTGGCTCCCATTTATCAATCTGGCTCAGGATAAAGTTCTCGTCGCCGTTGTAGTTAAAGGCTTGTCCGTCTTTATCAAAGATGCGGTAATAAGGGTCGCAGGGAACCATCTGGAAATAATCTTCGCGCCGTTTGCCTGCCGCCTTCCAGATTTCATCGAACATAAATGGCGCAGTGATGACCGTTGGCCCACCATCAAACTTGAAGCCATTGATCTCATAAACATAAGCCCGCCCACCGAGCTTATCACGTTTCTCTAATATCTCGACTTCGTGACCGCGTGCCGCCAAACGTATAGCTGCCCCTAGTCCCCCAAAACCACTTCCAATAACAACAATCTTTGACATGAAACCGCTTCCCCCGGATACTTATGCAGGTATTGCACAGCATTTGTTCATAATATGTCTAAGATCATAGCTGAGTTGTATGAGCTAAAACATAACAGAATATTAGCACTATTTAAGTTGCTATTGTCCTTTACCCGTAGTAGGCTACCATCAAAATACATTTTTCAGCAGTAGTTATATATCGGATCACAGTTCCGATACATCTTTATAGCCATTACCTACTATCTTTAGATAGGTCTTTCATGTCGTCTACCATTCCTAGTCCCTCTGGATTGACCGGCCTCCATGCGTTACGCCAAATGGCAAGAGAACGCAGCGTACTCGGCGCATTAACCGTCTTTAACCGCGAACTCGGTAATATTTTCCGTTTGACGCTTCCGGGTTTTAAAGCGGTTATGCTGGTGGGGGCAGAAGCCGCCCGATTTGTGTTGGTCAGTGGGCGTGATGATCTTCGTTGGCGCATGGAAGGTGATCCGGTAACCATGCTGCTGCGGCATGGTGTGCTGGTCGAAGATGGCAACAGCCACGACCAAATACGACGCGCTATGAATCCCGCCTTGCACAAACAAATGCTCCAAACCTATGTCGAAGCCATGTGGCGCGGCACGGATCAAGTGATGTCTCGCTGGTCTGATGACATTGCAATTGATATGCTGCCTGAGATGCGCCGGGTCGCATTGCTCGTGCTGTTGGATACGCTCTTTAAAGTCGATTTCACTCCTGATATGGATCGTCTGTGGCAAGCTGTCCTCAAAACCCTGAGCTACATCTCACCCGGTCTATGGATGTTTTCCAGCCGCATCCCACGCCCCGGTTATGCCGATGGTCTACGCCAAATGGATGACTATCTCTATCAGATGATTCGCCTGCGTCGCGCCCATATCGGTGAACCGACTGATCTGCTCGGCCTACTTATCAGCGATACGGCGATGGATGACAACCTCATCCGCGACCAACTGCTGACCATGCTCATTGCCGGACACGACACCAGCACCGCCCTCCTCAGTTGGACGATCTACCTGCTCGGAAAACACCCAACAATCATGCAGCAGGCACAAGCTGAAGTTCGCGCCGTCCTTGGCGACCAACCACCTACACTCGACACCTTACGAAACTTGCCCTTGCTTGACCGGATTATTGACGAATCGCTGCGGCTTTATCCGCCCATTCATCTCGGTTCGCGCCTCGCTGCACAAGATTTGGAATTCAACGGTTATGTCATCCCTGCCGGAACGCGTGTTATGTATTCCATCTACGTGACTCAACGAATGCCCGAATACTGGGATGCTCCCGACGAATTTCATCCAAAACGTTTTGCCCCCGATGCGCCCAAACCCGCGCCTTATACCTACTTGCCTTTTGGCGGAGGTCCACGCAACTGCATCGGCGCAGCCTACGCACAGGTTGAAGCCAAAGTGATCCTCGCCCGCATCCTGCAACAGCGCACACTCACCCTTTTACCACGCCGGGTAAACGCATATATGGGCGCAACCCTTGAGCCGCGTCCCGGCGTATTCATGACCACTCACAAAATTTAATTGCACAACGCAATCATTT
Source organism: Aggregatilineales bacterium (assembly GCA_038328375.1). Classification (GTDB taxonomy): domain Bacteria; phylum Chloroflexota; class Anaerolineae; order Aggregatilineales; family Phototrophicaceae; genus CFX2. The sequence continues at coordinate 39,921 of JBBQLX010000015.1, read as the reverse complement.
AAAAAAACACCTTCTTTATGCATTTAGTTTTTTATAAATGCTTAAAAAAACATAGCGGGCGTATAATTAGGACATGGACAATCGCACTGTAAACAGCCTACAACATCGGATTAATTGTGCTTTACTGTTCGGCTTAGATAATTAATGGATCGCAACAGTCACCGTAAAGTACATTCAATCATGATCACGAGCAAATCTTTAACCCTTAATCGGCTGGTAAAAACACCACTACGAACCTCGCTTGTAGCTACCTTGGTGAGTTTGGTTTTGGCTAGCATTATCAACTTCCTGTTTTTATCACCTCAAAACTTGCCGACTACCTTATTTATCACGTTTATCATTGCTGCGCCCATGTCGTATCTCACCACCAAATTGGTTACTAGGCTAAGAGTAACCCTTGAAGGGCAAAAAGTTAAACTGGCGCTTGAGCATGAGCGCGCGAATATTTTGTCAAAATTTATGCGCGATGCAGCCCACGAATTCAAAACCCCGCTTACACTGATGTCAACTGACCTGTATCTCTTGGAGAAAACCCCCGACCAAACCAAGAAGCAGCATTACAGGCAGGACATGTACCATCAGATCGAAACGCTCAACACATTGTTAGAAACGATCCTAATTCTCACACGGCTGGATGGAACGGACAAACTGGATTATCTGCGTACATCGGTAGAGGCTGGGGACATACTCTCGGATATACAATCATTCAATAGCAGCGGGCGAATTAAGCTGCTGGTCGAAAACGCGGATAGATTACCCTTGCTGCAAATCAATCTATCAGATTTGCATTTGGCGTTCAACCAGATATTGAGCAATGCCCTGCGTTTTTCGCCGGACATCAGCCCGGTAACCGTTCAAATTACAGCCTCTGGGCAGTGGTTGATATTAGAAATCATGGATCAAGGACAAGGGATGAGCGCGGAAACGATCAAGCATATCTTTGATCGCTTCTATCGAGTAGATGAAAGTCATACCACACGCGGTCTTGGCTTAGGGCTTGCTCTAGCCAAACGAGTCCTTGAATTGCACGATGGGCATATCGAAGTCCAAAGTGAATTAGGAAAAGGCACGACCGTTAAAGCATATCTTCCCATCACCAATCCCAAATAGCTTTAAGTCCACCTCAGCTATCGCCGACAAACCCGCTGCTTTTAAATTCGCATCATTTAAACAACATCCATTCAATACACTTCATTTACGTTTCCTCAACTTTTGTAAAAGCATTTCAGCCAGACAATATTGATAGGGATTATCTCTATATAAGGATTTATCAGCTATGGAAACTTCAAATAGCAAAAGTTCCTCGATTGCCACCTATATTGGTGTGATCATTGCTCTAGTCATCGCCATCGGTGCGTGGTTCATCTCTCCGAGTGTCATGGTCGCCATCACACAGCGCATCGGTAATGCCACCACCCTCTCACCCATCATCATGCGCTTGATCTTCACCGTGATTTGTTTCGTCATCGGCTTAACCATCTCGATGTTGGTCGTCAGCCTCGTCAAACCCAAAGATGCCCGTACCGCTAACGAAAACACACTTGAACAAGAACGCAATAAAATGCGCGAAGCTCAGCGCCTTGCCCGTCAGAAAAACCGCCGCTAACCAAACTGTATTCTTCAGAACATCGGCGTATCCTCGCTCAATTTCAAACAAAAAGACGACTCATAGAAGAGTCGTCTTCTGCTATAACTTGCTGCTTGAAACGGATAACTATCCCAGAATCCGCTTCATCGTCTCAAACCATACCCCCGCAACCACATCATAACCGGTTGCATTCGGATGATTGCCATCGTCTGCCAACATCGATGCGTCTGTAAAAATCGTCGTGTTGAAAAAGTCCACAACGACTGCCCCATAGCCCGCCGCCTTCTCAGCAATCAACGCGTTATAGCGCTTCACCTGCTCGGACATCATCGCCACTTCATCTTTGCTAATGTCGGGGAACGCTTCACCGCGCGTCACCACCGGACGCAAGGATTGATCATCCAATTGGGCGATCATCACGCGTGCGCCAGCAGATGACAGCCGCCCCACAATCGTATCGAGGTTACGCCCATAGTTTTCTAGATCAGCCGCTTCGCCTGCCGCGTCAGGATTGTTATACCCGTATAGATAAAACAAATCATTGCTGCCAATCCATACCAAGGCTACCGCTGGCTGTCCCTGCGCCACTGCTGCTTTGATGGCTTGTTCTGCTTGATCCAGTTCGCTCGGCAATCCCTGATCGCCGGTAATCAGCGCATCCGAACTCCAACCCGAATGACCAAGATTCAAAATCGTCGAATTGGGGCGCAGTGCTTGCACCATCCCGATTAGCCGTCCCGGATAACCACCTAATTCTGCATTATCTTCCGCGCCTTCGGTCAGACTGTCACCCAACGTCACCAATGTGATTGGGCCTTCTGCCAGCGGTAGCTCGGTTATTGGAGGATTGGCTGGCATCATTGCCACAGTTGGCACGGGTGGCATAGGTGTCGTTTCAACAGCTTCCACTGTGGGTACATCAGTCAGTGCGATTATTGGCTGCTGTACCGACGCGGGAACGGCTAACATGGCCATTAACCCCTCTTGGCTAATGGGCTGCCCAATCTGATTACTCACATCACCCGCTGGAATAGGCACATCCCATGTAAAGTCAGGGATCGCAGCATTTAATAGTGTGCTGCTCGTTGGATCAGCCGAATTAATCGCATTATCCGCTGTTAACTGTGTCGCATTACAAATTGGATTGTCAGCTTGGCATCCTGATATATCGTCTATTCCCAGCGGCATATTCGCATCGCCGTTCCAAATCAGGTTCGACTTGATTTGCAGGTTATCGTCAGCCTTCACTGGACTTGGCACATTTGAACCCGCTTGCTCTGCACCAGTAAACACACCCGCTATAAAAAATTGTTGATACCCACTCTGGTAACCAGTCGGGTTATAAACTACGTTGTTGTAAACAAACACATTCCGGTTCGGGATACGCACGAAGTTGGAACCGTCGGCTGGCGCATTATTTCCCCAACCGCCAGCCGCCGTATATTGGTCGCAGCGTTCGCGGCCTTCCTCATTGCCTTGTCCGTCGCAGCTTCGTGACCCAAATCCGAACTCCATCACATGACTGCGCGACCCAACCCGCACCATCGTGTTATAAGCCATTAGAATGTTATAGCCGCCTTGAACACCGATGCCTGCGCCTTCCGTATCATGGATAAAGTTATTCACGAACTTAATATCGTAGGCTTCATATTGGATATACGGCGCACTCATAAACTGGTAACCTGTTCCCTGTCCCGCCGTGAAGCCGCCCGTGCCACAATCATAATATTCATTGCCTGCCACATAAAAATAAGCCGAGCCGCCTTTGAGATACATGCACCAATCGCCCGCGTTGTGTATTTTGTTATTGAGGAAGTGTCCGTGCTGCACCGCCACGAAATCCACCGCGTTATCCCATGCGCCTGAAATGTCGTTATCCTCAATAAAAACATATTGCGATTGATTAACCTTGACCGTCTCCTGCCCGTTATAAGTATCAGGATTCGCCCCGATGATGGTATTCCCGCGCAGCAGCAAATGGTCGCATTTCTCACAGTGGAAAGCGTCCGTCCCAATTTCCAAATTCAGATTAATGAAGTACACGTAACGGTTGTCATACATATTGATCGAAGGCAGATACGCCGTGTTTGGCCCATTGGCAGCCTCGATGATAATCGGGTGTTCAGCCGTCCCATAATGGCTCTCCCAATAATTCGGTGCTTGCTCGGCTGTATAGGTTCCCGGCAAAATCAGGATATGGTAGCCTGTCGTCAATTCCTCGCCCGTTGGAATACGACTCCAAGCCGCGTCCATCGTCAGCAGCGCCTGCTCTGAACTACTACCATCGTGGTTATCGTCACCCGTTGTTGAGACATAAAGATTGGTCAGTGCCGGTGTGCCGATGGCATAAGCATTATGATTATCCTGTGCCAGCGTCCGCCCGGAAAATACCAGCAGTAAAAAGGTGAATGTAATCCATCGCTGTCGCATAGAATGACTCCCGTTGGGAAATTATCAATCGCTACATTCAGGCTATCATGCCTCCACCTGAACCAATCCTTAACCTTTTCATCCCCAAATCAAGCACCTCTGCATAGCAATTCTCCCAAAACAGGACAATACTTATAGGTCTACAAACTTCATGGTTACGAACTAACCATTAGGAGATCGTCAGATGGAACCTACGCCTCGTCAACCGATGACCTTCAGTTTTCCCGAACTCATCCAGCGAACCTTCCGCATCTACCGCGAAAACTTCTTGACCATCATCGGCCTAGTCGCCTTCGTGACCATCCCGATTAGCCTCATCAATATCATCATCTCGCCGCAGCCGCTTGCAGCACTCACCACCTCAACCGCTGCTCTCAGCGATACACCCGACATGAGTAGCTTATTGCTCAGTCTACTCACCCTTGTTCAGACTATTCTCATCACCGCGCCGCTCACCTATCTCGCTTCGGAATATCTTTTTGGTCACAAACTCTCTATCAGCGAAGCCTTTAGCGGAGTTAGCCATCGTTTCACCCAGATTGGCTGCGGCGTGTTATTGATCGGCTTCGTCATCGGGCTTTTGGCGGTCTTCATCATGTTTCTGGTGATCGCTTTCCCACCCGCGCTGGTCTTGAGTGGCCTTCTCCTGCACATCATCATCGCCGCCTCCGCCCTCATGTTTCCAGTGCTGACGCTGGAAAATATAGGCGCGACGGCTGCACTCAGCCGTTCGTGGTCGTTGGGCAAACGTCGTTTTTGGGCGGCTTTCGGTGTGGGTGTGGTTGCCGTACTCATCTCACTGTTGGTCAGCAGCATCCTCGTTGGCATTGTCACTATCTTGATTACGACCGCCGCGCCCAACATGAACCTCAACCTGCAATATCTGGTGATTAGCCTGATTAGTGACATTGTCAGCATTTTCATTATCCCCATTTCCCCCATCGCTTTTACCCTCATGTACTACGACATTCGCATGAAAACCGAGGATTTGGGAACATTACTCAATACGGGCGTAACTGCATCTCAACGTCCCAACAATTTCATTTCGCCCGTTTCACGTTTCCAGTTCGATAGCCACGATTGGCGCAATATTGCCATTCTTAGCGTCATCGGCCTCATCGTGGGTGTCATCGGCAACAACCTCATTCAGCAGTTTATCCAGCAGCTAGCACTCAAGTGAAATGTCTCTTGCTTGCGCGTTGAACTTGACCGCCTTTATACTGGTCTTAACAGATTATGCTGGTATGGGGAGGCAACAACATGATCGGACGACTTCTAGCACTGGTGGGCGTGGTCATTATCGGTTTTGGGGTTTTCGGGATCGTTCGCTCCAGCCAATCGTTTGCGAATTTGGGCTTAGGGAGCACCATGCAGCTTGCCACTGATGCCAAAGCCCGCGAAGCCCAGCTTTGCAAACCCGGCGAAAAGTTAGAAGAACCGACAGGTGCTTCACAATACACACCCGGTCAAGGTTATGCTGCTGGCGTGACCTTGTACTGCGTCGATAGCGAAGGTCAAAAACGCGATGTGACAGGTGAATTTGCCAACGGTATCATGGGGCAAATCGGAGGGATATTCGGCAACACCCTCTCAAGTCTCACAGGATTTGTCATTTACCCTGTATTGATCGTCGTTGGGGTTATCCTGACAATCATTGGCATGTTAATCGCTCGTCGTCGCTCATCAAGCGTCAACTTTGGTGTCGTCGGTGCAGGCGGCAGTCCATCGGTCTATACCACCACCTATAGCTCTCAAAATTCCAGTGGCGGCATCGACCTCAACCAAGTCATCGAGCAAGCCCGCAATATGAAGGCAGCAGCCTCAGGTGATTTAACAACACGCCTCAAGCAGCTTGATGATGCCAAAAACGCGGGTCTCATTTCGCAAACCGAATATGACCGCGCCCGCCAAAACATTCTCGATACCCTGAAATAGATTATTGCATTGCTTCTGTACGGGTTTGCCGTTGGCAAACCCTGATTTCTATTGCGTAACCACCGTATCCACGCCTTCGCCATAACATTCGGCTGGCTTATCCACAAAACAGCTCTTATTAGCCGCTGCCTTCATCTCAATCACCTGCCGGTCAGGAAACAATTTCAGGATCGAGTCACGCACACCCGCCCCACCTGTATCCCATGCCACCACAATATCGCTGTCGAAGTATGGACTAGTCTTGACCGTTAAGCTCCCATAGGCGCGCCAACGTACATCCTGCCCGCTGACCAACACCAGCACCGGACGGTTTGCTTCGCGTCGTTGGTCAACTGCCTCGACCAATTGTGGGCTAATCCAATTAAATCGGTACAGCACATCAATCCGCGGCTGACTATACGCATAAATGCTGTAGATCAGCACAGCCCCTAAAACGATATAAACAGGCAGTCGTCCCACCCGTTTCATCAACCACGCCAATGGAAACGCACTGATTAGCGCAAACGCCCCCAGCGCTTCAAAATAATAACGGGTGCTGTAACGCTGTGACCCAATCCAGTAGGTGAAATGTAACCCGATCAAACTCAAAATCACTGCTAGCAGCAGCCACGTCCATGTAATCTGGCGATCCGATTTCATAAACACCAAGAATAAGAATGGGATCATCATCCAAACAATGTAGCCGCCCATCCATGCCAGCGAGAAAGTTGGATTGCGTAGTAGGTCGTACGGTAATCCAGTAATGTTGAGAAGTCCGGGGTTATCTAATTGAAGTGTCATGATCAGCAGCAGCCCGCCAAAAGCCAACCATACTGCCCACCACCACCATCTGCGTTTCAATCCCAACAGCAAACCAAACGGCAGCAGTACCCAACTCAAACCGATAAACGGAATTTCGACACTGTTCCCGTTGGGCATCGTCACCCCAAACGACGGTGAAGGCGGCCAATAGTCCCCTTGGTTAAGCAGATGATCTTTAAGTTTAGGCTCAATCTGGTTATCGGCGGTGAACATACTGCCTGTTTGCCAGCCAAACAGATCAGATGCGGTCATCGACAAATCCCAGCGCGTTTGGCGGATACCTTTCTCAATCGTATGCCCATGTGCGCCGTAACCTTCGCCGAATCCAATCCGGTCATATGACCACACCAATAAATACAAATTTTGTCGTGTATCTCCGGTCGCCGCATATTGGTACGCTGGGATCACGCTTACCAGAATCAATGTAAACACGCCCAACAAAACCAACGGCGACAGCGTATAAATAAGCCCCGCATAGGTCTTCATAAGCGGCTGTGTCGTTTGACCAACCACATTTTCGGGTGCTTGTTCCCCCTCTCCGTTTACAGCGAGGGGGCTAGGAGGTGAGGTTCTAAATTCTTTAGCCGTAACCAGTTTACGCTGTTTCCAGTCCAGCAGGAACGCTTGCAGCAACCGCACGCCACTCCACGCAATGAACGGCGCACCCACCGCGACACCCGCCAATGGACGGTTAATCAGTGTCATACCCAATGACAACCCCGCCACGATGCCCCACCGCAGACGATACTTTCCCTTTTCAAGTCGCCAATAGGCATACATAAACAGCATCGACGTAAACAGCGCTGCCGTGTGTCCCATCAACGTTGCGTTCAGCAATAAAGCCATTGGCGAAAACGCCGTTAGTGCCGCCGCCACAAGACCCGTATCCGCATTAAAAACTTCGCCGCCCAGTCGATACACCAACGCCACGGTCAGCGCCCCCAGCAGTGCGTTCACCAACCACGGTTGTCCCGCTGCGACACCCAACGCCAATGTACCCGGCCAACCCAGAGGATATTTACCGAAACGCTTGCCGTTTAAATCAACCACGAACGGCTCCCAGAAAGGGCGCGCAGGCTGCGGCGAAGCGATCACACTTTGCCCATGCGTCAGCAGCTTCGCCTCGAAAAGATAGGCAACCTCATCTTCCAGATGTGGCACATGCTCAAATACGCGGTCGCTCACCAATGCCGTCATAAAGAAGCTGAATAGCACCAGTACCAAGGCAAGCAGATGATGGTATCCAAAGTGAGTGCGGGTCGATATGTTCATAGCTGAATAAGGTGCCAATCAACAGTTGTGTTTTTACGGGAACAAGTTTCCATTATGCTTCAACCAATAGCACCACACAATTGTCGAATCAAAGTAGCATTTCGCCTCTCATCATCCCCTTAACTCACCGCTATTCTTCTCTCTAACCTCAGTGGCTCGGTGGTTAAACATTCTCACGCCTTTTCTCTGCGGTCTCAGCGTCTCTGCGGTTAATTCTGCTTCCCCTGCTATGATTCACACTTGGCATTGGTGTATCCTCCATTTATAATTACCCTTTCTAACCGTATAGATAAGCTGGTCAAAACACGCCTTGCTCGAGGTGGTTCTGATTTGACGAAGGACGTTCCTGATGAAACTGTTACTGCTCTCTGATGTATATAAGCAAGGTGTGGCTGGCGAAGTCGTAGACGTTGCGAACGGCTACGGACGGAATTACCTCATCCCCAAAAAACTGGCAGTCAAAGCGACTGCTGGTGAACTCAAAAAGGCTGAAGGTCTCCGTGCGACTGCTGCCGCTCGTAAAGCCGAGTTGGAAGACCGTCTGAATGATCTCGCCCGTCAAATTGACGGTGTGGAACTGGTGTTTGGTCGCCGTGCAGCCAACACCGGCAAGCTCTTTGGTTCGGTCACCACTTCTGATCTGGCTGAAGCCCTTAATAAGAAGACTGGCATCGACATTAATCGCCGTCGCATCAGCCAACAGGCACTGCGCGAAATTGGTACTTTCCATGTACCGGTGCGCTTGGGTACAGAAATGTCCCCCACACTCAAAATTGTTGTGGTTCGCGAAGCGGACTTGGCCGATTATCTGGCTGGTAAGACCGATGCGCCTCCAGTGGTCGAACTGGAATCAACAGGTGACGAGCCGGACACTTTTGCGGAAGCTGCACCAGTGGATGCAGAAACTGCTTCGGAAACTGCTGCCGAATAAGTCCAACCGATGGGTGGTTATCAACTTGCCCCGGCGGTCTGACCGTTTTCGGGGCTGTTTATTTTTTGCCACACCTCCCGACTTGCCTGAACATGCGCTGCAACCTGTCCCCCTGAGCAGCTTTTAAGGAGGCGACGCACCGGATGGATGCACAGGCCTTAGGCCGCTACCTGCGCGAAAGCCGCGAAACCAAAGAAATCACGCTGGAAGATGCTGAACACGCACTCAAAATTCGGCGGCGTATTCTCGAATCATTTGAGTTGGGTCAATTTACCTTCTCAGATGCTACCAATGTGCAAACCCGTGGCTTCGTCCGCAATTATGCCCGTTACCTCGGCCTCGATGATGACCGCGTCGTCACCTATTACGAATCAGCCTTAGAAGAAGCCACCAATCCCCGGCGGCGGCGCAGCACACGCTCGACACAAACCGCGTCACAAGTGCCAATGGCGCCTCGCAAAATTACCGATACCAATCCAGCGCTGCCTGCTGTCCCTTCCCTGTTGGATCGCCCTGCCCGCCGCAAAGGTCTCATGAATTCGTTGGCGATGCTCTTAGTAGCCGGAGCATCTGTCGCGGTCATTGTGTTCGTCGTCGCCCAACTCTTAGGCCAAGCACGTCCTGCCCAAGACCCGATTGATACAAGTATTCTCAATCAACTGCCTGCCTCGCCAACCTTTACCCTTGTTCCAAGTCCATCGTTAGTGCCACGGCCCACACAGGTTATCGTCATTCAACCCAATTACAATGGCAAAGGTATTCTGGTGACCATCACCTTAACCCAGCGCACATGGATGCGTGTGATAGCCGACGGTGAGCAAAAGTTTATCGGCCTCGCTCGTCCCGGTGAGCAGTTACCGGATTTTGCCGGACAAACCAATGTCACGGTCACAGCCGCCAATGCCGAAGCCCTGAAGGTCGTTTACAACGGCAAAGAACAGCCAATCTTTGGTGGACGCGGTCAGCAAGTCGATATTACCTTCAGCCTCACCAACGTACAGGTTAGTTCTGGCCCCGGTTTTGAGCCGACCTCTGAATTTACCGCTACCGTTCCTCCGACATCAGCCATTGATGTGGGTGCGACGGTTGCTGCCCTTACACCCACTGTCACACCCGGTCCTAGCCCGACACCAACTGACACACCAACTGCGACCTTAACTTTCACACCATCGCCCACCGAGCCACCTACCCCGACCATTACCTATACGCCGTCTATAACATTTACGCCCAGCTCGACACCAACGTTAACGGTAACACCATCACTCACCCTGACACCGACCATCACCCAAACACCGTCACCCACCGCTATCCTACCACCGCGTGTCACACAGGAAGGCTTACCTGCGACCAAACCCGCAGGATAACCTAGAGGACTAGCCATGCCGCAAAATCTGCAACTCACGCTCGATTATTTGGAAGATTTGCGCTTCAACAATAACAAAACGTGGTTTGATGAAAACCGTAAGCGCTACGATCAAGCCCGTGCCAATTTTGAAGAACTGGTTGCGGATGTCCTCCAACACTTCGCACCAGTTGAAGACCTCGGCAAAACAACCGCCAAAGAATGCATCTTCCGCATCAACCGCGACGTGCGCTTTAGCCGAGATAAAACGCCTTATAAAACGAATATGGGCGCGCTCATCGGCAAATGGGGTCGCAAAACCATCGAGCGCAGCTACTATCTCAACATCGAACCCGGTAACTCTTTCATTGCCGGAGGTGTTTATGCCCCCATGCCCGAACACACCAAAGCCATCCGCGCCGCCATTGATGCGGATAACGGCAAACGCCTAAATGCCATCGTAAAGAATGCCGACTTCAAAAAATATTTTGGCACAATGGAAGGCGATGTACTCAAGACCACACCCAAAGGTTTTAGTGCCGATCATCCCGCGATTGATCTCCTCAAACGAAAGCAGTTCTTGGCATCTCATAAACTCGATGATGCCAATGTGCTGGCAGAGGATTTCACCGCGCATGTCATCGCCGTTTGCAAAGCCTTGAAACCCTTCGAGCGATACTTTAACGATATTACAGGCGCAAGTTTGTAAACTATTGCGCTTGACAACCAGCCGATAAAGCATCAAACTCTCCCCTCATAAACAGCACAAGAGGACACTAATAATGGAATTTACAATCTCGCTGCCCGATTGGGCGATTGAAGAAAATAAGCGTCTACCCAGCCACATTCCTTCGTTGGAAGAACGCATGAGACATGTCATCCGTTTCTCGCGACTGAACTTTGAAAACGGCACAGGTGGGCCTTTCGCCGCTGGAGTCTTTGAACGTGACACTGGCAAGCTGGTGGTCATCGGCGTGAACCGAGTCATCCCTTCCAACTGTTCCTCAGCCCATGCCGAGGTAACAACGCTGTCAGTGGCGCAGCAAATCCTCCAAACCTACGACCTTGCTATGCCGAATATGCCTGTCTACCAACTAGTCGTCAACTGGCGACCCTGTGTGATGTGCTATGGCGCGACCATCTGGTCAGGCATCAAGTCATTAGCCATCGCTGGCAGCGGCCCCGAACTTGAAAAGATTACGGGCTTTGATGAAGGGCCAATTCATCCCGAATGGGACAAAGAATTGGAAAAGCGCGGCATCGAGGTTATCAACAACGTCCTCACCGAAGAAGCCCTTGTGGTCTATCGCGCCTTTGCTGCCAGTGGCGCATTGGTTTACAACGCAGGTGGCGGCGGACGTAGTAAATTGGTTGATGAATCGCTCTAAAAGTATGAGTAACGTCACATGACATAACAAGCGAAGGGCGTAGTATGATGAACGAAATATACATTATGGAAAGATTATGAATCGTCCATCACTGACGCGCTTTGCTTGGTTATCTATCGGTGCAGCGGTACTCACGATTGCACTCAAAAGTGCTGCTTATCTGCTCACGGGCTCTGTCGGCTTGCTCTCCGATGCGCTGGAGTCAGGTATTAATCTAGTTGCAGCAGTCGTTGCCCTTGCAGCCCTAACGATTGCTGCACGTCCACCCGACAATGAACACAATTATGGACATGACAAAGCAGAATATTTTTCGAGTGGCGCGGAAGGGATATTAATCGTCTTCGCAGCCGTCGGTATCGCCTACGCTAGTATCCAACGCTTACTTAATCCGCAACCACTGGAACAAGTTGGTATCGGCATTATTGTCTCTATTGTTGCATCGCTCATCAATTTCTGGGTTGCACGCGTTCTCCTTTCTGCAAGCAAACAGCATAATTCGATCACGCTTGAAGCCGACTCACACCATCTGATGACCGATGTCTGGACATCCATAGGCGTTGTCATCGCCGTTGGTGCAATTGCCGTCACTGGATGGCTCTGGCTCGATCCCATTATCGGAATTCTGGTAGCGCTCAACATCACATGGTCGGGCGCAAAAATCATGCGAAGGTCAGCGATGGGTCTGATGGACACGGGTCTTCCTCAACAAGACCTTCAGCGTCTTCAATCTATTCTTGACTCGTATAAATCCAATGGCATCGAGTGGCATGCCCTTCGCACACGGCAGTCCGCTTCCCGTTATTTTGTCTCGGTACACATCCTTGTTCCGGGTGATTGGTCAGTCAAAACCGGACACGATTTACTTGAAAAGCTAGATCGCGAGATTCGGCTTGTGCTGCCCCAGATTACGCTAACCACCCACATGGAACCGATCAACAACCCATCTGCGCTACAAGACATTGTCCTTGACCGCACCGTCGAACTCTAAATTGCTTTATCTTATAGCGAAATTGAGCTCGTTCGCCTTCAAAAACCCAATATGCCTTTATTCAACATACTTCGCCAACTTCTGCAAACTTAACTCTGTACCCTTCTCATTGTCCTCAGGTCGAATACCCGCCGGAATATTCTTAAACACGATGGTGACCATTGTTCCATCGCCTTCCGCCTCAAGCATGACATCCATAATCATCTCACCCGAAAAACCCGAATCATCCGCATCAAAGGTTATCACTTCCACAATTCGGCTTGGCGGAGTCAATTCCACAAACCGCGCTGTATAGCGATCTTCTTTATCGCCACTCTTACCACGCGCATCTACTTCGGATGCGGGATAATACAGCGACATCTCGTACCCACCACCGACTCGCTCATCAAAATGATGGACTTCAGCCGTCATATCGCCGGGTGCAAACCAGACCGCCAACGCCTCAGGATCAGTAAAGGCTTTATAAACAACATCCTGCGAAGCTTTAATCAATTTCGTGTTTCGTGTCCTATGTGTATCTGACATCTTATTTCCTTTCCTTTTACCACCATCATATACACCTTCAAGCCTCATCATCTCATTGACTTTAACAGAACTTGTGTGCTAAAATTAAGTGTGAATTTCCAAAAATCAGATGAAGCCTATTTCGATTCTCTACAAGTAGCATTCTGTTATTTTTTATGTTACCCTTCATTTAATTCTCACTGTTTATTAGCTTCTAGTTTTAGCGAGTGTTCTTATAATTTATACGGGAAAAAGTAGGGAAATACTGATGGCTCAAACTTATAATTTCAATTGCGAACGCTGTGGTTCGAACTTTACAAGTGATCAGCCTGATGCGCGTTTTTGCTCAGAACTTTGCCATTCTTTAATAGGCAAGGAGCGCAAAAAATATTCAGAGCAGCGGCTTGATAACCCCTGCACCATCAGGGTATCCCTGTTAGGTGAAATGGAAGCATTAATCAGCGACAAACGAAAACGCACATAAACGCGGATCGCTCCCTCAAATCCACCATGCAGTTGCGACAATTGCGACGCGGCAGACATACGGGAGCAATCCGCTGCACTCAGCGGTCATAGCCGAGCCAGCCGCCCGCCATAAATGCCATTTCAGCGGCTTCTCCCGTTCTTCCCGCCGGACATTTCGGCGGATTTTGTGCAACAACTGCAATAGAATTACACGGTCTTGTAACTTCCTTTAACTCACGCCAACCTGTAAACTATCACCCTTCTATTGACTAAACGACTAAAAGCTAAAGACTTATAATGTTTGAAATTGTCTTTCTCGGAACATCTGCCTCTGCGCCCTCTATTCATCGCGGTTTACCTGCGCAAATTGTGCTGGCAGGTGAACATCGCTTTCTTATAGATTGCGGTGAAGGCACACAACGTCAAATTCTCCGTAGTGGTGTGGGATTCAAGCGCCTCAACAAAATCCTGCTCACTCACTCGCACCTTGATCATATTCTTGGCTTGGGTGGGCTTGTTTCGACCTTTGCCAGTTGGGAAGAGATGTCCGAGTTAGAAATTTGGGGCGGCAAGCCCACCCTCGACCGTGTCCAAAAATTACTCTACGGTGTCGTGCTGGATTACGAACGTCTGCCCATCAAAATCCACCTGCTTGACCTCAAACCCGGTAAGCTGATGGAAGCCAAAGACTTCACCGTTTCGGCTTTTCCGGTCACGCATCGTGGTCAGGGCAACTTCGGTTTCATCTTTCAAGAGAAATCCCGCCGTCCTTTCCTCACCGATCAAGCCGAAGCCCTCAACATCCCCATCGGGCCAGAACGCGCTAGGTTGGTCAAAGGGGAAAGTGTTACACTCAAGGATGGACGCGTCATTGAACCGAATATGGTGCTGGGTGAAACCATTCGTGGTGCCAAGCTGGTTCACATCGGGGATACTTCGCGCACCGATAACGTCATTGAATATGTAAGCGGCGCCGACGCGCTTGTCATCGAATCCACTTTCCTCAATGAAAATATTGAGGAAGCCCGCGCCTTCGGTCACATCACCGCCCGCGAAGCCGCCACCCTCGCCCTCGAAAACGGTGTCAAAACCCTGCTGCTGACTCATGTCTCCCGCCGTTACCGTGAGCGTGACATCATTGACGAAGCCCGCCGCGTCTTCCCCAACACCTATGTCGTGCGTGACCTCGACCAATTCGCCCTACGTCGTGACCATCCCGTCGAGAAAAAAGTCGCCCACCACTCCGAAACCGAGGAATAACACTTTCTGCTTGGCGATTTGTATTTTTCTGATCTCTGAGTCATTGAGCCTTTGTGTCTCTGTGTTGAAAATCTTAGCGGTATTAAACGGCCTTACAAACGTCATCTCTATAACACTATACTTTCACCATTACATCTCTATCCACTAAAGTAGGCAACAGTGACATCGGTACTCCAAAACATCCGTGACTTACCGCGCTCATTAAGCTCATCTGCTATATTATCCGGTTTGCTGGTAGTCGTGGTCGGATATGCTTCATCACTTGTACTCGTCTTTCAGGCCGCCACCAAATCCAACATTGATAACGCTCACCTGTCGTCATGGGTGCTCGTGATTACTATCGGCAGTGGCTTATGCAGTATCGTCATGAGCCTATGGTTTCGTCAACCAGTGATCGCAGCTTGGTCAACTCCCGGCATCGTATTGCTATCCGATACACTCGTTCACTACCCTTTTAGTGAAGCCATTGGCGCGTATATCATCGCAGCCATCGCCATCATCCTACTTGGATATTCAGGCATGTTCGGACGCATCATGCGCCTCATCCCACAGCCGATTGTCATGGGTATGTTAGCGGGTGTACTCATCAACTTCGGCTTGGATATGTTCAAATCCTTTCCCCAAAGTCCGGTGATGGTGTTCCTCATGTTGGTGGTCTTTTTCGTCATGCGGCGCTTAGGCTTCCGCGCCCCAACCATTGGCGCACTCATCGTCGGCTTAATCATCGCCGCGCTCAGGCAAGAAATCCACTTGGAGGGGATGCAGCTTGGTGTAGCGGCTCCCTTATTCACCGCACCAACTTTTAGCATTGGTGCGCTCCTGAGTCTTGCACTACCCCTATTCACCTTGGCGCTCACAGGCCAAGATGCCCCCGGTCAAGCTGTATTACGTAACGCGGGCTATGAAGTTCCCATCAACAAAGCACTGACCGTCACTGGAATCGGTTCGCTTCTGAGCGCACCTTTCGGAGGTCATGGCCTAACCTTAGCCGCCATCACCGCAGCGATGGTTGCCGGCCCCGAAGCCCACCCTGATCCTGAAAAACGTTATGCGGCGGGTGTTGCTACTGGCTTCTGGTATACGATAACCGGCATCTTTGGGGCAACCTTAATCACCTTATTTGCAGGCTTACCCATGCCCCTCATCCATACCATTTCTGGCCTCGCGCTGACGGGCGCAATCATCTCGTCGCTCTCGGCATCAATGGCTGACCCTTATGGTCGCGAGGGAGCGCTGGTAGCCTTCATGTGTACCGCCGCCAGCTTCACATTGTTTAACGTTGGCGCGCCTTTTTGGGGTTTGGTCTTTGGGGTTCTCACTCACCTCATCATGAATTATGCTAAACCGTCACTACCCAAAACCAACTAAATAACATTTCAGGAGCATTAAAAATGGCTGACTCGCTGAATGACACACTCCGCACCCAACTCGATGTTTATGTGACCGAAACTTTCGTCAACGAAGATGAAATTTTGCAGTCGATACAAACCGAAGCCGCTAGTAAAGAGTTACCGGCGATGAGTGTGCGCGCTTTCGAAGGCCGCTTGCTCCAAATGTTGGTTCACATCTCCGGCGCAAAACAAATTATTGAAATCGGAACGTTGGCGGGTTACAGTGCCGTCTGGTTGGCACGGGCCTTACCCGCCAATGGCAAGCTCTATACGCTAGAAAAAAGCGCAAAACATGCTGCCGTTGCCCGTGACAATTTTGAACGCGCTGGCTTAAAGTCCCGAGTGGAACTGCTTGAAGGTGATGCCCTAACATCCTTGGCAAAATTATCAGCCCGCAACCCCTTTGATATGATTTTTATAGATGCTGACCGCCCTCATTATCACGATTATTTACATTGGTCAGCCGAAAACCTCCGCCCCGGTGGTATCGTCGCCGCCCATAATGCCTTCCGCAGCGGGCGTGTACTTGCCCCTGAAAATGAAGATGATCAATTTGTGCAGGACTTCAACATCGCGCTGGCGAAAGATACCCGCTTTGAAGCATTTGTCATAGCTGTTGGAGATGGCCTCGCTGTCGGTGTCCGAAAATAAGAAGAGGAAAGCCCTTTACCGCTTCTCTCTCTTAAAATCTGTAATGCTTCGTATTTCCACTTCTAGCCACAAAATCCTTTTGCCTTAGTTTCCTCCCTCGCTTGTGGGGGAGGATTAAGGTGGGGGTTCATATTTCTTGGCGTGCTTGGCGATTAGTCTTTTCGACACCTTACGCCACGTATTCACCCGCCGTTGTATCGAAACGGTGGGTATAAATCTGTTCGTGGAAGTTGATAAAACCGGTGATTAAATTGCTCACCGTATTCGATCCGAGGCGACGGTCAAGTGTCACCAGTACATCACGCAAATGCATCTGCGAATGGCGGTAGACCTGTGCGAAATAGGTCAAATTCTCGTTGAAAATTGAAATTCCATATTCGATTGATTCAGTAAACGCCAGATTGTGCAGGCAGATATTAAACTCTCCGTGCAAAATATCCTTTTGAAAACGGGTCAACACTTCGGTCTTGTTTCCCACATGGCACAATAACTGCGTCATGGTTTGGATGTGCGGTGGCTTACTTTCAAATGACTTCCACAGCGTATGAATGAGGGAAGTCCGCTTACCCGTTGAATAGGTCGCCACAACACCCATATCATTCAAGATGCGGATGATCGTCGCCGCAGTAGACAGTGCATCTTCAAGTAATCCATCCTCAATCACCCCTTTAATCTCCGGTTGTGGGTCGATTATTTCGGTCATAATCCCGATAAAATAAGCCAGCACAGGAATGACTGATACAGTATGCGTACCAATATTGGTCAGTTCTTCCAGCGACATATTAATGTGGGCATCCAACGACTGCGATACCGCTGCATATCGGTTGATAAACCCTTGATGGATAACTGGACTGGATTGTAGATGTTCGGTTGCTTCGAGGATTGCATTACACGATTCGATATTCGCAATCAAAATCGGCCACAACTCAAATTTGAATGTCTCAGGTGTCTTGTGGGGATGTGCTTCTAAGAATCTTTGAAACTGCGTAATATATTTTTCTTGCGTTGTGGGCTGGCTGTAGCCAGAAATATTCTGAATAGTCGGTTGGACAAACTCTAACAATTCACTGCTGTGGTTCGGAACACCACTTAAGCGTTTGACCATCACACCATTAAAGCTGTGCAATATATCTTTGCGAACCAGCAGGGATGGGTCACGGCTAGGCATAAGTGACAAGCCCACTGCCAAATCATCCGATACCAGTTCATACATAAAATAGGCATGAATAAGGCCGCAGTATTCTGCCATCGTTTGCCAATCATTTACGCCAACCATCGGTTCTAAGATATGTGTGGTCAGGTTAACCACCTGATTCATACCGACCAGTTGCAAGAATTCATGACGATTCGGATTCGCGTCTGATATGCCCCACAAATAAAACTCGCGTTGATTGCCGCTTGGCATATCCTTCATCAGACTACATCTAATTTTTTCTAAAGTTGCCCGTTCTAGGCATTGTTGGAAATTCATCAGTCGCATCCTACTTGGTATTAAACGTTGTGCGCTACCGCTTGCCATTCGGCAAATAAAAAACCGAAGCGTTAAAAGTGTAAAATCTTTACGCTTGTAGTTTTGCGTTCAAAAAAGTATCAATTGTCTCGGAACACTGTCTCTACTGTTATGGGCGGCAGACATGCATTCCAGCTAAAGCCAATTCATTACGCTGTGTCTGTCTTGGGCGGCATCAATTCCTGCAAAGTGCTGTCCTGCTTGAGCAGAAACCCGATGCTCTGATCCCACGTAGCAAACATGCGGAACTTTACACGCGCGACTTGTGTCATCACCGAACTTACAAATCGGGTAGCATTACTCGAACTGATAACCACCGTCCAACCGATCAGCGGGTTGCGAAGATGATGTGATGCCTCACCGTTGATCAGTGACAGGTTGGTTGGAAATTTTCCGAGTTGGGTCGTATCCACAATCAGATGCACCAGCGGCGGTCGTCCCTTCAGGATGAATTCGGAAGTCATCAAACTGGCGGCTTCCGCATCTCTGAGACTCAAATCACCAGTCAACACCGCGCTGACGACGCGCCTCTCGATATACCATGAAATTTCATACGTCATTTCAAATTCCTTCTGAGATCATGCCAAACGAACCCTCGATCAAATAAAGCACATTAAGCAACATATTCACCGATGTTCGAATTGTACGGCTCAGCATAAATCATCTCGTGGAAGCGCACAAAGCCTGCAATCAGATTACTGAGCGTCCGGTTGGTCATACGCCGATCAATGGAGGCCAACAAATCATGTAGATGCGTCTGTGAGCGATAAAACTGTTCGGATAGATTGGCGATGTTGTTTTCCATTAGTGTGAGTGCTTCAGCAACCGAATTGGTATAAGCCAGATTGTGCAGGCAAATATTAAACTCGCCGTGCAGAAGGTCTTTTTGTAACCGGGTGAGCATCGTGTATTCATCTGGTGTACTCATCAACAAATGGTCAATCGCATCAATATCTGCGGCATGATCTTGGTAATGTTGTTGCAATCCTATTGAAACTGTCTTGCGCTCGTTCTGTGAAAGCGTCAGCAGCATCCCCACATCATTCACCAACCGTACAATCACGGCCGATGTTGTCAACGCATCAGCCAGCGTACCATCTTGAATAATAGAGTGCAGCTTTGGCTCGACACGAATAATCTCAGTCAATACACCCGCGAAGTACGCCAGCACCGGTACTACCGAAACCGTATGGGTACCGATCCGTACCAGTTCGTTAAGCGGCAGGCCGTGGTCAACTTGGATGGACTTCGTCACCCCTTGATATCGCTCAATGAACCCCTGAGACAGCAAATCACCCACTTGGAAATGGCTCATATACTCGGCCAGTTCGTAACACGCCTCAATGTTGGCGACCAAAATAGGCCAAACACCGTATTCAATTTCCTGCTGCGTAATATCAGGACGCTGCGAAAGATAAGCGTTGATGCAAGCCTGATGTTTACGTGGGGTAATGCTCTGGGCAAATGATGAAATACCTTGCGTCAGTGTTTCAACCGGACGCATCAAATCCGCCGTGTTGTTATGCTCACCCTTCAACCGCGATACCATGACATGATTGAAGACATGCAGAATATCACGCCGGCTCGAAGCGTTGTCGTCCATCACACACAATGAAGAAAGGCCGTTCGCCAAGTTGTCCGAGATAATCTCGTACATGAAATAAGCATTGATACGCCCACAATATTGAGCAACCGTTTGTTGGTCATCCGGCTCAATCAAATCACCAATCATCTGGCAAGAAAGATTGATCAGTTGGTTGATGCCAATCATCTGAAGAAAATCATTGCGATAAGGATTTTCATTGGAAATCCCCCACAGATAATAATTCCGCTGTGGGCTTAATGGCATATGCCGCATCAAACTGCTACGCACACTTTCAACAGTAGCTTTGGTGATTTCACTTTGTAGACTCATGTGCTTTGTCCCTTGTCAAATTGATTTCCGCATCTGCGGCTATTTTTAATAGGAGGACTAATATCCGTTGCATGATTTAATCCTTTATGTCAATCAATTGCAGCCCAAGTTAATGACTTGGGTTGAAATAAACTAAGAAAGTTATTCAGTCATTAGGGCAGGCATGTTGGCGATGACTTCTCGAAGAGTCGAATCTTGGTCTGCGAGGAAGTTCAAGCCGTCGTTGTAGGTTGGGAACATACGAAACCGTACCCGCGCCACTTGAGTGATAATGCCGCTGATAAAGCGTGTGGTTGAATTCGTGCTGATGACAATCGTCCAGCCGAGCTTAGGTTGCCATAGATGTTTAGAAGCGCTGCGGTTGAGCAGATTCAAGTTCGTCGGGAAGCGCTCAAGTTTAGTGGTGTCTGCCAATAAATGAACCAATGGCGGTTCACCACTCTGAATGAATTGGGCAGTTAATTCACTTGCCGCTTCAGCTTCTTGAAGGTTAATATCACCACTAAAGACGGCTTTTACAACGCGTCCCGGAATATACCATGATATTTCGTAACCCATACTCCATCTCCTCTTATCTGTTCGTCATTGTTAGCCCACATATTGCGAGTTGTCAGACGTATTTACACCCTACCGAATTACAAAACGCATCAACGTATTACTAGGAGGTTGATTAGAATTCTGTTATACAAATATCATTGTAGGATGGATAATTGGGATGGTGAGTTGAGATTCCTAAACTTTGTAAAAATATGGGGAAATGAGGGAAAAATTCGTTTTCTGCTCGGGTAATTTCACTGACGAGTTACCCATTTGGTCACTGACCAACAGAAGATAGTTATGATCAAAATGACGGATCGAGGCGTTTCAACGTTTCTAAACTATCTTCCAAATTTTTGACTTGGCGCATTTTCATTCCAGTGGCTTGTGAAGCCACCGATACGATAAACCCCGTCAAAGGGTTAGGCTTTTCTTGTACCAGCATCGTCCACCCCATTTTAGGGTGTTGGAGATAAGTTAGATTTTGCTTAATCTGCATGAGGTTAGTGGGTACGTGGCGAATATGATCACCGATTGAAACCAGATGAACGCACGAGGTTCCTTCATCGAGGAAATGATTCATGCTCTGGTTGAATTGTCCGAGGTCTTCAATGCTAACATCGCCAGATACGTATAGAATCAGAACACGACTCGGTATCGACCATTGCAGTGTATATTCCATATTCACAATTTCCAATACAAGGAAACTTACATACCATCCTCATTACACTTCTATTCTAAGTATGTAGCATGATCAGAATCAATAAAGGTCTTATGAATTATTCCGTTATGCTGTTGAGACTAATCATGCCTTCCCCGTAAACCTTACCGGGTTGGATCACAATGGGCGCACGAGTATCGGCGGTCGCGATCAGATCATAGGTTGTTGCCCCTGTCACACGTACCGGCACAATTTCCCCCACGGGCAATTCGCCTTCGACAATCACATACCCATCAATTTCCGGCGCGTCACGGTAGCTGCGTCCCAAGCTCAATGTCTCACCAGTATCATTGCCATCTTCATCTTCACTTACGCCGTGACCTTCAACCAGCACATCAATCGTTTTGCCGACGATCAATTGGTTTTTAGCAAGGCTAATGCCCTGTTGTAATTCCATCAGTTGCTCGTAACGTTCTTGCTTCACATCATCGGGGACTTGGTTAGGCAGCTTGGCGCTGGGTGTACCAATTTCATAGGAATACTTAAACGCGCCTACGCGGTCGAATTGCAAATCGCGCACGAATTGCATCAGCCCCGCGAACTCAGCATCCGTTTCACCCGGATAACCCACGATGAAGGTTGTACGTACACACAGGTCAGGCATGGCAGTTCGCAGCTTGCCAATTGTGTCATACACCCACTCAATCTTTGCAGGGCGTTTCATCCGCAGCAGTGTATCGCGGTGACCGTGTTGCAGCGGAATATCTAAATAAGGCAGCACCTGCTTATGCTTCGCCATCGTTTCCATCAAACCCGGTGTCACATAACCCGGATAGGCATACATCACTCGTATCCACGGAATACCCGGCGCAGCCTCAACTATCGCGTCCAGCAAATGAGCCAACCCATCTTTGAGTCCGAGGTCATAACCATAATCGGTCGAGTCTTGGGCGATCAGCAATATTTCCTTGATGCCCTGCTCTTGCAAATGCACCGCTTCTCGCACGATGGATGCCATCGGACGGCTGACTGCTGTCCCTTTAATCTTTGGGATCGCGCAGAAAGCGCACGGACGGCGACAGCCATCGGCAATCTTGATATAAGCACTTGACCCCTGCACACTCGTCCGTAGCACACCGCGCTCATCCAACCCGACCACCTTGGCATCGGTCGGCAGGTGATAAAGCGGCTCAGGATGCTTGCGATCACGTAGCCGCCCTACCAGATCAAAAATGTCCATCCAACGTCGTGTGCCGATGACACCATCCAACCCCGGCACTTCCTGTACAAGGTTACTGCCATAACGCTGCGAGAGGCAGCCCGCAGCAATCACCATCTGTCCGTCGCGTTTACCCTCCACCAACTCACGCAGTGCGTTGATGCTTTCCTGTTTGGCAGCATCAATGAAACCGCAGGTGTTGACGATCAGCACTTCGGCACGGTTCGGGTTTTCGACCCCACGCATTCCATTTTGTGCCAACACTTGACCGATGCTTTCGCTATCGACCGTGTTTTTGGAACAGCCGAGACTGAGGAGATAGTAGTTATTCTTGCGGAGGGACATTGGCATTTCTCAATTTAAATTGAATGGGAACAAACTATTATAGCTGATGGGCATCAGCGAAAATAGGGTATTGCTCAAAGCTATCTCTAGAGTAGCTCAAGAGTCAGCAAACCTTACGAACCTTAAAGGTTTTGCTACGAATTACTGCACCGTAATCTGCCCGATAAACAGACGGTTTCCGCGCGGCGTATCGTTAAATAGGACTGGCATACGCGCATCATTGCCGGATGTATATGCGCCAACTGAAATCCCGTACATACCGGATGGTATAGCCTTTGGCAGTGGCACAAAAATAACCTGAATGAATACATCACGACTCTGAAGCTGTCCAACATCCACGCTGATAGTGTCATTCTGTGAAGCAGGTGCGCTCGCTGGATCAGCTAAAATGTGCGTGAAAAATCGCAAATCAGGTGGCACAACCCCATCCACGCGCCAATACGTGACTGATGTATAAATACCACCCGGTGAATAAACTTGGTCACCATCCTTCTCATAACCGAGGAAAGATAAGTTACCACCAAAACGGACTGGTGGTACGGCTAAACCTGAGCCACCCACCGCATCCGGCGCATAACCCGCAGGCGCGGTTGTCGTGAAGCGCCCAACCACATTTGCCAAGGCTCTGGACACGTCCAGCATCATGACTGAATTAGTTGGCAGTCCGGCAACTTGTGTACCTTGATCCAACCACCGGTGCAAATAAGTCTGCATCATTGGGAAGGTTTGTGGATCAGGCATAACAACCTGCTGTTGATCACCGCCGTTAACAAAAATCATACCGCTGCCACAATCTGCATAACGCAGTTGAATATCCTTACGGTTCATCATCAACAGCGTCAAATCAGTAGCACTGAAAGCATCCAAATTTTCAATTACGCCCTGCGAATCACAGACAACCGTCGGCATTTGTGCAGCCGTCTGGTCAAGATACTGGGCTAAATGTCCAGCGCGTGTATGGTAAGCTCTGTTCACCCCCGGTGCAGCAGGCCAATTCGTGAATAAATCCCCGACTGACCAACCAAAGTTAAAAGCAAACAGAACAATCACACCTAACACCACAATCAACCGTGCTGATGGCACGACACTTCTATAAACGGTACTGATTCCCACGCCAAAATAAATAGCAACCAATGGCAGCAGCGGTGTAAAAGCGAGAAAATCGGGCGTAGTGCTGCTAAAAATGGCAGCAGGTAGCAAAACAACACTGGAGGTAAGCAGAAGGGCGTAACGGGGTTTGCGCCATTGTGTCGCGCTCGTCAGCACACCAACAAATACCAGCAGTCCACTTACAAGATCAATCAACGGGCGACCGGGTAAATTCCGGGCTGGATTAGCATCACCTACGAACAACAATGCACCAAATGTATCCGTAATCGCTTTGAGAGGTGGATTTTCCGCAATCGTGTAATGATCAAAAACCCGTACTGCTCCACTGAGGTTGGGTAACCGGATAGTGGAAATAAGATATGGCATCGCGAGGATAATCATCACCAGCAAACTAAACAGAAGATAGCTGATGTTCTGCTTGGAAAGACGATCTTTCGAGAACAGGCGGAAGGCAATAGCGATCATGCTGAATAAGACGATTAACAGATGCACCGGATGGATATAAAACCCTACCCCTAACAGCACACCCAGCAGCACAAAAACAGCCGTGTCCGGCACACCGGCATGAACACCGCGGTATACGGCTAAGGTACGCGCTAAGATCAACAACATCAACGCAACCATCAAAGGTAAGAGCGTTTCCCGCAACGTTTGGTGGCTGAGGACAATCATCCACATATTTGTCGCGAGCAGTGCCAGCGCAGCTACACCCACCACCGGGCCAAATAAGCGCTGCGCTAAAGCGTACACAACCGCCAATACCAGCATTCCCGCCCACAGGGACAATAATTTGTAACCAAAAAGACCATTGCCGAATACCGATGTAAACGCAGCCTGTATCATATTGTACAGACCTTCACGACCCTCTCCATTACCGAGGTCGTAAAAAACTTCAATGCCACCCTGCCGCACCCGTTCCGTCACTTGAACATCCGTGATTTCAGCATTATTGAAACCGACGGGCAGCGCAACCAACGTATGCGACCGTAACGCAGCACCAAGAAACAGCAGCAAAACTGCCAGCAAATAGCCTACTCGACTAGACAAAAATATCTCCTAATGATCGTAAGCAGAAAGTAAAGAGCGATCAATCACAGGTTAATTATGCGGCAACCTAAATATTTACCCGCTCGAAGCACTGATTATAACGCGGTCATCCAAGCTGTGAAGCCTAATACAGCCAAACCCAATGCCACATTGACCCACGTCAGCCGAATCTCGCGCCGTCGCAGCTTTTCCCATTCAGCCGCATCCCCTTTGCCCCGTTCCCGTAGCATACTGGCGCGTTCCAATGCTGGGGTCACGTTGTATTGCAGCACCAACCCGCACAGAACCATGCCGAAAATAGCAATATGCTTAAACAGCAGCAAGCGGCTCCAATCGTTATCCAGCATCAGCACCCCGCCATAATATTTACTGGCGGTCATCTGCACAAAACCCGTAAACACCAGTACTACAAGACTAATGTTAGTCAGCGGCATAAATCGTTTTCGCAGGCGCGTCAGAAAGTCATAAAGCGCTGGATTATCTGATAGGACACGCTTCGTTTCAGGCCAAACGAACACCGTTAATGTGACCAACCCACCAATCCAGATCACAGTTGCCACAAGATGGAAAAAATAACTAAGTGCAAGGAACAACGGTTGCAAGACCCATCGCCTCCGGGCTGCCGGGATCACGCGCCGGAATGGTACGTGTTCCGCAATATTTTGCCATGTTTGCCAGCGACAGGAAAGCCTGCCCCATCCAACCTTTACCGATAGTCACGCTCCACCAATATTCCTCACGGTCAGGTGTCCATGAAGGGTCAGGAATATAAATGGCAGACATCAAACCCATCCACGGTCGCCAGTGGTCGGCGGCATATTGGTATGCCCGCACAAAATAATCGGCCTGCTGTTCCTCGGTCACCGCGAACCACGAGTAATCTTTATGGATTTGATCTTGTGTCCATCCCATTTCGAGGATCGACATTTGGCGTGCTGCATCGCCATTTTTGACCATAATCTTCCGCATATCTTCCACTCGCCGGAATGTCGCGAAGCGATGCCCCCCTTGAGCCTCCGCTTGATTAGGGCTGGTCTCTGGGGGGAAGTTATACCCCGGCGCGTTCACGCCTGCCACATCTGCATAATGTTGAAAGCCTGCGTCGTACATTTGTTGGAAAAATGTATCATCCGGCGTAACCGCTGCCGTCCAAGTACCCGTTGGAGATAAACCTGCCGAAATGACAATCGCCTGTGGATCAGCCGCATGAATCGCTTGGCTGCACACTTTCAACAGCCCCACATAACCTGCCGCGTTCGGGGGATGGTTGCCCCATTCGCGGTCGAGGTTCGGCTCGTTCCACACCTGATACGCCACAATTCGTCCTTTATAGCGACTGGCAAGTAAACCACAAAAATGAGCCCAATCATTCAGGTCATCAGGTGGTGCATCAACAAAATCCACACCTTTTTTGCCACTAGCCTTTGTGATCGCCCAATCAGGACTATCCCCCAATCGTGCCACCACTTTTAAGCCCTTGCCTTCAAGCTCGGTCAGCAGTTCATCAGCCCGATCAAAATGGAAATCGCCGCGTGACGGTTCCATATCCTTCCACGCGAATATCTGCTTGACATGGCTAAACACCATCAGGCGCACCCAATCCATATGCAGTCGCGCTTTACTCTTGTCCCACCACAAAAAAGTCTGAATGCCGTAGGTGAGCGATGTAAATCGGGGATTCGTAATTGCGTCTGCGCGGAACGGATCGTGGCTGGCGCTGAGATCATAGACAATTCCTAACGCAATCAGTAAAACACTTGCTGCGATGATGGCAAACGCGCCGATAAATAAGCCGCGTCCCTTTGGCTTTGAAGTCATAAATGCGCCTAAACTACAGGGGCGCACCTATTCGTGCGCCCCACATGAAAATAAACATTATCCTAACAGCAGCACCCTAAGCGATGCTGTTCGCCTGCCCTACGTCACTACTGCGCTTTGGCTTGGTCTTGACTCCATTTGATGATCGCATCGTAAGCAGGACGGAACTTCCAATCCTTACCAATGATTGAGTACGGCACATTGTCATTATCCGTCGCCCAACCAGCCTGCGGGCCATAGTTAAAGTTCCAGATAAACGCCAACTGCACAAAGCCCCATTCCTTCATCAGATCGAGTGCCTGAGTGATGTTATCCGCTTGCTCTTGCAGTGTGTTATCGTTGGCAAACTCGAAACCCGGTGGAAAACCACCTAAATCTTCGGTGGATGCCCAACCAAACTCGGTGATGCACAACTGCTGCTGACCACCCGCCAATTTCACTTTGTTAGCGTAGGTTTGTAGCGTGCTGTAAAAGCTCCAGCTATGATGCGGGTTATCAAACGGCCCACGGAAACTGGCCTTCGCATCAGGCGGAACATTATCCCATGGCACATCAGGGCCAATGTTATAACCGTTATGATGAACGCCCACGCAGTCGACGTAATTCAGCATCCCGGCTGTAATCAACTGGTCGAGATAAATATAATCGTCCCATGCACCGACACCATCGTTAAAACCCGTCGGTGAAAGCGCGCCGCTGATAACCACTACACCGGGGTCAATCGCCTTGATTGCCGTGTATGTATCCTTGAGCAGCGAGACATAATTTTCGGCCTTCAAACCGCGTGTGGATGACCATTCACGGTCGATGTTCTCTTCGTTCCACACCTCAATCGCCTGTATCTGTTTCGGATAACGTTTGAGGATTTCGCTCACAAAGTTGACATAATCCGCATTATTGGCCGGTGGCCCTTGCTTATCCAAATCGGCACCCGATTCACGCGCCCAATCCGGCGCAGTCACAATCGACATCATGATGTTGAGACCGAAGGTATTCTTGGAAGTCATCACCATATCGAGGATCGACCAGTCAAAATTGCCCTTTTCCTTTTCGGTGTCTTCCCAACGTACCTGCTGCTTGAACCATCTTAAATCCAGCTTTTGCGATACTTCCCGCATCCAGTTATCTTGATTCTTGGGGTTCATATCGAGGCTGTACTGAACCTGAATACCGGGCTGGAAAGTCTTATTGCTCACCGGCAGCGGTGTATTGGTTGGCCCTTGCGTCGGCGCTTCTGTCACCGTTGCAGCCTGAGCTACAATCGCTGTAGGTGCATCGGTCGGCGCACTTTGTGCGGCTGTTGTCGGTAGTGCAGTCGGGTTCACGGCGACCACTTGCGTCGGCGGAGTTGTAGGCAAAGCGAAATTACGTCCGCTTGCACCGCCAACCAATCCTGTTTCACCCAATACCCAGAAGATCGCAAAGAATGTACACGCCCCCATCATAAAGGTGATGCCCAACCACAGGATGACAAAACCCCGCAGTTGTTTGCGTAGACGAGTACGTTGTACGCCAGTTTGTAAAGTTGCCATTTATCTTATCCTTACGTTACTGAACCAGTTTACTGTACTTAATCGGCTAGCAGCCTACCTCGCCCGATTGTACGATCTGGATAGAGTAGGGACGCGATATATCGCGTCCGCTGAACATCTACATCATGAAGGTGCTTAATTACACCCAACATTGTCCGGTTAAAATCTAACGTGCCGCCGCCATCGCATCACAAGCTGGGCAGCCACCACCCGGACGGATCATAGCGTACCCGCCCATCGGATCGCTACCATAGGCGCTAAAGTCCACGTTCCAAACAATCATCAGCCGCACCTTGCCGCTTTGTGATGAAAGTGCTGCGGCCTGCGCTAACCATGCCGACTGTTGTGCAACAGTTGTATTACCTGCCCACCCGAAGTAAGGATCAAGACTTCCAAAGCCTTCAGGGGTAAGGTAGCCAAGCTCCGTCCAACAAATCGGCTTTTGTCCGCCCGACAGTCCCCAATAGGTGTCCAGCATCGAACCAAAATAACGCGTATAGTAGGCATCGCGTGGGTCACCATTGGTTTGAGTGGGTGCGACGATACCCTCGTTGTAATGTGCGCCGAGGCAATCCATTGACTGCAATCCACCCGCATCAATCAACTGTCTAATCCAATTATCGTCATTGACCACCTTGCCGGGGAATGCCGCTTCTGCCCCGGTTGGTGCGGGCGCAGCGCTGATGACCATTACGCCACCATTTGCACCCTTAATCGCGCTGTAGGCAGCGCGTAACACTTTGGCATAATTTCCACCGCTGATTTGTCCCGCAGGCCACTCACGGTCAATATTCGGCTCGTTCCAAACTTCGATTGCGTCCGGCCCAAGCCCGGCCACACCGCCTGCAAATTGCGCGAACTGCTGAATATAGCCATCGCCGCCTGCTGCAAGATCATTCGGATAACCGACCAATCCCACCAAAATCTTAAAGCCGCGTGACTTCGCATCGTTGATCTGTCCCGCAACTGCACCCGGCGATGTACCCGGCCCGTAACGGAATTGAATCTTCATCCATGTCATACCGGCACGGCGCATAGCGCTGGCTGCCGCGTCACTCGCGGGGTTTGTCACATGTCCGCCATACTCAAAGTTGCCCACGCTGATGCTTCCCGCGCCCGGAGCAACTGCGCCACCCGTTGAACCGGATGGTGCGGCTGGCGCAACAGGAACAACTGCGGCTGGCGGTGGATTAGTAGGAACAGGTGTCGGTGTGGGGGTCGGCAGTGGTGTGGGAGTGAGTGTCGGCGCGAACAAAGCCACTTCTACACCCGTTCGCGGACTTGCCGATTGTCCGCCAACAACATCGACATTGATGGCATAATTGCCATCTGGCGCGTTAATCGTCGCCACCAACGGATCATTTAATCCTGTGGTGACTTCGTCCACTGTGCCATTCGCACCTTGAATACGCCAACGCAGTGCCAATTCGGTTTGGCCTTCGGTCGGCGGCTGCTGAAGTTTATAATTCAAAATCGTCGAATAAACACCGTCAGCCACACCTGTCGTTAGCAAGTCGCTGAAAGCCACACCCGCTAATCCAAAGGTGAACGAGCGATCCATTCTAAAGCGCAGCGCATCAGCAGTCGTCAACCAAATGCGCGAAACAGGCTGATTATCCTGCCCCAAGTAGTCAATGAAGGGTGTTTGACTGGTCGTATCCAAACCGGATGAAGCATGGAAACCGTCAAGGCTGGCCTGAATTTGACTGCCGGGAACAATCGAACCCGTTTCGGATTTCGCGGCTTCAATCTTCACGCTGCCCAATGCCGAAAGCGCGTCCGCATAACCCACGCTGGTATAACTGCTATCTTGCTGCTGTATCGAAAGTGCCGAAAGTCCCAGCAGAATTTCCGAACGGCTGATTTCACCTTTTGCCCAACGCAGCATGGCTTCAACCGGACGGTCATTGCCGGGAGCGAAGGCCGTTGGGTCAAGCGGCAGATTAATTTCAACATAATTCGCTGCCGAACCAATCGCCGCCCAATTGTATGCGCCAGTTTCCCACTTGCCGTTGTTATTCACAGCCGATGGAACAACCACGCCGAGGCTTAAACCTTGTTCGTGCAGCAACGTACCGAGTTCTGTGATGAACGCGCTGTAAGACTCCCGCAGATCATCCGGCACATCTTGGTAATCAACGAATACGCCTTTGAAAGCATTATTCGTCGCGAAACCCGTAATTTGCGCCGCATGTTGGCTGCGTAACGTACTGTTTCCCAAAATAGTCATAATGGTATTGGTATCGACCGCGCGTGGGTCAGTATAATTACGAATGACAGGCATCACCAGATAACCCTTGGACGTGTCATATCCCGGTGCGAGGCTGCCCGTGAGTCTACCGTCTAGCGTGGGCGTTAAGCCACCCGGTGCAACGATGTTCGCCAGTTTACCTGCGTCCTCAGAAAGCACCTGCACCGCATCCACAGCTACTAACACCGTCGGCTGCGTCAAGCTAATCGCGCTGAACAACGCCACCTGATCCGGCACGGTGTTGACAGTTGCGATCATCATTAGAGCGCCTGACGTATTGATCTGTGACGGCACAAAACGCCATGAGGTTGTCTTGGCATCCCAACCATACATATCCAGTGCATCAGGATTTGCCCCCACTGGAATCGTCACATTCAACGTGACCGACTGCGGTTGCTTGCCCGTTGTCTCAATACTGTACACGGGACTTTGCCGCGCCAATCTCGGCGGAACAGCCGCCAACGCCTTCGCCACCTCTTCACTATCAGTACTGGTAGCATTCATTGGCACCGATGCTAACACCACACCATAATCAGTACCCACAGTCGCCGGATCAGCGATCAACGCCAAACCGTTATTCGCGACAGCGTTAGCCTGAGCGCTCAACATCGTGTAATTTGGGCCAAACAGCGAAACGCCGAACAAGCGCTGCGGTAAATTAATCGGTGGCAAAATCGCCCCAATAATCGCCAACACTCCCACCAATAACACCGTCAGAATTGCCGGAATCCAACAGCCGCAGCCGCTTCGTCGTGCAGGCATAGGCCGCAGCGACAAATCTTCTTCCAGTTCTTTAGTTGGTGTAGAGAGGGGGACTTCACCCGCTTCCACGCGTCGGAAAGGCGGTGGGGTATCATCCTGTGTGTCAACAATGGGTACCGGATGAGTATCAGTTTTCTTGATGTCGTTATCTGCCATTCAACGTTCCTTATGGCTATTGGCCTTTTGGATAAGCGGCCTCTAGCTGTTTTACAGATCAGGTAAATTCGCGTCTCATTTAGTTATCGTAGGGACACGGCACGCCGTGTCCGTTTCCAATATCGTTAATTCACATAAAACACGAACTCATATGTTAATTTGCCAACGCCTCACAAGCGGGGCAAGCACCGCCGGGGCGAATAATCGCGTAACCCGCCATCGGATCATCGCCGTAATTGGTAAAATCAATGTTCCAAACGATCAAAAGCTTCACTTTGCCACTGCTGCGTGAAAGATTCACGGCCTGCTTAATCCATGCCGCTTGCTGTCCGAGCGTCACATTCTCCGCCCAGCCAAATGAACCCGGCAGTGGTGAGAAACCTTCAGGGGTTAAAAAGCCCAATTCGGTAAAGCACAACGGTCGCGCCCCACGAAAAGCCTTCGAATAAGTGTTGACCATGCCCCAGAAGTAACGGGTGTAGTAACCACTGCTGCCACGCGGATCGCCGCTGGTCTGGTTCGGGCTGAGGATGCCTTCATTATAATGGAGGCCAACACAGTCCATATAATTGGCTGCGCCCGCCGCCGCCATGCCTGCGATATACGCGTTATCATCGCAGCCGCCCGCACTGCATCCACCGAAGTAACCTGTTGGAGCAGGTGCGCCGCTAATCACCAATGTGCCGGGATTTGCGCCTTTGATCGCCCCATACGAACGTCGCAGCAAATCCGTATACTTGCCGGGGTCAATGCTGCCCGACGGCCATTCGCGGTCGATGTTCATCTCATTCCATACTTCGATAGCGTCCGCGCCCAACGCTGCCACACCGCCCACAAACGACGCATATTGGTCGAAGTAGCCGCCATTATTCACATCACCCGTCTGTCCTACAATGCCAATTAGAATACGGAAGCCCTTCGCGTGAGCATCATTAATCATGCCCGCCACATCACCCGGATTTTGTCCGGCGATATAGCGCCACTGACGCTTAGCCCATGTCATACCTGCCAGCCGCATTGCATTAACCGCGCCATCGCCAAATCCTTCGACGTGACCGCCGTAACTAAATCCACGAATCGGCGTAGTACTCACCAACGGAATGACGGGTGCGGATGCTGCCGCTGCATCTGAATTGGCTGGCGCTGCCGGAGCGCTGGGTGCAGACCCACTTGCTCCACCTTCAACCACTGGCAAATCC
Organism: Aggregatilineales bacterium; assembly: GCA_038328375.1. Taxonomy (GTDB): domain Bacteria; phylum Chloroflexota; class Anaerolineae; order Aggregatilineales; family Phototrophicaceae; genus CFX2. The sequence goes on along the minus strand of JBBQLX010000015.1, from coordinate 6,913 downwards.
CCAACTTCCTTGCCCGTAATGATGACGTAACGTACCGCGATCCAGCCCTTTGCACCGCTGGGTAATGTACCGCGCACCCAATCTTGAGTCGCATTACGCCCATCGACCACAAACTTCTCGTTAGCCTTCGCCCGTTCGATGATCGCGCCATTCGGGTTATCGCGCATATTAACGTTGCTGCCAACCTTAACTTCCACCCCACCGGCGAGGCCAGCGCTATTCACAGGTGCTTGTGCAGGGGCAGCAGCCTCAGGGACGGCTGTTGGGTTTGCGGGTGCAGCAGCCGGAGCTTCAACACCACCGCTGCCTGCGGGCGCACCCAGCGTAAACGGCACGTCAATCCACACCTTGGGCAGCGTAGCTATTTGGTCAGCACTGGCACTGACCGCCGTGTTAATCACCCAACCCACTTTACCGTCAGGGGTAATCCCGCGTACCCAACCACCGCCGGGAGCTTGCCCATCCAGCAAAATGGTTGTTCCAGCTTTGACCACTCCCAAAACAAAGTAATCAGTCCCCGGACCATCGCGGAACTTGGCATCATGGGCAAGGCTGGTCAACAACCCGCCCTGTGCATAAACCAATGAACTCCCTAACAGCATCCCTAATAAGACTATCCAAGTTGCGGTGCGTCGCATCAAATCCCTCTTCGAAAACTTCTAGTAAGTGATCTATCTCAGTACACAAAGATGGCGCACAGCAAAACGCAACTCCCCTGTTTTGCTGTGCGCCCCCCGATGTTGTCCACAAGTTATGCCCCAAATCGTGCGGCATTGTAGCAAAAGGGGTAGGGTTTGGCAAATTGCTCCCTTAACACATCATCGCTACGCTTAAAGATTATGATGATCTTACTCATAATAGTGATCCAGCCACCAATGAGTTCACTACCAGAACCAAACTTTGACACAAACTCACACCGCACCAGCGTTGGATCGTATCTCGCAGCCTGAATATTTTACCTAACCATTTACCAACAATTTCTCGAAGGATTACCTGCCCGCATTTCAAACACCCTTGTCGATGACTCCGGCAGGCCAGAGTTGGGTGATGTGAATCTCGAACCAGCCGATGCTCTCATCCTGCAACAAATCGCGTGGCAAATCGTATCCACTCAAAAATAAAAACAGCGCAGTAACCAGTTGATTACTCCGCTGTCTATAGAAATGACTTCCTAAGAAGTCACTTGTTTCCAAATCGAGCCTTAGACGCGAGTACCGCGACGGGCAATGAGGTTATAAATAAACCCGATCACCGCCAACACCAACAGAATGTGTATCAGCGCACCACCAACATTCGCGACCAGACCCAAAAGCCAGAGAACAAAAAGTATTGTGATAATCGTCCAAATCATGGTATTTATCTCCCTTTGTTTTCCAGGGAGATATGTTATTTCCAAATCTCCCGGTGTTAACCACAAGTGGCTAACCGTTTTTAATCGTATCTACCATCAATATAGAATTAAATGCACCTCGAAACATCCTTCTTGCGGTGGGTTGTAAAGTAGCCCTATCGGGGGATCACAACGTAGTGCTTGGAAACGTTTCAACTTATCCAACTGACTAAATTGCTAATCGGCTCAACCCAATGTGGCTATTTTTGCCCTCGCCAACTGCCGTCTCCATCGTTACACTACGCGTTATGACAAACTCACTTTTGGTCGATAATCGCAGCGACCACATCACCGTTCTGACCATCAACCGCCCCGCCCAACGTAACGCGCTGGATTTGGCAACCATGCGCGCCTTAGCCGAAACAATCACCTGCTTAGCAGCCGACGCTGAACTCCGCGCGGTTATCATCACAGGCGCGGGCAGCGAATCCTTTTGCAGCGGCGGTGATCTAGTTGAACTTCATCAGTATTCAACCGCCGATGATGCCCGTATGATGATTACCTTAATGGGTGACACATTACTCGCACTGGAACGCCTACCTGTGCCAGTTATCGCGGCAATCAACGGTTACGCATTAGGTGGAGGCAGTGAACTCGCCTTAGCCTGTGACATACGAATTGCCGATGACCAAGTACGCATGGGTTTTGTGCAGGCAAAGATGGCGCTCATACCCGGTTGGGGATCAGGCCAGCGCTTATTGCGTGTGGTGGGTTACGCACGAGCAATGGACTTACTTCTCAGTGGTCGTGTCCTTCACGCATCAGAGTTATTATCAAGCGGCTTGGTCAGTCGCGTGGTTGAGGCGGGTTCGGCCTTAGATCATGCACTCACTTACGCCCAACAATTCACGCAGCATTCCTTACCCGTGATTAAAAGTATCAAATCACTTTTGCAAGCGGGATTAAATCAGCCTTACGAAACCGCCCTCCAAACCGAACGGGATCTCTTTCCGCCTTTGTGGGCAGCCGATAGCCATATTGAAGCAGTCGAAGCCTTCTTAAACCGGGACAGGAAAAACTCATGAGCTTTTATGTCACCATCGCTCGTTACTATGACGCTGAACATCAGGATAAAACCGACGACTTGCTCATGTACAGCGAACTCGCGGCGGAATATGGCAGCCCAATTTTTGAGGTCGGCGCAGGCACAGGCCGTGTCATGTTCCACCTCGCCAAAAGCGGATACGAAGTTCATGGCATCGACATCGAACCCGCCATGTTGGATCGGGGTCGCCAACAAGCCGACACAATGCCCGCCCTCAAAAAACATCTCACCTTCATTCAAGAGGATGTGCTGAAGTACAAAACAGACACCAAATACCCGTTGGTACTCGTTCCCTACAACGGACTCATGCACTTCCACGACCAACAGCAGCAGCTAAAAGTCTTAGGTCGCTTGCGTGAACTCATCACCGATGATGGCCTATTGGTACTGGACTTGCCCAACCCTGCTGATGCTTTCGCGGCGCAGGACAGCGACGCGATGATCTTCGAGAAAACCTTCCTTGAACCGGATACAGGCCATCTGGTCATGCAGTACTCCATCAGCAACCTCGACCGTACCGATCAGTTGCTTCGCATAAATTGGATTTATGATGAAGTCGGCGGTGATGGCACAGTCAAACGCACTGTCGCGCCAGTCACGTTTCGCTACTTCTTCTACAGTGAAATCCGGTTGCTCTTACAGTTAAGTGGCTTTACTGTCGAATCGGTCTACGGCACTCCCGAACTCGATCCTTATGAAGACGGTTGTGAGCGCTTGATCGTATTTGCCCGTCCCACCACCGAAAATTGAAGTAACAGGATAAATGCATTTGCCGTCACTAAAAAATATTATTCGCGCAATCTTATTTACTCCCTCCCTCGCTTGCGGGGGAGGGTCGGGGTGGGGGTTCCGCTTGCTACTTGTAACTTGCAGTTTCTTCGCTGCCTGCGACACCCTTCTTCCACCGCCAACCCTCACGCCCACCATGCTTCTCAGCGGCCCAACCATCGAAGCCAGCCCTAGCCTAAATGTGGTGCAGCCCACCAACATATCCTTTGATGAGGTGGTTGCAACCGGTAACGCGACGGTAGCCGCCCTCGCACCGGATAGTGTTGTGCCGCCCGCGTTCATCGGCACACCCGCCGCCAACAGTTTTGGTCAACCGGTTGTCATCACCTCGCAGGATGGCACGTTAATCAACGGTGTGTTCTATCAAAAAAATGATGGTATTCGTCATCCCGGTGTATTAATTGTCGGGCCAGATGTGAATGCGTGGGGGGATTTACCCTTCCGCATCTTTGATGCCAATTTTACGGTGTTGGTGATGCCCCTGCGTCAAACCAACGCGCAGGCCGATTTCACAGTCATGCTCCAAGCTCTGACCAGCGGCGATGCTGATCCGGCACGTTTAGGCGTGATCGGTGCTTTAGACGGTGCGGATACCACCCTCATCGGCTGCTCGGTCGATAAGCTCTGTGATACTGCCGTACTACTTAGCCCATCGGATAGCCCCGCGATGCAGCAGGCAATGGGTGCGTTCAGCCCGCGTACCATCCTCATGGTTGCCAGTCAGGATGACAATATTTCTTATCCAGCCATCCAAGCCCTTCAACCGCTCAATCGCGGCGAGGTATTGATGCAGCCTTTTGCCAGCGCCGGACGTGGAACTGACATCATTAGCAATCGTCCTGATCTGATTGATCTGATTGTGGCGTGGTTTCAACGTCAAATCGGTGGCTAAATAATAGCGTTATAAAGCTAAATCCGGCTCGTAATCGTCACAAATTGCATTTATTGATTCAAAAATTGCATAAATTGCAATACTTCCGCTGAATTGCACGGCGGCAAGCAAGGGAGAAACCGCCAAATCAGCATTTCGGGTCGGCGGAAGACTCGCTCAAAGTCGCTGAAATGGCACAATTGCGGTGGCATTAGCCGAGCGTCCCGCCGCCGTGCAATTTGTGTCTGCCGCTGCTGAATTCGCTCTCATTTTTAGAGGCAGATAATCGACATAGGCTGACATCAGCGTTCCTCAAAATGCTTCTATTCCAGCTTTAATTTTAGAACAAAAGTTCATTAAAGTCAATCGAAATCGGTTCGAGTTTCCAAACTTTTGGATAGGTTAAAACTCAGAGATTATGCATAACTGACGCAGATCTAGAGTAAACATGTTCCGCCCTCCGCGATTCTTATGTAGCACTCGCCTCCTGTGCGCGGATTTGTTCGCGCAGCCGGTCAATCACCACCAGCGCACCGCGTTCGTCCTCGTAATACCAATGTTCCCAGCCGTTACAGGGACCACCTTGTATGTCACGCGCCACCTTATGGATTGAACCCACTGAATCCGCGTATTGAAGTTTACCCGTCGCTGTAATACGCGCTGGATTCTGGCGGTCATGTCGAAAATATAAGGTGTCGCCTTCTGCCAGCATTCCGGTTTGCAGCAAGGTTACAAACGGAATCCGTCGCAAACTGCGTTTCGGTTCAACCTGCTTCGGCTGAGGTTCCAACGAGATATCAGCGATCCGCGCCGTTGCCACCCGAATATATTTTTCATCGCGCTCGATGCCAATCCAGTCTCGGCCTAATCGTTTCGCAACTGCGCCCGTCGTCCCCGTTCCAAAAAACGGATCAAGCACGATGTCACCGGGACGCGATGATGATAAAATAACACGCTCAAGTAACAATTCGGGCTTTTGGGTGGAATGCGCTTTCTCGCCATTAATCCGAATGCGCTCTTTACCCGAACAAATCGCGATTTCCCAATCACTTCGCATTTGCTTACCACCATTCATCTTCTTCATATAATGATAGTTGAAATAATTCCGCGACTTTTCGGTTTTCTTCGCCCAGATCAACGTCTCGTGGGCATTCGTAAAACGCACACCTCTAAAGTTAGGCATGGGGTTGGTTTTGACCCACACAATATCATTGAGTATCCAGTAACCCAGATCCATCATGATTTTGCCAACACGGAAAATATTATGGTAGCTGCCAATCACCCATATGCTGCCATCATCCTTTAGCACACGGTGGCATTCACTCAACCAATTATGTGTGAAATCATCATAGGCTTCAAAACTTTCGAATTGATCCCATTTGTCATTCACCGCATCTACGGTGGTCATATTCGGTCGCCACAGCGCACGCTTGAGTTGTAAATTATACGGCGGATCAGCAAACACCAGATCAGCACTCGACGCTGGTAACTGGTGCAATTCAGCAACACAATCACCATTAATGATTCGGTTAAGGGGAATCTCAATGTCGGGCATTCAAATAAGCTCACTAAATAACTTTGAAATGGTTTATGGGCAACACATCCATCATAACCGCGGGATTCCCGTAACACAAATACTGGCATTTGAATCATAAAAGGGCAGCCTCATCAGCCGCCCTTCTTCCCTACTTGAAACTTGTCTCTTCCAACTTCTTACTCGTACCTAAACCGCCACACTGCGAAGGCAAAGCAGGCCGCCGTGAACACCGCTAAAATCGCGACATTCGGCAAAATGGTCATGAGTGTGCCATTCTCAAACAGCAAACTACGATAGCTATCCATCGCCCATGCAACAGGCGACAAATGCCCCACAATCCGCATCACAGGCGGTACAATATCCAGTGACCACCACGCCCCGCCGAGCGAAGCCAACATCAACGACAGCAGCAAACTGATGCTGTTTGCCTGTGCTTCGGTCTTCAACAAGGTCGAAATCGCAAAACTAAACGCCGTGATACTCAGTGTATAGATCACCATCACCAGTAGCAGCGCTAGCAAATCATGACCAAAATTCACGCCCACCAAGATACCAATGATGAACACTACCCCATATTGGATCATCCCGACGATGAACCACATCAAAATCTTGCCACCGAGAATCTGTCCACGACTCAGCGGCATCATCACTAACCGTTGTATCGTCCAGTTCACTTTCTCGCGAATCAGCACGTACAGCGAACTAAACACAGTAAACATCACAAACATGCTGCCCATACCGGGTATCGACTGACCAAAACCTGCCTGTGTACCGCTCACCTGCTCATCGCCTTTGGATTCGCTCAGGGTATAAGTTATCGTCACAGGGCTTTTGCTCACGGATTCGGATGCCTGCTTATAAATATCCTGCCGGAAAGCCTGCTTGTCTGCGTCATCCTTGAACGTTACTCCCGGCACATCATTCACTATCGTTGAACCAATAACAGCCGCTACCTGTGCCACACCCATTTTTCCGGCAGCGGCTTGCACCGCCTGCAAAATGTAGGTTGATGCACTCACGTTGTCATTTGACTTGTAGGTAACGGAGGTCGCCTCTCCCGCTTGCACCGCCGCCCCGAATCCTGCCGGGATCACGATCAGCGCCAGCGTATCATTGTTGATCACGCGCTTGAGCGAACCCGCCTCATCCAATGTCTTACTCTCACCTAACCGACAAAAATCATCCTTATCGTTATCCATCGGGCACAACACTAACGCGTTATTTGCCGCCCGCACATCCGCCAAAAACTGCTGCGAAATGCTGCTGTTATCGTTATCAATC
>JBBQLX010000014.1:0-64884 GCA_038328375.1 Aggregatilineales bacterium | reverse complement strand
AGCAGGGGCGGGCTTAAAATCCGCCCCTAATTATGTGTTTTGAGATTTGAAGTCTGACGTAGTTTGCGCTAAACTGCACAAACGTTGGCAGTTGGCATCCAAATAGTGGGAATGATATATGGAAGCACTGTTTATTATTGTGATGCTTGTAGCGGTATTTGCGGCAGTCGCAATGCTGCTCAGCGAAAATGCGGTACACAGCGCCTTGTTCCTCATTGTGAACTTCGCCTGTGTCGCATTGTTGTATCTGATGCTGGACGCACCATTCCTTGCGATGATCCAAATCGCCGTATACGCCGGGGCGATTATGGTGCTGTTCTTGTTCGTGATCATGCTGTTGGGGGCGGAAAAGCTCAGTTCACCTGTGCGCCGTTTCCGTTGGTTGGAAATCGTTGGTACAGCATTGGCAGTAGCCTTTGCGGTCGTAGCCTTCTTCTCGATTATCAGCGGTAAGATCGACTTGAATACATCAGTGACACGTGCGCCGGAGTTGCGTGTAGTGAATGCGGCTCCTTATGTTGGGATCGTTGATGTGTATGTAAACGATCAACAGGTCGCCAGTAATATCGGCTTCGGTAAAGCGACGAATTTTATACCGCTTGCCGCTGGCGAATATACTGTTACCGTCAATCCTGCCGGAACATCGACGGCTGCTCAAACATTGACCGTCAATCTCTCCGGTGATACCAACCGTCAGGCCAATGTTTATACCGTAGTGACCTACGGTGGGGCAGAAGCCACCGCGCCGAATATGAGCCTTGTTCAGAGCAATCTGGAGTCGGTTGACGCACGCACGGCTCGGTTAGCCGTTTTCAATGGTTACAGCCAACCCGTTAATCTGGTTGATTTCGGCTCATCATCTGACAATAACGAAACAAAACTCGACCTGCGCGATGACCGTATCGTGCAGAGTAACATTCAACCGGGATCACTGGTTGAACTCCCCTTGCTAAGTGAAGATGCGTCCATGCGCTCGTGGGTATTCACAGGTGTGGACGATAACCAAAAAGACCTGAGCAAACTACCGCGTGTGGCAACACTGGATAACGCAGAAGTCTACAGTGTCAAACGCGATACATCTCAACTCCTTGTTATTGGTACGGAAACACTACTCGGCGGCGGCACACGTAACGTGGCTATCCCGTTGGTGGATAAAGCTGTCGAAGCCTTTGGCAGCCCACAGGCGATTGGTAATTTGCTGTTCAGCAAGTACATGCTGCCGTTCCAACTCATTGCTATTCTACTGCTTGCTGCGATGGTCGGTGCGATTGCCCTGACCCATAAAGAAGGTTTCCAGCCACGCCGCCGCGATGTCCGGCGTAAGGTGATGAAGCCCTTGACCAACGTCATCGGTGATCAGATCGGGCAAGACGTAGGGGGCGAAGCAGTGCCGCTTTTGCCAGCACAACAGACCGAGCCAGCGGGTGATTAATGTAGCGACGCGTGATAACGTGTCCGTCCAGAATCAGCGTGATTTCAGGAGCGAGTGAAGAATGCTTCATACAACCGATTTTGTCATTTTGAGCGCAGTGTTATTCATTCTGGGAGCGATGGGCGTGTTATTACGCCGCAACGCGATCCTGCTGTTTATGTCGGTTGAACTGATGTTGAACGCTTCCAATTTAGCGTTGGTGGCGTTTGCCAAACAGTGGAACCAGATGGAAGGCCACCTGTTCGTGTTCTTCGTGATTGCGGTGGCAGCAGCAGAGGTAGCAGTGGGGTTGGCGCTAATCGTGGCGATCTTCCACAGTAAGAATAGTATTAACGTCGACGAATTGCACCAGATGGAAGGGTAGGCAGAGTAGTACCGAGTACTGAATGCTGAATACTGAGTGAAAAACAACTCGATAAAGCAAACGGTGTGAAGTCTGCTCGATACAGAGGGGCATTATGGAAAATTACCCGTCATTAGTGACACTCATTCTTTTTATCCCGCTGATCGGGTTTGTCCTGAACCTATTTGTGGGGCCACGTTTGGGCGAACGTCTGTCCAGCATCCTCGGCACCACGGCGGCAATGTTGTCGTTCGGTGTAGCGGTGCTGTTGTGGACTTACCTGCGCGGCAGTGGTTATGAATCAGCGGTGGTGAATCCGCCATTTTTAGACGGCTGGATACAGATCGGTTCGGCGAACGTCAGTATTCCGTGGCAACTGCGGGTCGATACCCTCAGCGTAACCATGATGTTGGTGGTGACCGGTGTCGGTTCGCTCATCCACATCTATTCAGCCGGTTACATGCACGGCGACGCTCGTTTCACCCGCTTCTTCACTTACTTGAACCTGTTCTTGTTTTTCATGCTCATCCTCGTGACGGGCAACAACTTCTTGATGATGTTTGTCGGTTGGGAAGGCGTGGGCTTATGCTCATTCCTGCTGATCGGTTTCTGGTTCGACCGTCCCAATGGTGTGGGTTGGAAGAACTCTAATGCCGCGCGTAAGGCCATGATTGCTAATCGCGTGGGTGATTTTGGTGTTTTGATGGCGGTGTTCTTGATGTTCTGGACATTCGGCACACTGGATTATTATCGCCCCGGCGAAATTACCAATGCCGAGTTGACCGGACACGAAACAGCCTCCGCAGTGAGCGAAGGTGGACACGAAGCGGCTCCCGCAGAAGGCGAACATGCAGCGGCTCCGGCTGAGGGTGAAGCTGCCACTACCACTGAAGGACACGGGACTCCAGAAATTGCTGGGCCAGTGTTCACGGATAACGAACATATCCCCACCGCACAACTCGGCGTGTTCGGACAAGCCGAGCGTATGGTGAAAGAAAATCATCAAGTGAGCTTCGGCTCCTTCTCACTTCCAATTGATACGGTACTGGTCATCATCACCTTATTCATGCTCTTGGGTGCGACCGGTAAATCCGCGCAAATTCCGCTGTTTGTCTGGCTGCCGGACGCGATGGCAGGCCCAACCCCTGTGAGCGCACTGATCCACGCCGCGACGATGGTCACTGCGGGCGTGTATATGATGTGCCGCAGCAACGTATTTTTCTTCAACGCTGAATTAACATCCTTCATTGTCGCCATCATCGGCGCGACAACCGCGATTATGGCGGGTTATATTGCGCTAGGGCAGTGGGATATTAAGAAAGTGCTGGCCTACAGTACCGTTAGCCAACTGGGTTTCATGGTGGCGGCGGTCGGTGTCGGCGCATACGGCGCAGCAATGTTCCATCTGGTGACACATGCCTTCTTCAAGGCGCTCCTGTTCTTGGGCAGTGGTTCAGTCATTCATGGCGTAGAACACGGTCATCATTTGGCGCACGAACGCGCTCATGACGCACATGGACATGATGCCTACGATGCTCATGGTGATGCCCACGGTGAAGAACATCACGACGATCACCCGTTTGATCCACAAGACATGCGCAACATGGGTGGCTTGGCACGTAAGATGCCCATCACCTTTATCACATATGTGATTGGTACACTGGCACTGGCTGGTATCTTCCCACTGGCTGGCTTCTGGTCAAAAGACGAAATTCTAGCGGACTCATGGCTGAAGGGTTTTGAAGGCGGTTCCTTCCTCAGTTCAGCCGGCGGCTTTATCGCGTTCGTTCTCTTGTTGGTGGCAGCAGGTCTCACGGCTTTCTACATGTGGCGGCAGATTGAAATGGTATTCTTCGGCTCTGCACGTAGCGAAGCGGCTGACCACGCACCGGAAAGCGTCTTCTCGATGACCTTCCCGTTGATCGTGCTGGCAATACTGAGTATCTTCGGTGGATTTATTAATACGCCGTCGAACGTGTTGGGGCTGGAGAATATTTTCACCGCTCATAACTTCACTGAATGGCTGGAGCATAGCATTGTCCATGCCCATGCCGCCCCCTTCCAACCGGGTATCGCGCTTGTGGCTTTGGGTCTGGCGATTGCGGCGATCTTCGCAGCACGGTCGATATATGGACAGGGCAAGTCTTCGCATGTTGCAGACCACGACCCGTTGATTGACCGTATCCCATCGGGTGGCGCGACCATCTTCGGGATGGCGAATGCCAAACTCCACTGGGACGAGAATTACTTCCGGTTTATCGAGAATCCCTTCAACAAGATGTCGCAGTTCTTGGCGAATACAGTGGACTGGCGCTTCTGGCATGATTATTTCCACGATACCGTCATTGGCAAAGGTTTCGTGGGTATTTCACAAATCTTGGCGAAACCGGTTGATTTGGGCATCATCGACGGTTTAGTGAATGATGTGGGTAGCGTCGTGAAGTGGATTAGTAACCGGATGCGTGTCGTACAAACAGGTTATGTTCGCACTTATGCGGTCAGCGTTTTGCTGGGTGTGGTGCTGGTCATCGTGATTTTGATACTCCCTGCCCTACAGCGGTAGGTTAGTTTTAATGGCTTTCGTGCGGTTCAGTGATGAACGCAACCGGATTTTGAGGAGAGCGTACTTATGGTAAGTTCCGCGATTTCGCTCTCGACAGTGGTGTTATTTCTCCCACTGATCGGGATCATCCCACTGTTACTCATGCGTGAGCAGGGTGCAGATGGACATGGCAATGAGAATTTTAAATGGATGGCACTCGGCTTCAGCGGGGCGGCATTTATCGCATCGCTGGTGATGTGGGCGACCTTCAACGCCTCCAATCCCGGTTTGCAATTTGCACAGCAGATCGAGTGGATACCGAGCATCGGCATCAGCTTCTCGATTGGTGTGGATGGCATCAGCATCCTCCTGATCGTGCTGACAACCTTCATTATGCCGATTGCGATTCTCAGCTCGTTCACTGCACACGTCATTCATGAACGTGGACGTGAACGCCTGTATTACATATTCATGCTGCTGCTGGAATTCGCCATGTTGGGCGTGTTCATGGCACAAGACCTGTTCATGTTCTACATCTTCTGGGAAGTGACTCTGGTTCCGATGTACTTCTTGATCGGCATCTGGGGTGCGGAACGCCGCATTTACGCCGCCGTCAAGTTCTTCCTGTACACGATGGCTGGCTCGATCTTGATGCTGCTGGCAATCCTCTATGTAGGCATCAACGCCGGAACATTCTCGCTGCCAGCAATTATGGAACTCATCCAGACGGGTAAGCTGGTCTTCCCATTTGCTGGGGTGTTCAGCACACAGTCTTTCTTATTCCTCGGCTTCTTGATCGCCTTCGCGATTAAAGTGCCGATTTGGCCGTTCCATAGTTGGCTGCCGGACGCGCACGTTCAGTCACCGACGGCTGGCTCGGTCGTTCTAGCCGGTGTGCTGCTAAAGCTGGGTGCTTATGGTATTATCCGCTTCTGCTTACCCCTGTTCCCGCAGGCGGCTCATGCTTGGGCTCCTTTTGTGGCGACACTCGCCGTCATTGGTATCATCTACGGCGCGTGGGTGACTTACGCCCAAACCGACGTGAAAAAGTTGGTTGCCTATTCATCCATTAGCCATATGGGTTTCGTGATTTTGGGCATCTTCGCCCTCAACACCATCGGCATTCAGGGCGCTATCCTGCAAATGGTCAATCATGGTATCAGCACAGGTGGCATGTTCTTGTTCGTTGGTGTCTTATATGAGCGCCGTCATACCAAAGATATTGCTGCTTATGGTGGTATTTGGAAGGTGCTTCCGGTATTTGGGGGTCTAAGTCTCCTTATTGCCCTCAGCAGTATGGGCTTGCCCGGTTTGAACGGTTTCGTCGGCGAGTTCACCATTTTGATGGGATCGCTTGGCAGCCCAACACTCGGCTTCTTCTTCACCTTATTTGCGACCTTGGGTGTCATCCTTTCAGCAGTTTACATACTCTATATGTATCAGAAGGTATTTATGGGTGACGTTACCCATGAAGAAAATAACCATCTTGAAGGTTTACGCTGGCAGGAAACAACGGTCTTGGTAGCCGTAATTGTGGTCATCATCTGGATTGGTGTTCAGCCCAAGACGTTCTTCGACTCGATGGGGCCGACGGTTACTCAGATGGCACAGAACATCAACAGCGCAGCCAGCACCGTACTGCGCTAATAATATGTAGAGGTTGGGGTGGGTCAGTGATCCGCCCTTCTATTCAAGAGCCTCAACTTTTTAGGGGTAGATTATGTTTTCAGTTCCGAGTTTTGCTGACTTAAACATGTGGATGGCTGCGCCGGGTGTGGTGCTTGCGATAGGTGCATGTTTGCTGCTGCTGGTGGATGTGCTGTTTATTCCACGAGACCGTAAAGTTGTGACCGCATTTTTGGCGTTGGGCATCGTTGTTCTGAGCTTTGTGGTGAATCTCTTTACCTTCAATGAAACAGGAACAGCCTTTCTGGGCATGTTCGCGGCGGACGGTTTCACCAGTATTGCCAACGTGGTCATTCTGGTTACAGGCTTCATCAGCATTCTCATGAGCATCGACTATCTCAAACGAACTGGTATCGAGCGCGGTGAGTTTTATGCGCTGATCTTGTTTAGCTTGAGCGGTATGATGTTTATGGCAAGCGCTAATGATCTGGTGACGATCTTTGTGTCACTGGAATTGCTGAGCATTCCATTGTATGTACTGGCTGCTTTCCGTGTGCCGGATGTGCGCTCGGAAGAAAGTGGTATGAAGTATTTCATTCTCGGTGCTTTTGCCAGCGCGTTCTTCGTGTATGGTGCGGCTCTGGTGTTTGGTGCGACCGGATCAACCACCCTGACCGTTATTTTCGCCAGCGTCCAAAATATCGTTGCGACAGGCGGTTCGGGCGCTTTCCTGTTATTACTCGGTTCCGGCCTCATCTTAGTGGGCTTAGGCTTTAAGGTGGCGGTTGTTCCTTTCCATATGTGGACACCGGATGTTTACGAAGGCGCACCGACACCGGTGACTGCTTTCATGAGCGTCGGTGCGAAGATCGGTGGTTTCGCTGCACTGCTGCGGATTGTCACCATCGCGCTGCCGACCTTCGTCTTGAAGAGTGGCGATACAACCGCCGCATGGCAGCAGACATTCTGGTTGGTAGCGGCGGCTACCTTGATCCTCGGTAATTTCGTGGCGATCTCACAGACCAATATCAAGCGTATGCTGGCCTACTCGTCGATTGCCCACGCAGGCTACATTATGATGGCTGTAGCATCTGCTGGTAGTGCTGGACTAGGCTTAGAGGCCATCCGCGCGGCGTTGTTGTACTTGATCGCTTACATGTTTACCAATCTCGGCGCGTTCGGTGTCGCGATGGCGATTGAAAAAGATGATGGCAGCGGTACATCCCTTGAAGACTTCGTGGGATTGTCCAAGAGCCGTCCGGCGCTGGCCTTCATGATGGCGGTCTTCATGCTCAGCTTGACGGGTATTCCCTTAACAGCGGGTTTCATAGGCAAGTGGTATGTGTTCCGTGCGGCGCTGGAAGCCAACCTCATTCCTTTGGCGGTCATCGGCGTGCTGACGAGTGTGGTGAGCGCATTCTACTATATCCGCATCATCGTTAACATGTATCTGCGTGATGGTGAGGGTGATAAGGCCGAAGGTGCTACCGAGTACGTCAATTGGGCGATTTATATCGCTTTCGCAGGCACGATTATCATGGGCATCCTGCCGTTCCTTGCGACCAACCTGACGGATAATCTGACCATAGCAGCAACCGTATTAAAATAATTGCGGTGATCGTTGTTTGATGTGAAGGGCGGACGATAACTTCGCCCTTTTTGTTAATTATTGGTGGCTCATCTTTCACACAGCAAATCGTTTAAGGTTAGAAAACTCGAACCTATTTCGATTGACCTTTGTGAACTTTTGTTCTAAAATGAAAACTGGTTTGGAGAACGTCGTATATCATTCCCTGTCCGCCAAATGATGCTTAGAACAATAGCCAAGATGGCGGCGGCAGACACAAATTGCACAGCGGTGGCAGTAGCCGACCTTCCCGCTGAAATTGTGTCATTTCAGTGGCATCAGCCGCGCCGTCCGCCGCCACAAAATGTCAATTCAGCGCCTCACTCCCTCACATCCGCCTGCTATTTCAGCGGGAATACTGCAATTGGTGCAGTAAATGCAGTAACTGCTGCATTATTCGCAACATTTTGAACATTTGATGCTGTCTAATACAACCCCTTATCTATAACGGACTTTAAGATGACTATTCTTACTTATGAGATCAACCACTTAGGAACTTTATGACCCGTACCCAACGTGATGGCCTACTGCTCATCCTTATCTCGGCAGCAGGGTATTCATTTTTTGCTATTTTCACCAAATTTATTTACGACAACAGTACCTTCAATCCGCTAGACATTGTGGTGTGGCGCTTTGTGCTAGCTGTGCCGATTACATGGTTGGCAATGGGTTGGATGCGGCGTGGACAATCGGTTGCAAAAACGGGTTATATGCCGCGTGGGCGGTTGCTTGGCATGGGTTTCCTGTTCGGCTTTGTCGCCATGATTGCATTCTTCGGTGTGGAACGGGTTCCTGTATCATTGTATACCGTACTCATCTATACCTATCCTGCGCTGGTAGCAATCGGCGCAATCCTGTTTGGAGAGCGCTTATCGGGTCGCGCTTGGCTGGCATTAGGATTAACCTTGGTCGGCGTGGTACTGACCGTTCCCAATTTGTTTCAGGGCTTTAGCGGTGTCGATCCAATCGGTGTGCTGCTGGTGCTGGCAAACGCTGCCACTTATGCGGTTTACATCTTGTTGAGCAATCGCACGGTAAAAGGTGTAACTGACCTCTCAACCGCCAGTGCATGGAGCATCAGTGGCTCGCTCATCTTTGCTGCGATTGTGGTGGTCGTAAGAGCGTTGCAAGGCGGCTCAACCTCCATACCCCCTAACCTGAGTGTTTGGGCGGGTTTTCTGGGGTTGGTGATCATTAGCACCGTCATTCCCATCTTTGCCTTTTATGCTGGAATGCATCGCTTAGGAGCGCCTCGTGCGGCTATTGTCAGCATGATTGAACCCGTACTAACTTTGGTGTGGGCAGTTATTATCCGCTACGAAAACCTGCAATGGGTACAATTGGTGGGTGCAGTGTTTATTCTAGCCAGCGTTGTACTCCTCCAATTGGGACGCGAGAAACCATCAGATGACCCCATATTAGACAATTTGCCATCGGTGACGGGTTGAGAACACCGATGAATATCAGCCGTAATCAACGCGATGGTATGTTATTAGTTCTGGCATCCGTAACCGGATATTCGATGCTGCCTGTATTTATTAAGGCGTTGCAGGTCGCTGGGCTCAATTCTCTGGATATTGCGACATGGCGCTTCGCACTGGCTGCGCCGTTGTTCTGGTTGATGGTACGTGTATTACGGTTGCCAGCCGGTGATAAGCCACTTCCCCGATTGCGACTGTTGGGAATGGGAACGCTGTTAGCTATAGCAGCCGTAGCCACTTTTTGGGGTTTTGAGCGCATTCCGGCAGGTACTTTTGTCGTACTATTTTATACCTACCCTTCAATTGTCGCCGTCCTTTCGGCCTTGATGGGTGAGCGCTTGCCAGCGGCGGGCTGGGGCGCGTTGGTGCTGACAACCATCGGGATTGTATTGACTGTACCCGACTTCGGGCAGGGAGTGGGTAATGATACGCTGGTTGGTGTGCTGCTGGCCTTGTTTTGCGCGTTCGTCGTCGCTGTTTACTTTATCTTGAGTGGACGCTGGCTAAAAGGGCATACCGCGCTAGGGGCTGCCAGTGCGTGGTCAACCACAGGCGCATTATTAATTTTGCTGGTTTTAATTCCGTTTCGGGCGCTGCAAATGCCGGGTGATTTTTGGACTCACCTTGGCGAGATTACATTCTCAATGCCGATATTAGCCGCCCACCAGCCGAACGGTGTCGAACTATGGCTGAGGATACTGGCTATTGCGACGGTTAGTACTGTAGTAGGTGGATTCTTCCTGACAATGGGCATCCAAAAAGTAGGCGCTGCGAGAGCATCTATTATTGGAACAGTCGAACCAATCTTAACATTGGTCTTTGCACGTATATTCTTAGGTGAGGAGATGCTGCCCGTACAATTGATCGGTGGCGCTTTTATTGTGGCAAGTGTCTTGGTGCTGCAACTCGGTGGTCGGGTTACAGTGACGGCACTTGAATAACTATCCAGCGGAAGCTAATATCCAAAGTTATGAATGTTGTAATTGATACTCGAGTTTCCCCTCAAATGCGTGAGCGACTGCTAGCCAATCGGCTAGGCAAGCTTCACAATGAACAACGGCGCGAAGTGGTTATGGAGCCAGTAGTAACCGTAATGCTTCTGATGGTTCCCGTAATCATTTTACTGCGGAGTTTTTTGATAACCCTCTTTTGGGGCGGGTTGTGGATGATCGGGGTAGGGGCGCTGCTGGTCGGTGTTTTCATGCTGTTCATGCGTTCTCGCCGATATTCTCGCGTGCAACTGCATTTTGGCGTATTTCGTGCGCCTGAGAAGCTGCCTTCAACATGGCTGTTTTGGAAGCCGATTATCCTCACTGATGCATATGGCGTATTGACAAGTTTTAAACACAGCCTCGCCCCCGATAAGCGAATTCAAGCGAATCAAGAATATATGGTTTATTACTTAAAAGAAGCCAAGGGGAACACTTTATTAAGTTTTGCGCCTACAGATCACTTAGAAAACGCGTCATGGCGACCCTCCAATATTTCAAACCGCATTACAAAAAAATAAAATAAACTAAATTTGAAATTTTCACAGCTTTCTATATTCTCATATTAGCTTAATCGACTATCGAGCCATTTAGCATAATCTGAATTTATAATTTTGAGTCTTGCTGATTAAAATGCTAACATAATTATGACACTTCAAAGTAATCCATGTAGTAATATTGTACAAAAATCTTTTTCTGTACAATTTTTAATCTAAATGGTTTAGGTGTGCATTTTATACCTGAATAGTGACTTGAAGAACGTCCCCAGCTATTACGCAATATACTACAGAACTCATTGACTACCTCGCATTAATACTAAAATGTATCATTTTTACGATAAGAGTGGTATCATATAAATAGTTACATAAGATCAGGGTATGTAACGGATGTTGTAAGAAAAGTCAAGTGAAAATTGAGTTTGAAGCTGTTTACCAAGGATTTAATCGTTTGAGTACTTGTGGAGAATATGACAATAATCAAATTGTATTTCAATTGGTATTAATGGATATGGAAGTTCTGGTAGTTTATGGCATACTTAGTCAATAATATCGTTGCTTAGCTTAATTCTTACTGGCTAGTGGATCGTGGTAATATTTGTTTTATAGTATTTATAAAAATTAGCTAGCCGCATAATTCTACACGTCGCAGTTAACATGGTAAATCGTTAGGTGAGAATGGAAAGCAGATTACTTCTTCAGGCAACAGATAATACCCTCCAAAGTGTGCAAGTCTCCTTGTTGACCACTGATGGTTTTGTGCTAGGACGTTCCGACAGCCGCAGCAGTTTCATTACAGATATTGACTTGGCGGAATTCAAAGCCCTTGAAAAAGGGGTTTCGCGTCGCCATGCTGCTCTGGTTCGCTATCAGGAAAAGCTCCATCTAGTAGACCTCGCATCCATAAACGGCACATTCCTAAATGGTAAACGCCTAAAACCTGATATCCCCTACATGCTGACCTCTGGCGACCAATTGGGTTTCGGTGATCTTTTGCTTTCCCTTTCTTTGGAACAATAGCTTATTATTTATGGCGACTATTTTGCCACTAGTAGAAGGAAATGAGACCGAGGTACTAATGAGCGATACGAAAAATCAATCCTTACGGTTTGCTGGATCAATATGGTGCAATCTTGATATTGCACTTCGAAATCTTGACCAAGTTTATGGTCAGGTGATCGAACCGTTGGGTTTAACAGTAATTGAATGGTATATCTTGCGTTCACTGTATGAGCAGGATGGACAACATGCTTCCGAACTCGCGCGTGCAGTCGGTCGGGCAGCCACTTCATTCACACCTATTTTGGATAAACTCCAGAATAAGGATATGATTGAGCGTCGTCCCGATTCTTCAGATCGTCGTGCTGTTCGGATTTACCTGACCAGCAAAGGCAACAGTCATCGCGAACAGGTTATGGCGAGTGCAGATCAAGTGGATACACGTATCCGAAAGTCAGTTTCTGCCGGGGATTTCAAGGGCTTCCAGAGTGTTCTGGCGAACTTGCAAGCCTTGCCAACCGAATAGAGACAAAACCCTAAAGATTGCAAAAACTGGCAGCTTCTAATAGCTGCCTTGTTTTTATACCGATTTTATGCCATTCGGATTAAGCTGTGCCAGTTGTGTAAGTGCATGGGCATAAGTTTCAGCGATCTGTTGATTAAAAAGAACGAATATGATGCGCTCAAAATGATCATGTTGAATAACATATTCGATGACGGTTTTCAACGCAATCGGGGCAGCTTCTTCAACCGGATAACCATAAGCACCCGTGCTGATTGACGGAAACGAAATGGTTCGGATGCCATTGGCTTCGGCTAACTCCATGCTGCGATGGTAAGCACTGGCAAGCTGCTCTGGCACATGCGCATCATTTCTTTGATAAATAGGGCCTACAGCGTGAATGACGAATTTGGCCTTTAGTTTGTAGCCGCCTGTTATCTTCGCATCACCCGTTTTGCAACCCCCTAGTGTGCGTGTCTCGGCAAGCAATTCAGACCCCGCCACACGATGAATCGCTCCATCAACTCCACCCCCTCCTAATAAGGACGAATTAGCAGCGTTGACAATCGCATCTGTCGTTTGCTGAGTTATATCACCCTGTATGAGTTCAAGAGTGGCTTGATTGATTTGAACGCGGTAAATTGGAGAGGTAGTCATCTTTTGATTCTCTTAGGTCAATTGTGAGCCAAGTGTAAAAGAATTCATGATTCATTGCAAAACTCTTAACATTAGCCTGTTGTTTCGTAAATCTCTTAACATTGCTAGGATCTAACGTATCTTTCTAGGTGAGAATACAATGGAAACTTTAACTCCTGAAGATGTCCAAATGGCTCTCGATAAATTTAATTTAGATATTCACATACGCTATTTTGAAAATTCAACGGCAACGTCGCAATTGGCTGCGGATGAAATTGGCTGCGAACTGGGGCAAATTGCCAAGAGTATTTGCTTCATTGTGGATGATAAGCCAGTCGTGGTTATTGCCAGCGGTGATCAGCGCGTCGATGACCGCAAGATCGCAGTGCTGTTGGGTGTTTCCCGTAAACAGGTGAAGTTTGCCACGCCGGAGCAGTGTATAAACCTTATTGGCTACGCGCCGGGTGGTGTGCCGCCTTTGGGACATCGAACACAGCCGCGTGCCGTATATCTTGATGACTCATTGAAACGCTATCAACAGATTTATCCGGCTGGTGGTGCAAGTAACACCATTTTTGGTGTGACGCTAGAGCAGTTGGAAACCATTACCGGCGGTACGTTTGTGGATATAAAAAGAGAATCCCATTAATATCGTTTGAAATACTTATCTGGACTAAAAGGGATGAGTGTAATCTCGGACTGATTACAGCCATTACTACTCCCTAAAATTCGCCGCATGTAAAGTGAGGTCAAATGTCTTGACTGATCATTTGCGGAGAGAAATAATGGCTACCACTTTAAAGACAAAAGTCGATGATTTTCTATCACAAAAACGGATTGCGATTGCAGGTGTTTCGCACAAGAATCCAAACAACACCGCGAATGCAATTTACAGACGATTTCGAGACTCTGGTTACGAAGTGTTTCCTGTAAACCCGAATGCCGAAACGGTTGAGGGAGTTACTTGCTATAAGCATTTGAAAGATATTCCCGGTCACGTCGATGGTGTCGTGATTGTTACCCGCGCTGAAGCGACGGATGCAGTAGTCAAGGATTGCGTCGAGGCAGGTGTTTCCCGCGTGTGGATGCATGGTGGGGTACATGGCCCCGGCAGCAGCGTTTCCGAAACAGCCGTTTCCTACTGCCGTGAACATAATATTTCAGTCATTGCGGGAGCTTGCCCGTTGATGTTTGGCAAGCCCTCCGATGGATTCCACCGTCTAGTACGGGGTGTATATGGTGTAATGGGTCGTTTGCCGGAGTAGTGGCTACGACCCGATTCCTGCATGAGCGCCTTCAGCCAATTTGCTGAGTACATCAAGCAGTTGCAACTGCCATGTTTCATCACCAGTCTGAACCATGACGGCTGTCCGTGTTACGCGCACTCCATTACCGAGATCAGCCTCTAATTTTTCGCGGTTGACCTCCGCTAGATAAGGCAGCTTGATATGGATGACATCGTTAATGGTGATAACCCCCGTCGCACCAGCTTTTTGCGCTAAGATTTTGACATCAATGCCGTACATCAACCCATCTACCGCAGGCGGGAGAGTGCCAAAACGGTCGCGCAGTTCGTCGCGCATCATATCAACATCTTCCATACTGGTCAGGCTTCCAACGCGCCGGTAAATTTGCAACCGCAGCGCCATCTCGCTAATCCAGTCGTTGGGCAAATAGGCAGGTAAAGGTAAGTCGATGGTGACATTGCTTACAACAATCGGTGGTTGAACGTCGTGGTCGATGTTGCTCTTAAGCTGCTGAACGGCTTGGGTCAGTAATTGCGTGTAGAAATGTAATCCGATTGCCGCCACATGTCCGGTTTGGCGGGTACTCAGGATGTCACCTGCACCACGCAGTTCAAGGTCACGCATAGCAATCTGGTAGCCTGCGCCCAGTTCGGTGTATTCTGCAAGCGCCTCCAAACGGACACGGGCTTCATCCGTCAGCCGATTGTTGCTGGGGTGGAAGAAGTAGGTGAATGCCTGCTGAGCGCTGCGCCCCACTCGCCCACGTAATTGGTAAAGCTGCGACATGCCGAACCAATCGGCACGATCCACAATGAGTGTATTGGCGTTTGGAATGTCGATACCGTTTTCGATGATCGAGGTTGAGAGCAGAATATCGTACTCGCCACGCCCGAACGCACCCATGACCTTTTCCAATAGGCGTTCATCCATCTGCCCATGACCTTCAACCACGCGGGCTTCCGGCACGATTTCTTCCAGTTTTTCGCGCACCGAGTCCATTGTGTTAATGCGATTATGGACATAGAAGACTTGCCCACCGCGCTCCATTTCGCGCACTATTGCTTGGCGCACTAAACGGTCATCAAACGGGCCAACGTGGGTAACAATTGGCAGTCGTTCTTCCGGCGGCGTTTGGATCATGGTAATGTCACGCACACCCGTCAAGCTCATATAAAGGGTGCGAGGAATAGGTGTCGCGGTCAGAGTCAGCACATCCACTTCTGTCCGCATTCGCTTGAGTGACTCTTTGTGGGTTACACCAAAGCGCTGTTCCTCATCAATAATCGCCAAGCCCAGATTGTTGAAGACCACGTCATCTTGTAATATGCGGTGCGTGCCGATGATGATGTCGATCTCGCCGTTTGCCACCAGTGGTAAGATCGCCCGCTGTTCATCTTTGGTGCGGAAGCGCGAAATCATCTCCACTTTGACCGGAAAGTTCCGCAGCCGTTGGCTGAAGTTTTCATAATGCTGCTGGGCTAATACTGTTGTTGGGACAAGCAGAGCGACTTGCTTGCCGCCCATGACCGCTTTGAAGGCAGCCCGCAACGCGACTTCGGTTTTACCATAACCGACCTCGCCGCATATCAGCCGATCCATTGGAACCTGACGTTCCATATCGCTTTTAACCTCACGGATTGCTCGTAGTTGATCATCAGTTTCGACGTAGGGAAAGGATGCTTCCAGTTCGTGCTGCCAAGGGGTATCCGGCGCGAAAGCAAAACCCGGCGTTGCAATGCGCTGGGCGTAAAGTTCCAGTAGTTCTTTGGCCTCGTCCTCGACGGCTTTCCGTGCTTGACTGGTGACCTTTGCCCAATCGGGTTTACCGAGTCGGCTCAGGCTCGGTGGACGGTCATCCGGCCCCACATAGCGGGTAAGGCGGTCGGCCTGATGGATCGGGACGAATACCATATCCGTACCCGCAAATTCGATTACCAGATATTCGCGTTCGTTGCCTTCAATCGTGCGGCGGCGCATCCCACCGAAGCGCCCGATACCATAATCCTGATGCACGACAAAATCACCGGGATTGAGATCGGCATAACTGGATTCAGGCAGACGACCTTTGGTTACGGTTTTGCGGCGGCGTGGTTCAGGCCGATTCCAGCCGAAGATTTCAGCATCGGTTAATAAGTGGACTTCGATACCGGGCAGACGCAGCTTCCAACCTTCGCCCAATGCCCCATCTACGAGTAAGAATGTGCCGGGTTTAGGTGGATCAATAACATCTTTGACGGTTGGCACGAATCCTTCTTGTTCGCGCCACAAATCGGCTACGCGCACCGATTGCTGCGAGACGACAACGGCACAGTCACCTGTCTTTTGAGCATTTCGCAGGCGAACCAGCAGCGGCTTCAACTGACCACCAAAGCGTTCTTCCGGAGCGAACACGTTGCGGAAGCTAATCGCCTCTTCAGATGATTCTTCGGGTGCTTCCTCTTCGTCGTCATCGGTATAGGACATCGCGCCAAAATGAATAGTGGTGCGGTTCTCGAATTCTTCTGCCAGCGCATCCCATGTCAGGTATGGCAGTGGATGGTCAGCAGCCAGTTGGTTAGCAGATAGGCGCTCGGTACGCGTTCGGATCGCGCCTTCCTCAATGCCTGCAATCGTATCGCGCAGTTCGGCCCAATCCTCGACCACGATCAACGCATCCTGTGGTGCATAGTCCAATAGACTGACGGGCTGTGGATAAATATAGGGGATATAGTGTTCGAGGTACGGGAAAGCCACTCCGTTCGTTAGCGGTTCGGCATCGCGATACGACGAGGTCATATCTTCACTTGCTGATGGCAAGCTGGAAAAATATGATGCAAGATGAGCCGCCAGCGGTGGCGTTTGTTCGGGCAGCACTTCACGCGCCGGAGGAATAGCCACATAAGCCAGCTTATCAGCCGAACGCTGGGTTGATGGATCAAAGATACGGATGCTGTCAATCTCATCATCGAAGAAATCAATGCGGATCGGTTTGTCAGCCGCCAGCGGGAAAATATCCACCACACCCCCGCGCCTGCTAAATGTTCCCGGCTCAACCACCACACTAGCCGGTTCATAACCGAGTTTGAGCCAGCGATTCAGCAGTACATCGAGTGTATGGCGCTGACCGGGCTTGATTAATAAGGTTGCTTTGCGGAACTGGTTGACAGGCATCGTGCGCTGCATGATGGCGCGCGCCGAGGTAATAATGATCGGCTGTTGAACGCCCGTAGATAGGAAGTCATTCGGTGCAGTAATTTCCTCTGGCGGTGTGAGGGCTGCGAGTGTGGCTATGCGTCCTCGAACCACATTCTCAACCCATGAGGTACGTTCATAAAACAGGGCAGTTGGTTCGGCAAAGCGATAAATTGGACGTTCGCCTAACCAAACGGGCAGCTGCTCGGACACATTATAGGCGCGGTCAACCCGCCCCGTGATGTAGATAATCGGCGCAGACCATTCCTGTGCCAGTGCTGCCAGCAAGAAAGGGCGGGCGGCACGGATCACAGCTAAATCGGGCATGGCTGTCTCACCTTGTAATCGGGTGAGCAAATCACGGTAGACACTGCTGCCGCGTAAAAGATCAAGAAGTCCGGTTAATTGCATATGGGTTTCAGCACTGTCCTGAATAGTGAATCAAAATGAGCTGTCGGTCAACGAAGAACCATCTATTATAAACTGTGGAGCTAAAAAGGGAATGAGAACATGGTCGGTGTGGTTTCTAACGACGTTATCCTTTAGGAAATTTACGATACTCATTAATCCTTTTCATAAACCTTACTGAATTATTGTATGCTGTAATTATCAGTGTAAAAGAGATAAGGATTTCCACATGTGGTACTTGGCGATGTGGTCAATATTTGGCGCGTTAATTGGCTCATTTGGAACCGCCTATATTCACCAGCGGACGGGGCGCGATGTGACGATGGGCGGCATTATGGGTATGGTCATCGGTGCGATTGGCAGCTTTGTCCTACTGGCGATCTTTTGGGTGTGGTTATATTACATGTCTCCGGGGCCAATTGGTCGTGTGTATGGCACACGCCGCAAAGAGTGGTATCGCTGGTGGGATTAAGTAAAGGATTGTCAATTTCTGTGTTCTTTAGATGCTCTGGAGCGCTTGATTCTTTCGCACCTTACGTCTATTTCTTGAGCGACAGCACATAAGCCACCAGCGCATCCACATCGCTTGTTTGGAGTTGACCCGCGTAGCCTTGATACATCACGCCCGCGATATAGCCTTCTACCAGATAATCGTTGGGCTGCAATATAGATTGTCGTACATAATCTTCAGCACTCAATCCCGCCACTCTTGAACCAGCGACCTCGCTGAGCCCCAACAAAGAAGGACCTACGCCTGCCGCGCCCTTATCCAACAGATGGCAAGTAATGCAGGGTGGAGCGCCATTAACACCATTGCGGAAAATGGCTTCCCCTTGTGACACAAGACTGTCGCTACTACTCGTCTGCACATCGGTAGTCGATTCTGCGGTTGCTTCAGCCGTGGCCTCGGAGATAGGTGCGCCTGTGTAAGTAACGCGGTAAACCGTACCTGTATTCCACTCCATCACGTACAAAGCGCCATCTGGCCCAACCGTCACATCAATTGGATTGTAGACTCCTAACTCGGTGCGGAAGCGGGCAAAAGGCTGCCATTTGCCGGTATAGCCACCCTTACCATCAGATGTTAATTTCACAAACGCCACAATTTGACCATTTTGTAAAGCAAGCTGTTTAGGGAACGCCGCGCCCGTCCCGAACTGCGCCACGAAAATTCCACGATAGTCGGGTGGAAATTGAGTAGCGGAATAATAGGTGAGACCGCTGCTGGCTGAAGAGGTATAAAAGTCGTTCACGGGTGCAGTGTAATCACCAGCTGAACCTGCCATGCCGTAGACGTAAGGGAAACCATAATTTTTGCCCTGCTGCACAAAATCCAGTTCTTCGGGTGGCAAGTATGCCAGTGTACTGTCCGGTTCATCAGGGCTGTTGTCGGCTGTGAACAATTCGCCCTTGGGTGAAAAGGTGAGGTCATAGGGGTTACGGAAGCCAGTGGCAAACACTTCCAAATCGCTGCCATCGGGGTTCATTCGTAAAATCGACGCTTCGTATTTGTCTTGCAGCGGACCGTGATCGGTAGTCGCGCCTACGCCCACATACAGTTTGTTGTCTGGCCCAAAAGCGATGCCATTATTCGAGTGGAAGGTATGCTTCCATGTGGGCAAGCCCTCAACAATCGGTTGGATAGTGTCCAGTTTGCCGTCGTTATCACTGTCAGTCAGGATGCTGATGCGTCCGGCATCCGAGATGTAAGTCTTACCATCATGATATGCCAAACCAACCGCATAATTAACTTTGTCACCGGGATCGTCAAACAGCATGGTACTGGTTTCAGCATAGCCATCGTGGTCATCGTCTGTCATTTTGACGATGTGACCATCCAGCGATAAGACGACCATCGCGCCACTTGAATCAAAGGTGACAACCGTCGGCTGCGTAATTGGCAGATGGGCATACAACTTGGACTCGAAACCCTCCGGCAAGTCCATGATGTTCATGTCGAATTTACTGAGGACGAAGCTGTGGTCAGCGGGAGTGTCGGATAGTTCATCGGCGGCACTTCCACCGGAATCCTTTTTAATAACTGCGACCGTCCAATGGAATTTCCCCGGCTTTTGGTAGAGCAGCCAGTTTGTCAGATCAAAATGATTATCTTGGGTGCGGGCGATGCCGTTATGATCGGCTCCATCTGCCCAAACGCGAAGATCATATACTTCATCCTCGGCCAATGGGCGAATCCAACTCCACACCAGTTTAACTTCAGCGATGTTGTCAAACACCGAATCGCTGTCCGGCGAGTCTAAAGTAGGGGCAGTTCGCGCAACTGCTTGCTCCTTTGCTGTAATAGTTGCCGACACCAGTTCATTGATGTCCGGTGTGGGTTCAGGGGCAGGCGAACAGGCTGCCGCGACCAGCACAAGCAGGAGTACGCAAAATTTTGTCAGGGTGGAATTGATGTTGATTGAAGGCATTAGACGCTTATTTCTGATTAGTGCGGAAATCTTCTGGAGATTTTGAATAACGAGAAGGAGGAAACATTTCATAAAAACCTGCGAGGTATTTTACCTGTCTTTAATGACTTTGCAACTGATGTATGACATTGCGTTTGAACCATTGGATCGTAACCCGTGTATTTCTGGCAAATTAGATAGGTTCATAAAGGATGAATGATGCGATACCTTCTGCTCCGTTTACTCGGGCTCATATTACTTATAGGTAACATAAATAATACGGCGGCTCGCTTGACCTCCGAAGAACCCGTTTTGTATCGCGGTGGTGTGGGAAGAACGGGTGTCTATGCCAACAGCGGTTTACCCACATTGCAGGGTATGAAGTGGCAGAAAAATTTAGGTGTTGCGCCTTTTGCTCCCATCTATGCTGATGACGTACTCTACAAAGGTACATATGAAGGCGACTTGTACGCCTTAAATGCCGAAACAGGAGAAACCATCTGGAAGTTCCCGTCTGTAGGCAACTTTGTATCGGCAGTCGCTATTGCTGATGACACGGTGTATTTCGGCAGCGGTGATAAAGGTCTGTACGCGGTCAATCGTACTGATGGCAAGCTCTTATGGTCATTTGAAACGGATAGTGCTGTTTGGTCAGCCACACCCTTGATTGTTGGTGATGATTTATTTGTCGGCAGTGAGAAAGGTGTGTTTTACAGTATTAACCGCCAGACCCACATCCAAAATTGGAAAGTCGAAACTGGCAGTCCCGTTTATTGGGAAGCGGTTGCTGAAGGTGAAAATGTGTATTTCCCTACCAAAAATACGCTTTATGCCCTAAACATCACGACCGGTGAGGTTGTTTGGAAGGTCAAGTTGTCCAATAGCTGGATGCCCTTAGCCGCTAGCAACGGTGTAATTTACGCTGGTACAGATGGCAACCAATTCAAAGCACTAAACGCCGCCACTGGCGAGGAAATGTGGAGCATCAAAGGCGATAAACCTGCTGGTAGAGATCCTGCCGAATGGTCAGCGCCGATTGTGACCGGTGATACGATTTATGTTGGACATAGCAGCCAGAACTTTTACGCTTTGGATATTAAAACGGGTCACCAGAAATGGATAACCCCGCTTGCCGATTGGGGAACCGCTGCACCCTCACTCGCTAATGGACTCATCTATTTCGGTGTTGGCGCACATGGTGGAAATGACGATGACAACGCTGACAGGCCATTCTATGCCTTGAATGCCGAATCGGGTGAGATCGCTTGGACATTTATTGGCAAAGGACCAGTCTTGGATGGTATGGCGGTAGGCGACGGCGCGGTTTATTTCAACACTGTCGCTGGAAACCTGTACGCTTTGCATTAGCTTTTAGAGGATGATACTTGTCCATTTTTTGCCTTGTTCACGCGAATATCAATTTGATAGCGAGGGCAATCCAGAGCAAACCAAACAGTGTGTTCATGTAAGGCATCAGGCGAAAATAGAACCGCCGGATACGTGACTGCGAAAATAAGAAGGCCACCAGCAGATACCAACTTGCGGTTGTGCCGAGTAGCGCAATCGCGATCAATAACTTTTCCAGCAGGCTGGCGCTAACCGGAACAAATCCGGTGAACAGCGACACGTAATACAACATCGAAGCGGGATTAGATAGATGCGTGAATAAGCCGCGTCGATAGGCCTCGGAAGGTGTCAAGTCGCTAAGCATGACCTGTGTGGTATCGGTATATGCGGCACTGGCGAGGCGAAATTGAGTATAAGCGGCTTTGAGCATCTTGAAGCCGGTATAGGCGAAGTACAATCCGCCCAGCAGTCTAATCGCCGCGAACAGTAGTGGAATCTTTGAAATAATCGCCGCGAAACCGATCATTCCAGCCGCAACATGCATGAATGATCCGGTGATGATGCCGGCTGCCACCCACAATCCGGCACGGCGTGAACGGGTTAATGCCGCCTGTGTGACACCTAGAAAGTTCGCGCCGGGGGTAATGACCGCTGTGATATGTATAAGCGCTAATGACAGCCAGATTGATGCATTCATGGGTATACAACACCACTCAGGCTGAGGCGCTAATAATTTTTCGTGCTGGGCGTGTACCAATATTCTGTGCCGTCTTGCTGACGGTTAATTAGGCCATCGTCAAAGAGTTCCCGCCGTAGTAGTGCAGGATCACCAAAGGTATGCCATTGGTTGAGCAGGTGATTGACATCAGATTCGCTGTAAGTTTTGCCCGCTTCAAACTTCGTCGCCAGATAATCGAGCACCACCAGTTGCTTTGAGCGTTTGGAAGGCCACCACTTCAACCGACCCTCGACATCCAAATGGTTTTTAAGTTGTTCGAAGTCCGGTTCTAACTCAACTTGTTTGCGTTTTTCAGGTGCAGCTTTTTTCGGCGTGGGTTTCGGCTGGTCAATATCACCGTTGTGGCGCGTCATCGCCAGATCAATTCCTTCGACCAACCACGTTTCAACCGCGTCCGAAGCCCGATCAATCACCTGCGAAGCCAGAATCGCATCGTCACCTTTGAACGCGCTCAGGACATAATCCTTGGCCTGCATCTTTCCCGGCGGACGACCAATGCCGAAGCGCAAACGGCTGAAGTCCGGCGTAGCAAGGTGTTGGATGATATTCTTGATACCGTTTTGCCCACCCGCGCCGCCCGTCTGTCGCAGCCGCACCGTACCCAGTGGAATATCAAGGTCGTCTGCAATTACGAGAATGTTTGCCAGTTCGACCTTGTAGAAATCAACCAGTGACCGCACCGCTTCCCCACTCAGGTTCATGTAAGTTTGCGGTTTAGCGACGATCACCTTTTTGTCTTTGATGGTTCCGCTGGCGACCTGTGCCTTGCGCTCGGTTTTGCCGAAGGCCAGCCCATAACGCCGCGCCAATTCGTCCGCAACGCGGAAGCCGACATTGTGGCGAGTGTCTTCATAGTCTTTGCCGGGGTTGCCCAGCCCGACAATCAAATACCAGTCAGTCATATGATGTTTGTTATGGATAGTTTAGCGTTGCTAGAAGGATAGCAGAGGCCAGTCTAATTCTGTAGGGGAGAGCCAGAATGACCGCTCCCCGATATACCGATAGGCTAATCTTGCATATTAATTTTAATAAGTTGACTGTACACGTTGTTGGTATCGGAGATGATGAGCGCCCCGTTAGCATCTAAAGCTAGTGAAACCGTAAACGAGAGTTCGTCAGTTCCAAAATCATTCCCCCAATTCTTACGTTCTTGTCCTTTACCATATTGTGCGAGCAGATTGCCATTTTTATCAAGTTTAAAGATTGATGTGGCCTTGTCCATATCTGCGCCAGCACTAAAGTAGACATTTCCGTCCGGGTCGACAACCACGCCCCTATACTGGATAAAATTGTTCTGCTTCATAAAGTCTGGCGCGAATTCTTTGATTATTGGTTTGCCGTTATCGTCGGCAATCCAGCCAACGCCATTTCCCTCTACAAATAGGGTGCCATCCGGTGCGACAGTAAAATGACTGATTCCCATAAGATTGCCTGTTCCAGTGAGGATGGAACGCACATATTCACCTTTGGATGTGAAAACTTGAATCTGCAATGCGTTGCTGGTGTATAAAACGTATAAGTTACCCTCTACGTCCACTTCTACCTCTATTGGACGTCGCTCATTGATGCCCGGTGATGTCTTAAAAACGACATTTGATAGGATTTTCCCCGTTGAGTCGACCAGATAAACAATACTCTTGCTGTCAGCAATCCAGAAATTGCCATCTTTGGTAGGCGCAACATCATCATATTGGATGATAGTGTTGCTCTCATCATGCATAGAGTTTAAGGTTTTTCCAGTTTTTGCATCAATAATCAGAATGTTTGAATAATTAGCGACATATATTTTGCCATCTGTATCTGCTGACACATTCAGAAATGCGTTGGCACCTTTAGCACCAGCTAAATAATCAACTGTGGCATGTACGCGCCAGTCAATATCTTTAGTACTGTATTGCTTCCCTGTGTTGGACTGCGCCAACAAAGTGAAAACACCTGTGAACATCAAAATACTGATAAGCACTGCTAAACGATTGTGTTTCATATTGCCTCCCAGCTTAAAGCGGTAGAGTCATTATGTGGGCAAATAAGGGCCGGGGCAAATACGGTGTACGTGGCTCTAGTTTAGTTTCTTACGCTGCTCGTCGTTGTGCTTGCCGTAGGCATTCAGACCTGCTAACCATTGGGTGCGAATGTCTTCGGGAATCAGTTCGACATAAAGTGGTGTGCCTTGTTCATAGTACGACTCAGGCACACCATACCAGTGTGTCAACCCCATTTCCGGCTGGTACTGGCGAATGAAGTTGACGAGATTGGCTTCTTCGGTTGTACGCACAGCAAAAGTCATCACCGCGAATCCCTGCTGTGTCATGTTGATGGGGGCGACTGCGACCAGTTCACAGCCGCATTCGCCCGCCGAGTGCATCAATGCGTCATAGTCCGTGTCGGGGCGGATTACCCAGCCGCAAGCAAAATAAAGTGGATCAGCCATGTGATGATGTTCCGTAAAATAAGCTGGCAATCAAATGGCGCTTATTTTACACCATCTCACGCTCACCTTTGAACTGTGTTTCGTACAAATCGGCGTAAAGGCCACCTTGTTCCAGCAGTTCTTGATGTGTGCCACGTTCAACCGTTTGCCCACGATCCATCACAAGGATTTGGTCAGCCGCTAGAATGGTACTCAGGCGATGGGCAATGACGAGACTGGTGCGTCCCGCCATAACCGTCTTGAGCGCATCCTGAATCAGCGCTTCGGATTGGCTGTCGAGGTGGCTGGTGGCTTCGTCCAGCACCAGAATACGCGGATTCTTGAGGATGACACGCGCAATCGCAAGGCGCTGCTTCTCACCACCGCTGAGGCGATAACCACGTTCACCGACCACCGAGTCGTAACCATCGGCTAGTCCCATGATGTAGTCGTGAATATTGGCTGCTTTACAGGCTGCTTCAATCTCAGCTTGGGTCGCGTCGATTTTGGCATAGAGCAGGTTGGTACGGATGGTATCGTGAAACAGGTGCGTTTCCTGTGTCACCATGCCGATTTGTCCAGCCAATGATTCAAGCGTCACATCGCGCAGATCGTGACCGTCAATCAAAATGCGACCGTCAGTTGGGTCATAAAGACGTGGGATGAGATAAGTCATGGTGGTTTTGCCCGCACCGCTTGGGCCAACCAGCGCCACCAGTTGCCCCGGTTGGATGGTAAACGATACATCATCCAGCGCGGCTTCTCGTGCTTGTGTGTGCGGCGAGTCGGCCTCGCCGTTAGTTGGCACTTTAGCTGTTTTACCTTCGCCATCCAACGACATCACATTTTTGATGCTGTCCATGCGTCCGGGACGATTCACTTCCATGAGCAGATTTTCAGCACGGATGTCGTATCTGAAATTGACATGTTCGAAGGTTAGCTCACCACGAACATCTTTTAGGGGAACTGCGTCCGGCTTCTCGATAATATCCAGCGGCAGGTCGATCACTTCAAAGACACGCTCAAAGCTGACCATTGACCGCGCAAAAATGACCGGTGAATTGGTGAGTGATTGCAATGGGCCATAAAGCTGACCGAGATAAGCACTGAAAGCCACAATCGTGCCGATGCTGAACACGCCATCCAGTACCAGATGCCCACCGACCCAATAGACGACGGCTGTGCCAACTACGCCGACCATGCCGACGATCACCCAGAACTGGTTGCCAAGATAAGCCTCGCGCACACCAATGTCACGGACTTTGCCCGCGCGGTTCGCAAAGCGTTCAGTTTCCAATGTGCCACGTCCGAAGAGTTTCACCAACAGTGTGCCACCGATGTTCAATGTTTCGTTCATCATGGCATTCATCTGCGCGTTGTATTCCATGCCTTCGCGCCGGATAGACCGCAATTTACCACCGCGCTTGCGGGCAATAACGATGAACACGGGCAGCACGGCTACGCTCATAATGGTCAGCCGCCAGTCCAATGTCAGCATGACTCCCATCACGGCTACAACCTGCACCACATTGACCACCATCGTCACAATCGTGTCGCTGATGGCTGATTGGGCATTCACCACATCGTTGTTGAGGCGGCTCATCAACTCGCCTACTTTGGTGTTGGTGAAGAAGCGTAATGACATGTGTTGCAGATGGCTATAAAGGGCTGTCCGCAGGTCAAAAATGACACCTTCGCCAATGGCTGCATTGAGCAGACGCGTATACATGCCGACCAGACTCACCACAATCGGGATGAGTATCAGACCCAACGCTAGCACATTGAGCCGCTGCACATCGCCTTTTGGCAGCGCATTGTCGATCAGATCACGAAAAATAAGCGGCGTGAGCAAGCCCAAACCTGTCGTGATGAGAATTGTGACCAGCGTAATTGCAATTTTGTTCCAATAAGGACGGGCATAACCGAGTACCCGTTTAACCAAAGGCCACGTAACACCCGTGCCTTTTTCTTGTGAACCACCCCAAGCGTAAACCCACCAACCGCCATCATGCATGGTTGGCCTCCATATTCAAATATTAGGATTAAGATAGGCAAATCATACAGAACATATGAACGCACGTCTACTGCACGAATGGTCAGGATAGCCCTGCCCGAATGACAAATAAGCGGGAGAGGTGCGGATTTCGACGCAAGGTTATTGAGGGATTGCTACAATAGTCTTTGTTGGTTCTTTTGACTGGAGGACAGACATGCGACCGGATTGGACAGTCCTGCTCATAGGCGGAAGCTCGGCTACGGGAAAATCCTATTTGGCACGGCAGTTAGTCTTATATTATCAGATTCCTTTGATGGAAGTGGATGATATTCGAATAGCTCTGCAACAGATTGTTGACCGAGAAAAGCACCCTGATCTCTTTTATTTTCTCGATCATCCCGATTATCTAGAGGCGAATGACCCTTCGCAGTTGGTCAATAAGTTGGTGAATGTAGCAAAGGGGCTGTGGCCTGCCCTGAATGAACTGATTACCAAACATATTTTATGCGATGAGCCAGTTATCTTTGAGGGGGATGGTATTCTGCCGGAGTTGCTTGCTCATAGAGACTTAGCAAAGGTGAAAGCTGTATTTCTACGTGATACTAAAGATAATCTCTCTGTAACCGATGTTCATCGGCAAAGGGGAAACTATACCGGTGAAGGTACTGATAAACAGGCAGAATTCTCTTTTCAATTTGGGTGCGAACTAGACAAACAGGCAAAATACGCTCATTTTCCGGTGATCCAAACAGCGCCTCAAGAAACATTATATGAGCGGGTGCTGACGGCGCTTGAGTGACAGCTGCTAACGAGTCTAAACGGGGCGTTTAGGTTCGACGGTAATCATGCTGGGAGGGGTAAATTCACGCTGCTTAAGCCAACGTATTAGCAGAGGCAAGTTATCGACTTCGGGTAGTGGGATACTTAACCATGTTATATGGTCTGGTTGGGCAAAAATGGCGATTTGCCCGCTGCTAATTTTGTAGCCATCAAATTCTTCCCACGAGAGTTCACGGCCTTTTTCTTCCAGACCAGCATTGCTCAGTCGAAGGCTGTTTGAGAAGGGTATTTTCTCGCCCTTCGCCATTTCTTCTTTGAGATACGGTTCGAGTACCGCGTAAATCTTCTTCTCGATCTGTGCGCCCATTTCCTCGATCCGCACGTAAAGGTTATCTAATTTCATGACTTCGCCGCGCAGAGTCGTGAGTGTGAACTGGTAAGTGCTGCGCCGGATGAGTCCGCCGAAGTAGGCCAAACGTTGGCCTTGCTGCCTGACGCTCAGGATTTCGTGATACAGGAAGAATACCGGATGTGCGCCTTCACGGTAGCTAAAGCCTTCTTCATACAGCACGACTTCATGATTCCAGAAGTGCAGCACACGCCAGCCCATTCCCAAAACTACTGCTGCCATAATGATGACCGTCAAAACGGGTCCCCACCATGCCTCGACTTCAGCCAGTGTAGCGTTCAGGATAACCGCAACCACGCCTGAAATCACCACTGTGGGTGCAATCAGGCGTATACGGTCGCTGGGATAATTGGCAATAACCTTGCCAAATACAGGATCAGCTTCAATCATAAGTGCGTTTAACCCGACTTCGGTTGGAAGACCGACAGGTTATCAAATGTCACGTTCATACCTGTTCGTCCAGCCGATGCGCCTACCAAAGCCACTTGACCTTTCGTGTACAAATCATCGGATGTGTCCGCGAGGAATTGGTCGTTCACATACAGTGCCAGATAATTGCCTACGCACACGGCTTTGATGCGGTTTTGCGCCGCACCCATCTTAATGACATCGGAGGTTGTCCAGTTGACCAGCGGCGTAATCTTATGACCCTGCGAACGCAGAATGGCGTAACGTCCGTTCCCTTGAACCATGAACAGATAACCATCACCGTTATTCGAGGTGTTATCCGATGTACCGGGTTGAGCAGTCACTTCGGCGGTTGCTTCACGCGTTGGCTCGACTGTGATCTCAGCGGTTGCTTCAGCCGTAGCGTCCGCACTGGCGATGATGGTATCACTGCCTGCTGGATCAGTGGCTTCGGTGGTTGCTTCAGGATTGGCTTTAACAACTTGTCCTACCTTGCCGCGTGTCCGGCACATCACCCCATAGGTTGTGTTGAGATCGGCGCTGGTCTGGGTTGCACCTACCTCAATAATGGTATCACTCAGCGTGGCTCCCCACTGCCCATAGTACAGGGTGTTGTCACCCGCACTTAACTGGATGTTATATACGCCATCGGCTACTTCCAAACGGGCTGTATTATTGCCGTATAATCCCACTTCAAAACTGGCTGGTGACGTAAAATCATAAAAGGCTAAATTGTCGCCTTTTTCAAATTTCTTAACAGGGCTGGATGTACTGCACGCGCCCATTAAAAGCAGGCCTAACATTAAACCTATCCTTCGTATTTTCACACCGATTCTCCTGTTTAATGGGGATGCAATGCTTCATCAAGCGCAGCCGACCCTGAGTGATATTAAGCTAATACTATATCCCAAACTCGGTGCAAAAGTTCGGCTAACTCACGAATTTATTACTTCTGACCGAGTTTAACACAAAATCTACTCCCGCGTGTGCGAAGGAATGACGTTCAGCACCCTCCCTTAAAGAGTGCTACAATGTGGCTGAGGTTAAGTGCCTATTAGGATGGGGAGTAGGAAATATGGCGATAAATGATGTGCTTCAAGCGCAGCGTATTTTTATGGACTCATTGTTGGCAAAACCCAATGTGGTTGGCGTGGCAATCGGTCTTAAAAACAGCGTAGGCGAACCCGCCGTAGTCGTTTTGGTGGAGCGCAAAGTACCGGGCGCAGCGCTCACCGCAGCCGAATCGGTACCGAAAGAAGTGAACGGCGTTAAAACCGATGTGGTTGAAGTCGGTTATCTGCGTGCCTACGACAGCCCACGGGATCGTTATCGCCCTGAAATCCCCAGCGGTGTGAGTATTGGTCATTATAAAGTGACAGCAGGTACGCTCGGCACGATTGTCACTGACCGTACTACCGGTGAAAAGCTCATCCTCTCCAATAACCATGTGCTTGCGAATAGTAATGATTCGTTGGTGGGCGATCCCATCCTGCAACCGGGTACGGCAGATGGTGGTCAAAATCCGGCAGATGTCGTGGCGCGGCTGGAACGCTTTGTCACCTTACGTTATGTCGATGATCCCGATATTCCAGTACCCACACCTAGTCCGACCCCAACTCCGACTCCCACACCGGGTGGCACAGGTAGCTGTACAGTGGTGAATGGGGTGGTTTCGGTGATTAACGCGGCGGCTGCACTGGTTGGCTCACACCAACGGGTCGCGCCTGCTAGCGCGGTTGTGACGACCAAACCACAGGCTGTGAGTACGGTCAATGCGGTAGCTCAAACACCGTCGAATGAAGTGGACTGCGCCCTTGCCAAGCCCGTTGATCCCAACATGTTTACGGGTGATATTTTAGGCATCGGGCAGGTGCATGGCACGAAACCCGCAGCCTTAGGTTTGGCTGTGCGTAAGTCGGGTCGCACGACAGGATACACAACCGGAACGATTACCCTACTGAACGCAACGGTCAATGTGGCTTATGGCAACCGTACCGCGCGTTTCACGGGACAAATTATCACCACGCCCATGAGTCAAGGTGGCGACTCCGGTTCATTGTTGGTTGACGGTTCTTCGAATGTGGCGGTTGGACTGCTGTTTGCAGGCTCCGATCAGTCAACCATTTTCAACCCTATCGACGCGGTATTGAGCGCGTTGCAAATCAACCTCTAAATCAGCAATTCTTTATTCAGGAGGTTAGCATGTCACAGGATGAAAAGACGGCGAAGGCCCAATTGGTACAAAACAAATATACCGAGATGCTCCTCAAAATCCCGCATGTGATGGGCGTGGCTATCGGTTTGCAGAAGACAAACGGCGCGTATACGAGTGACGTTTGTTTGGTGGTCTTAGTCGATAAAAAGCGATCCATGAGCGAGCTTGCCCCCACAGAGGTGATTCCGGCGGAGTTGGATGGTGTAAAGATCGACGTTCAGGAGATTGGTGTACCAGCGGCATATTAATGTTATCCGATGAACCTCTTTGTTATAACAGGCAAAAAAGAAACCATTCGGGAGGGTCACGGACCCTCCCCTACGTGAAAAGTATTCTAGTTAGTCGTTTTATCCCTCGGTGGCGATTCCTTTGAAGTAGCTTCCACCACCTGTCCCTAACCCTTCGCTCATGGGGCGCATCCATACCATAAACACCCGTGACTTGGGCGGTTGAGTAGCCGCGAACAAGACAGCCTCCGCCACATCTTCTGACTCGTGATAGGTTTCCAACATGGGGTCGCCGGGGGTACGTGTACCGCTGTCAAAGCCATAATGGGTGTTGGTTCCACCGGGAGCGATGACACTCACTTTGACGTTATTGGGATAGGCTTCGTAATCAATGGATTGGGCAAATCCCATTTGGGCGAACTTGGTTGAACAGTAAATCGGCTCGTTGGGCAGGCCGTTCAAACCGGCTACCGAACTTACAAAAATGACGTTACCCGATTTTCGGGCGATCATGGGCGGGAAGAAGGCTTTGGTGCAGAGCCATGTCGAGCGCATATTGGTGTTCATGATGTGGTCGTAATCGGCGGTGGTGAGGGTAGCCACTGTTCCATTTTTACCTGTACCGGCATTATTCACCAGAATATCAACGACTCCAAAGGTTGCGAAGGCGGATTGTGCAAGGCGATCAACATCGGCTTCAACACTGACATCTGCCGGAACGACCAGTGTTTGAGCGCCCGTGCCGAGGGCCTTTATTTCTATTGCCAGTGCTTCAAGGTCGGATTGTGTACGGGCGGTGATGACCACATTCGCGCCTTCGCGGGCTAAGGCCAAGGCTGATGCGCGTCCGATGCCTTTCCCTGCGCCCGTTATCACGGCTGTTTTCCCACTTAAACGTCCCATATCAGTTTTCTCCTGTAATAAGTTCTATTTGTTCGTTTGACTGACTAAGGAATCGTATTCAGATTTTTACGGCAATTTTTGTGCAGCTTCTGCAATACTTCCGCTGCAATGGCGGGCGGGACGCTCGCGTGTAGCCGCTGAATCGACACAAAATGCAGCGTGGTGTCCCGGCTGATGCCGCTGAGCGCCGCGACTGGCTCGCCTGTGTCCGCCGCTTTGTCGGAGGTGCGCCATTGCAGCGGTTGTAAGGGAGCATTCCGCCGAAAATGCAAAGTAAAATGCAGTTGAACCGCCAAGACGCAGAGAAAATACAGAGAGAAGAGATTTAACACAAAGACTCCAAGGCACAAGGACACAAAGATAAGTTTAGTATAAGGGATTATTTGGGTGAATGGGTTACATTTTGGTAACTCTTTCGAGACGAGTTTGCTAACGGTTTTGGGGGAGAGATTGGGTGGTTGAGGTTGATGGATGGTTAGAAAGTGGTTTGAGGGTGTTCTTAAGGGCGTGTGATGATGATCTTTATGAGTATAGAAACCATAGCTGCTATATTTTTTGACATTTTGATAGGACACGTTAAAAACGTCATTCATAACGCCTCCCTCATCAAGTACTCACGCACAGTCGGCGTTTTTTTCATATAATGGCAACAATCACTTCCCAGAGGGAAGCGTGATCCATTTTCTCGCTGAACGGGTTTCTTTGTCGGCAAGCATAAAAGTAATAACTGTCAGCACAATGTAATTTTAGAAATGAATGAGTAATCACCCCATAAATGGCTGAAGTAGAGAAACCGTCTGCTATCATGTGCAACGGGTTTCTTTTAAATCACAACAATCTTTACACATGGAGGACAAATGTCGCGACGTACTTTGAACATTATTGGTATCCTGATTTTGATGGGTATCACCGCTGCTATCAGCATATTCGCCTATACCTATCTGGTGGGGGGTTCGGGCGAACCAACCGAACCGCTGACAGCTCCGACGCTTGACCTTTCGACCGCTACACCGAACGGCCTTCAGACACAGGTGGCGGAATTACAGGCAACCAATGCTGCGCTGAGTACTGCCGTGGCGGGTGGATCAGAATCCACTGCTGAAGCGACAAGCGAAAGCACCGCAGAAATGACCGCCGAGGCGACTGTGGTAATGGCGGAGAGGACCGCCGAAGCCACCAGCGCCATGACCACTGAAGCCACTGCCGAAAGTACGGCTGATTCGACTTCAGAAGCCAGCGCTGCTGCTGAAGCTGCGGTACAAGCTGCTGCCGCCGTGCAAGCGGCAACTGCCGGTACACTCTACCGCATCGACACCGCAGGCTCAGAAGTGAGCTTCACGCTGACCGAAGACTTACGTGGCACACCGACGACGGTTGTGGGTACGACGGATCAGGTCGCGGGTGATATATTCGTGGACTTTACGACACCTGCCAATTCCAAGATGGGTGTTATTCGCATCAATGCCCGCACGTTGGTTACTGATCAAGAAAATCGTAACCGCGCACTTCGCAGCAACATCTTGCAATCGTCTAAAGATGAGTATCAGTTCATCGAGTTTACACCAACTTCCGTCACTGGTTTGCCGGACAAATTCGAGGTGGGTTCAACCATCAAGTTCAAAGTCACGGGCGATCTCAAAATTCGCAATATTGTGCAGTCTGTGACCTTTGATGTGTCTGTGACCGCTACCGCTGACTCGGTAACAGGTTCCGCCACCACACAGGTGACGCGTGACCAGTTCAACCTGCAAATTCCGAATGCCCCCGGTGTTGCTAATGTCAGCAATGATGTTACGTTGGACATCAAGTTTACTGCTCCGAAAGTGGCTCAGTAGCCACTAACGCGTTTCACTGATTGAGAGGCTTACATTGTGTAAGCCTCTTATTTTGCCTGATTTACGGATTATAATGATGAATGGAGCATCATTTTTAATTTGACAAAGAGGCATGTGTGCCGCGTATTTTCATCTCGTATCGCCGTAATGATAGTGCAGCCGCCAGCGGCAGAATATATGACCGCCTGTGCGTGGCCTTCGGTGAAAAAGCAGTGTTTAAGGATGTAGATGTTATTCCTGCTGGCGCTAATTACCCTGCGTTACTGAACGAGGCGATTGCCCAATGTGATGTGATGCTGGCAGTCATCGGGTCTCATTGGTTAAGTGCTGTCGAAAGCAACGGTCAGCGTCGTTTGGATAACCCTGATGATTTTGTGCGGATTGAAATTGAGGCAGCTCTCAAGCGCGATGAGGTGTTGATTATTCCAGTTTTGGTGGATGACGCTACGATGCCCTCGACGGGTGAGTTACCGGAAAGCCTGCGCCTACTCTACTATCGCAACGGGGCGATTGTGCGAAATGATCCCGATTTTAACCGTGATATTGCCCGATTGATCACCACCATTCGCGATCATTATCCGCCCAGCGACGAAGAACTCCAAGCGACGGTTTCGCCGCAAAATCCCCAACTTATAAAGACAGCCAAGCCCAAGTTTATGCTGCCGTGGACGGGGATTTTAGTAGGCGTACTGATTGTGATTAGTGTGCTGGCAGCGCTGCGGCTTATGGATCGGGTGGTGTCTAAAATCAATGACAATAACGCGACTGCTAACGCTATTGTGCTGACTAAAACGGTGTCGTCTAGCACGTTAACGGGTGTGCCATCGCTAATGGTCACCAGTACACCCTGATTCTAAGCTGTAGGATCGCGGAAGAGCCACGCCTTTTCCCTACAATTAACTCTGACGATATTTGAACATTCCTGTGACATCCTATTCATCTTTTTATTCTAAAGTGGTGTTAGGATAGACTTCTGTAATCATTTTGTTCCAAGATGGGTTTATGATCCGCACATTTATCCGCAACAACCGATTGACCTTAGCTATCGCATTGATCGCTTTAGTGTCGCTGCCTGTGTTGGCAGCATGGGTGGCTTCTGCTGATTTAGCGCCACCAGCGCCTACACCACGCGCTACGGTTGGCGTGACTTACCCCCGTAATTATCGCCAAGAATTTACCCAATATGCGACGATCCAGCGGCCTGATGGTACGATTCGTGATGTGTATATGAATGAAGTTGGTATCTCCGCTATTCGTTCATATCATGTTCTGCCGTTTGGCACGGTAATCGCGATTGAGGGTTTTGACGCGCTGAAGAACGCTCAGGGTGAATATGTGACGGACGCGAGTGGTCATTATGTAAAAGGCGAACTGCTGCCTTTCGTCCACGTCCGTGAGAAACGAGTTGATTGGTCAGGCGCGGATTTCACCAGCAGCGCCCGTAATGGTGGTTGGAACTTCGGCTCGTTTGATGTTCAAACAGGCGCAATCCACAACGAGAGTTTGAACGCCTGCTTCCTGTGCCATAACACTGCACCACAGGATTTCACGTATTCGGTTGACCAGATGCGGGGTTTCGCGCAGACGGGCGATGTGGTGTATTTTATGTGTCCTACAACCGGACGCACCGCCTGCGAATGATATGCCTAGCGGTCTGGCTGCCTTCAATTGACAGGTCGGAATTTCTATTTTGATGTGAATTTATTAAGCGGTCGAGGCACGCCTCGACCCTACATCACACGAATTCATTTGACCATTCGTGTCTTTGAGCCATCAAATCATAAACTTGCGCTCGACGAGCAAGCCTTCAGCGCTGTAAAAGCCTTCGGTATCCGCCTGTAAAATACCGTTCCGATTGGCGAACAACCATGCCCACAGCGGGTCAAACTTCTCGAAGGTGGCTTCGCCGTTGGTGCCTTCCCAGAACATCTCAACCGCGATAATTTGGGTGGCGGCTTTTAGGGCATCCGCGACAGTGATTTCTTCGGCTGTTTTGGCTTCCCCGAGCATTTCGGTGAAGGCGCTGATGTCATCCGTGAACATTTCATCCCCGCGCGTATCAATCTCAATCTGACCGTATAACGTGTCGTCATACAACACTTCGACCAGATCATCGAGATCGGTTGGACGCAGCATATAACGGGGATCAACTGCCGTGAGAATATTGCCGATGGCGGTCATATCCAACAGGCGAGGATCACAAAGCAGGAAACGCATGAAGTAGCCCATTGCTCACCTATCTCGGTATAAAGTCGGTATCAGCAGTTAGCGATTGCACGAAGGTGGCGATCAAACGCGCCGCGTGATCGACATCGCTCATCTGAATCATTTCATTGGGCGAATGCATGTAACGGTTGGGGATGGATACCACACCGACCGCCACGCCGCCCCGTGCGTAATGGATCACATCGCCATCCGTGCCGGAACGCGCCGAATTGACTTTTAGGGTGTAGGGAATACCATCACGGTCAGCAATGTCTAACAACATTTGATGTACCACCGGACTATTGACCGAACCAGAGGCTATGGCTGGCCCGCCGCCGAGTTTAGCCTCGCCTGCCTGCTTTTTATTGGCTGTGGGATAATCGGTGGCGTGGGTGACATCGACTACGATTGCCACATCTGGTTCGAAGCTGAAGGCCGCCGTATGTGCGCCTGCCATCGTGATTTCTTCTTGCGCGGTGGCGACTGCGGCTACGGTTGCCAGCGGACGTTCTTGTGATAATAAGCGTAACGCTTCCAGGACAGTGTACGCGCCTATGCGGTTATCGACACTGCGCGACACGATGCGACCATTGGGTAGTTCATGCATACCCGCGTCGATCACACCGACTGTGCCAATGCGAATCAGTTGCAGTGCGGCGGCGCGGCTGGTGACCCCAATATCAATCCACAAATCGTCGATGGTGCTGGAACCTTCATCCTTTTTCATGAGGTGAATGGGCTTTTTGCCAATCACGCCGATGACATCACCCTGTTTACCCAACAGCCGGATGCGCTGACCGACTAAGACCTGCGCGTCCCAACCGCCCACACCTGCGAACGAGACAAAACCGTCATCATCCACATAGCTGACGATCACGCCAATTTCGTCAATATGGCCTGACAACAACACACGCGGTGTGCCGCCTTTGAGTATCGCGAAGGTATTGCCACGTACATCGGTTTGGACTTCGTCAGCAAACGAGGAGGCTTCCTCACGCCAAACATGCGCGGGTATGACTTCCTGTGATGATGGGCCGGGGGCGTTTAGGAGGCGCTTCAAAAATTCTAGACTCATGGTGTTCCTCTTTTTGTGGTGTGTATCATGGATAAACGGACACGGCGTGCCGTGTCCCTACAATGGTTGGTTGTTAGACGGTTTGGTGTTTACGGTTTTGTATCTTCATCGAGCAGGGCTGCCAGCCGCGCTTTCAAACGGTCGCGGCGTTTCTGGTAGGTTGCCTCGTCCACCGAACCTTTATTATGGCTATCATCCAACTCGGCAATTTGTTGAATGAGACCATTCATCAAGGTATCAAGATCACGGTTGGCATTTTGTGCTGAAGGTGTGGGACGACCGCGCCAGTACAGCACCAACGCGGTAATAATGGCGATTATGCCCACGCCAACCAATATCAGTGGAATGAGCTGGTTGGCACTGATAACGGCGGCATTCGAAGCAGGTGCTTGCAATCCACCTTGCACCGTGTACCGAATGCTATCGCCCGACTTCAAATTTAGCGGCGCACCGTAAGCTTGATATTGGACACCGCTGATGTCCTGCGGGGCGAGCGCTTTGAGCATCGCTGAAGTGATGGTCAGATTGGGGGCATTGAGCAGTATGCGGAACGCGCCGTTGAGAGTATAAGACACGGGTTGCTCAACCTGAATATCGCCGCGATAGGGGAGGTTGTAGACCACTTGGAAGATGTAACCCTGACCGGGTAAGACGGGCGCGGTATCAATGACGCTGTGACCATCTGCGCCGATGGTGTAACGCGGATTGCTGACATCGGCGCTCAAAATTTGCGCGTCAGTGGGCATCTGTACCTGAATGGCGGCGTAGCGTTGGGCATCAACCATCGTATCGGTTGAGTAGGCTTTATCGGTCGAATTGGTGAACTGGATGAAATCGCTAACCTGTAACGTGCTGCCGATTTGTTGGATTTGTGACACCCACGCGGTTATGGTCAGCGCACTGGCATCGCTGGTTGTTTCAAAGAGGGTGATGGGCAGGTCAACTGTATTGGTGGTTGCGTCGCCATCTTTGGCATCGCTGCCGAAAGCGCGACCTT
Organism: Aggregatilineales bacterium; assembly: GCA_038328375.1. Taxonomy (GTDB): domain Bacteria; phylum Chloroflexota; class Anaerolineae; order Aggregatilineales; family Phototrophicaceae; genus CFX2. The sequence continues at coordinate 27,430 of JBBQLX010000014.1, read as the reverse complement.
TATATTTGGTGGTTACCACATACTTCTGGGCGGGAGTGATGTCGATGTTGGCATAGGAGAATTTGCCGTCTGCACCGACGCTGGCTTCAATCGGTTCAGTTGCTCCGTTCGAACCTATGATGTACAGATTGACTTTTAGACCGGTGGGGACTGCTGCGCCTGCTGTGCCGTTGGTCAATTGTCCGGTGATTGTACCGGTTCCGACAACTTCCGGTGTGCTTTGGGGAGTCACTTCGGGGGTTGTGGACGGTTCTTCGGTGGTTTGAGGCGCAGAGGTTATCAAGCCCATGTGCTGACCATTTGCTACTGTCAACGAACGCAAATAGGCAGCTAAATCGTTCTTTTGTTGGTCGCTCAGGCTGTTGGTGAAGGCTGTTGGCAAACCAGCTTGTGTGATGAGTTCAGCATCGGTCACTTTGACGACATTCTCAAGAGAGGGCAGGTTGGCAGGCGTAACCGGATTTGCGGCGGTGAGCGCTTGACCCGCATCCAGATTATCTCGGGTGTTGTGCAGCGTAAAGGTATAGAGCGCGACTGCCCAACGTTCATCAGTTGTGAGCGCGTTTTGCCAAGGCGGCATATTCTTTTGCAGGTTGCCGTTGGTAATGATTTGATACCACGTCAGCGGGGTTTGGTCGGCGGTTGTCGCTGCACCACGAAAGCTCGGCGGACGGTTGGCAATCTGATTCTGCCCATTACCAATTAAGCTGCCATCACCTGCGCCGCCAAGCCCATGACACTGGGTGCAATGTTGGGCGAAAACCGATGCTCCAACCGCCAAATCGGGCGGCGTGGTTGGAAAAGCAACGGTCGGTGTGACAGGTATGAATGTCGAGACAATCGGCGGCTCGGCGGTTAATCCGCCACATGCGGCGAGAAGCAGCACTATCACCAATAATAAAGCACTACGCAAATAACTCACAGATATGGCTCCAATATGGCTTCGACATCCGCCAAGGTTTCAGCGAACACCAACTTCTCGCGCATGGAGGCTGCACCGGGTACGCCCAAATGATACTTGGTGATCTGCCCGCGTAGTTCAAAAATAGTCTGTCGCTCACCAATTTGGCTGGATTCGACGCTCAACCGTGCATGGCGAATGGCTGCCGCTGCTCGTTCGGAGGCTGTAGGCGATGGCAAGACTTCGCCCGTGCGGATTTCATGGGCGATTTCACGGAACAACCATGGATTGCCGAGTGCCGCCCGTCCGATCATGACACCATCGCAGCCGGTTTCGTTTAACATTTGTGCCGCGTCCGCCGCATTTTTGACATCACCGTTGCCGATAACGGGGATCGTCACCGCTTCTTTGACTTGGCGAATAATATCCCAATTGGCGAAGCCAGTGAAACCTTGGTTGGCGGTGCGTCCGTGTACGGCAATGGCTTTCACGCCGGATTTCTCGGCTACTTTTGCGAACTCAATGGCGGTGATGTGATCGGGATCAAGGCCGGCGCGAACTTTGACAGTCACTGGTACATTGACTGCTTTGACGATGGCTTCTACAACCCACGTGGCGTTGCAGATGTCGTTCAACATGGCCGCGCCACCGCCCCTTTTGACGACTTTCGGAACCCAGCAGCCCATGTTGATGTCCACAATGTCCGCGCCTTCATCGACTACCAGCCGCGCGGCTTCAGCCATTATGGTGGGATCGCTGCCGAAAAGCTGCACCGCGAAAGGACGCTCGGCTTCGTTCCAATCAAACATATGACGTGATTTTCTGCTTTTGTAGTGGATGGCTTGGCTGCTGATGAGTTCGGTACAGACCAAGCCGCAGTCGCCCATCTCACGGCACATGGTACGGAAGGCATGGTTGGTTTGCCCAGCCATCGGCGCGAGAGTCAGCGGGGATTCAATGTAAACCTTGCCAATCCACATCGGGCGTAATGCGGTTTGGGGTGGTGCTTCCTGTAGAAGTGTCATATCAACTCAATGAATAATCCAACAATCACGCTAATCATGACATTTCGCACCCTAAATGTCTATGGAAAAGATGAAAATACAATTGAACCGCAGAGACGCAGAAGTAATACGAATACCAACCCCCACCCTAACCCTCCCCCGCAAGCGATGGAGGGAACTACTGAGAACGCCAAGATTATACAGAGATATGTAATAGGGCTTGGCCCAAAGACTTTCAATGCAGATGCAAAGGAAAAATATTTATGTCCATACCTTTTCGCCAACTGGAATCGGGAAGGATAAGCGATTTTCGCGCGGGGCGAGTGGGCATACCCAGCGTTCGTTATAAGCACAGGAAGGGTTATAGGCGTAGTTGAAGTCCAGCACGAGGCTGTCGAGTGTCGCGCCGAGATCAGCCCCTTTGATGGTGTCGTAGAGGTAACGACCCGCGCCGTAAGTGGTTTGACGGTTGGTGGCATCACCAAAGGGTAAGAATATGCCACCGCCATAACCGTTAATCCAGAAGAGGCTCAAACTGCCTGTTCCAGTTGGCAGCGTGAAAGTGACCTGCCCGAAACGGCGATACGAAAAACGCCCATCACCTTCCAGTTCGATGGTCAAGGTTTCAGGCTCGACGTTCAAATCGACCTGCGCGGTGACGCGATAAGCTGGGTCATAATTGTAATAGTGCAAGCCTGTGAAAGCTGCCTTCTGCTCGTCATTCAAGGCGGATTGGGGATGGATGCGGAAAATCTCATCCTTCACCTGCTGCAACTGGTCGCGTCCGGCAGGATCAGCACCCGCAGCCCGAATGTCACGGTAAAGTTCAAATATTTTGTGGCGATAATCGAGTAAATCGAGCATGGGGTTATTGCTCCGTTAATGATGAAAGTTTAGTCTGTGAGATTGGTCTTAGATTGAAGCGATTTAGTTACAGTTATTGTCCCAAGAGTTTGGGCATGACTCCGTCCATCAAGGCCGCTGTATCCTCCATAGATTGGAAGTCGTCGGCGAAGGACAGCACGTCCAACTGCGGATCGTAGCTCCAGAAGCCGATAGTATCAAACAAGTAGCGAATGTAGGTGTAGCAAATGCCGATGACGATGCGCGAGTAAATGCTGTAGGCCATATAGGGGAAGAAGAGAATCGCTCCACGATCATGAATATACATGACGATACCCAAGTCGTTGTTGGGGTAGTGTAGCTCTACATCATTACCCGGCGCACGCATGGGTATCAAGGTTGGGTCGAGCTTCAACATCAGCCGCGCCAGCCCTTTCTGCCGGATTTTCTTAACAGGCCAGAAGGCTTCCGGTTGGTTGGTGCTTTGTCCGTTCTCAAACAACCATTCGAGCATGGTGGGAGTCATTTGTCCCGTTTTGGGAACATACAAATGGATTTCGTAGATCATGGATACCCGATATTTGATTCGCTAACGGAATAGATACGAGTTTAAGGGTGAAGCCGCAAATCGTGCAAGCGTGTTTATGTGTTTAGAAGAGGGTAGAAGAAAAGGGCGCAACATGTTGCGCCCCTACAAGATCGTTTTTTGAAAATTGAGCGTTCGTTACCCCGCAATCATTGTCCTAGAATCCGCTGAGGTTGCTCAGGTCGGCACGTCCGCGCTGCATGGCGCTGATGGCTTGCAACAAGCCGAGGCGGTTGTGGCGCACGGCTTCATCTTCGACATTGACCATCACTTTGTTAAAAAAGTCAGTGATGGCAGGCAGCATCGGCTCGAAGGCGGTCAGGAAAGCATCGACGTTATCCTGCTTCTCCAAGCGCGACCACGCATCGGCATAAGCGGAGTAGAGGTGTTTTTCCTCACCCTCGGCTAGTAAATCGGTATTCACGCCATAACGTTCTTTCTCGGCGCGAGTGATACGGACGCAGCGAGCGAAACTGTCCAGCAACTGTTCCCAATTGCCCCGCTTGACCCACTCGCTCAACTGCTCGATGCCCTTGATAGCGCGGTAAGGATTGGCGCTTTGCTCGGCGAGAACGGCGGTAATCACATCCCGCGACCAATCTTGTTCTTCGACCCAAGCGCGAAGCCGTCCACCGATGAACTCTATGATTTCGGTTTTGGTGGCGGGAGTCACCTTCACGGGTTGAACCTGCGCGGCGAGGCTAATCGCAGCGTTTAAATCGACATCCAGTTTCTTGCTCACCACAATTTGGATGATGCCCAAAGCCGCCCGTCGCAGCGCATAGGGATCACTGGTGGATTTGGGAGCCAGCCCAACCGCGAACAACCCAACGAGGCTATCCAGACGGTCAGCCAATGCTAAGATTGTTCCGGCTTCACTGGCTGGTAGAGTGCCATTCGCGCTTTTTGGCAGCCAGTGTTCGTAAATGGCGTTGGCGACGGCTTCTGGTTGCCCGTCGAGCAGCGCATATTCACGCCCCATCGTCCCTTGGAGGTCAGTCATTTCGACAACCATCTGGGTTGCGAGGTCGGCCTTGACGATGTGGGCTGCCCGCTGCGCCGTACCAATTTCATTTGCGCCTGCGCCGATGAGCTTGCCCAACGGCTCGACCAATTCCACGATGCGGTCATTCTTATCGCGCATCGAGCCTAACTTCTCTTGAAAGGTTAAAGTGGAGAGGCGCGGTAGGAAGTCTACCAACTTCTTCTTGGTGTCCTGTGAGTAAAAGAACGACGCATCAGAGAAACGTGCCTTCAACACTTGCTCGTTACCGTGTGCCACCTTATCCAGATGTTCAGCGTCACCGTTGCGAACGGTCACGAAGTAAGGCAGCAGCTTGCCTTCTTTATCTTCAATGGGGAAGTAGCGCTGTTTCTTCGCCATGACCATCACCAGCACTTCGCGCGGCAGTTCGAGGTACTTGTCATCGAATTTACCCAGCAGTGCGGTTGGTGCTTCAATCAGGTTGGTGACTTCATCAAGCAGCGCGGCGTTTTCGGGGATGTGTCCGTTTACACCCGCAGCCACTTTGTTGATTTGTTCGATCACTGCTTCACGCCGCAGCTCGTGGTTCAAGACTACGCCCTGATTTTTGAGTGTGTCGAAATAGTCCTGTAAACTCGTAACTTTGCTTTCAGGTGAACCGTAGGGACGGATACCATGCGTGATGTCTCCGCTGGCGACACCTGCATATACAAAGGGAATAACGGTATCACCGAGCAGCGCTGTCATCCAACGAATAGGACGCGAGAAGGCCACGCGCGTGCTGTTCCAGCGCATGGTTTTCCCGAATTTGATGGCGGCGATCAGCTTGGGCATTTCTTCCGCAAGGACTTCCACTGCCGGACGACCCACCGCTTTGACATGGGCTGTGACATATTGCCCACCGTCGATTTCCTCAACCTTCAAATCTTCAACGCGCACACCCTTGCCACGGGCGAAACCTTCAGCTGCTTTGGTGGGTTTGCCATCGGCATCGAAGGCACGGTTGGCAGCAGGACCCCGTTCGACGCGTTCCTCGTCGGGTTGGTTGGCGGGAATCTTCCACGCCGCCAGAACTAAACGGCGCGGTGTGCTGTAGACTTCCACGCCTTGAGGTGGGGTTAAACGCAGCCGTTCAAATAACCCTAATGCCATATCTTCGAGTTGTTCTTGCGCCGAGTCCACGTCATCAGAGGGTAATTCTTCCACCCCAATTTCCAGCAGGAAATCGGCTGGTTGACTGGAGATGATCTTCGGCATCTCACGTGCTGTAGGCAGTGGTGGTGCATCCCAACCTTTATCCTGCTTCAAGAATGGGTAGCCAAGTGCCTCCCGTTGGGCAGCGAAAGCCTTCGCCACATCACGCGTCATATTCCGCATTCGGTGGAAGAAAAAGGCACGTTCAGTCACACCGATTGCGCCGCGTGTATCCAACACATTAAAGAGATGGCTGCACTTTAGGACATAATCGTAGGCAGGCAGAATTGCACCTGCTTCTAACGCCCGTTTGCTTTCGCTCTCGTAGTTGTCGTACACATCTTTGAGCGACTCGACATCCGCAATCTCGAAATAATACTTGCTGTGTTCGATTTCACTTTGCTTAAATACATCGCCATAAACTAATCCCGGTATCCAATCAATGTCCCACGCGGCGTTCTTGTCTTGTAGCGCGAGGACAATGCGCTCCAAACCGTAAGTGATCTCAACACTAACAGGTTCGAGTTCGAGGCCGCCTGCTTGTTGGAAGTAGGTGAACTGCGTGATCTCTTGCCCGTCCATCCACACTTCCCAACCCAAACCCCATGCGCCGAGGGCAGGGCTTTCCCAATTGTCTTCGACGAAACGGATGTCGTGTTCACGCTGGCTGATACCCAACGCTTCCAACGATTGCAGATAAAGCTCCTGTGGATTACCCGGATCAGGCTTGAGGATGACCTGATATTGGAAGTAATACTGCATCCGATTGGGATTTTCGCCGTAGCGACCATCATCAGGCCGGACGCTCGGCTCAACATAAGCCGTGCGCCACGGTTCCGGCCCCAACACGCGCAGCAAGGTTGCCGGATTATTGGTACCCGCCCCAACCTGCACGTTATAGGGATTCCAGATCAAGCAGCCTTGATCTGCCCAAAAGTTGTGGAGCTTCATAATGACTTGTTGGAAATTAAGCGGTTTTGCCATATCTATGCCTTTTTTCGGTCAACACCTAGACCGTTTATTATAAAGAGTTGGTTGGCAGTTAGCGAGGGGGCGTAACAAACGAAGAAAGTATGAAAAATTTGTAATACCAACCGATTCGAACAAAACCTTAATTCAGCATTGTGAAAGATCGTATATCCTCAATCTATAGGTATTTAGTACTAATTAAGTCTAACAATAAACACCTATCGTAACACTTATTGAGGAGCCAGACTATGAGTACCACTTCTAGCCCCCGTCCTGCTTATTATGCCCGTCTCATTTGTGACCACATGAAGAATTTGCCGGATTTTTATGCCCCAAGCTTGGACGAAGTCAAAGAAGAACTCAGTATTTCGGACACTGCATTCAAGATGGGGTTAGATTGGTGTATTGAGCGCAAGATTATTGTGTTGGAAAGCAAGACCAGTTTTACACCAGCTTTTAGCGCCAATGTCGAAGAAGAAGCGATGAAGGGTGACAGCAGTCGACTGAGTTCGATGCTGCGTTCGCCTGCCTTTGCAGAGGCTTCATAAACAGTCCCAATGGTTTACAATCAAAATTAGAGAACATCGTTTAGACGGTGTTCTCTACTGCTGATGATTGGTGGTCTGCCTCAGAGCGATTAAGTCGACCAAGATAAAACCCCCTCCGATTAACTGTATCAACGCCATTTGCTCCCCTATAAACAATAATAAGCATTGTTGTGTCATTTGTGACGATTCATCCGCTGAAATGACTGGCGGGAAGGTCGGTTCAATCCGCTGAATGTGCAAAATTGCAACGCGGGAAGCTTGGTCTAATCCGCTGAAATGGCGCAAGTGCAGCGGCTGGCTCGCGTATGTCCGCCGCGTGCCAATATTGGCAGTGGCGAAGCGGTTGCTAGAGAGCAATCCGCCGAAAATGCAATGTGATTAACCACAGAGGCACAGAGAAAGAAGAGACAAAACAAAACAAGTTAGACACTCCATGCGGCATTTTGGAGGACGACGCGGTAGCCATCGGCATCTTCAAAGGTTTTGCCCTGTTTATCCCAATAAGGATTGAAGGATAGAACGGGTGAAAAGCCGTGCTGAATCATGCGGTCAACAGTTTGCTGCCATTCAGTGGTATCAGGCAGATAAAACACGAGTAGATTATCTTGTGTGGGTGCGCGTCCGGCGGCGTGACCGCGTTTGACGGTGAACTCGAAGTGATACGGTGCATCGGCATGACCCAGCATGATGCCGTCGAAGCCGTCATGATCTTCAAAGGAAGCAATAACCTCAAAGCCGAGTCCATCACGATAGAAGCTCAAGATTTCGGGCATATGGTCAGTCGGACGTGCAACGCGTAGATGTGGGTTCAAGTTGATCTCCATAACAGTCGATTGTCTCACTTAACACCAGTAATACCGTAGCACAAATGTTTGCTAAATGGGTGACCAAACTGTAACTCTTTGCGGACGAGTTTACTAACGTATTTGAGAGAAAACGGGTACTGTAGTTGTTGGCAGAGCGTTAGGCAATGGTTTGTCGGTATTTTTGATCACAATTTGCACAGAATTTTCCAACATTACCACAACTTGCGATAGGCTTATTGCGTAATAAGGTATGAAGCATGGAGGGCAAAGATGACATCTGATTTGGATTATCGAGCCATACGTAAACGGGTCGAAGCAGGTCTAGCACAGCAGAAGTTTCGCACCCGCATGGGTTTCTTGATCGGGACGCTTTTCACCTATATCGTGTTTTTGATTGTTGGTTGGGGCATTTTCTTAAGCAGCGGTGGTATGGAAGCGAGTGCAGGGCTTGCCAGCGGCAATTCCGACAGTCCGTTATTGGGCGCGATGATTATGCTCAGCATGAGTGGCCTGATGGGATTAATCTTTCAGGCCGTGAGTTTGTCATTGGATACCAAGCGCGGCGAGAATCAGATTCGTGAACGACTGGTGGCGCAAGAGATCAACCGCGAAATGCTCAAGATGGGTTTGGATGAGGTGGAAGAACACGAGAAACGTAAAGGTATGATGCGGCTGACGGACGACGGCGAGTTAGAAGAAGTGTTTGACGACACGGCAGGTTTGAGTGAAGAAACGCCTTTGAAGCGGCAGCGGTAAAGCGATTGAACCGCTAATTCCTTGTGAAGACAACCACACCCAGAGATGAAAATGGTGTGTCCAGAACCCCCACCCCAACTCTCCCCCGCAAGGGATGGAGGGAGCAATACAGGGTATGTGGTAGGTTATTTTCAGAGCAGAAACAAGAAGGATGGAAGATGACATCGGAACTGGATTATAAGGCCATCAATGAGCGAGTTGATGCAGCTTTCGTGCAGGAAAAATCTCGCACACGGACGATCTTTTTTATTGTAAGCCTCATTTTTTACATCGTTTTTTTCATTTTGGGCTTTGTGATTTTCAAAAAGGACAACGTTTTTGCGATGTTCATCATGGCTTTCGGCGGATTTATGGGGTTAATTTTTCATGGTTTATCCGTTTCATTGGATACCAAACGTTGGGAAGAAATGACTCGCGAACGCTTAATGGCACAAGAGATTCCGCGTGAGATGCTCAAGATGGCTATGAATGCGGCGAATGTACCTGATAAGCAAAAGGGGATGATGCGGCTGACGGACGACGGCGAATTGGAAGAAGTGTTTGACGACACGGCAGACTTGAGTGAAGAAACGCCGTTGAAGCGGCAGCGATAAAGCGATTGAACCGCCAAGTCGCCAAGAGCGCCAAGAAATACAGAGGCTAAAGAAGATGGCATCGGAAATGGATTATAAGGGGATTAAGGAACGTGTGGAGAAGCGCGTTCAGAAGGAAAAGAATCTTGCGAAGTTCATCTTATTCGCGAGCAACTTGGGTTTATATGTGATGTTTTTGGTGATTGCATGGCATATGTACCTCCTAAATGGTGGGACACTGCCACAACTGGACACTATGATTAATTTACCCGGATTTGTAAAGTCAATTGGCGACCCGACCACCAGCGCTCTGGTGATGTTGAGTATGGGTTGGGCGGTGGCACTGCTGTTTCAGGCAATCGGCTTCATTATTGATACGCCAATCGGTGAGCGTTCGATCCGTGACCGTGCGATGGGACGCGAGATGCGTCAGGAAATGGCGCGGTTGGGTGTGGATGATCTGGAAGAAAACGAGAAGCGTAAGGGCATGATGCGACTAACGGATGACGGTGAGTTGGAAGCCGTGGATGATGTGGCGGAAGTAGAAGTTCAAGTGACATCTATTAAACAGAATCGCAAGGGATGATCGACAAGCCTTGAGGCAGATTGTGAGGACGGATATGCCTTACGAAGATGAAGAACTAAAAGAGATTAAGCGTCAGGTTGATGCGAAATTGTGGCGGCGTGGATTATTGGGAGCGCACGTTATTGTCTGGTTGATTGGCTGTGGCATCGTTGCTGTTATTGAAGGGCCGCTAATTGAACTTGTCGCTCCGGCATGGTTTGGGCTGGTACTGTTACATGGGCTGCTGGTGATATTGTGGGAACGACGCGAACATGACATCAATGCGGAGATAGAACGACGAGCGCAGGTACGCGGTGGCGAAAAGCTCAAGCGTGACCGTTTATACCGCTTGTCTGATGATGGTGAACTGGTGGAAGTCGAAGAAAATGAAGATGCCGCGTTGTATGACATTCACCGCTAGGGCAAACGGGTCGGCCTACGTTATAATAACTGTAACGTGTTAGTAAGGATTGTGGGAGTGTATGAGGCATGGCGCTAAACCCGGGGCAGCAAGTTGGCCCTTACCAAGTTATTGGGCAGATCGGTCATGGTGGGATGGCGACCGTGTACAAGGCGTACCATCCCCGCTTGGATCGTTTTGTGGCGATCAAGGTGATGCACAAGGCATTCACCGAGGATGCAGGCTTTATCGCCCGTTTTGAACGTGAGGCGCAGATTGTCGCCAAACTGGAACATCCCCATATTGTGCCAGTATACGATTTCGATGAACTAGATGGGCAGCCGTATCTGGTGATGAAATTCATCGAGGGGCAAACCCTTAAGCGTGTCCTCTCTGATGGGCCGATGCCGCTGAACGAGATTATCCGCGTGATGGATGATATGGCGGGGGCGCTGACTTATGCTCACCAACACGGGGTGCTGCATCGCGACATTAAACCTTCCAATATTGTTATTGATACCAGAGGCACGCCCTTTTTGACGGACTTCGGACTGGCGCGGGTGACGAAGGCGGGTGCTTCGACTTTGAGCGCCGATATGATCCTCGGTACACCACAGTATATTTCACCGGAGCAGGCCAGCGGACAAGCCGAACTTGATCCGCGCACCGATATTTATTCGTTGGGCGTAATTTTGTATGAGATGGTGGTTGGGCGAGTGCCGTTCAACTCGGATACCCCTTATTCAGTGGTGCATGATCATATTTACACTGATTTACCGCGCCCCAGCATGATTAATCCGGTTGTGCCGCCACAGGTGGAAGCCGTGTTGATGAAGGCACTGTCGAAGAAAGCCGTTGACCGTTACGACACGGCAGTCGATATGATGAAAGCCTTCAAACAAGCTTGTGCCGAGGCGGGATTGACAGCGTTACCGGATAACCGCGATAAGGTGGCGGAACAGTCTTTCGCACGGTTGAATGACCACTTGCTAGACGATTCACCGACGGTCAGTACCGAAACGCCGATGAAGGTCGCACCGCCTGCACCGAGTATTCCATCGCCGCTGCCGCCAAAACCGTCAGCCTATATGCAACCAGAGCCGCCCAGCCGTCATCAGCAGCGGGCTGCAAAGCGCGAGGCGAGACGCGATCCCAAAAAGGTTTTTGAGTTTAAGTTTGATGATCAGAATGATTGGAAGAAGCTAGGCGACCGGATTAAAGAGAATGTGGAGCGCGGCGCGGGTTGGGCGGAAAGTTTAGGGTCTTCGATTGAGGAAGCGGCTAAAGAAGGGGCGCGGGCGGCTGCTTATGAAGCGAATACCCCGCAGTCGGTGTCTGAAGAAAAACGCATCCGCGAGAAAATTGAGAAAAAATACAAAGAACGGGCAGGACTGATTGCCCATGCCACACCATTTCTTATCGTCAATGGTATGTTGTGGATGATCTGGTTGTTTACGGGTGGCTTGACTAACGGCGGTCTGCCGTGGCCTATTTGGGTTACCTTTTTCTGGGGTATCGGCATGTTCTCGCATTTCATGGCCTATTACAACAAATATGGTGGTGGAGCGATGCGACGCGAAGCGTCTATCCAGCGCGAGATTGAGCAAGAACGTGGACGCAGTCTGAGTTATGAAAAGCCTAAGAACGATGTGCGGATGCGCTTGACGGACGACGGCGAATTGGAAGAAGTGCCGCAGGATGAAATCAGCCTAGCGGAGAAGCGCAAACGCAATTAGGAAATCACCCTAAAAACCATACCTGATTGATGCTACTCCGACTGCCACTGTTGCGTAATATCTAGTGTGATGTTATTAGCAGCGAGAGGATAATGAAGATGGCAAATATCGAATCTGATGATGCGATTCGGCAGCGGATTGAGAAGCGCTATAAAATGCGGCAGGAACTTTATATTAACATTGCCAGCTATGTAGTTGCCAATGTGGTGTTTTGGGTTATGTTCCGTCAGAGTTGGGTGTTGTGGATTACTGTTGGTTGGGGTATTGGTGTGGTTGCTCACGTCATTGATTATTACAGCAAGTACGGTGGCGGCGCAGAACGCAAAGAGGCGGAAATCCAACGGGAAATTGAACGGGAACGCGAACGTTTGGGTTATGAGAAGCCCAAGAATGATACACGGATGCGGCTAAGTGACGACGGCGAATTGGAAGAAGTGCCAGAAGACGAGGATCATTGGACGGAGAAGCATAAGCGCCAGTAGCAGAGGTCAGCACTGATGATGGAAGCAGAAGATTACGACGCGATTCGGCAGCGGGTGGAAGAACGTTTCCGGCAGCGGTCTGCTTTTTATACGCACCTCGCGGTTTATACGCTGGTGAATATCGTGCTATGGGTGGTTTATGGCCTGACAACTGGAATGGCTTGGCAACTTGCAGCCCGTATTCCAATTGATGGTTTATATTCTTTTTTAACCATTCCGTGGCCGCTGCTGATTATGGGCGTTTGGGGCATCGGTCTGGTTGCACACGGATTGAACTACTACATACGCTATGGTGGGGGTGCGATCCGGCGGGAAATGGCAATCCAGCGCGAAATCGAACGCGAGATAGCGCTGAACACAGCTTACGAGAAGCCCAAGAATGATATGCGGCTGACAGATGATGGCGAATTTGAAGTGACTGAAGTTGAACCTCAATGGACGATGAAACGTAAGCACGAGTAAAATTCGGGCATGAACAATGGGTAAAAAGTAATATGGATCAAGACTACGCCGAAATCCGCAAGCGGATCACCAATCGTTACAATAATCGAGCTGAATTTTTCAGCCATTTAGTGGCCTATCTGGTTGTGAATGGGCTTGTATGGGTGCTGCTTCAACCTGAGGGAACGTGGTTCACCATTGCCGGAATTTTCTCCGGCTTGTGGGGCATGGGGGTGGTGATTCATTTCATCCAATACTTGATGAAAGAAGCCCAAGAACGCGCCATCGAAAAGGAAATTGAACGTGAACGGGCGTGGCGGCGTGGCACGGGTGAGATGCAAGAGGGTGAGATCAAACGTAAACGTGATCGTTTAACGCTGAACCATGACGGTGAACTCATGGAAATCGTGGAAGACGATGCACCGGTGAACAGGCGGCGGTGACGCGTAGGGTTTGGATTCCCCCTTAATAATAATATGTACTATAATGTTGTTATCAATATAGGCAAGGAGTCTAGCATATGGTTATGAATCCGGTTGCCGTTGTACAGCGTGAAAACGCCCGGTTGCAGGCTGAAAACGAACGTTTGCAAGTTGAACTAAAAAGCCTGCGCGAGTTTGTACAAGTTTTGAATGATCTTGCCGAGCGCGCAAAAGTAGCGACCAGCGACGAGGCCTTGATGCCGATGTTGGAGGCGACTTTCGCGAAGGCGCTGGGATTACTCAATGCACCGGATGGATCACTGCTGCTGCTGGACGAGGACAGCCACGAGTTGGTGTTTATCTTGGTACGTGGCGCACTGGCAAGTGACCTGAAAGGCTTCCGTGTTCCGGCGCATGAAGGTGTCGCTGGATGGGTGATTGAGCATCAAGAAGCGGCATTAGTACGTGACGTGCGGCGTGATCCGCGATTTTCGGAAGCGGTGGATGCAGCATTTAAATTCCGCACCCAGTCGATTGCGGCGGCTCCGTTGATCGGCGACGGGAAAGTATACGGACTGATTGAGGCACTTAACCAACCGGGTGACCAACCATTCTCCGACTCGGATTTGGGACTGCTGCGGCTGATATGCCGTTTTGCTGGCGAGATGTTGAGTGATGTGGAGCGTCGTCAGCCCAGCGCGGGGTAGTTAGAAGTTATAAGTGGCAAGTTACAAGAAACAAGTTAAATGCGGAAGCAGTGAACAGGACATACTCGAAAAAGAGCGTGTCCTGTTTTTATTTTGGGAAGATCACAGGCAATTTGAGAGGAAATAAGTCAAAAGCGATCAATTGCCATCCGACCCTATTGACACAAGTATAAATATACGTATACTTGTATGTATATGAGATTGAAACATGGTTAGGATTGGATATGCCGAACAAAACGATTTATGTGTCTGATGATGATCTACCACTCTTCGAACGCGCGCAAGAGTTGTCCGGCTCGAATTTGTCCTCAGCCATTGTTCAAGCGTTGAAACGTTATATCGAACTGGAAGATGCACGGAAGAACGGTCTAGAGGAGATCATTGTCCAAGTCGGTATAGGAGGTGTTCGCCAACAAAAGCGCTTCGTGGGGACTCGCCTAGCGCGGTGGTTTCAAGATCGAAAGAATGGTCAAGGTGTCGAAATTCTGAATGTGTACCGCACGGCTAAACAACGTTTTGCGCTGCACACTCGAACCTTGCCCGATTGGAAGGAAGAGTATGGCGATCCCGAATATGCACTCGATCCCCGAAATTGGGGCATCGGCAGTGGCTTTCTCCAAAAAGTCATCAGTTGGGGTTTTGACTGGCAACTCTACCTCGAAAAAGGTGACTATTCGCTGGAGGTATTCGACACGCTTGAGGAACTAAAACCTCATATTCCTGAAGGGATGTATCAAGCCGTTACTCAAATGATGAGTTGGCCTGATACAGAGGATTTAGACATCTAACCAATCCCGTCTGACGACGCGGAATTAAGCCAGAAAGTGGCGCGATAACAAGCTGTTAAAAGCGCCAATTCGCTAAAAACCTTCACTTGGATTGTCCAAAAACGGACGACCCTCACTTTAACTTTGCCTGTAACCGAATTTCACAACGAGGAGATAAATGTTATGGAAGCGACATCACCCATCAGCCTGAATTCGCCTGATGAGAATGGAGTGGCTGAGATTACCGTTATTGTGAACCGTCAGGGTTCGCACCGCCGCAAGCGTTTCCATGGGCAGCTCTTGGTTCGGTGGCTTCAACCAACCAAGAACGAAGAGGGAACTGAAGTCCTGAATGTGTACCGTACTGCTGGAAAACGCTATGCCTTACACACGCGATCTATCCCCGATTGGGATTTTTCAGAGGGTGATCCAGACCACTGGGGTAATCCAGAGAACTGGGGCGTTCGAAATGGACTATTGCTGAAGTTGATGGGCTTCGGTTGGGATTGGGAAACCTTCAAGGAATCGGGCGATTATTCACTTCAGGTCTTTGATACGCTTGAGGGGCTCAAATCGCATGTTTCGAGTGATCTGTTTGAGGCAGTTAGCCAAGCAATGGAAGGGCCAGCAATTGAGGATTTAAACATTTGATGAAGTAATCCATCCACAACAACTAAACAACAGCGCGACAGCCTTTCGTTAAAGCACACCAGTAAGCAGCACATTTCAGTCGATCTTGGATTGTCCATAAGCAGACAACCCTCGCTTTAACTTTGCCTGTTGCCGGATTCAATGCCCGTCGCATTGAACAAATTGATGTCCTAAGCATGTCTCGCAAGCGAGGAAAAAACTTCGATCTTGTGAGGTCTAGTATCACGTTGCCAATTTTAATCGAACATGATTTCACCATAGGGAGAATAAGATGAGTACAGTCGTTGAAACGAAGGTTCAAAAGCCAGCCAGTCCGTTGCGTAATCGCAATTTTCTGTTGTTGTGGATCGGTGAAGGCATTTCACTGCTCGGTGACCAGTTTTATATGATCGCCCTGCCGTGGCTGGTGCTGCAACTCACGGGCAGCGCGTTAGCACTCGGCGGTGTGATGGCACTTGCGGGTATCCCACGCGCTTTGTTTATGCTGGTCGGCGGGGCATTGGTGGATCGCTTTTCACCACGCTTGGTCATGATGGTATCGAATGTGGCGCGATTAATATTGACCGCACTTTTGTCGGTGCTAGTGCTGACTAACAATATTCATATCGAGATGTTGTATGTGTTCGCGTTGGCCTTTGGTCTCGCCGACGCCTTTTACTTCCCCGGACAAAGTGCTATCGTGCCGCAGCTTCTTTCAGAAGATCAGTTACAGGCGGGTAACACCTTTGTGCAGGGAACGGCTCAACTGAGTTTGTTCCTCGGCCCGGTATTGGCTGGTGGGTTGATCGCGCTTCTCGGTCATAGCGCCGCTGCGAATAGTGCGCCGGGTGTGGAAGGTATCGGCATCGCTTTTGGGCTTGATACGTTGTCGTTTATCGCGTCGCTGTTATGCCTCGGCCTGATGCGTATTCCCCGTGCAAGCAAGCAAGCTGGCGAAGGGCAGAATGTCATTAAATCCATCAAAGAAGGTCTTGGCTACATGTGGAGTCAAAGTATTCTGCGGATATTGTTCCTGCTGATGGTTGCGATGAATTTTCTGATATTGGGGCCGGTGGTCGTCGGTATTCCGGTGTTTGCGGCTACACGCTTGGCAGAAGGTGCGGCAGCTTTCGGGATTGTCATGTCGGCATTTGGTGGCGGCGCACTGCTGGGCATCATTCTTTCGGGTGTCCTCCCCTTGAAGCCTGAACAGCTTGGTAAGATGCTGATGCTCATCATTTCCTTTATGGGGATTGGTATCGCGCTCATGCCGTTGTTTAGCTCGACTGCGGTGATCGCTGTTATCATGCTGCTCATTGGTGTGACGAATGGTTACGTCAATATCAATTTCTTTACTTGGCTGCAAAAGCGCGTTCCGCAGGAGTTCATGGGACGGGTGATGAGTCTGCTGATTTTCTCCTCGGTTGGGTTATCGCCTATCACGAACACATTGGCAGGTGTGATCTTGCAAATCAACTTGAATATGCTGTTCATTGGCGGTGGTGGGTTGATGGCGGCTCTGTGCCTGCTCTCGATTATGCTGCCAGCGGTTCGCCGGATGGGATTGGAACCGGTGATCGTTAACTCTCCGGCGTAAATCTGGCTGTCGGTTTTAGCTCAAATAAAAACAGGACACGCTCTTTTTAGAATGTGTCCTGTTTTATTTAGGTGCGGGTTTAGACTATTCGAAGATCCACGGATCGGTATTGCGCGTCCATGAGACGAGTTCGTCTTCCGTGAAGAAGTTACCGACTTCGATTTGACCGTTTTCGACGCTATCCGAACCGTGAACGAGGTTGCGTCCGATTTCGAGGGCGAGATCGCCGCGAATGGTTCCGGCTTCGGCTTCTTGCGGTTTGGTCGCGCCGATGGTCTTGCGGGCAGCGGCAACAGCGTTCGTGCCTTCGAGGGCGATGACCACCACAGGCGATGAAATGATATAGTTCACCAGTCCGGCGAAGAAGGGGCGTTCGGCATGAACAGCATAGTGCTTTTCTGCCAGTGCGCGGGAAACCTGCATGAACTTCATGCCGACGATGCGGAGGCCGCGTGCCTCAAAGCGTCCGAGGATTTCGCCCGTCAGACCACGTTGTACGGCATCCGGCTTGATGATGATGAATGTACGTTCCATAGATGAGTCCTTTCGACAAGAGATTGACAAGATAAACGGGTCGTTAGTGACCCGTTTAAATACGAGACATGTACTGTTATGTAGACCGATTATAGCTGATTGAGCGCCTTCCGGTAAGTATCAAGCGCGGCTTGCAGCTTGCCTTGGCGCATCAATGTGTCACCTAATACACGGTGAACGGCGGGATTGGTCTTGAATTTATCGACCAGTTTCGTCAGATCGTCCACCACATCATCCAAGGCTGCGTTGGCACGGATGAGCATTTCATAATGCGGCAGGCTTTCGTCCAAATTGTTGCTGGTGGCATGAGTACGGGCATTTTGCAATGTGGCTGCCACATCAATATTTTGGGCGGCGACGGGTACAGGCGCGGGTGAAGCCCGTACTGGCACGATTGCCGGTGTCCGAGGTGGCGGCGCAGCCGGTGTGATCGCGGCGGGCGCGAGTGATGGCGTGACGACCATATCATCTTTAGTCGAGGTGATGGTTTGTTTGAGCCAATCCGGAATATCGGCGGGTTCAACATCGACATCTGCCAACCAATCCGGTACATCCGAAGATGACGGTTCGGTTTCAGTAATTTCCATCGTCAACCAATCCGGCATGGCAGCGTCGGACGATGAGTCGGGTTCGGTCACGAGGGCTTGTTCGCCTGTCACGCTTGACAACCAATCCGGTACGGCATCCGGCTGACCCGCAGGCACTTCGGTTTCCGGCGGCAGCGAGGCACTTTGGAGTGTCGTGGTGGTCGAGATAATCGGCGTGGGTGTTGCAGGCTGGGGCGGCTTTTGCTCGATTACATCTTTGGCTCCGCCGTGTGCCTGTACGTATTCCATTTCAAGCGCTTCAACCCAAGGATCAGTCGGATCGAGCAGGTTCGATGCGGGACTCTGGGGTTCATAAACGGGTGTATCGGATGGTGTAGTGGTGCTGAAACCGCCTGTTTCCGCCCAGCTTTCGGGCGCAGGTGTCGCAAAAATGCTATCCAGTTCATCGGAAGCGGGTTCATCGTCTTTCAACCAGTCGGGCATATCCATGACAGTAGGCCGTTCCAGAATGGTGTCGATGAGCGCCGGAGTCTGGGCGACAGGTGCGGCAGTCGTCGGTTCATCAAAGGGCATCGCATCGCCCACCTGCTCGATCAGCCAGTCGGGAAGATCTGCTTTGACAGGTGGTGCATCAGGATCGTAGTCTCCGGAGAGTTCTTCCGGTTCGGGACGGCTCGCACCCTCAGTCAACTGGCGTTGCATCCATGCTTCCATCTGATCTTGCGGAACCAGTTCGCCCTTCTTGAGCGCCTGCTGAATATCGCTGTCCGACATGTCACGGGTAGGTGGTGGTGGGGCAGCAGCGGCAGGTTGAGGTTTAGAAGTTTCAAAGGCTTGTGATGCCAGTGCATCCAACCATGCTGCGGGGTCGGTTGGCGCTTCGGCAGCGAAAGGTGATGGCTGCTTAGGCGGCTCCGACTTGGGCGGTGGCACAGGCGAGTCAAAGGTGTAATTGGAATAACCGGCTGGTGATTCCTTAGAAGGCGCGACCATCGGCGGTAGATTGAGATCGGCTTCGGTTGTCAGTTCTTCGCTGAGTGCGCCTTGCCGTTTGGCGAGACTTTCCAGCCAGTTCACCGTGTCATCACCACCTGCATTTGCGAGAGCAGGTGCATCTTGTACACCTTGTTCTTGTGCCAAACTTTCCAACCAATTGACGGGATTGCTAGGGGCAGTCGCGGCAGGTGTAATATCAGTCTGATTTTGCGCGAGACTTTCCAGCCAATTAACCGGATTGGTATCAACGCTAGCAGGTTCGGCGGCGCTGGGTTCAAGTTCCTTGCCCAACGATGACAGATCAAATTCTGGCAGCTCACTGCTTGAATCTACCGCGAGACTTTCTAGCCATGAGAGGCTGGGGGCAGTTGTTTCGGCTTCTGCCTCAGTCGGTTCGGGCGGCAGTTCATTATCGATGCCTAAGTTGGCTAACCAATCCGGTGCTTCAATAACAGGTTCGGGTTGGTCGAAAATCGGCATTTGAGCAGCGGCTGGTTGTGCGGCAGGAGCCGGTGGTGCTGTCTTTGCAGCCGGAGGTTGGGCGACAGGTACAGCAGGCTTGGCAACCTGTGCAGGAACAGGCGGTGGAACGGGTTGCGCGGCTGGTGCGGGCGGCGGTGTTGCGGGTTTAGCCACCGGAGCAGATGCGGCTGGCACGGCAGGCTTGGCTATTGGCACACCGAAACCAATCTTTTTGCCGCGATCTTTACCTTCAGATGGTATATAACCCGGTTCATCAATGACCACTGAATCGGGGTCAATCTCAGCAATATCGAGATCAGCTGTTGTGGTCAGTGTTTCGGTGTCTGCTCCCTGACGTTTAGCAAGTGTTTCCATCCACGCCATGATCTCTTCAGGAGTCATCGCGTCAAAATTGGGTGCGTTATCCGCCATCGCTCAATCCTCTCAGCATCGTGTCGCCCGGTAAGTTTATTGTAACCAAGGCGGTATATCTACATTATCGGCTTCACTTTCACCCGTAGGTGATTTGTCGGGCTGTTCGGTCGGCTTCCGTAACCATGTTGGCAGCTTCGAGAAGACGAACCGGCGCAAGGCTGATTTGTCCGCTACCACGGTGACTTGCTGCGCTTCTTCGCTGACAATATCCAACAGCCAACCAAATTCAGGACGCGCTTTGGACTCTTTGGTAGGCGCAGCCGGTGTTGAGGCTTCTTTGTTGGTGGGTAGGAATTCGGTTTCGACCTGCGCGTCTTCCGGCGCATCATAATCAACATCTAAGCCCGGAACCATCGCATTCAACCAATCGGGTGCGTTGCTAGCCGGGGCAGGTGCAGCAGGCATGGACTCTTCGGCGGGTGCATCATCCCACTGATAAGTATCGTCGTTTTCGCCGTTGGTGGGTGCAGCGCTGCTTGTGGTATTCATGGCAGTTAGCCAATCGGGAACATCCGCCGTCATCTCAGGCGCGAGTTCAGCAGCTTCCGTCCACTCATCCTCGTTCATCGGTTGCTCAGCATCCGGCACGGTTTCGGTTGACATGTCATCGAGCCAATTGGACATATCGTTGACGGGTACACGCGCCTCTTGGTCTTCACTTGCAGGCTGAGTTTCGTCCGGCTGTTGCATCGCCGAGAGCCAGTCGGGTGTATCGTCCGCGACGGCATCGGTAATGGGTTCGTCATCGGGCTGCATAGCCGAGAGCCAATCCGGTGTGTCCGCAATAGCAAGCGGTTCAGGTTCATCTTGCGGTTCGTCATCGGGCTGCATAGCGGATAACCAGTCGGGTGTGTCAGCGATAGCCAGCGGTTCGGGTTCAGCCTCAGGTTCGTTACCAATATCCATGCTGGAAAGCCAGTCAGGAGTATCAGCGGCAGCGATAGGCTCGGCTTGCGGTTCATCGTCGGGTTGCATAGCCGAAAGCCAGTCGGGGGCATCAGCGGCAGCGAGAGGCTCGGCTTCGGGTTCATCCGGCTCTAATTCTGATAGCCAATCGGGG
Organism: Aggregatilineales bacterium; assembly: GCA_038328375.1. Lineage (GTDB taxonomy): Bacteria > Chloroflexota > Anaerolineae > Aggregatilineales > Phototrophicaceae > CFX2. The sequence continues at coordinate 6,484 of JBBQLX010000014.1, read as the reverse complement.
GCATCAGTGACAGCCAGCGGTTCATCTTCGGCTTCGGGTTGGTCGCCAATATCCATGCTGGAAAGCCAGTCGGGAGTATCAGCGGCAGCGAGAGGCTCAGCCTCAGGTTCTTCTGGTTCCATGCTGGACAACCAATCAGGAGTATCAGCGGCAGCGAGAGGCTCGGCTTCCGGTTCATCCGGCTCCATGCTGGAAAGCCAATCGGGAGTGTCAGCAGCGGTGATAGGCTCGGCTTCGGGTTCATCCGGCTCCATGCTGGAAAGCCAATCGGGGGTATCAGCAGCGGCGAGAGGCTCGGCTTCCGGTTCATCCGGCTCCATGCTGGAAAGCCAGTCGGGACTATCAGCGGCAGCGAGAGGCTCGGCTTCGGGTTCTTCTGGCTCCATGCTGGAAAGCCAGTCAGGAGTATCAGCGGCAGCGAGAGGCTCGGCTTCCGGTTCTTCCGGCTCTAATTCTGATAGCCAATCAGGGGCATCAGCGGCAGCCAACGGTTCAGCTTCGGGTTCATCCGGCTCCATGCTGGAAAGCCAGTCGGGAGTATCAGCAGCGGCGATAGGCTCGGCTTCCGGTTCATCTGGCTCCATGCTGGAAAGCCAATCGGGGGTATCAGCGGCAGCGAGAGGCTCGGCTTCGGGTTCATCCGGCTCCATGCTGGAAAGCCAGTCAGGAGTATCAGCGGCAGCGATAGGCTCGGCTTCGGGTTCTTCTGGCTCCATGCTGGAAAGCCAGTCGGGAGTATCAGCAGCGGTGATAGGCTCGGCTTCGGGTTCATCCGGTTCCATGCTGGAAAGCCAGTCGGGAGTATCAGCAGCGGCGATAGGCTCGGCTTCGGGTTCTTCTGGCTCTAATTCTGATAGCCAATCAGGGGCATCAGCGGCAGCCAGCGGTTCAGCTTCGGGTTCTTCTGGTTCCATGCTGGACAACCAATCAGGAGTATCAGCGATGGCAAGCGGTTCTTCCTCTTCGGTCGGTTGAGAATCCGTTTCCATACTCGATAGCCAATCAGAGGCATCAGCGGCAGCCAGCGGTTCGGGTTCATCATCAGCAACTTCGTTAATATTCATGCCTGACAGCCAATCAGGAACATCGCTGGTGCTAGACACAGGAGGCAGTTCCTCCGCCGTTGACATCCATTCAAAGCCGTTTTCATCGACTTTCGACGATGTACTCGCGGCTGGTGTGTCGGTTTTTAATTCACCCAGCCAGTCGGGGACTCCTGTATCCGGTTGTTCCATCGAAGGCATGTCGGGCGCGTCAGCATTTTCTTTACCCAGCCAGTCCAACATACCTGTTCCGGCAATTTTGGGCGCTTCAACCGACTCGTTTGCAACCAGATCAGGTAAATCAGTCATCCAGTCAATGTCGTTTTCAGAGCCGACACCCGCGCCATCCACAATTTCAGTGTTGGTGGCGGAGGCATTGAGCCAATCTGGAAAATCTTCAGAAGGGGTGGCAGCCGTTGTCGGTGCATCATCCATCCACGTAAACGAATCTGTTGGCTCGGCTTCCGGTTCCGATTCCGGTTCGGATGACAGCCAATCCAGCGGGTCTTTTTCATCGGCCATTGTGTCCTGCCAATCTGGCGTTGCAGCCGTTGAGGAAAAATCCGTCTGTGACGACGGTTGTTCCGGCAAAGATGATTGGTTATTCACCAATGATTCAAGGTCAAATGCTTCGTCTAACAGACTGTCATCAGACAGCCAATCGAGTGGGTCTTCATTGAGTGATGATGCGGCGGTCTTGCCAGCGGGAACCGATGCAGCAGGTTCGGTGGCTTGCAACCATGCCAGCGGATCACCCGCCTGATCTTCGGGTAGTGGCAGGTCATCTGTCCCCTTGCCAACTTGGGGTACATCCTGCTCCACAACCAGATCGTTACCACCGTAGCCCTGCAACCAACTCAGTGGGTCAGCGGCATCCGCTTCTTGGAGGGCTAAATTGTCCGAGGCGGCATCATACTGGTCATCATCGTCATCACCACGCGCAGGTGCTTCCTCATCAATTTCAACACCACTGCTGCGGAGCCATGCCAGCGGGTCATTGCTTTCCGGTTGGATAGTGACACTCCGTTCGCGGCGGAAGGGAAGGTCTTCGGCGGGTGCAGACTCCGGTAAGAGACTGGCAAGGTCAGGTAAATCGCTGGTGTAAAGTGTAGCGGTTTCGTCAGATGCATCAACGACATCCGTAGAAGCAGAGTCCACATCCTCCATAAAGGATGCGAAAAAATCGGGCGTAATAGGTTCGGGCTGCGGAGTCTGTTCCGGTAAGGGTGTCAACCGTCCGGTCAAGCCGCGCTTAGAGCCGGGAACATTCGATTTAGCGGGTGCGTCAGAAGGCAATGTACCTGTAGGTGTTTTGCCAAAACGCCCCGCCAACCCTGTGAGAGGGCCGGTTGGTTTGCGAATAGTTGGTGAAGAGTCATCGGCAACTGAGGGCAAATCATTGGACGTAGTCGCCCAATCGGCGCTGGTCAATGGAACATCGAAGGATTGTTTCGCCAGCATATCATCATTGGCGGTAATGTCGTTGAAGAAATCGGGAACAGCGTCCGTATCTTCATATTCGGCAGGCGATTGTGCTTCGCCATTGCCTGTCATGCCCAGCCAGTCGGGGGTCTGCAAGTTCATTTCCCGTTGGGCAGCGCGTTCATAATCCAATTCGGGCAGTTTGAAGGCGTTGTCGGGAACATCTTGGTTCTGTGCGAGTTCCAGCGCCAAGTAGGGATCAAGTGATTCGATGCGACCGATGTAACGTTGAGCATCTGATGGACGCGATTCGGTCAGCCACATAGCAGCTAACAAGCTGTTCGCCACCAGACAATCGGGCAGCACTTTTAAGACTTCCATTGCGGTTTGGGCGGCTTCTACGCGCTGCCCACGATCCCAATAGGTTTGTGCTAACAGCAGCGGTAAGTCGATCCGTTCGGGGGATGCCGTCCGCGCTTTTTGCAGCGTATCAATCGCTTGTTCGTATAGTCCGTTGCGGACATATTGACGGGCGACTGCGGCAGCCGTCAACTGCACCTTGCCATGCTCAACCTTGCGATATTTACGGTAGAGTTCGCGTAGATTATCAAGGATGGTTTGGTCGTTGGGAGTTTGCTCGAAGGCGCGTTCCAAATGCCAGATGGCATCATCGGGGCGCTTTTCAATGCGGTAAACTTCGCTCAATCCAGCGTGAGCATCGCGGTCATCCGGGTAGACGCTCAAGACGCGGCGCATAACCTCGCCAGCTTCTGCCCAGCGGGAAGTCGCGACTAGTGCTTGACCCAGCAAGCGATAAGCTTGTGCATCTTTGGGGAAATATTGCAGGATATGCCGACAGTGCAGGATGACTTCGGCTGCGCTGCCACTCTTGAGCAGGGTATCTAGTTTGGCGAGATAATCTCTGAGGCTGATGTCGGCCATTCTGCTCTTTATCCTGTCGCCAGCAAACACAAATTTGTCCGGCGTTCGGCTGTTTTGAAGATTATAGCATATAATCCCAATTCGGAAGTGCAAGCTATCTTAATCTAAATTATTCTGTTGGATGGGAAAATGGTCAGGTCGAACGAGTTGTTTCAAATTCGATATTTATTGATTGTTTTCCTGTTACTTTTGAGCTTTCCAAGTGCTGCCCAAGTCCAGCCTACACTTGAGGATTTTTGGAACGGCAAAGCTGAATGGATTGTTGATGTTCCCAACGTAGGTTTGCCGGTTGGTGAAAGCGACACCCTCTATAAAGGTAGCAACGAATACTGGTCCTATCTCCATGCCAGCGACCAATCGGCAGGCGTGGTTGACCAATGTGGTGATCCGGTGGCCTTTCCCGGTTGCACAACCCTCTGGCAAAGTACGGATGGTGGTACGAGCTTCAATATCACTGCGCCTGTCTGCTTGATGCAATGTACAAGCTGCCCCTGTGATGACCAGCGCGACCACATCACCGCCCAGCAGTATCCGCGTGTGGTGGATGCAGGTGACCGTCACTATATGGCTTACGAATGGCACGCTCAAGTGATGCTGCGTTCATCAACCGATGGCATCAACTGGTCAGACTGGAAATATTTGCTGACACCGGGCGGCACATGGCCTACCTCTTATAAGGAATGCACCGCCACCGAAACCATTGGCCCACATCCCAATATTCGTGGGCAAGCCGATGGCTGTTTAGTCGGTGCGCCACCGGGATTGTATGTAGAAGGCAGAACCCTCTACGTTTTTGTAGCCGCAGGATCAGCACCGGGGCATATGCGCTGTTATAAAGGCGACCGCTATGGCGATTTGGGCAAGCTGAAACGCTGTGATACCGATCCATTATTTAGCGGTGCATCTGAATACGGCCCGACTAATATTACCGTTGGCTCGGCCATTGATGCTTACTTCGACTTCCGTTATACCAGTTCTGCCGATGTGATTAAGGTAGGCGACCACTACTATATGTCTTATGAAGGGGTGCGCGGGCCGGATGAGTTGGAACGTGGTATGGATACCCAATTTGGCCTCGGCTTTGCCCGTTCAGTTGGCAACAGCATAGACGGCGCATGGGAGAAGTATCCGCGCAATCCGGTGATTGATCCCACAGGATTCAATGTGGGTATTGGTCACGCCGATATGTTGGTGGTCGATGGCCTGACCGTCATGTACACCCAAACAGGCGAAAACACGCGCGGGCGCTATGTTTTGAAGTGGAAGTGAGTACAAGTTATGGAAAGTAATGAGAAATTACTTGTAGACAAAGTTGCTTACATGACTGCTGAACAGCAGGCACAGACACTAAAGTTTCTTGAGGAAATCACTGCGGAAGAGAAATTGGAAGTGCCTCGTATTATTTTTACTTGTAATAACCACATTTGCGTCATGCGCGTAAAGAGTAATCGTGTTGCGCGATCCTTAATGCTCGGTTCTTCACCAATTAAAGTCATCGGTGAATATCTAATGGCGGAACACAAATTACTCGTAGGAGAGCCGACAGCACAAAACCTTATTGAGTCAATTGGTTCATTCCTCCCCTTGCCGCAAGAGGAGACTTATATGGTAAATGGTCGTCATTTTGAAACTGGTTTACCTGTGAGTGAAGAAATTTCTAGTGTTCAAGTTCGAGGAGCATTAACTGAAACGCTTGAGGGAATGATAGGAAATTGTCTTCATCCTCTCAACCATATTGATCTGATTTCACACGATCAATTAACTCAATCTCAGATTATATTGAGAGGAACACTTAAGTATCTTCGAGGTTTAGATCATCGTTTGCAGGAAGCAACCGGATTAAAGGTGATTGTCGAGTAGCTTGTAATGGAAGGGGCGACAGATGTCTCAATATGAAGCTGTGCTTGCCGATAAAATTGTCTTTTTAAGTGACGACCAGCAGAAACGTGTATTGGAATTTGTCGAGAACATCGAAGCAAATGAACCTTTAAACAAGCTTATTATCCGGCTTAAGTTCGACCCGTTTGAAATACGCTGTTTTGCGAAATATCAAGATAAATCATTTAGTTATGGAACGTCATCGTCGGATGATGATATTGTCCAGATTCTCAGTCGGTATGTACGTGAACATCACCATTTATTGATTGGTAGACCTACCGCGGAAAAAGCGATTGATGAGATTGGTTCACTTTATCTGTTAGCGCCTGAACGCACTCACATAATTAAAGGCCGTGATTTAGATACGGGCTTACCTGCTTCGCGTGAGATTAGCAGCATCGAAGTCCGAGAACAGATCGCGCCTCCTATTAGAAACCAAATTAACCAGTTTAAAGCGAACTTTGGATATTTACTGCGACAGATGGAATTACCAGAACATGTGTTAGGTGGAGCGACTATTCGCTTACGCGGTCGTTACGGTTATGTACGCGGTTCACCGGAGCGTTTGCAAGAAATAACTGGATTAAAGGTGATTGTTGAACAGTGAAGAATAAAATGCTGGAGCAGTGCCGGGTACTCAGTCATTCTGAATATGAGGGACAGAGACAACGTAGTTTGATACGAGCATTAGCATTGGTGACCCAACACATCACGAATCCACTCTTTGACCGCTGCCTAGATCCTAATACGGTTGGGTTAAGGATTGTTTTGAAGTCCCTCTCTGCGAAGCGTTTAGGGGACGACACTTTTAAAGCATAGTTTTTTTCTTCCCGTATTTGCTCCCCTCTGCCATGAAATGGAGAGGGGCTGGGGGGAAGGGCTCACGCATGAGAATCTATAAATATTTATAGAAAGACACGAACCATATCAATTTTCCATCCATTAAAGAACCTTTGATTGATTGCAAATGAGTTCAAAGGGTGTCTTTTTCCATGTTATGGATCATCGATGGTAGTTTGGGTGGAAGAGTTATCTTAAACTATGCAATTTGTGTGGTTTTCCCTTTTTTAAGTCACCCTATTTAATTAAGGCGGATATAGGAAAAAAGATGGCGTTAATTATTGAAATCGCAATTTGAGTTCAATCTGTTTTCTAAGTGTCTCTTTTTCTTAATTCAATCTCATGCGTGAGCCCTTGGG
>JBBQLX010000013.1:0-65645 GCA_038328375.1 Aggregatilineales bacterium | reverse complement strand
ATTGAACATAAGGGTGCAGCGGCACTGTGGACGGAATATATCGCTACTTTGCCAGAGACTGAGCGATCTACACGAGATGAACCTGAAGTTTGGGCGTTTGGTGACAGTCCCGAACTGGCTGATGAACTCGGCGCATTGGTCAAACAAGGTATCAAAACAGCAACGGCTGATCTGGTTTGGAGTGTCGAGTATGAGGCGCGTACCATTCCCAAAGCGGGTGACTATAGCATTGTTCTCGATGGTGCGGGTGATCCGTTGTGCATCATCCAAACCACGCAGGTTGATATTCGACCTTATCAAGATGTACCGCCTGAATTTGCTTATGACGAGGGCGAAGGCGACCGTTCATTGGCTTATTGGCGACAAGCCCATTGGCGTTACTTTGGGCGGCGTTGTGCCGAGATGGAACGTGACCCCACGCTCACCATGCCCGTCATATGTGAACACTTCCAAGTGGTTTATCGCTCCAAGTAGCCTATCAAATGGGTGGTTTATACTCGGTGATTGTGCCGAAGGCTTCACTTCAAATGCCAAATCAATTCATCTAGGGAAAGATGGTGTTTCGTAAGGTCGAGGTTCGATTAGAAATCGTAGATGTCGTAGTCTTGGCAGAGGGTGATAGGGCCGTTATAGGTCTCTTGAGCTTGTGTGACCAGCGGCGCGGGATCGGTTTCCCATACCCAGTAGTGAATGAGATAGAGGGATTTCGCGCCCACTTTGGTGGCGGTTTCACCCGCTTGACGGGCGCTACTGTGACCGAAGCCTTCACCAGCCGACTCGTGAATCAGCATATCGGCATCTTTGCCTAATTCGTAGAGTGATGGGGTGGGATTGGTGTCGCAGGTATAGGCCAACACTTTACCATTTTGCTTGTTCAAAATTCGCAGGCCAATGGTGGGTACGAAATGCTGCACAGGCCACGCGGTAATCTTAAAGTCTTCGTTTTCCATGACGGGCGCATTAAAACGTTCGCTGACGCGGTTGAAGGTCACTGGAAAAAAGTTCGGCCATTCTTGCCACGAGAAGGCGACCATCATATCTTCCATGCGATTCATGCAGTGATGCAGCCCATAAAAGCGCAGCGGTGACTGCCGTCCTAACTGCCACATGTGCATGAGCATATTAGGAACACCACTAACATGATCGGGATGGAAATGCGTGAGTACCACATCTCTCAGCCCTTCGTCATCAATACCCTCAAACTGGAATTTACCCAAGGGGTTTGATCCGCAATCAACCAGCACCGGGCCATGATCACCGATCAACACAAAATGGGTATTTTCGTGGTTGGCATCGCGCACGGCGGCTGCCGTCCCCAGAATGAGAATCTTAGCCATGAATGAGCCTCAAGTAGATGGATATAAAGGGAATCTAACTGCGTATTTCGATTATACCCTGAATTTGTGCGGTCAAGTGTATGAGCTCTATCGCTCAATCATCACCTACAGGCAGACCTGCCAAGCGCATGATTCGGAGGGCGTTGGTGGTGGGTGATACACCTGAACGCAGTTTGTAATCAAAGGTTAGTTGACCGTCGCGCACCTGATCGGCAAAATGATAATTACTTAACCCAGTTAGACTCGCCAGTTCGAGATCGTGGGTGGAGATTGCACCTGTACCATTTTTACCTAACAACGCTTGGATATAGGCTTCGCTGCCGAGCAGACGTTCACGGTTATTTGTCCCTTTGAAAATCTCGTCAATCAGGAAGAACAATGGCAGCGCGTCGCTTTGTTCCAGCGCGCCGAGCAAGGCTTTTAAGCGGCGAACCTCGGCATAAAAGTAGGAATAGCCTTCCGCAAGTGAGTCACTCACTTTGATGCAGGTATAAAGACGGAAGAGGCTGGTCTGGAGGCTGGTGGCAGTCACAACCGCGCCCGCGTTCGTCAGCGCCAGATTGACACCGAGTGTTCGCAGAAATGAACTTTTGCCGGACATGTTCGAGCCAGTGAGCATGGTGACTTGGGCGGTGTTCATCTGGAAGTCGTTGGATACCCGCTGGTCATGGTCAATCAACGGATGACCTAAGTTGACGGTTGTGAAGGTCATGCTAGCGGTTTGTAGCTGCGGACGCACGTAATCTGGATTGAGGTAGGCGAAGGTTTGCAGAGCAGAGAGGGCTTCCAACTCTGCCCAGACATCCAACCATGCGGGCATCAAATGGGCAAGTTTCCGTCTCAGCGTCGCTAAACGATAGGCGGTAAACATATCCCAAGGCATCAATCCGTTGAGGATACCCCACACAATAAAGTTGCTGCGGAGGCTGGCGGCGGAAACGATCAGGTTCAGGCTGCGGAGTAGGCTGGAAGGGCGTTCGGCAGTTTGAAACGGCGCACATAATTTGGCTAAGGCTGGCTTATCTCGAAACCGATATTTTTCTAGATAATCGAATACGCCCGTTAAGCCGTTCAAGATACCTTGTACAGCGAAGGCTTCGTCGAGTACTGGAAGCCCGGCTGTGATTCGGCTCAAGGATAAACCGAAATAGACGAGGAAGCTAATCGCCCAAATGGGAGGGATATGGACAGTGCGCCAGAGGATAAACAATACAGCCGTCAGCACGCATAGCCCCGCTAACAGCGCGACTAATCGACCGGATACACCGCTACTACCCGGTTCAGCGATCCATGCGCTCAAGGGACGGGTATCCAAACGCTTATCTTTGCCTGCTTTCAAACGGGCTTCGAGGGTTAAGTGGTTGCCAAAGACAATCGGCAGTTCATCCAGCAGCAGGTGACGTTGGCGGATGACGGCTGCATCAGGGGTGGTGGCTAACAGCCATTTCCGCAGGCGGGCGCTGCCCTGTAAAGTACCACTGGTATCGAGCAGTTGATGGAGCGAGCGTGTGCCACTGATGTCGAGGTCATTTTCAAAGGGATGGTCATCGTCGCTTTTGAAGGCTGTCGCTAATGGGATGTGTACCCAATCCAACTGCGACCGTGCAATTTGGGTGCGCTGGATGTCAAGCCACGTTTCGCTGCGGGTGATCACCGTTCGGATGCGATTATGCCTGCTGACCAGAACTGCGAAAATGATGAGGCCAACTACGGCACATCCTAAAGCCAGTAAGTTGTTGCTCGGCCATAATCCCAAAGCTAATCCGGCGGCGACCAAGAACACCAAAAGCCGCAGCCAACCGAAGCGGTTGCTTTGTTGTCGGGAGATGATGAGTCGTGCTTCTAAATGACGAATGCCGCGTTCGAGATGGTTGATACGGGTCGTCCGCGTGGGTGAGTTCATTGATGTCTTTCGGGGCAGTGCATTAAGCATCCTTCGGCGTGTCGTCCGCTTTGAATGTGACTTTTCGGTAGATGTCGGCTAGGAGTAAGGTGCAGTTAATCGAAGGTAACTGCACCACCGACTCAAGGGTCTTGGATATGGAAAGATACCAGTCGCCTTCAGATTTACGTGTGTAGTGGTCAATACGGGCTTCATCCTGTGCAATTAAAATATATTCTTGCAGTGAAGCGATACCCATATAGTGCTTGAACTTTTTGCCGCGGTCATAATCTTCAGTTGAATCCGACAATACTTCGACAATGACCGTTGGATTCAGCAGGTTGTCAAACTCCTTGTCGGCAAAGTGTGGTTCATCACAGACAACACTCACATCAGGATAGGTATACTTAATTGAACTAACCTTGATCCGCATGTCACTTGGATAGACTTCGCATGGATGTTGAGCCAATTGTGCATTCAAACTGGTGATCGTGTTTCCCACCAATAAGTTATGCTCCCGACTCGCGCCGGACATTGCGAAGATTTCGCCCGCGTAATACTCGTGCTTTTCTTCGCTGCCCCGCTCGAAAGCTAAGTATTCCTCAACCGTCCACTTTTTCTGCGCGTTGGCGACCATTACAGCCTCAACTTTCAACTCTTTACTCCGCCAATGATGCCCATTCGTTCATGGCTGTTTCGAGCGTCTTCTCGGTTTCAGTATATTCCGAACCCAATTTATTGATGACGGCGGCGTTGCCTTCTTTACTGGCTTTGTCGATGGCGGCAGTGAGTTCGTTTAGCCTTATTTCCAGCTTTTGAACTTTGGCTTCGGCTTCCACGATTTGCTTATCCAATTTGACGTTGCCGCTGCTTTTCTTTTTGGCGCTTCCGTTGCCATTGCTATGGGTGGTTGTGGCTACCGGAATTTTGGCTGCGGTTGATGGGGCTGCGCTGCGTATGGGAATGAGCGAAGTGCCTGTATTACGCGCTGCCACATATTCTTTATAGTTGCCTTCGAAGACTTCTAACTTGCCGGGGCTGGCTGCCCAGATTTGAGTCGCCAGTGCATCCACCAGATAACGGTCATGGCTGACCAGCAGAATCGTTCCGTCGAAGCCTGCCAACACATTCTGCAAGACTTCTTGGCTATCAATGTCTAAATGGTTAGTGGGTTCGTCCAGCAGCAATAGATTTGCACCGGAGAGCGCCAACTTTGCCAACGCGACACGACCGCGTTCACCACCCGACAAGGTTTCAATCGGACGGAAGACATCGTCTCCTTGAAATAGGAACGGGCCGAGGAAATTACGAGCTTGAGCCGGAGTCATGGGCTTGGTGTTCATGATCTCGTCAATAATGCTGTTCTTGGGATTGAGCAGTTCATGTGCCTGCGCGAAGTAACCGATTTCCACAGATGCACCCAAACGTGCTTCACCTTTGAGTGGGGCAAGCTGCCCGATCATGGTTTTGAGGAAGGTACTTTTGCCCACGCCATTGGGTCCGATGAGTGCTGCTACATCACCACGCCACAGGGTAATATCTGGCACGCTGAACAACGGTTGATTGGCATCTGCGTAGCCGACTGATACGTCGGTGGTCATCAGTACCTTGTCACCACTTCGCATTCCGGAATTCATGTTGAGGTTTAAGTTCTTGCGCGTCCGTGGACGAGTTAAGAGTTTGCCGCGCTTCTTCATCGTTTCCAGACGGCGCAGCTTACCTCTGGCCTGACGGGTATTCTGTCCGGCAATATTGCGGCGGATATAATCCATTTCCTTCGCAAGAAATTCTTGTTGAGTAGCAAATTCTGCCGAACGCCGTTCGTAGCGTTCTTCGCGCTGGCGGGTGTAGTGGCTGTAATTGCCGCGATAAGCTTCCAACATGCCGAAGTCTAACTCCCACACGGTCGTAGCGAATTCATCCATGAAATAACGATCATGGCTCACGGCTAACACCGCACCAGAGAAATCCCGTAGGAAACTTTCCAGCCATTCGACCGCTTCAATATCTAAATGATTGGTGGGTTCGTCCAGCACCAGCAAATCAGGCGCATCCAGCAGCAATCGACCGAGCAGCACCCGCGTTCGCTGTCCACCTGAGAGCTTGGGCAGTCTGTGGTTGTAATCATCCGCCGTGAAGCCTAAACCTTGTAACACCTGCTTGATACGGCTTTCATAAGTATAGCCATCTTGTAATTCAAAGCGGTGTTGCAGCTCGCCGTACTGTTCCAATACGCTTTCATGGCTATCGGGATCAGTGAGCTTGTCTTCTAATTCGCGCATTTTGCTTTCCATGCGCCGTAGATCAGTGAAGGCGTTGAGCATTTCTTCCCAAATCGTATGATCGCCCGCCAGTTCGGGACGCTGCGGCAGGAAGCCGATGCGCGTGCCTTTGGCGATGCTGATGTTGCCTTCGCTGGGAGTATCCCGCCCGACGAGCAGGTTGAGCATGGTTGTTTTGCCCGCGCCGTTAGGGCCGACCAGCGCGATGCGTGATCTGTAGGGAATTTCGATGCTGATGCTGTCGAAAATATCGTCAGGTCCATAGGACTTGCCGAGGTTGGTAGCTGTTAAAAGAGACATTCTGTGGAATCCGTATCAACTTATTGGACAGAAGCATTATAGCATGGGGTCAGAAAGGTTTGAACCGCCGAAGCATTATGAGTTTGTGATTATCTCACGAGAAAAAAGTGTGTAAGGTCACTTATATAATTTCCTGCCAATCTCTATAATCTCTATGGAGTATTTCTTTTTCGGAATATTTGCATTTAGCGCTTCGGATTTAGGTGTATTCTTCAAATAGATTTTGCGGTAAAAATTTATATCATCCAGTAGTTAATTCGATTACAGCGATAGGGTTCTGGTCTTGAATATGGCATCGTAACTACAGGTGGGAAAATCACAGATGGACATTCCTGAAATATATCGGCTCCTTGCTCAGAATTTGCCCAATACCAGCATTGTCATGTTCGACCGTGATATGCGTTATACATTGGCTGAAGGTTCAATCATTAGGCGGTTGCTACCGAATGTAGAGATTACTGTTGGCAAATTGCCACATGAAATCTTGCCAATAGATTCGCTTAACTTCCTCTTGCCCATGTATCAGCGCATTCTCATGGGTGAATCCTTTAGCTTTGAGCGAAATATACCGGACTATGCCTATCAATCGTATGCCAGTCCGGTTAAGGATGAAGCCGGACAAATCATCGGAGGCATGATTTTGTCGCATGAGGTTACTGAAGCCAAGCGTACTGAAGCAGCCTTGCGCGTCAGTGAAGCCCGTTTCCATTCGCTTGTCGATCTTGCACCTGTGGGCATTATCCAAACGGATATTAATGGAAAGCGTGTTTTCTGCAACAGCCGCTGGTGTGAAATGACCGGGCTTATCTTGGAACAGGCCATTAGCGGTGATTCATATGAGACGATTCATCCTGAGGATCGGGAAGTGGCAGGTGCAGCATGGAAGTCGATGATGGAAACGCGCCTCCCGTTTGAAAACGCTACGTTTCGCTATCTACGACCCGATGGAAAAGTAGTCTGGGTTTCTGGCAATGGAACAGCACTATATGATGGAGAGGGGCAGGTAACAGGTTATCTAGGCGTGGTAACCAACATAGATGAGCAAGTCCATGCCCAAGCAGCCTTGCGCGAAAGTGAAGCCCGTTATAAGTCGGTCGTCAACGCCATGTCCGAAGGGGTGGTATTGCAAGCGCAGGATGGCACGATACAAGCTTGTAATCCGGCTGCTGAACACATCGTAGGTTTGACTGCTGACCAGATGATGGGACGCACTTCGCTTGATCCGATTTGGCGGTCGGTGCGTGAAGATGGGTCGCCATTTCCCGGCGAAACGCATCCAACGCGGGTGACACTGCGTACTGGAAAGCCACAATCCAACATCATTATGGGTATCTATAAGCCTGATAATTCACTCAGTTGGGTGTCGGTCAATTCACGACCGATATTCACGAATGACAGCCAGTTGCCCTCTTCAGTCGTCGTTACTTTTGTCGATATAACAGAAATTCGTGGCGCTCAAGAAAAACTGCGTCAAGAACGGGATTTACTACGTACACTGATTGACAATACCCCGGATTATATCTTCCTCAAAGATATAGAATGTCGTTTTATATTGAGTAATGCTGCCCATGCCCAAGCAGCCGGTAACAGCGCACCGGATAAGCTGATTGGCAAAACAGCATTTGATGTATTTTCACCGGAACTGGCATCTCAATTTCATGCCGACGATCTGGCGTTGATGCAATCTGGAGAGTCATTGATTAATGCCGAGCGCGAAACCGTTGATGCAAAGGGCAATTATAAGTCGGTACTCACAACTAAAATTCCGTGGCGCGATTCAAATGGTCAGATATTGGGGCTGGTTGGCATCAGCCGTGATATTACCGAGCGCAAATATCTCCAAAATGCACTCCAACAAAATGAGGAACGCCTGCGTTTAATCACTGACAATACCCAAGATTTAATTACACAAGGCGATCTGGACGGGCGCTTGGTATTTGTCAGCCCATCATATCGAAGCACCTTGGGTTACGAACCGGAATCGTTGTTGGGTACGAATTCATTGGATCTGATTCACTCGGACGATCACGCACTCATGTTTCAAACATTCCTAACGGCACTTGAATCCGGTAACCATCAATTCACTTTGGAATGTCGTATTCGCCATGCCGACGGACATTATATCAACGCAGAAACAGTGGGTTCATTCCTTTTTGATAGCCAGTCGACATATACAGGGGGCGTTTTTGCTTCCCGCGACATCACCGAACGCAAGCGTTTGGAAAACTCACTCCAACAAAATGAGGAACGCCTGCGGTTAATCACCGACAATATCCAAGATTTAATTACACAAAACGATATGACGGGGAAACTGGTGTATGTAAGCCCATCGTTCCAGACGATGCTCGGTTACGAACCTGAATCATTATTGAACACGTCATCAATCGAACTTATCCATCCTGACGACCGCCTATCCATGACGCAAATATTCCAAACAGCTATTGAAACAGGTAAGCATCATTTTACGGTGGAAGGCCGCCTTCTCCATGCTATGGGACACTATATCTGGACAGAATCAAGCATCTCGTTCATTTATGATGAGCAGTTGAAGATCACGGGTAGTGTTTTTGTTGCCCGTGACATCGGTGAACGCAAATTACTGCAAATGATGACGCTTGAACAAGAAAAGTTACAAACGGCGCTGGAAAAAGAATCGGAACTCGGCACCTTAAAAACGCGTATGATGCAGCGTATTGCCCATGAATTTCGTACCCCTTTGACGGTGATTCAAACTACAATCGAGACACTGACCCATTATCTGGATCGCCTCACGCCTGAGCAAAGGGCTTCGAGGGTCGAAATGATCATGAGACAAATCCAGTCGATTACCGATATGCTTGATCAAATAGGGATTGTGATACAGGGTAACTTCCAACTGGATGTTATCTACCGCTATTCGATGGATGTCAGTGGGTTGTGTCGTGAAGTGGCGGCAGATTTGGAAACCCAGTTGAGTCTGCCCGGTAAGTTTGCCCTCGATCTTCCGCCAAAAGTGATGATCTCGGCTGATGTACGGGTCTTAAAAAGTGCGCTTCTACATGTTATGCGTAATGCAGCACGTTTTTCAGAACCATCAGCGGTCGTTAAGATCGGTTTGACACAGGTCGATAAAGGGATCGAAGTGCGTGTGACCGATAACGGCATTGGTATACTGCCTGAAGAACAGCCACGCATTTTTGAGGCGTTTTTCCGCGGTAGCAATATTAATGAAGTGGGCGGGTTGGGTGTCGGGCTTACGATTGCGCTGGCAGCTATCACCGCCCACGATGGCACCCTCACTATTGAGAGTGTGCCAAATCAGGGTACGACAGTCATCATGCGGATTCCGTAGCGTTGGGTTGCAGTGCTATAAGGACTTAAGTCTTAGGACACTCCCCCAAAATCAGGGCGATACAAAGCCTATATTCCTTCTACAATAATAGGTGATGAGTTATCAATCACGGAGGAATGATATGCGCCGTTATATGTGGATGGCGGGTGTTGCTGCCTGTCTGATGTTTGTTGCAATGGTCGCCCCTGTCCTTGCCCAGACAGGTTATCCGACTCGAACCGATACTTACATTAACGATTTTAATAGCATGATGTCTTCGCAATTGGAGGCTAAGCTGCGGGGTTGGCTGCTTGACCTGAAAAGCCAGCACAACATCGAAATGACGATAGTGACGATCAATTCGATCCGTGATTACAAAACTTCCGACTACAACACATCTGACTCGAGTATTGAGTCGTTTGCGACACATGTATTCAACCGTTGGGGGATTGGTGAACGCGCCACAAATAAGGGTATTATGCTGATGGTCGCCAAAAAAGATCGCGCGGTGCGGTTGGAGTTAGGTGCTGGCTATGACAGCAGCTACGATAAACGCGCCAAGGGTGTACTTGACGAATTTATCCTGCCTAATTTCAAAAAGGATAATTATGAAGCAGGCATTGAGAAGGGTGTTCGTGCAACGATTTTTATGCTGACGAACGAATGGCCGACTGGTGGCGCACCTACGTTTTTCGAGCAATTGGGCGATCAACTCGCGCAGGTTGATCCAATTGCGTGGTTGATCGGCATTGGTACGCTGGTGTTGGGTATTGGTGGAACGGTTTGGTATCGCGAAAGCCACCGCTGCCCGATGTGCGGCAAGATCGACCTCGATATTCAGTCGAATGTCATTAGTTATGCGACCTATTCATCTGAGGGCGAAAAGGAAGTCCATAAATATTGTCCCAACTGCCAGTTTACAGATACTTCGGTGGTGGCAATTCCGATGCGTCGCTACAGTAGCAGCAGTCGTTCGGGTGGTTCGGGTAGCTCAGGATCATCCAGTTCTTCAGGTGGTGGGCGTTCTTCGGGTGGTGGAGCCAGCGGCAGTTGGTGAGTTGAACATGGCAATCCAAAAAGAGGCGCAGATGCACCTCTTTTTGGATGTTATCAGTTATGAATGAATGGCTGATTAGGCTTTTACGACGATGGTATTGGCAACCTTATCGTGCCAACCCTGTTTGTTGTCGTCCCAGAAAGCCCACAGAATACCGATGACGATGATGCAGCTAATGTAATAGCCGATATAACGCACAATGGCAGTGGCATCATCAAGCTGCGAACCGTCTTTCTTGACCACGCGGATATGCATAAGCATCTTACCGGGTGTCTGACCATTTTGGCGTGTTAAGAAATACCATGTGTAGGCCAGTGTAATCACGAAGCTCAGGCCAAAACCTGCGCCACCGAAACGTGAGAGTACGCCTGTGATAAAGCCCACGATCATACCATCCACGATGGCGGCAAAGAATCGTTGGCCTAAACCTGCCAGTTCCACAAAATCGCGCTTCGGTTTTTCCTCGTACATACTCGTGTCCATGATTGAACTTCATCCCCTTTATGGCGGCCTCTGATTATTCTTTCGCCGCAATGTGTTATGACTATCTATACGTAAGAAGCCTAAAAAAGTTTCAAAAATACTCCGTTTGAGAAGTGGGTGAGTTTTATAGACAGCATAGGGAAATGTGTGATAACGTGAAACTATTCACAGACTATATCGTCAGGTGAGGGATATGAGGACGTGAACCATGCAAAAACATTATGATGTCATTATTGTGGGTGGGAGGGCTGCCGGGGCGAGCCTTGCAGCGCGGTTAGGTCAACAGGGTGTGCGAACATTGCTGGTCGAACGAGCCGAATTTCCGAGTTTACCTGCCGCTTCGTCACCTATTATCTATTCATCAGCGCTCAAACTCTTGGATGAAATCGGTGCGGACGAAAATGAATACGCCCGCAATACACCGCGTATTCGCCGCATTTTCGCGGATAACAGCCAGTTTCAATTGAATATTCCGCTGCCGGATGCGAACGGGCGGGATTATGCCTATGCGATTGACCGCGCCCGTTTCGATGCAGCCCTTTGGGATAATGCCTGTCGTTTTCCTTCGGTTGATAGTCGCCTCGAATACTCAGTGACGGATTTAATTCGGGAGGGTGAACGCGTCGTGGGTATTGTAGGGCAGTCGCAAGGTGGCGTGGAAGAACGCATCACGGCGGATATTGTGGTTGGGGCAGATGGACGCTTTAGCATGGTCGCGCGTACTGTGGGTGCAACAGAACATGATGTTCACAACGAACATCCCACTTCACTATATTATGCCTACTGGAAGAACGTCAAACCGTATCCTGAATCGAGCGAACCCAGCGCGGTGGCTTACGAGGGGGGATACGGTTATGGATTGCTGGTGATGGACAGCGCCGATGGAACGACTGCTGTCACGATGGAGGGACAGGCGGATTTGCTTGCTCCGCCTCCCGGACAAACCGAAGCGTTTTATCTGGAGAAGTTAGCCGCCAACCCCAAAGTTATGGCACGGCTAGAGGGCGCGGAAATGATTACCGATGTACGCGGGATGCGTAAGATTGGCAACAAATATCGCCAACCGGGTGGCGCAGGCTGGGCGTTGGTGGGCGATGCCTATCACCAACATGATCCGTTGGATGGTCAGGGTATTTTTAACGCTTTGTTCACGGCTAAATCATTGGCATGGGCTATTCGTTATTTCAAACGGGGGCAGATGTCTTGGGACGAGGCGATGGAATGGTATGACGAAGCCACGCGCAGCAAAACCTACGGTATGTATCGACAGACGTTGGCGAATGTTAAGACGAACCTCTTTGACAGCAATCAGCAGCTTCCCGGTTGGGCGCTAACAGGCATTCGGTGGTTGATGGAAGATGCAACAATGGTGGATTTGCTGGGTAAACTGATGACCCGCCAAATTCCGCCTGAAGTGTTGACGATGGCGACTCCGGCGATTGCGGTTGGCGCTTTGGTACGTGCGCCGCTGCGCGAGTTCCGCAAACGTTGGCTAACGCTCGGATAATAAAAAGTTCAATAGAGGGTTGTCTTCACTTACATTCCAGCCGTGCAATGATTCGAGCTTGGCTTAAGGTGGGTATTCTAATCGGCATTATCTGCATAAACGATGCAAAATAATCGGCGCTCCACACGGTAACGACGGTATCTTGATGCCAGTCCGGGTTGATCGCCGGACAGGTGCTGCTGCTTCCAAAAGCCAATCCTAACTTTGGATAATAAAAGTGCTTGATGACGGGATAAGGTTTTGATCCGTAGCGGTCAGGGCGATCCAAAACATAAGTGCCATTCTGTCCAGCACTGAGCACTACTGCACCCAAGGGGAGGCTAGTGGAAAATGAAATCTCATTCACGCGCCCATCTAAAATACGCAAGTAGGAGTCATGCTCCCCCAACGTGAAGGAAGGTGTATGCGTCCACAAAGGTGAACCGGGTTTCCGCTGCCAGTAGACATAACCCCAAACGGTGTTGGTGCTTTGCCCAAAGTCGGTATAACGGGACTCAACATTTTGTACCCATTCGTGACCTTCGAGCAGCTTTACCGCATCACCGACTGCGGTTATACCGGGTTGGATGCCGATAAAGCAAGGTGCGGAGCAGGTATCATTGAGCAGTAAGGTGGATATATCGCGGTCATCATGCGGCTGGGCGTGGACGAGCAGTAAGGCTGCCGCAAACAGGCTAAACAAATTGAGCATGAGGCGCGAGAGGAGTCGAGTCAAATGATTTTCACCTGCACACTGGCACAAATCATTCGGTTTCAATCATAATGGTGGTCAGCTTACCCAACCTGTGGCGATTTGCCTAACGATCGCGCTGATTTAATGGGATTAGGAATTGAATGGCTACATTACCTGCACAACCGGTTCTAAGTACATCTAACCTAACCGTTGGTTATCATGCCCCGCGCAAATCTGCCATCGCTGTGGTCGAAAACATCACGGTGGATTTGTTGGCGGGTGAGTTGGTGTGCTTGATTGGCCCAAACGGTGCGGGTAAATCCACTTTGATGCGGACGCTGGCGGGTATGCAAGCGCCGTTGACTGGTAGTGTCAGGCTGATGGGTGATGATCTGACATCGCTGAAGCCGCGTGAACTGGCGCGTCGATTGAGCATTGTCTTGACCGAGCGGGTGGATGTGGGTGTGCTATCGGCTTATACCTTGGTGGCTTTAGGTCGCTATCCTTATACCGGCTGGATGGGAGAACTGCGACCCGAAGACGAATGGGTGGTTCAACAGGCCATTACAGCCGTTGGCGCTGCGGATTTAGCGGATCGCAATGTGGGTGAACTGAGCGATGGTGAACGTCAGAAAATCATGATCGCCCGCGCACTGGCTCAAGAACCGGCGGTTATGCTTCTGGACGAACCGACCGCTTATCTCGACTTGCCACGACGCGCCGAGCTGATGACCATGCTGCGGCGGTTGGCGCGTGAAACCGGACGTGCGATTTTGCTTTCAACCCACGACCTCGATCTGGCGCTGCGGAATGCCGACCGTATCTGGTTATTACCTAAAGGTGGTCGTTTGCAGGTGGGTGCGCCGGAGGACTTGGTGCTGAATGGGGCATTTGAAGCGGCGTTTAAGGGTGATGGAGTACAGTTCGACGCGTATACCGGATCGTTCCGCAGCGATAATCAAGCGGCGGGAATGGTGGATTTACATGGTGAAGGATTGCCTGCTTTATGGACATTACGGGCTTTAGAGCGTGAAGGTTTTTGTGTGGCGCATGGCGGTACAGAGTCCGCGATACGCATAACGGTTAATCAGCAGGCTCAAGCAACCCATTGGCAAATGAGTCTTAATGGACGGGAGCAAGTGAGTACAACGCTGTATGATTTGATTACGGCGCTGCGAAACAAAACGACCTTAGCAGTTAGTGAAACAGTTCATGGCGTAACAAGCGGCTCCGCATAATCTGTATAAACATATACAGCACCAGAACAGGCATCATAAAACCCAACACGGCTAAGATACTGGCAACCATGAAATCGTAGTTAAAGGAAGGACTAGCGCCTATAATTTGACAGGAATCACAGGCATTGAGAACTACTTGCTTGAAAAACAGTTCGTAGCTCAACAGTAAGGGGAAAGCCCCTCCCACGATAAGCATGATTATCCCCACGATAAGCAACCGTGTGTAATCCCCGATACGACGCAGCGTAGTGTGCCAGCTATGATGTGTTTTAGTCGGCTTGATAGCAGGATAACGACTGTAATAGAGGTAAGTGCGTGATTGGACTTGGTAGTGGGAATTATAAAATGGGTCTTGGAGTTTTGACGGTAACATCACTGTTCCTATCTCAAAAATTATTTACCACAATTTTTTTGCAAAATCGAAAGAATTCGTGAACTTTATGTGAATAATGTAAATCTTTAATGCGATCCTTAATGTAATATACTTGTTATTTATGCCAATTATGAAGAAAGGTTTGTATTTTCTATCTTTATTGACAAGACTCATACGAATTCGCACATCTGTTTTAAGAGGGCATAAGGACATTTTATTTAGAAATTTGCAACATATGATTGTCCTTTTACGTAATAAATATTTATCAGGTTATTTACCATAAGTTAACGTGCTGCTCATGACACACTGCATTCAAAGTGGTGTGCGAGTGTTATAATCAAACGGCACGTACTATAAATATCAAACGGGATCGTCTGTTTGAGTAAGGAAAAAGTCGGATCATGGATATTGGTGGCATTCTTGGAACATTAGGTTTAGTAGGGTTCGTATTATTCATAGTGGGCGCTGCACTGGCAGTCGCTTCCACGTCGCAGGGGCGCTCGGCACGTAACGGCGTACTGCTGGCGGTTGCAGGTTTGTTGATTGGCGTGATCTTCAGTGTCATTGGTCAGGGGATCATCTTTGTTGCGCCTACCCAAGTGGCTATTGTGGTGAATACACTGAGCGGCAACTTAGAAGCGCCACTCAACAGCGGTACCCATATCGTCGTTCCCATTATCCAGCAGGTCGCGGTGGATTATCCCATCACCCAGCAGGAATACACGATGTCTGCTAAGGGTACTGAGGGCGCACAATCGGGCGATGACTCGGTGGAAGCGCGAACCAAAGATGGTCAGACGGTCAAGTTTGACATTACCGTGCTTTTCCGGATTGTTCCTGCTAATGCAGGTAAATTGTACCTGAGTTGGAATAATAACTATCTCAGCGGTTTTGTTCGTCCAACTGCACGCGCGTTGGTTCGTGAAACAGTTTCAAAATTTACCGCTGAAGAGATTTATGGCGAAGCGCGCATCCAACTAGGTGTTGATATTAAAGTAGCGATTGCAGAGCGGTTCGCCCGAGAAAATCTGGAACTGACTGATATACTAGTACGCGATATCACCTTCGCACCAGATTTCACTAACGCGATTGAGCAGAAAGTCGTTGCGCTACAAAACTTGGAACGCGCCAAGACGGATGCTGACCGTGCTAAGACGGAAGCTGAGGGTAGGGCTAATGCTGTGATTGCTGCTGCAAACGGTGATGCACAGGCCATCGAGATCAATGCGAAGGCGCAGGCCGAGGCACTTCGGTTAGTAAGCGAACAAATCGCTGCTAATCCAAGCCTGATCCAGTACGAGTACGTTCAAAATCTGAGCGACAATGTACAGCTCATTCTTGTGCCTTCCAACAGTCCTTTCCTGTTCGACTTTAATAGTTTGGCACAGTCCACTGCCGGTCTGAACGTACCGGGCTCAGTAGCACCAGATGCCACTGCAACACCTGCCCCAACGCCCATACCGGGCAGCTAGATTTGATGCAGGTTTCTAGCGGAACACGGCAATGATAAAAAGGCGACTGTAGGGTCGCCTTTTTATTTACTGTCCGTTTGCGTCTTACCAAAAACGGCGACGCATCATCCGGCGGTTGATCATTCGTCTTGCCAACCGCCGTGCCATCATTCGTTCACGAAAACGCCATAACCAGAACATGATTTTGACCTCCTTTAATTGGTTTTGTGTATATAGTTAGGGTAGGACGAAAGTTGTAAAATGGTGTTACCGAAGTGTAAATTTCTATTGGCAGTAGACCGAATTAGGAAGTAAAACGCCATGAATATTGGTTATACCATTCATAAATTATGGGTTGGTTTGCGGCTGCGCTGCCCCAACTGCGAACAGGGACACATGTTTCATGGTTTGTTCAGTATGGATGAAACCTGCCCCTACTGCGGTGCGCGTTATGAACGGCTATCGGGCGAGTCGATTGGTGGGACGATGATTAACTTGGTGTGCGCGGAAGTGCTGTCGATGGGCGGCTACATCATCACACAGGCGTTGTTCGCGCCACCGTTGGCGTTTCAGTTGACGTTCTGGGTGGCATTCAACATCATTTTTATTCTGTTGTTTTATCGACATGCGCGTGGAATATGGGCGAGTTTGTCCTTTCTTTCCGGCAATGTGTATCCTGATCCTGATTATCAGAAGGAAATTGTGGGTCAGGTGAAATGACAGAATGAGTATTGCATCCAGACCCCCACCCTAACCCTCTCCCGTAAACAAGGGAGGGAATTATGCAACGCAAATAGGCATTTTAGAGGAAATAGATCAATGACAGATACCTGCAATCTGTGTCACGGTAAAACGAAATCCACTCTTATGACTTATACACAGCACTATAAAGGGCAAATGGTCATCGTCGAAAATGTGCCAGCATGGGTCTGTGAGCAATGTGGTGAAACCTATTTTGATCCAGATATCGTGCAACGTATTCAGGCGCTCATCTGGTCAGATGCCACACCTACACGCACTGTTACCACTCCGGTATATGACCTGAGCATCGCTAGTAAAAACAGTTATGACCTTCGATAAATGTTTGATCGCCAATCGGGGAGAAATCGCAGTCCGCATCATTCGGGCGTGCCGCGAGTTGGGCATTCAGAGTGTGGCAGTCTATTCGGAAGTGGATGCGAACGCACGACATGTCCAATTGGCGGACGAAGCCTATTTGTTGGGTGCGGCATCACCGGCTGAAAGTTACCTCAACGCAGACAAATTGATTGCGGCGGCGTTGGCTGCTGGCTGTGATTGTGTGCATCCCGGTTATGGATTCCTGTCGGAGAACGCAGATTTCGCAGCAGCAGTGAGCGCGGCTGGTTTAACATGGGTTGGGCCAAGCGCTGATGCGATGCGGGCGATGGGCAGCAAAACGGCGGCGCGGGCGTTGATGCAGCAGGCGGGTGTTCCAGTTGTGCCGGGTTTCCAACGTGAAGATGCTAACGATGCGGCGTTTGTCGAGGCAGCAGCACAGATCGGTTATCCGGTGCTGGTGAAAGCGGCAGGCGGCGGTGGCGGCAAGGGGATGCGCGTTGTGCAACAGGCCGATGCTTTGTTGGAGGCACTCGCCAGTGCGCGGCGAGAAGCGAGTAATGCCTTTGGTGATGCGCGAGTGTTCTTAGAGAAATACATCAAACAGGCACACCATGTCGAAATCCAAGTGCTGGCAGATATACATGGCAACATCGTGCATTTGTTTGAGCGAGAATGCAGCAGCCAACGACGACACCAGAAAATTATCGAAGAATCCCCTTCACCCTTATTGAATGAAACGACACGGGCAAAGATGGGCGCGGCGGCAGTCACTGCGGCACAGGCGGTGGCGTATGTGAACGCCGGAACCGTGGAGTTTATCGTCACGGCTGAAGGTGCGTTTTACTTCCTAGAGATGAATACCCGTTTGCAAGTTGAGCATCCGGTGACGGAGATGGTTACGGGACTCGATTTGGTAAAGCTGCAATTTCAGATCGCGTCAGGTGAACCTCTGCCATTCACACAAGCGGATGTCCAACAACGCGGTCATGCGATTGAGTGCCGCCTCTATGCCGAGGATGCAGCCAATAACTTCCTACCAGCAGTTGGGTCGTTACTGCGATTTATTCCACCAGAAGGACCGGGGATAAGGGTGGATGCCGGGGTACAATCGGGCGATGTGATTAGTATTCATTATGACCCGATGATTGCCAAGATTATCGTTCATGATGTTGATCGGGCAGCGGCTATCCAACGGATGCAGAATGCGCTGGCGCAAACGGTGGCGTTGGGAACGATTACCAACCGCGAATTTCTGATGGCGCTGTTGGCACATCCGGCTTTTGCGGCGGGTGAGGTCGATACGCACTTTGTTGACTCGCATCTGGATGAATTGTTGCCAGCACCATCACCGCTGCCGGATATAGCGCTGATTGCTGCCGCCTTTGGGGATTTCTTGCGGGTGAATACGCCGATACGAAGTGCGGGTGTGGCGGTAGGTGCGGATGGCGACCTGTATTCACCATGGTCGGTTAGTGATGGCTTCCGATTAGGTGGGCGCTAAAGAGCAGACGCGGTTACAATAGAGGCAAGTTTATTCAGAACTCCTACCCCGACCTTCCTCAGCACGCGATGGAGGGAATAAAACGGAATTTACCAGCGGGTCATCAGAAAGGCGCGTAGCATGATTAAGCGTTTCATCATTTTAGTTGTACTGTTGACCGGAGCAATGCTGGTCGGGCGCGCACAGGATAAGCCCACGCGGGAAATTTATACCGCCTTGAGTTATGGTGATGACGTGTTCGAGCCGACGCAATGGCTGGCGAGTGCAAAGGAAGAAGCCGGACGGACAACAGCCGAATGGCGTGATGATGCCATCAGCGGGTTGGCATACTTGGGTTATATCCACTTCGATAACCCGATTCAGCCGGATCAAGTGCCGTTGGTGTTTACCGATGATTGGTTCAAGGCGGTTTTTGCCAATTATCAAGGGATATTGGAAACCAGCAACTGCCAGCTTAAAGATGTGACTTTACATCAGTTTGGTGTGACACAGGCGGGTAACCGTTTTAGTGTGCGCTACTGGATACAACCGATTGATGAAACACGGGTACTGACCTTATTCCTGATGTTCCCGCTGGCAGATACCACCAATATGGATACTTACGCTAAAAAGCTGTTCCCTGATGCGGCGGTTTGTGTCGGGTAAGCCAAGACAAACATAACAAGACACAAAGGGAAGAGATAGGCAGAGATAATCGTTTGATTTGAATATTATAACGATTGAATGCATCCCTAGACTGGATGTGCTAAACTACGGGCATTGTCCCCCTAGGTTCAGGGTAGGTATGATCGGTAAGCGTATCGGGCCATACGAAATCATTGAAGAAATTGGTAAAGGAGGTATGGCGACGGTTTACCGTGCCTACCAGCCTAACCTTGACCGCTATGTTGCCGTTAAGATTATTCACCGTGCCATTGCCCTTGATTCCGCCAGCTTGGAACGTTTTCAACGGGAAGCGCGGCTGCTGACGCGGTTGGTACATCCTCACCTGCTGCCGATTTATGATTATGATGCCGCGCATGACCCGCCCTATATCGTCATGCGTTATCTGGACAGTGGTACACTCAAAGGTATTATCGACAAGGGGATTCTGCCGCACGAAGAGATCATTCATATGCTGCGGCAGGTGGCCTCGGCGCTGGATTATGCTCACCGCAACAACGTTATCCACCGCGATATTAAACCCAGTAACGTGATGCTCGATCAGGATGGTAATGCCTTCCTGACAGATTTTGGTATCGCCCGAACGATTGAAGCCGGTCAGGACATGACCCAGAGTGGTTTCGCGCTGGGTACGCCCGGTTACATGTCACCTGAGCAGGGGATGGGTGTGGACGGCCTTAACAGCCGCGCCGATATTTATTCGTTAGGGATCATGACCTTCCAGATGCTTACGGGGAAGATGCCGTATACAGGCGATACTCCGCTGAGCATTATCTTCAAACACATTAGCGATCCGATCCCTGATATTACGACATATGATCCGAATCTTTCGCCTGCCATGAATGTGATTATGGCGCGTATTTTGGCGAAACAGCCGGAAGATCGTTATGCCACAGCTACTGAATTTGTGGATGATCTGGCGGCGGTGCTGCATGTCACGGGTACAGGGACGGCCTCTGTACTGAAAAGCTCTGCTCAGGCCAATATGGATGAGGCGGCGGCTAAACGTGAACAGCGGCAGACTCAAATTGAGGCGACAATGGAAGCCTTTGAGGTCAGTCGTTCATCCATTGAAGTCCCTAAAATGCCGATTACCGAGTCGCTGCTGGATAAGCCGACATCTTTTACGTCAACAGGTGCGCGGCTAGCGATGCCTCCGCTTCCGCTGCCTCTGGCAAAGCCTTCGACCAGCCGCTTATCGTTGATGGCGGGTATTATCACGGCTTTGGCTATTCTGGCGTTGGTTTTTATCGCGCTGCGTGATAAGCCATCAAATACAGCTACCGCGACAAACACGGCGTTGGTGGTAGTTGTTCCGAGCCTAACCTATACCAAAGTGCCAAGCCGCGCGGCGATTGCAACAACGGCTGTGGTGGTTAGGCCAAGCGCTACTTATACGGTGCTGCCGACTGATACCTTAACAGCAACCGCTACCCTGACGCTCACGCCCAGTCGCACACCGACTGTGACCAGCAGCCCAACCTTAACACCTACCTCGACTCCAACCGTTTTGACACCCGAAGTCCGTCCGATGCGGGCGACCATTATTCGGGTAGGGCCGGGTTCGCAGTATCCAAAAGTGACAGATATTACGCCCGATATGCGGCTGATTATCATCGGTGCGAGTGAGGACGGGGCATGGCTGAAGGTGCTGCTGCCAGATAACACTGAAGGTTGGCTGGCTTATAATCCGACCACCTTTGATTTTCAGGGTAACATTCTGGGTGTGCCGTTGGCCTTCGCGCCAACCGATACACCGAGTTATACGCCTTCGGCAACCACAACTTTTACACCAACCGCCACATCGACCGCGACTGATACACCAACCTTTACGGTGACACCGAGTGCTACGCTGACGTTGACGGTCACACCTTCGCCTACACTCACACTTACACCCAGCCCGACAGCGATTATCTCCAGTGAGCCGACATTAACACCCACACTCATGCCCTCGCCTACGCCCATTCCTGCGGGACGGCTGCCGTTCGTGGCGGATTTTGAAACCCCGGATGCACTAACGGACTGGGATTATGACTCGGCGGCGTGGCAAGTGGTCAAAGAAGGCGGCGAAGGGGTTCTCATAGGGCAAGGCAAGCTTAGCCAACCCATCGTGATATTGGGAGGCGGTCAACCCGAATGGCAGGCGGCTTCATCGGGTAATTTGGTGGTGAGCTTTAACATCAACATTGACCGTCAAAGTGGTGGAGCGCGGGTGATCTTCCGCTGTGCCAACCTCAATGGCTGCCAGAATGGTTACAACGTACTGGAAATTTTGCCCGGTTTGATGATCTTGAAGCGCAACAGCGACAGCCCGAATATTGCTGACCGTGACGGCGAACGGCCTCTCAAACAAGTTAAGCTGGATACACTCGATGCTCAGCAGTGGCATGAAGTCCGCATCTGGGTCGAAGGCAGCCGGATATTGGTTTATCTCGACAACCAATTGGTGATTTCGGCAGAAGACCTGATTACGCCACAGTTGGGCGGTGGTGCGGTCATCTTGCAAACCAATAATGTATTCCATCCGGTGCGTTGGGATAACATCGTGATTAAGCGACCGGAAGCTGCCAGCCAACATTTTGAAGGTTCTGGATTGCCCGCTGCATGGAAAACGACCAGTGCCACCGCCGCTATTATTGGCACTGAAAGTACGGGCAACCACTATTTGCAGATGAAAAATAACGTCACGCTGAAGCCGTCGATTTCGCCGATCCGTGATTTGTCGGTAAGCTGTCGTGTTTGGGTGGAACAGGGCGGTTATCAACTTACGATCCGACAAGGTGACAGCGCCAGTATGCGCCTCACATTTGACGCAGGCAATTTACTGATTGAACATCTGGGCGAGGCGAATAGTGTGCTGTTTAGCCGTTCGATAAATAATGCTTATGCCCGTAATGTTTGGGATAACCTGAGCATCTCATTTATTGGCGACCGCTTACAAATCTATCGAAACGGTGAAAATATCTTTGAAGAAACCATCACCGCATCACCCGCCAGCGGTGGTATGAGTTTCCAGACTCACAACGGTGACATCATCCGGCTGGACGATTGCCTGATTACCGAGACAGCCGCCAGCAGTAATGCCAGTTCACGCTTCGCATTGGAACTCCAAGCACAGGTATTCGCCCGCCAATTTCGCGAACCGCGCAGTGACATCAGCGATGCCTTTGATGACAAGTTTCGCACGGATGTTTATTGGGTCAACGGGTTAGACGCGCCGGGTGAATTCGTCACAGAAGCAACCGCGACTGAACATCAGAAGTTCTTACGGATGACGCACGATAACCGTGTTGTTTTCCGTCTGATTCGCAGTGACATTGGCATTCAAATGTTTGGTGTGGGTGGGGATAAGAAGAATTACAGCGATACTAGCGATTACCTCGCCAGTATTGCGATTCGGTTGCCGCAAGCGGTCGGTACGGCGTGGATGGCTGTACGCTCTACACCGAGTTTGGGCGGTTCGGAAGTCAATGGTTATAAGTTGGGATTACGTCGTAATTCTGATGGCAGCATCAGTACAATTGTCAGTTATCAAGATGGCAACCACAACGAAACCTATTTTGACGGTCCTATCCCCGGCGCGGAAAGTACACTGCCGGACTGGATGACGCTCACGGTGATTACTTATAAACAGCGCATCGCCTTTTTTGTAGAAGGCCACTTCATCGTCGCGATTGATAATGCGCTGGCATTTGGCGGCACGGTAGCGTTGGGCGTGGATAATGGTACGACAGCCGATTTCGACAGTTTGATTATCCGCGACACGACACCCAATGGTGAGTAAATAGCCTTGTTTTTACGAATTAGGTAATAAGCACTTTCCACCTCAATAAAATGCAAGGGTAAAAATGGAACTTCCGGTTGAAGTGGGACTTTCACCGATATTGGGGATTCGCGGTTTGCTGGCGACACGGGCGATTGCAGTAGGCGAGGTGATTGAGTGCTGTCCGGTGATCTTGATTCCTGTGACACAGGAAGATGCACTTGAGGCAACCGTATTAGGTAATTATTATTTCCTATGGAACGACGATTTTTATGCAATGGCTTTGGGCTATGGCAGTTTGCATAACCATTCTTATCACGCGAATACCATCTTCGAGCGTGATTTTGAGCGTCAGATGATTGTGTTCAAAGCGGCGAAACCGGTTCAACAGGGCGAGGAGTTGACCATCAATTACAACGGTGGCACGGACGATGAAACGCCAATTGACGAGGGATTTGGGATTTAATAAGGTAGGGGTTTGCCAGTGACAAACCCCGTTGAGAACATCATTTAGATACCGGCGTTGACCAGTGTGTTGATGGCGATTCGCAGGGCTTCGGTCAGATCAGGATGGTGGCCTTCAAAGGATTCGATAGCATCCTCGATGGATTTTTGAAGGGCTGGAAGTTCATCTTCGCGGTTAGGATCAGTATTCGCGTTATTGGCATAACGGTTGAGCTGGTCATTCAGGCGATCAATATGTTCTTTAACCAACGGGTCAGTGGGTTGTACACTTTGCAACTCGCGCTGAAGGGATTGTATCGTTTGTTGATGTCTGTCATCCATGATCGACAACCTCCATTTGCTTTCTAATAGGCTTTGTCATGTATGACCAGTATAGCACATCGCTATGACCGTGGTTGATGCCAGATAGCCTACGATTCGGGTGCTAATTGGTATTGGTGGTGGCTAACACGAAGGGATGCACCAGCCCGCCGCCACCTTTCCGCAGCAATGCTCCCGCGACCGTCAGCGTCCATTTGGAGTCAGCAACGTCATCCACCAGCAGCACCGGCGTGGGTGACGGTTCATCCTGCACTTTGAACACGGTATAGACGTTTATCACCTGCTGAAAACTGTTGCGTAAGGTGGCCTGTTCAGGATGCTGCTTGATGTGCTGAAGGACAGAACGATAAGGCAGCCCTAAGCCACTCGCCAGACGTGCTGCGAAACCCGGCACCAATGTCGGGCGACGTAAGGAGGGTACAGCCGTTACCCATTGTGGCGGCGCATCCAATGTGTTGAAGTGTCCCTGAAGCACGGTGATCGCTTCTTGCAGCAGTTCCTCGCTGTAGCTGTTGGCTTCAAAGCGATCACGTTTGACCAACTCTGACCAGCCCGTATCGTAATAGCCGCACAGGGCAATGCCCGGTTGGTTAACCTGCTCGATGATGGTGCGTTTCATGCCGGGTA
Organism: Aggregatilineales bacterium; assembly: GCA_038328375.1. GTDB lineage: Bacteria > Chloroflexota > Anaerolineae > Aggregatilineales > Phototrophicaceae > CFX2. The sequence continues at coordinate 41,332 of JBBQLX010000013.1, read as the reverse complement.
AGCCGGACGGCCAACGCTTACGTGGTTCGATCAAGATAGGACGGCCTTCGCGCATATAACGGCGGGCGACATCCACAATGCGCGGATCAGGCAGAAATTTGCTCTGACTTTTACGGCAGTTTTTACAGCGTCCGCAGGGTTGAACATTGGTGGGATCATCCAGTGCTTCGGCGATGAAGCGCATGAGGCAGCCATCATAGTTGATGTAAGCCCGCATCTGTTCCAACTCGGTCTTACGCTGCTCTGTGACTAACTCCCAACGCTCATAATCCGGTCGCGCATCAGCATCCTTCAGGAGATAGCCCTCATCCGAGCGGGTAATGATTCTCTCGACTTCGAGATGTGTCAAAATTTTATCTAACGTCGATTGGTTAGCATTCACAAAGCGCTGAAGTTCGGATTGTTTGAGTGCGCCCCGTTCCTGCAAGGCATGGATGACGCTCTCGATCTGCTTGGGTTGGGGGAAAGCGGTGTCAATAAAATACTGTTGAATATCTTCATCACCGGAGCCGTGCATCAGGATAATATGGGCTTCGCTGATGTTGCGTCCGGCACGACCAATTTGCTGGTAATAACTGATGATATTTCCCGGTTGCTGATAATGCACCACAAAACTCAAATCGGGCTTATCAAAACCCATGCCCAACGCAACACTGGCGACCAGCGCTTTTAACTGATTTTTCATCAAGCGTTGTTCCAGTTCGATGCGGGTTTCGCTGCCATCGGACTCGACATCGGCATAATAAGCCTGCGCGTCGATTCCCTGCAAACGTAACCATTCCGCCACAATCTGGCAATCACGGGTGGTGGTGCAGTAGATGATGCCGCTGCCGGGAATGGTTTTCATTAAGTGTGCTAGCAGCGTCAAGCGCGTGGGATGATCAAACGGTTCGGTGTAGGTGTAGAGGCGCAGGCTGTCGCGGGTCAGTGGGCCGCGTTGGATGTTCATGGTCGCACCCAGAATATCACTGACATCTTTGACCACGCGGTCATTAGCAGTGGCGGTTGTACCGAGTACCGGCGTTTTGGCGGGTAGATCATCCAGAATATACATGATGCGGCGGTAATTGGGGCGGAAGTCATGCCCCCAATCGGAGATACAGTGGGCTTCGTCAATCACCATCAAACCAACTTGATTGCGTAACTGAGGCCACACCTCAAGCTGAAAGCGTTCATTACCCAAGCGTTCGGGTGAAATCAGCAGCAGATCAATCTTGCCTGCTAGCAGTTCGCGTTGAATAGCGGCGTGATCTTCAACATTGGTGCTGTTGATGGTTTCAGCTTTTAAGCCCCAACGTTGGGCGGCTTCAATCTGGTTACGCATTAGCGCCAGCAAGGGACTCACCAGTAGCGTTGTTCCCGCGCCTTGTTGACGGAGCAAGCGAGTCGCCATGAAGTAGACAAGGCTCTTACCCCAGCCCGTTCGTTGTACGACCAATGTTCGTTCGTGCTTCTCAACCAGCGCAGAGATAGCTTCCCATTGCCCGTCCCGAAAGCTGACGTTCGCGCCTAATGTTTGCTGCAACCATGTGTCTGCGGTTTGCCGAAGTGTCATGCGTATTCCAATTGGTATTGATGGTTTATATTATTCTAGCAAACTTAATCGGCTAGAGGATTGAGGTTGGTATTACGCAGTGGATGTAGGGGTTTGCCGTCGGCAAACCCTTACAACATGATTTGGGTGAATTTATAGGGCGCGTTCGCGTTCGGCTGCCAGTGAACCGAGATAGGTGTTGATCCGTTCGCTGCCTGCATCACGGTAACGTTCGACGGCGTGGTTGAGAATGGCATTCACCAGCTTCTCCATACTCCAACCGGCAGCGAAAGCCATCCGAGCAAAGATGCAATCCGAGGCGATGCCGGGACCGAGATTGGCTTCCAACACATACAGGTTGCCAGCCTTATCCATGCGAATGTCAATCCGCGCCCAATCTTTGCAACCAGCCGCTTGGTAAGCAGCAATCGCCAGCTTTTGAATACGCTGATCCAGTTCCGGTGGCAAATTAGCAGGCACGTTGGAACGGCTTTCCATCTCCACCAGTTCGAGGTCGCGTCCGGTAGCCTGCTTGAGCATTTCGAAGTTCGAGTCTTCCACTTGGTCGAGGCGGATCGGTAGCTTACCGAAAAATTCGAGTTCGGCAATCGGCATGGCATAAGGCGGATTGTTGCCGAGGACTGCTACCGTAAATTCACGCCCATCAATGTACTGTTCGACCAATACGGGTTGGTTATAGGTGCTGATGAGGAAAGCGATACGTTCACGCAGCGCGGCTTCGTCATGCACAACCGAGCCGTAATCCAAGCCCATGCTTGCACCTTCGGAGGGCAGCTTGCAGATCAGCGGGAATTGCAGCGCCGAATTGAAGGGTTCATCGCCAGTATGGAACATCTGGTAGGGCGCGGTGGGCAGACCGAGCGCGGCGAAGACATACTTCTGCATAAATTTGTGGTGGCAGATGGTTTCGCCCAAGACACCGGGGCCGGTGTGCGGAATCCGCATATAATCCAACAGAGCAGGAACGTGAGCTTGGCGGGTTTCGCCATAAACCCCCGTCGCGATGTTGAAGATGATGTCGAATTTTTCCTGTGTCAACTTGGCAGGAAGCTGTTGATCCGCATTCATGCAGATCACTTCATGACCGCCTGCTTGCAGTGCTTGGGTCACTTCCTCGATGGTTTCGATAGCGTCTGAATCGCGCAGCGTCATTTCGGGGCGTTCGCGTAGGAGTTCCTCGGTGGCGATATTGTAAATAAAGCCCACACGCATGATGATATGCCTAACCTCACTTTTCAGTCTTTAGTCTAAAGATGGAGCAGCCTTTAGTCCGTATTCTTTATCCACGAATGGCTATTTAATTCAAATAGATAGTTGTGGTTTGCTTCGTAACAACACCTATCAGATTTGTAATCTGCTTAACCATTCTATAAACATTCTACGCTGCCGTTAAGGTTTTAGATTTAGTTGAATGTTGGAGGTTTTTATGACGGCTGAGCGTGGCGTGTGCGTAGGGTAAGCGTCTATTACGATTCATATGAACGAAGCCTATAATACAGAGGCAGTTGAGAGAGAAAGTTGGGAGTAAAACGATGAAACGTATATCTTATCTAGTGGTGATATGGGTACTCAGCAGCCTTTTTAGCCTGAGTCTGACTGTGCAAGCGCAGGACAATATTCCGGCCTTAGCCGCTGTGCAAAATGACAATCTGGTGATTTTGGGTGGCAGCACACCGATCACTGTGGATAACACGCCAAACAAGGGCTTCCTAAGCTTGGCTTGGAACCCCGGTGGAACCAAGCTGGCTTACATCTTCACTGATGCCGAGTTTAACGCGCATATTGCCGTGACGGATGCCGTTGGCAGCGCACCTGTTGTGCTGGATACTGGAAAACTGGAGTCGGGCTTCCCGGTTAATTGGACACCCGATGGGCAAGTATTATTCGTTGGTTCGGGCGATTTCAGCGATACCAGCAAACCTTATACCGTGGACATCAAGCGGATTGCGCCGGAAGTCGGTGCGACCGCCGAAACGATTGGCAGTTTTGAAATGGGTACGGGCTGCGGTGGTGGGTCGCCTTTGCCATCCGATTGGGCTTATTGGGAAGACACCGGATTTGGCGGCAACTCCTTAATCTTGCAGTGGACAGATTACGGTATTCTGCACAGTTCTAACTGTGGTGGCGGTGGATTGACATTATTCGCGCCGCAGGGTGGCGAGAATACCCCATTGATGAACGATAACTATCTGCAACCAACACCTGACCAACCTCAGCAGGCGGTGGGTCGCGCAGTACTGGCGGCGGATGGCAAGACACTGGCAGCGGTGCGCTCGACCTACAATGACGCAGGGCCAGTTAATTCATTGGTGTTGATTGACCTCTCGACCCGCACAGTGACAGATGTCAAAACGGTTGTCGCGCCTGACCAACTGATGTGGTTGGCAGATGGCAGTTTGTTCTACAGCGCACGGACGAAAACCGGTAACTTGATGACTGCGATTACCGATGCAACACAGAAGCAAAACGTTGCAACGGCTTTGGGCAGTTCGGATTTTGAAATGCCAAGTTACGAGGTCAGCATTCATCATCTGAATTTGAGCAGTGGCGAGGACAAGGTGATCTATACCGCTGATGCCTATGCCATTGGCAGGATGGCGGTTACATCCGATGGACAAGCGCTGGTGTTCAGCCAGATTGGAAACCTTGGTGACTGGCTGAAGGCGATTGCTGACGGCACGGTCAATATGCAAACCGATAACGATGGTGCAGCACAACGGGCGCTGGTCTCTTGGAACTTATACCGCTTGCCACTCGGTGGTGGTGATCCTGTTGTTGTGGGCGATCATCTGGCACAGTTCCGCTTGAAACCTTAAACGCTGCAATCATTCATTTAACCAATAGTGTAAATACAGGCTGGTTCAAACGAACTGGCCTGTTTTTGTACTTATTCTTTAATGAATGAAGATCATGAATTAGCCTTATGATTGATAGAGTAATGCAACAGTGTATATCATAACGATTGATCTCCAGTAGCACGAGGAATAAGCAGACAGTATGACACTCGATATAACATCGCCCCAATTTCGCCACGATCCGTATCCGACTTACGCGACGCTCCGTAAAAATGACCCCGTCCCTTTTCTGAACGAATCGTCGATGGGCGAAGCGTTTTTAGTGACCCGTTACGAGGATGTAGTCACCGTTTTGAAAGACCCGCGCTTTTCCACCGATATGCGTAAAACGGGTACGCAGGTGAAAGCCCCTTGGTGGGTTCCTAAGATGGTTTCCACCTTCCAGAATAGTATGCTGTTAGTGGATGACCCTGACCACCGCCGTTTGCGTGATCTGGTACATAAGGCATTCACGCCGCGCAGGTTACAGGATATGAATACGCGTATTGAGCGTATTTCTGAGGAATTGTTGGACGCGATGGCGAACAAGCCAACCGTTGATTTGATTCATGATTTCGCCCTGCCCATTCCCTTAACGGTTATTTCGGACATGATGGGCGTACCGCAGCAAGACCGTCTCAAGTTCCATAAATGGATGAGTACATTTTTGGACATCAGCTCCGGCAGCAAATGGCAAATGCTGGGTAAGTTGACTAATCTGTTCCAGATGTATCGCTTCTTCAAAGGGCTGATAAAACTGCGCCGCCAAAATCCGGGAGATGATTTGGTTACAGGTTTAGTACAGGCCGAGCAAGATGGAGATCGCCTCAACGAAGATGAGATGATCGCCATGATTTTCTTGCTTCTGTTGGCTGGACACGAAACCACTGTCAACCTGATCGGCAACGGCACATTGGCGCTGCTCGAAAACCCTGACCAACTACGTAAGCTGCAACAACAGCCCGAATTAATGGACAGCGCAGTGGAAGAACTGCTGCGCTTCACCAATCCGGTTGAGCAGCCTGCGCCACGCTACGTACTGGAAGATGTCGAACTCAGCGGACAGAAGATTCCTAAGGGCAGCCGCGTGTTGGTGGGGATTGCTTCGGCTAACCGTGATGAAGAGGCATTCGTAAACGCTGACCAATTGGACATCGAACGCACGCCGAATAAGCATCTGGCTTTCGGGGTGGGCATTCATTACTGTCTCGGCGCACCCTTGGCACGTATGGAAGGCAAGATCGCCCTGCAAAAGTTGTTGGCTCGTTATCCCAATATGCAGCTTGCGGTGACATCCGAGCAGGTAGAGTGGCGTACCTCAATGGCGGTGCGCGGCCTAAAGACATTGCCCGTTCAGTTGGGCTAAGTCAAGCACTGTTTGTAGTTTAGGAATCAAAAGGGCGAGTCCACACGGACTCGCCCTCATTTTTATAACCTGCGATTTATAGTTTAGGCGACACGACGGATCGCATCCGTGTAACGTTCAGGACGATTGCTGGCGACCAATTCGCGGCGATGAACATCCCACAAGGTAACCAGTTGCCCCTCAATTTCATGAACGCGGTTGACCTGAGCTTCGGTGAGATGTCGCTCGCCGGACAGCCGGTATAAGAAGGTTCGCTCGTTAGCGAGTTTGTTGATTTGGTCGAATGTTGTATCAGTCATGGTAGCCTCCGCGCTATGCGTTGTCTTGCAATTGGCGACAATAGATAGACGCATGGCAAAGGCTAAACTTTACTTTGGGAAGTGTCAGAAGGATGTTAGAAACGGAGGCGAATGGCTTAAGAAGCGGTGAATAATTTTGAGAGGCGGTGCATCAATTTCCCAAATGTACCTTTAGGCGGCGTGTGCTGGCTAATTTGCTCAATGGCGCGTGTGGCGCGGTCAGCTTCAGATTCCAATTGCATCATAAGATACTCAGTGTCAACCTCATGATCAAAATAGTCCCCCAACAGATTGTGGTCTGTAGCCGAATTAATGTCTTGTTTTGATACTGATTTGTTTATAGCCATAGTAGCCTATTTTGTCCCTAATCGACCCACTACTAGAACATCTGGTTCAAGACACATTGTACAATGTTTCTGGTCTAAAATCTACTTGAGAAATTCGTCCTATTGTACAAATCGCACAATAATTTGACCCCGATTTGCCAATCCTAAATCTTGCTATTCAAGATACATCCGATCATGCAGTCGGTGGATGAGGAGCAGGTTAGCAAGACTTTTAATCATGATGGCTTCCAACCATTCACGATGATAATCTTGAAGAAAATTGGTTTTCGAAGCACTGATGCATAACACGCCAAAGCATTTGCCTATTTTGCCCTCATCACCATCATACAAATTTGTAGGATAGGGGATCGGAACACACAAAATTCCGCCGTCGCGCTGACCGGTAATATCAACCCAATAGCGAACAGCCGATAGCTTGTCTTTAGTTAATTTCGTACATAAAACTGAACGATTAGCGGCTGCGCAAAGCCCGGCGATTCCTTTGACAGGGTGTTCCCAGCGGAGATGCTCTTTCATCTGCGTTTCGGTTGTTAAAGAAATATTGTCAGTTGTATAGATAACCTTAAATTCTCCGTTCAACTGCGTTTCGAGAATCGAGATCATCAGTTCGACATCATAGGTATTTTTCAGGATGACTTTTTTCAGAATACCGATGAGTGTGTTTAAGCTCCGGTGATGATTTGGGAAATGAACAGCATTGTTGATCTGGCTCACATTGCTGATGAGATCGGATATGAGGTACGCAACATGTAGATTTTGGGCGACGTAGACAGCAGCAAGGGTTTGAAAGTCGTTCTTGGGGAGAAACTGGGCTTTATAGCGATAGCGATAAATCAAGAACAGAATGATGACCCCGATGACGCCAAAGAGTAGCGAAAGCTTGTAGGTGGCTTCGGCAGTTATTGAAAATAATCCGGGCGCGATATACGTGAGAGAAATATCTGCCCAGATGAGTAAACAGGCGAGCAGCAAAAAACGGGCGCGAAATGACGTGTCACTCTGGGGGATTCGTGACCACGTATTGGTAGCCGTGTAAAGAAATAGAACTAGACCTATCCAGAAGCCTATTTCAATAAAAACAGTCAAGGAGACTAATCCTGCGGGTGTATGAAATCGAGATACAATACAAATTTTGTACCGCGTATGAAAACGCTAAGGGAAATTATATCAATATATTAATAATCGGAAAGAATAAAATGATCACTGTAATTTACTGTAACCTTCTTAATACACGAACGATATTTTAATGCTTTGACCGTGACTTATTGCGGGGCGTTTACGCGCTATCAATACAGCGCAAGCGGTAAGAGCGGTATTAGTAAGCGCCCGATTGTATTTACTGCATCGGGCGTTTAATTTTTAGTAGTGGATGGCGTGTCATTCGACTGACACCATAAATGCTTAATATGGGCTGCGTTACCAGTTCTCGACCACCTGACGCAGAATGCCCAACTCACCGATGTGATACGCATTATGATCTGCGACGACCAGAATCTCACGCAAAATCGTATGCCCATCAGACCCATGCGGAATCGGCGCATACAGATCGGTTTGCGGGTCTTTGATGATGGCGACCAAGGCGGCACGGTCAGCGTTAAATTGATCCAACGTGTGCTGCCAGCCCACTGCATCCGTTGTGGCATCCTTCGTAGGCCAATAATCACGCGGCCATTCAATGGCCTGATACTTGGGATTGCGGCAGTAATCCAGAATATCCCGCTGGGTCAGCCGCAAGTGTTCCAACAAATGCCAGAAGGTATAGTCCACATTAGGTGGACGCGTATTAAAATCCTTCGCTGGGAAGCCCTTAACCGCATCCTGAAGACCCATATGCGCTTGCTGCACGGTCAGCATGTTGACCAGTTGTTCCCGAATCACGGTTTCTGACATCGGCTTTTACCTCCATAAGACAAGCTAACTGTAGCTGATTTTCGCGGCGCGCACTTTGCGTTGGGTTCCAATGATCTCATCTTCCCAATGCATGTCATCCGAGTTGGGGATGCGTCCGCTGGCATCCAACGAGGCCAGAATATCTTCAATATAATTTTCTAGGCTGCGTGTTGGATTAAACTCCGGCACATCACGGAACAATTTCTCGGCACTGTAGATGACATTGTGGGCGAAAATTTCCTCACAAATGCTAGAATTGGGTACATCCAGCGCCCGTAAATCTGCCAGCGGGATTCCCACCAAATCCACCTCACGCCCGATGACACGCATCGCCGCCTTATGGTACATCTCCCAAGTGGTGAAGCCGCGCGGCACCATATTATAAATCTGCCCGATGCACTTCTGACGACCGAGGACACCCGCGAAGGCCGGAGCCGCGTCATCCACATGCAGGAAGCTGTGCAGCGCCTTACCATCGCCACACACCAGAATCGGCTTGCCCTTACGGATGCGATCTAACCACGACAGGTCAATCGCGATCTGTCGCAGCAGTCCTTGTTTTGGTCCTTGTGTCGTCGATGGCTTGATAATCGTCACCGGGAAGCCATCGGCATAATACGCATCCAGATAGGCATTATCGGCCTCGACTTTATTTCGACCATAATTGGTAATCGGGCGCAGCGGATGATCTTCACTCACCGGCAGCCAATCGTAATCCACGCCATAGGTGCAAACCGTCGAAGTCTGGATAAAGTGCTGCACACCTTTGAAAGCGCGGATGTTGCTTTGGGCATCGACGCGGGTAAAGCCGATCATGTCGATAGCGGCATCGAACTTTTCAGCTTGCATAGCCGCTTCATAAGACGGACGATCATAGCGGTCACCGACGATCACCCGTGCGCCATCCGGCAGGCCGGGACTTTGCCCCCGGTTGTAACAGGTGACCTCATGCCCTTGTTCCAGCAGCAGCTTAACCATCGGCAGGCTGATGTTGCCCGTACCCCCAATAATCACCACACGCATAATAAACATTCCTTTGAATAAACGAATTTTTTATGATTATATCGCGCCCGCCGATCCGCTTATATAGCCGCAAATTGGTTTTGCGATTACTATTATTGTCAGTACAACATTCTATTCACTTGGAATTATTGGTATGATCGACAAAACCCACGTTTTCATCTCTTATTCCCGCGCAGCCTTAGCCGAATATGATGACATGCACAAAGGTTAGCTTTTTCTATCCATTTCAAACCGGATTCGAATTGACCTGATGCGCCCATTTGTTCTATGATGTGTCTGGCGTTTTCTCTGCTTTTCTTTGTGTCTTAGTGGTTAAATTTTCTTCGCCGCCATCGCCGCCGCATTTTCAACACCGCCGCTGCCGCCGGAGTTGAGCTTGTAACTTGAAACTTATCTCTTGAAACGCTTTATTGGCAATCTTGGCGGCGGCACACCCATCGCCAACTTCGAAGCAGTTTTAGGCGAGCCATCCGCTGAATTGACACAAAAACTGTCAAAAAAACGAGCGAAATTGCCAAAATTGCTGTCAGTTTCGCCAATAAATTGAAATAAAAAAGAGGCGCACCTTTGCAGGCCGCCTCTTTCAAAAACTGAATTTATTCCCCTCCCTGTTACTACGGGGAGGGGCTAGGGGTGGGGTACTTACTGTCGACGACCATCCACATACTGATCTTGGGGCAGGTTCACATAGTCGGTGCTGGCATCCTGATTACGCACAAACTCCAGTTGCCCGTTGACCTCGTCAATCACGATCAGGTCGCCGGTGTGGAAGCTCCCCTTGAGCAGTTGAATGCTCAGCGGGTTCTCAACGAAGCGTTGCAGTGCGCGGCGTAAGGGTCGCGCCCCAAACTGCTGATCGAAGCCCTTCTCAGCCAACCAACGTCGTGCCGGCTCGGTCAGATGAACTTGTAGACCGGAGGCCGCCATCCGTTCAACGATCCCGCGCATTTGCAGGTCGATAATCTGCTCGACTTCCGACAGGCTCAACGGGGCGAAGATGATCGTCTCATCAATACGGTTCAGGAATTCCGGTCGGAACGCATCGCGCATGGCCTTCTCGATCTTCTGATGATCGACCACCAACTGCTGGTCGCCACCCTGCACGAAGCCCAACACACCACCCTTACGGGCGAACTCAGTGCCGAGGTTGCTGGTCATGATGATGACACAGTTGCGGAAGTCCACCACGCGGCCTTGCCCATCGGTCAGGCGGCCGTCTTCCAGAATTTGGAGTAGGGCGTTCCATACATCGGGATGCGCCTTCTCGATTTCGTCAAATAAGATGACGCGGTACGGACGACGACGCACGGCCTCGGTAAGCTGACCACCTTCTTCGTAGCCCACGTATCCGGGTGGCGCACCGAACAAACGGCTGACGGTATGCTGTTCGCGGTACTCGCTCATATCAACACGGACGAGGGCTTCCTCATCATCGAACATGAACTCGGCCAAAGCCTTGGCTAGTTCGGTCTTACCCACACCGCTCGATCCCAAGAAGATGAACGAGCCGATGGGACGCTTGGGGTCTTTCAACCCGCTGCGTGAGCGCCGGATGGCATCTGAAATCGCGGTCACGGCTGCTGCTTGACCGATAATGCGCGAGTGCAAAACGTCTTCCATCCGCAGCAGTTTTTCGCTCTCGGATTCGAGCATCTGGTGAACTGGAATACCCGTCCACTGACCGATAACTTGAGCGATGTCGTCCTCGTCTACAGTCTCATCAAGGGTATTTTCCTGCTGCCACGTGTAGCGTTCGTTCTCATATTCTTCACCGAGGCGAATACGCTCGGTCTTATACTCGGCTGCACGTTCATAATCGCGTGCCAAACCAGCCGCTTCCTCATCCGCTTCAAGACGGTCAACCTGTTCTTTGAGCTGCTTCAAGTGGGGAGGCATCGAGTACAGGGCGACTCGCAATTTCGCGGCTGACTCATCCAGCAGGTCAATCGCTTTATCGGGCAAACGACGGTCGCTAATATAGCGAGCTGACAGTCTCACAGCCGCTTCGATGGCTGCGTCCGAGATCGTCACTTTATGGTGCGCTTCGTAACGGTCACGCAGGCCGTAGAGCATCTCGATGGTATCTTCGATATTCGGTTCTTCAACGAATACTGGCGCGAAACGACGATCCAACGCGCTGTCCTTTTCGATGTACTGGCGATATTCATCCAGCGTGGTCGCGCCGATGGCGTTTAGTTCACCACGGGCGAGGGCGGGTTTCATCATGTTACCGGCATCCAGCGCACCTTGTGCCGCGCCTGCGCCCACAACCTGATGCAACTCGTCAATGAAAAGAATGATCTCTCCATTCGAGCGCTGCACTTCTTCGATGGTGGCTTTGAGGCGTTCCTCAAATTCACCACGGAAGCGGCTGCCCGCCAACATGCCTGCGAGGTCGAGTGAAATCACCTTCTTGCCGTAAAGCAGTTCGGGTACATCACCGCTGGCGATCTTTTGCGCCAAGCCTTCGACAATAGCGGTCTTACCCACACCAGCCTCACCGATAAGCACCGGGTTGTTCTTGGTGCGGCGGCTGAGAATTTGGATGACGCGCAAAATTTCCGAGTCGCGTCCGATCACAGGATCAAGCTTGCCTTCCAGCGCCATCCGAGTGAGGTCACGGCTGTATTTTTCCAGTGTGCGGTAACGAGTCTCAGCCTGCGGATCAGTTACACGCTGACCCCCCCGAATTTCCTTGATGGCATCGGTCACGCGATCACGGGTAATCTGGTTATCTGTCATGATCTTGCTGACGGCGGTGTTACGCTCGCTCAATATAGCGAGGAAGATATGCTCGGTGGAGATATAGTCATCACGCAGACGGTTGGCTTCTTCGTTGGCGAGGTCGATAATCCGCTTGCTGCGGGGTGTCATGAACAATTGCCCATTGCCTCCGCCATAGATGGCGGCTTTGGGGCTGGCGCGAAGCACTTCATCAAGGCGACCACGCATCCCGCCCAGATCAATGCCCAACTTTTCAATGATTTGGGGAATAACCCCATCGCCCTGTTCCAACAAGGCCAACAGGATATGTTCGGTATCAACTTGATTATGCCCATAGCGCTGCAAAATCTCATAGGTTCGCGCGATGGCATCCTGCGCCCGTTCTGTAAATCGGTCAAAACGCATCATAATGGTTTGTTTCTGTCCTCATGCATCTTTACCACGAACAATTGATGCTCAATCATCCCTATGCCTGTCTATTGTAGCCCAGATTGAATGAAGCGGTGATGAACGGTCAAAAGTGCGGTTGAGTTTTTATGACCCGCTTAGCATATCGCAGCTAGTATCGGAAATGCGTAAGCGGTACGTAAGTGAAATGCAAGAGTCTAGAAGAAAATGCGATTGAACCGCCAAGACACACAGAAAATTATCCGATGCGTGAGCCGTTTTCGACAGGCAGCGTCGGTTGAAGTAGGATGACATCTTTTTCGGTGGAGTATGCGCCGAGGACTAACACCTCGGAAGCGATGCCCGCGATACGCTTAATCGGGAAGTTGACCACGGCAATCACTTGCTTACCGATGAGAGATTCGACGGTGTAATTGACAGTGAGTTGGGCGGAACTGGTTTTGATGCCGAGCGAACCGAAGTCAATTGTGAGGATATAGGCGGGCTTTTTAGCTTTGGGGTTGAGCTGGCATTGGGTGACTGTTCCAACGCGCATATCGACTTTCATGAAGTCGTCAAATTCGATTGAACCCGCGCTTATGTCGTCCATATTTTCTCCCGAACTGCAAAGAGGTGATCTCTAGTAGACCACCTCTTTAGCATAACGAACACATCTATTTTCATCAATACATTTAGAGAAACTAGGAATTGGTTATGGCTTCGACAGGTTTGCGGGCAGTTGCATCTTGTGCGATATCCGTATAACCGAGCCGGAAAGCCATTTGCGGGAAGGCTGCCGTGCCGTTAAATAATTTCGATAACTCTGGTTTAAGCTCATTCACCTGCAATATTTGCGAAAGGGGTTGGACTCCAATGTTGAGCGTGATGGCGTGAAGCGCGATGCGCTCGAATACCTGACCAGTCTTGATTTGGGCAAGCCTGTCATCGGTCGTGGTACTCAGGAGTCCCAGCATGGGCGCGTTCAATACAATGTCTGCATCGGGTTTGGTCGGTTTGTTGTTACTGATGAGATAGGTAGTTGCCAGTTGACCTACACGGGCAATCAACCAGCGGTAACCAAATTCGCCTTGGGTAATCCACTTATTGAGTTCGTCACGATAATTCGGATCAGCAAATTGGGTTATGTCGGCGCTGATAACCAACTCATCCATGCGCTGCTTAATTTCGGGAACATCTGTTAGCTGTAAAGTGAGGTTTGGTTCGCGCAAACAGGCAAGGAGACGCTGCACATCGCGCTCATTCAGCGATTTGTTGGTATATAGTTGACGGTTGGTGTGACGAAGTGTAATAGCATGGAAGAGTTCTTGATCGATGAGAGAAGGCGTAAGACCACCTTCTTTGAACATGACGGTCGCAACCCAAACATCATCTTGAGGATTGGGGAAGTAGGTCACACTTGTGTTGAGGCCAAAATGAGTAGCCGCAATCAGCAGGTTTTCTAAGGCACAACCGATGCTGATGTAGAGTTCGCGAGCATCTGGATCAGCTACAGGCAAATGTCGGTTGCGATTTGCATGTAGCTGAATCTCGTTGTTACGAACGGTGAAATTCCACGGCTGTGTGTTGTGGAGCGATGGGGCGAGGACAGCGTAGTTTAATAGAAACTTGAGCTTCTCCTCTAATGTACTATGCCGAGGAAATTCGTACTCTTCAACATTCCACACATCGTATGGTCGCGATTCGGTTGTCATCATCTGTTACCCCATAACCTAAGTTACTTATTACTTTTACTTTAACTAATTGAAAGTTTCTACATTAGTGGGGAATGTCACATTTGTGGCTGATAGATTGCAGGGATATATAAGCTAGCTCTCGCTCACTGAGAGAATACAGAATTACTTTGCTGAAAACGCAAGAAATGAAAAAAGCGGCCTGTTGTAAGCCACTTCAATAATCAAATTAGATTGGTGTATCCTGTGTTAGAGAATCGAGTCGTGGGGAAATTTACTGAGGTCGCCACGCAGGCTGCGAGTTATTGCCTTCAGTTGTGATTTGTCTTTCGCTGGAGCCATCAGGCTGTGAAGTGAAGATTTGATAGTGCTGCGCTGCGTCTTGACGTGTATAAGCAATAAATTGGCTATTGGGCGACCATGTGATTTGGGTGTCAATCGTATTTACAAGATGAAACGCTGTGCCATCACTTTTAGATACAAACACCCGAAATTCAGTCGCCTCGGCTGCATCAGCGGCGTTGGCGAAACGGCCCACGCCCCAAATATATTGCTCATCTGGTGACCAGCCGACGAACAGCAAATAGAGTAATTGTTCCTTTGTGGCATCAACAATCACTTGCGGATTTTCACCTTTTAAATCCGTAATTTCGATAGACTTGCTCGTCGTGTTGTAGCCGACGAAACGATCCAATTTGGGTGAAAGGGCAGCAGGATAGGCAAAGTGGTTTGTAATAAGCACCAAATTACTGCCATCAGCATCGGCACTGTAGATGCCATCTGATTGTACGATTAACAATGATTGATCGGCTGAATAGTGAATCAGTGCCAATTGATCGGACTTCAAACTCAATTGAGTGTTCTTCTTGCCATCAACGCTGATGGAGTGATATTCGACCCCTGCGCTACTATCGCCACCCAGCCAATTAGCATATGAGATATGCTGACTATCGGATGACCACGTTAAGAGGCTGTAGGGGTTCAGCGCATCATCAGCCAGTTTGACCGAATTCGACTGCTCCATATCCCATACAAAAAGGGGAAACTTACCTTCTTGGTCAACAACATGGGCTAATTTGCTGCCATCTGGTGACCAAATCGGCGTATAAACAGGCCGATCACCGCTTATTAATAATTGAGCATTACTGCCGTCTGCATCCATGAGATAGGTTTGGTAAAGTCCACCACGATCAGAAGAAAAGGCAACCTCGCCGGTTGGGGTATCAGAAGGCGATTGCGCCGTAACTCTACCCAGCATGAACAAGCTCAAAAAGCAGATTAGGAAAGTGTGTTTCACTTGCTTAGGTCTCCACTGACAAACAAAAGGCGACTCTTAACGAGTCGCCTTTATTGTAACAGGACTTGGTTTACAGTACTTGCGCGTTAGGTGAACGGTGGACGAAATGACCATCGCCGTTCTTGCCCAGCCAGATGTCGCCGTTGACGAGGCGCTTGCCACGCAGATAAACCTGCTGTGGTACACCGGTTACAGTCATGCCTTCATAGACGTTATAGTCGGTTTTCATGTGGTGAGTGCTGGCGCTGATGGTGTGGCTGGCGTTGGGATCCCAAACCACAATGTCGGCATCACTTCCCACTGAAATTGTGCCTTTTTGCGGATAACAGCCGAAAATCTTAGCCGGATTGGTGCTGTTTAGTTCGACAAAGCGGTTCGGTGAAATCTTGCCGCCGTTAACACCCAGATGCCACATGACCATCAGGCGGTCTTCGATTCCCGGCATACCGTTGGGAATTTTGGAGAAGTCCCCTTTGCCGAGTTCCTTGCCGGGGCGGCGGTAGCTGGGGTCTTGCTTCTCGTAACCAATCCAATCGCCACCGTTATGATCTTTCGCCCACTGTTCGACGGGCCCTACACCACCTTCATACCAGAAGTCACAGTGATCGGTGCTGACAGCCTGTAATGTGCCTTCTTTAACCGCTTGCCACAGCACTTTGTGATGTTCTTCATTGCGAACGGGTGGCGAACACACATATTTAGCACCCTCAAAACCGGGCGCACCCAAGTGATGATCGCGGGTGACGTAGAAATATTGAACACAGGTTTCACCCATGACCGGATAACCGAGTGCGCGTCCACGTCGAAGGGCATCAACAGCGGGTTCACAGGTAACATGTACGACATAAAGGCGACAGCCCGTTAGGCCAGCCAGAACGACCGCGCGGTTGGTGGCCTCACCTTCGATTTCGGGTGGGCGCGATGAATAATGGTCAATCGGATCAGTCTTGCCTGCTGCCAAAAGTTCTTTACGCAGTTGTTCTTCGACATCCCCATTTTCAGCGTGAACCATCACCATCATGCCATGTTTGGCGGCTTGGCTCATAGCGAGATAAAGGGTTTTGTCGTCAATCTGGAAGACGTTCTTATAGGCCATGAACAGCTTGAGCGTGGTGACTCCTTCATCAATCAGAGTCGGGATTTCTGCCATCACATCATCGCGCAAGTCGGTCACACCCACATGAAAACTGTAGTCGATTTGGGCTGGCTTGGCTTTTTCACGCCAAATATCAAGGGCATCATGTAAGCTGCCGCCTTTTGGCTGCATGGCAAAGTCGATGTGCAGGGTCGTACCACCGAAAGCCGCCGCTTTATGTCCGGTATCGAAATCATCGTTGCTATAGGTTCCACCGAAGGCCAGATCAAGGTGGGTGTGGACATCAATGCCACCGGGCATAATGTATTTGCCCTCGCAGGGGATAACCTCGTGTCCCTGTGTGGGGAGGTTCTGACCAATCAATACAATTTTTTCGCCTTCGACCAAAACATCAGCTTGTACCGTATCACTCGCGGTGATGATGGTACCGTTTTTGAACAGTGTTCCCATGAGTTGCTCCTAATTAGTAGCTACTAGCCTTAGCGATTAGCTTAGTCATAGATTGTAACGCGGGCGTTGAAAGGAACAAAATGGACTTATCAATCGTCCATAAAATAGGATAAGGGTTGGTTGTCTAAAAAGTGATATGGCATACCATTAGTCTATATATGTTATTGATTCCATGTATAAGGAGCAACAATGTCAAAAAACCATCGCCTCCGCTTCATTAGTTTGTTCGTTTTGATAATCACCATCCTCAGTCTCTCGGTAGCCACAGCTCAAGACTCGTTGGACGAACAACCACTCCTCAAAATGCTGGCGAATGTGCCGGATAACGCCACCAGCCGCAGTGAGATTTACTTCAATGACCGTAAGGCTGTCGAACTTGCTTATACCTCAGCAAAGATGCCTGCCAATTGGGCGGCGTTCAAAGCCTTTCAAGATGATAAGGGCAAGACTGACTCATTCAAGCCACTGAATTTATGGTGGCGTGTGTGGCGCAACCAGCAATCCTCACTGATGAGCCGTTATATGGCACTATCCGATGAAATGCCAAAGGTGGTGGGGTTTGATTTCTTCTCGATTGAGCAGGAACTGAATTATGGACGACCACCGCAGCAAACCTTGCAACTCGGCGGGCAGTTTGACTTGGGCAAGGTGCGTACCGCGTTGGCTTTTCAAGGCTACACCCAACAAGATCAATCGGGTGTGGAGGTGTGGTGCGGACCGGATGGATGTGACAGTGGCGCGAAACAGAACCTCAAGGATCGCAATCCCGCTAACCCGTTTGGTGGTGATTTGGGTCGCAAGTGGCCTTTGATCGTTCAAGAGAATAGTCTCATTGGCTCGCCCAGCTTAGATAATATTCAAAACGTTGTCGCGGTGAAAAGTGGCAGTTCAAGCCTTGCTGATGCACCGGAATATCGCGCAGCAGTGGATGCACTGACCCAAAAGGGTGTGCTGATGCAGGCTTATTTCTGGGATGGTGATCTCTTGGCAGCGATGAGCAGCCTCGATCCCATGCTGATTAGTCTTAAGCCTGAAGTACGCAAGCGACTCTTTGCAGAAATGCTCAAGGATTATGAAGCGCTGCCCATGTATAAACTGCTAGCCTTTGGTGACATGACGAATGAGACTGAGATGGTCGGGGAAGCGGCTCTGGTTTACAGCAGCAAAGCGGATGCAGACAAAGCCGCCGAGATTATCCCCAAACGTATTGCGAGTTATACCAGCTTGGTTACGCAACGTTCCTTGATGGATATTTTAGCGGTTCGTGGCGTGACTGAGCCGAAAGCCGAAGTCATTGAGAGCTATGGTCAATATGTGGTGTTGATCTCATTTGCCACACCCAAAATCAGTGATGCTGATATTCTTGCGATAACATCGGCTGAAGAGGGCGGACGAACGGATATTATCCCGCCGGGGTTGATGTATCGTTTCTTGGTGAATTCGACGATGCAGCGTGATCTGGGTTGGCTCAACACGATTCCACGCGAGGTTTTGGAAGCAGCGGCGAAATAAGCTGACTGTTTTAAGTGAAAATGGTGGCGACCTGAATCTCGAAACTAGGGATCAGGTCGTCTATAAAATTAATTAAGCAGGTTCGGCTGGAATATATTTGTTGGGGATAATGACCGTCCAATTGTTGACTATTACACCCATTTGAACATCCCAAAGGTGAACTGTTCCATCTAAACTTTGTGATAAAAGCTGTTTTCCATTTGGGCTGAAGGCTAAACGGTAAGGCGCAGAGGCATTGTCCCCTAGAATAGAAACGATGCTCATTGTTTTGGTATCAATGATTTCGATGATGTTCTGCTTAATAACAGGCGTTTCATTGTCATAAGACTCAAGCATATCGCCATTAATGCTGATTGCCACCAAACGACCATCCTCGCTGAAGGTTACCCATGTGCCGTGTAGGTCAGCACTGAAAGCGCTAAAACTTGCTTTTTCCCTAAAACCAACCAAAGCTATATCGGGCATGGCAATCGGTGCATTCGTTTGTGCGTTAACAAGGGAATCGTATGGATTCATCGTCATCGGTACATATGACTTCATATCAGGGCTATAGAGAACGTCAAAAGCATAATTTAATGGACCCATTTCGATGTATTGTTGGGTGGCAATGTCCCAAACGCGAATGGTTTCAAGACCATACATCATCTGATTTTCAGGTTGGTCACGATAAATGATTTTGGAACCATCCGGACTAAATACGGCATCGCCCATCGAATGAGCGCCTACATATTCGGTATAAGCGGTTAATAGAGCTAAACTTTTGCCTGTGGCGACATCCCATAAACGGGCTTTTTCATCACCAGCGGAGAGCAGCGTTTTACCATCTGGACTAAAGTGGAGATCATTAATCCGGCCTGTATGACCCAGTAGAATGACCTGTTGTTGTCCCGTTTGAGTATCCCACACCCGAATGGTGTCATCGGCGCTGCCAGAGGCCAGATACTTATTATCTGGGCTAAAGGCTAAAGCTGTGATGATAGAACTATGCCCAACGAAATCCTGTAGTTTTTTATGAGCCTCAACATCCCATAATTGTAAATCGTAGGTTCGTGTCTCGTTATCGGAGACTCCAAAGGCAACTCGTTGCCCATCCGATGTGAACAGACTCATGCCAACCTTATCGTTGGTGATCGAAATCGCTTTAGCGGGTTGTTCGAGATGGCTGAGGTTAGCAATCGTTGTTGAAGAAACCAGTAATACATCACCGTTTGGTGACCATTGGATATCACCGGAAAGGGCGGGTGGGTTATTCGGAATGTCTTGGATGCTAATGTCAAACGCGCGCGGCACGGGAGGCGGTAAAAGCACCGACTCTTCTACTGATAACGATTGGTCAGTGACCCGCGCAGCGTATTTGCCCTTAGGACT
Organism: Aggregatilineales bacterium; assembly: GCA_038328375.1. Taxonomy (GTDB): domain Bacteria; phylum Chloroflexota; class Anaerolineae; order Aggregatilineales; family Phototrophicaceae; genus CFX2. The sequence goes on along the minus strand of JBBQLX010000013.1, from coordinate 21,493 downwards.
CCAATAATAATAGGCATCTTCGGCTGGAACAGCAGGCTTACGTAAACCGAGTAATTTGCCATTGGCAGGATTAATAATTTCAAAATCGGTGCCGATTACGAATAACTGATTTTCATCTGCTCCCCATGAAATCTCCCCATGATGATTGTTGCCGTAGGAATTGATTAGTAAGCCGGATTCTAAATTCCAGACATGAATTGCCTCATTTTCTGTAATAAGCCTGTCGCCTGCTTGATTAAGCAGCATCGAATACACGCTTCTATATTCTGTTGAACCAATGAGATTTTTGGTCAGTTCTGAAAAATCCCAATCCTTAATATTCCCGTCAATGGCAATGAGCAGCCCGTCACCATTTGGTTTCCATACAATGGACGTAATTCCCACTTCTATATAACTCAATTGAAGCGAGTGTAATACTTGACCTGTTAAGGTATCCATGATTTGGACAAAGCTATCGACCGACTGCCCCCAATCCCCTGATCCTCGCCAATCAAGGATTGCGACTCTGTTTCCATCGGGAGAAAACATAAAGCTTGGTAGACTATGGGTCACAATTTCCCATAACATCTCGCCTGTTTTAACATTAATGAGCCGCGCATATGCGATGCCAAAATCTTCACCGTCCATCCCCAGAGCGATTGTTTCTTGATTTGGACTCCAAACTAGAGTTTTGGAATAGTTGTTGGTTTCGTATGCGCTTGTAAAGATCGCGTGTATTTCACCTGTAACAATATTGACTACATTGAGTTTGTTATCTGACCAGAACGCCAGTTGGTTTTCATCAGGACTCCACGCAACACTTCCAATAGTTTTATCAAATGACCATTGAAGTGTCGCAGTCGGTGTCTGTGCAGCGACACTTGAAATGCAAACCATCAGGATCGCCAGTATAAAAAGTAGAATACGAGAAGAATGTTTCATGGGTGGGGCAATCTATTGTTTATTTCGGATTTATTCTTACAGTATGAACGGTTTGCGTGGTCGCGTACTTGACGATTACGCTACTCCCTTCCACCTGATATTCCCCATCCGAAAGCTCAACTGTATAACCCTGTGGATATGGACGTGCATAATCGCTCCTTAAATTTAAGGAGTATAAGCAGCGATTATGACACGGAAGTGCGAGGTTGTCAGTCGATAATGTTTTATTTGAGGCGTGGGGCGCTCAGGCGTTTGGCAGCCAGTTCGGCTTCCAGTTCTTTGCGACGTTCGGTACTGGCTACACGCGCAGCAGCCATTGTTTCTTCCCATCCTGCTTTGAGGTTGGCAATCAGTTGTTGACCGGAAGTTGGCGCAAAGAGTGTCACCAGCAGCACGCCCAGACCTCCACCCAACCCTAACCCTAACCCCAAACTTAAAAGTTTCCGCATTGTGTTTGCCTCCATCAATTGCTTTCATTATAGCGGTTTATGGGCAGGATGTCAGTTTGCGATGTATGTGTAAATCCGCTATCTTACTAGATGTGACATCAGCATATGTTGATACTAAACAGTTAGGTGAATGATGCAAGTAACACCTCTTCCGCCAGAACCGCAAAACGAACAGTGGATTTGGTCGCCTTGGGTGCGCCAATTTGTGACGGTCGCATTGGTGGTGGCGAGTGTCTATGCCCTGACTCTTTTAGGGCCAATCCTCAGTATTTTGATTATCACCTTCTTATTATCATTTCTGATTTTTGTACCTTCACGGATGTTGGCTAAATACACACCATTAAATTATATAGGTTCGGTGTTGATCATATTTATTTTCATTTTGCTGCTAATTTTCTTGCTTGTTTTGGTGATTGCACCAAGTGTGGCACAGGTTTCACGCACCGTTGGTACAGGCTTATCCAACGAACTAAGAACATTTGAAGAGTCCATTCGAAGCTGGGATCCATCTACACCCTACAACTTCTCTATACTGGGCTTATTCGACGTAGATATTACCCAGATCGCTAGCCAAATTCAGGCAGCGCTGTTGGCTGCTGATCCACAAGCAGCGGCAGGCATTGCCCAGCAAGCGATCATCAACAACATTCCTTCCCTAGATGTCGGGCAAATTGTGGGAACCGCCACCCAAGTGCTTACCTCGTTGATTGGCACATTTACAGCGTTCTTTTCGACATTATTCCTTGGCTTGTTTCTATCACTGTTGATTTTGTTGGAGCTGCCTACTTATCAGCACCGTCTTTTGAGCAGCGGTTCCACCCCTTTTCAACGTGAGCTTCGTTTGATTGCAACGAAAATTATGAATGTCTGGCAGGGTTTTTTTCGGGGGCAACTGCTGCTGGCGGTGATTATAGGGGTGATAACATTTATACAACTGTTCGTAATGGGCGTACCCGGTGCGGTGACGATTTCGATCATCGTGGCGGTGATCTCGCTCATCCCGACGATTGGTGGCTTTATTGCGCTTATCCCGTTAGGCTTAATACCGCTGCTACAAGGATCAACCACACCTTTTTTTGCACAAATGAGTAACGGAACGTTTGCACTGCTAGTGGTAGGGATTAATCTCGTCATCTCCCAAATTATCTGGAACGTGGTTGCACCGAAGATTATGGGTGACGCGGTGTCGCTGCCGTTACCGGTTATCATCGTGGGCATTATCATTGGGACGGCACTTGGCGGGGCGTTGGGAGCGTTCTTGATTGTACCGATTTTGGGTACAGTGCGTGTTATCGTTATCTACCTGATGGCGAAGGTGATGGTGCGTGATCCGTTCCCCGGCGAGTCAATGCCACAATTCGAGTCATTGTCGAAGCTTTAAGCGCTTCGTCTTCTGTGTGTTCTAAGAATATGCTATACGTCTGCTTAATTTCCGCTAGAATAGACACCTCTTAATGTTGCTTAGTCATCCACGTAGGAAAATCTATGAAATTGTTTATCAGTTACGCCCCGAACGACCGCGCCCGTATCGAAGAACTGGCTCCGTTATTGAATGAAGCCGGACACGAAGCATGGATTGACCATGCTCTTACGGCAGGCCAACGTTGGGAAAAAGAACTGAAGGAGCAGGTCGAAAGCTGTGATGCGTTTGTGTACGCGCTCAGCCGGGAATCGCTGAAATCTGAATGGAGCAAGCGTGAATTTCGGATTGCCAAAAAAGTCAAAATGCCCGTTCTGGTTGTGTTGGTGAACGCCAACGCAAAGTCTGATATTCCATCGGATTTGAAACCCTATCCACTGACAGATTGCAGTGAGGGTGTGAATGCTGACTCAGTGGCAGGCCTATTAACCGAATTGGCAAAGGCCGCCGAAACGGTAGCGGCTAAGGGTGGGCGAAAAACATCTTATGCAAGCGAGACTGTCGAAGTAGAAGAAGATGAGACGGGCTTTGATGAAGACACCGTGCAGCAGGTGGAATTAAAGGATGATATGTCCGCCGAAATTCAGGCGTTGGCAACTCAGGCCAATGACTTCCTGACAGCCGGCAAGTGGGATAAAGCCATCAACAAGCTGAACGAGTTGGTGAAGCAGATTCCTGAGAACGCCATGATCTATGCGGCGCGCGGTGATGCGTATTCGGCTACACAAAAGTTTGACGAAGCGCTGTTAGATTACGATGCCGTTATTCGCCTCGAACCAGAAAATGGCAAGGCGCGTAACATTCGTGCCAATTTATATCGCGACATGGAACGGAACGACGAAGCATTAGTCGATTTCACCGAGTCAATCCGGCTTGACCCCGAACATGCTTTCCCGCGTGTCAGCCGGGGGATGTTGTATTATCAGCAAGGGAAAATCGAAGAAGCACTGGCAGACTTTGAAATGTATTCAAAGTTAGCGCCGGAAGATTTCCTCGGTCATAACAACCGCGCATTCGTGTTGTTCCAGCTTGAGCGTTACGAAGAGGCCGAAGCCGCTTGGAATCTAGCAACCGAATTCGAAGACGTAGATGATTATGTCTTCGCGGGTCACGCGGTTTCGTTGGAACAGCTCAAGCGTCCGGCGGAAGCGGTCGAAGAATATCGTAAGGCTGTTCAAATGAATCGCCGTTGGAAGAATAAGCTGGATACCGTCGGCGCGGAATATTCGTGGACAGAACCCATGATGGTGCTGGCGACCCATATTATCGGGCGCTTACGGTCAACACGCTAATGATAGTTGGTAGGGGTTTGCCGTCGGCAAACCCTTTTTCTGTTACGGTTTCTGCGTGACCTTGCCAGAACCGATGCTTTTTTGGGTGAGGGCGGGATTACCGATGTAGGTAATGCTGCCACTACCACTAATAGAGGCATCCAGCGTGTCAATCACTTGCACCGTTGCCCCACCCGAACCAGTCGTCTGAATGACAGCCGTTTTGCTCGTTAGCTTTTCCCCATCGTACTTGCCTGACCCCGAAATACTCACTGTCTGATCAATGGTTGTCCCGCCAACTTGGAGCGCACCATTTCCGCTAAGTTTGGCTGATAAGGATTGAGTCGTAATAGTCGGAATTGAAGCGCTGCCAGAGCCGTTGATGTCAATGGTTACATTGTCACTCTTAAGGCTAGTCAGGCTTAACCCGCCTGAACCGGAAAGTTTAAGTTGTATATCGCCACTTTGAACATTGGCGAGCGTGATATTCCCTGATCCATTACCTGTGATGCTCAGCGGACTATCAACGTTTAAATCACCCGTTGTAATCGTACCTGAACCGTTGTCTGTGAGCGCATTCAGATTCTTAACGACTAAAGTGTATTTGATAGGCTTGGTTGCTGATAAACTGCTGTTGGATGTTGTGCCGAGTTTCAGTAGGCCATTGCTGATGTCGCTGGTGAGCAATGGCAGCAGGTTATCCTCGGCCTCAATGGTGAGTGATTCACTATCGCCTTGCGAAAGGGTGAGTTCACCGGATGTATTGAGTTCCACAGCACTGATGCCGCTGATTGGACGTGTTTCCGTTTTAACGTTGCCTGATCCTTGTGTGATACCCAAAATGGTTCCTCCTGAGCCGCAAGCACTCAATAAGGTCGAGATGATTAGAATCCCCGTTAGGGTTATAACCTTTATAACGTTCGGTAGGCGCATGATGTTCAACTTTCTGTAAAACCAACATTTGATAATAATTTATACGATTAAGCGCGGGAAAAGGTAGTGATTTAACACACTATTTGTCTCGGTATATATCGAAATGAGGTACACTCACAGCAAGTTGATTGAATGATCTAGTGGATGGAGGTTTTATCTTTATGGTCGAGACAAATAAGCCAAGCGTGACACAGGACGATGTGCGCCAGCAGTTTCAAGCATTGGACGCGATCTTTGCGCCCAAAAATATTGCAGTAATTGGTGCGACTGAAAATGTGAACAGCGTCGGGCGCACGATTATGTGGAATTTAATCACCAATCCCTTTGGTGGAGCAGTGTTTCCGGTGAACCCCAAGCGTCCATCCGTGTTGGGTGTTAAAGCCTATCCCTCGATTCGCGATGTACCCGATCAAGTGGATTTGGCGGTGATCGTTACACCGTCCAAGAGCGTGCCAGCACTGATTGCGGACTGCGTTGACCTTGGTATACGTGGCGCAATCATTATTTCGGCAGGCTTTAAGGAAATCGGGCCGGAAGGTGTGGCGCTGGAGCAGCAAATTCTCGCCACCGCCAAAGGCAAGATGCGGATCATCGGGCCGAACTGCTTGGGTGTCATGATGCCGCATCGTGGCTTGAATGCCACCTTCGCCGGAGCGATGGCGCGACCGGGTAACGTCGGTTTCATCAGCCAGAGTGGTGCGCTGTTGACCTCGGTGCTGGATTGGAGCTTTAAGGAAAACGTCGGCTTTAGTTCCTTCATCTCCATCGGCTCAATGTTGGATGTCAACTGGGGCGATTTGATTAGTTACTTGGGTGACGATCCGCAAACCACCAGCATTGTGATTTATATGGAGTCGGTCGGTGATGCACGTTCATTCCTGAGCGCGGCACGGGAAGTGGCGCGCGATAAACCGATTATCGTCATCAAAGCCGGACGCACCGAAGCGGCGGCTCATGCAGCGGCTTCGCATACCGGTTCGCTGGCAGGCAGCGATGATGTGCTGGATATGGCTTTTAGGCGGGCGGGCGTTCTGCGCGTCGATAAAATTAGCGATATTTTCTATACCGTCGAGGCATTAGCCAAGCAGCCGCGTCCGCGTGGCAGGCGGCTGACGATCTTGACGAACGCGGGTGGCCCCGGCGTTCTGGCGACCGATGCCCTCATTCGCGGCGGCGGCGAACTGGCAGATATTACGCCACAAACGATTGAGAAGCTGAGTTCGTTTTTGCCTGCGGCGTGGAGTCATGGTAACCCGATTGATGTGCTGGGTGATGCCGCGCCGGATAAATATGCTAAAGCCTTAGAGATCGCAGCACAGGACGAAAACAGTGATGGATTGCTGGTGATTCTCACGCCACAGGCCATGACTGACCCGACCGAAACCGCGAACCTGCTCAAGCCTTATGCCCACATCGAAGGCAAACCGGTGTTAGCCAGTTGGATGGGCGGACAGGTCGTGGCAGAAGGTGAAGCCATTCTCAATAAGGCTAATATCCCCACGTTGCCTTATCCTGATACAGCCGTCCAACTCTTTAACTACATGTGGCGTTACGCGCTCAATCTACGTGGACTTTACGAAACACCTGTGATGCCCAAAGCATCAACCGAACAAGCCAGTAATTTGGCGAAGGTCGAGGCCATGATCCACGACACGCGCCAAAGTGGTCGGACGATCTTAACCGAAACCGAGTCGAAGCAGGTGCTAGCGGCCTACGACATTCCGACCATCCCCATGTATATTGCCCCAACCGTCGAGGAAGCCGTAACCGCTGCCGATAATGTGGGTTATCCGGTGGTGCTGAAGCTGAACTCGGAGACCATTACCCACAAGAGCGATGTCGGTGGGGTTAAGCTCAATCTGAATAATGCCGAAGCGGTGCAGGAAGCTTACAACGAGATTTACAAATCGGTCAGCGAGAAAGCCAGTGCCGCCGACTTCATGGGTGTCTCGGTACAGCCCATGATTAAGCTCGATGGTTATGAACTGATTGTCGGCGCAAGTCCTGATCCGCAGTTTGGCCCCGTACTCTTGTTCGGTATGGGCGGCATTCTGGTTGAAGTCTTTAAAGATCGTGCCTTGGGCTTGCCTCCGCTGAATACCACGCTGGCACGGCGTATGATGGAACAGACCACCATCTATAAAGCCCTCCAAGGTGTGCGCGGACGGGCATCGGTTGATATGGCGGCCTTGGAGCAGTTGCTAGTGCGCTTTAGCCAACTCGTGACCGAACAGCGCTGGATTAAAGAAATCGACATTAATCCGTTAGTCGTGTCATCCGATCACATTTTAGCCTTGGATGCGCGGGTGGTGTTGTACGACAAGGATGTGACCGAAGACCAACTGCCCAAGCTGGCAATCCGGCCTTATCCATCGCAATATGTCGAAAAGTGGACGATGAAGAACGGCAGCGAAGCGGTTATCCGCCCCATCCGACCGGAGGATGAACCGCTAATGGCGACTTTCCACCAGACCATCAGCGAACGGAGCGTGATGCTGCGTTACTTCTATCCGATGGCGCTCAGCCAACGGGTCGAACACGAACGGTTGTCGCGCATTTCCTTCATTGATTACGACCGTGAAATGGCGCTGGTGGCTGAGATAACAGGGCAGCAGGGTAACAAAGAGATTATCGCCGCCGGACGCTTGATTAAACTCTATGGTGGCGAAGAAGCCGAGTTCACAATCTTAGTGAGTGATGCTTATCAGGGTTACGGTTTAGGTTCGGAAATGCTGCGGCGGTTGGTGGACATCGGCAAGCAGGAAGGTGTCAAGCACATCAACGGCAATATCGTAGGCGACAACACCAATATGCTGCGTGTGACCGAACGCTTAGGCTTCAAATTGGTTGGGCAGGAGAAAGACGGTCTGATGCGGGTTGAACTTGTCATCTGATTTTTCGCGCATCTAAACCAACTCAGTCAGCCAATATCGATTATGAGTGTTCTTCGGCGGGTTTGAGTGGGCTTCAGCCCCCTTCCCGCCGGAAAATGGAGCCGGATGCTTGAGCATTTGGCGGCATGTCCACTGACTCATTTGATCTAACGACTCTCATATCGCTTACTCCAACTCTATACCACCTGACACGCACTGCATCCGGTATCCTGACATAATTTCAGACAAATCCACCCTGAGAAATCAACCACATTAGGTTTGAAAACTCGAACCGTTTCGCATTGACTCTATACGATCTTTTGTTCTATAATAAAGGTGTGTTTTTCTCTTGTTTCTTTGTGAATTCGTGGTCTAAATGCATTGGGGATTTGCTTTAAAATGGTTTCCGCCGCCATTTTTCTCACCGTCGTCACCGCCAGATTGAGCTTGTTACTTGAAACTTGTATCTTGTAACTACTTTTATGGCAAATAAAGCAGCGGCGGACTCTTATAGCGCAGCGGTGGCATTAGCCGAGCCATCCGCTGCATTTGTGTCATTTCAGCGGCAGCAAGCGAGTCTCCCGCCGGACAAAAATGTCGATTCAGCGGTTTCTCCCTTGCTTCCCGCCGGACAATTCAGCGGAAAATATGCACAAAATGCAGCAAAAATTGCATTTTGTGCATATTCTGCATCTTAGGTCGCGTCTGCGCCTTCGCCCTCGGCTTCACCCTTACGTCCTGCCAGTTCGCGGTCAATGATGAATAATCCCTGTGGTGCGTCACCAATCCGTTTCAAGTCCTGAATAACCGCATCCACATTCGACTCTTCCTCGACCTGCTCATCCACAAACCACTTCAAAAAGCTGATGGTGGCGTGGTCGCTCTCAGCAATCGCCAAGTCCATCAGTTTGTTGATGAGGCCAGTGACCAACTGCTCATGTTTAAGTGAGTCCTCAAACACCGCTACCGAGGAAACCCATTCGGTCTTGGGGCCTTCAAGCGCGGTTAACACCACCCGCCCGCGCCGGTCATTGATATAGCGGTAAAACTTCATCCCATGGACGTTTTCTTCGTCTGATTGCTTGTGCATCCAATTGGCAAAGCCCAATAAGTTCTGGGATTCGAAATAGGCTGCCATCGCGAGATAGAGGTATGAGGAATGAAGTTCGGCATTAATTTGCGCGTTGAGCGCAGCTTGCATTTTTTCACTGAGCATCCGTTGTCTCCTTATGTTGAGATTTGTAGCGAGAACTCTCGCTCAAATAGACAATTTAACTCTATCATACATGAGCTGCTTTATCATTCACGGGACGTAAGTTGATTTTTACTCGCTGTTATAAATAACTTTCCAGCACATCGGATGTGTGTTTCACCATCGTTTCAAACTGAAAGCGCTCCATTCCAATTTGACTGTTGGCTGCTAAACGTTCACGTTCACCGGTACGAAACGCCGCTTGAAGAGTGGCGGTAAGCGCATCCACATCCACATCCACATAAGGCACGAGCAAACCGTTGACATTGTGGCTGACCACTTCGGGGTTGCCACCCTTATCACTGGCAATCACCGGTGTTCCAACCAATAAACTTTCCAACAGTGTGTGTGATAATCCCTCATAACCTGAATACAGCGCCAGATAATCCGCAGCCTTCATATAAATTGCCAGCTTATCACGGCTAATCTTGCCAAGGAAGGTTACACGCTCTGCAATCCCGCCGCCTGTCGCTCGTGCCTTAAGTGACTCAAGAAGCTCACCTTCGCCTGCCACGATTAGTCGCACATCAGGGATACGTTGAATGGCGCTAATCAAATGGTCAACACCTTTCCACGCAGTCAAACGTGCTGCTGTTAATACAGTGGGAGCATCCGGCAGTTTAAGCTGTTGACGAGCCTCGGCTTGGCTGAGTTTAGTTCCTGTGGACATCATATGAGGTGGTAATGCATTATAAACCACATTGATTTTTGCCTCATCCACACCCCAACCCGCTACCATCCGCTTGAGGTATTGGCTGGGAACAATCACGCCATCCATTGCTTGCATTTGTCGGGCGCGCGTCGCTTTTTGAGCGCTGACAACTCCCCCATAATCAGTGGTCTGAAAAGTATCAATATCCTCAGTTGCTGGGATCCAACCCCTTCGTATCGCCCGTTCCCATGCTTGGTCGCCGACCATTTTCACCACCCGCTTTGCCTTGCCACCCACCAGTGGTAAATCCAGTGTATGCACATAAACCAAATCCGCCCACCTGAGCAGTGGATAGGCTGCTAACCCATAATGTGCTAATCGAATAGGTAACGGTCGTCGTGGAATTCGCGTCACCGGATAGGGATAAATCGAACTATCGCCTTCGCCATAACTCACAACATGCGGCTGCCAACCGAGTTTTTGTAGTTCGGGCAGAATTTCATAAAGATAGGTAGCAGGGCCGCCTGATTCGGGGTGGAAGATGCCAGCGGCTACAAAAAGGCGATGTTGATTCATAGGGCGTTCTGCAATCCGTAGTGAGACATTGATAGGGTCTTGAGTCTAGCGGTTGGGCAGAACGCTGTCCAGCACAGGCACTTTAGTACTGTTTACGAGCAGAACACACTTTGATAACACTTTCACTTTATGCTGCAAATGGATGTTGAGGAAAGTGGGGTTATAGGATTATGAATAGACGAGACTTTTTGAAGGGTCTGGGCTTGGGCGCAGCCGCTTTGGTAGCCGTGAACGCAGGTTCGATTGAGCAAGCCTTGTTGGCTGCTCCCGCAGGTTCTTTTCAGCCTGCCACAACCGCCACCCGTGATAATGTGGCGCATATCATCGCCCGCTTGAGCTTTGGTGTCACACCTGATTTATACGCCCATGTTCGCAAAATTGGAGCGCAGGCGTTTATTGATGAGCAGCTTGCGCCGGAAAAATTAGCCGATGCTGGCATGGCAAACCGGCTGCAAAGCTACATGCTCATATTGAATCAGAACGGTGGTGTGTTGGCGCAGGCCGAAAATAAGATGCGTAGAGCGATTGCCGGAGCGCTGATCGGAAGCACGACGACCCGCGCCATGTATTCCGAACGTCAGTTGTATGAGCGCATGGTGCAGTTGTTCTCCGACCACTTCAGCCTGTATATCGGCAAAGGAAACGTAGTGTTTTTGAAGGTCGATGATGACCGCGATGCTATGCGCCCCAACGCGATGACGACCTTTCGCACTATATTAGGCGCGTCGGCACACAGTCCGGCGATGCTCACCTACCTTGATAACGCCAAAAGTGAAAAGAGTCATCCCAACGAAAATTACGCTCGTGAATTGATGGAACTGCATACCTTGAGCGTCAACGGCGGTTATACCGAAACCGATGTGAAAGAGGTAGCACGGGCTTTTACAGGCTGGTCAATCGAAGGTGGCAAGCAGAGTAAAAATGGCGAAACACTGTTCAAGTTCCGCAAAGGTTTCCACGATAACGGAACAAAAACGGTTCTCGGAACAAGTATCCCGAATAACGGTGAAGCCGATGGCGAGAAAGTTTTGGACTTGTTAGCCACTCATCCATCAACAGCCAAGTTCGTTAGCACCAAACTACTACGGAAGTTCGTCAGTGATAATCCATCCGATACGCTGGTGCAAACCTGTGCCGATGCCTATTTGGGGAGTGATGGTGACATCCGCACAGTGCTGCGGACGATCTTCAGCGCCGATGAGTTTTGGAACGCGCCACCCAAGTTCAAGCAGCCGTTTGAATACTCGGTCAGTGTGCTTCGAGCGCTGGATTACGATGTCCAAGACGATACCGCTTTCGTGCGCTCGATGACCCAACCGCTGACAGCAATGGGCAACATTCCCTTTGATTGGCCTTCACCCAACGGTTATCCCGATGTGGCTGGCTATTGGATGAATAATTTGCTACCCCGTTGGAACTTCGCCATCAGCAGCGCCAATTGCGAGATCAAAGGCGCACAGGCTGGTTTCGACAGTCTCAATAAAATGCTCCACGCCAACAATGTGGCGACAGACAGCAGCGCGGCGTTGGCCTTCTTCGGTCAATATTTGTTCGGGCGACCATTGACAGATGCCGAACATGAAACCGTGCTGCAATTCGCGGACGCAGCTTCCGGTGATGAGCAGGCACAAATTCATGCGGGTCTGGCACTGCTGATGGCCTCGCCTGCTTTCCAGTACAAATAATACGCGCAGCACGAAAGCTGTAGCAATTGAAAGGACATAGTGATGTTCAATAAACAAATCACGCGGCGCGAAATGCTGCGGAACACAACCGTGATGGCAGGTGTCGCTGCGGCTCATTCCATGCTGCCGATGTGGATGCCCAAGCTGGCTTTTGCCCCTGCCAACAGCGCTCCACGCGGCGATGTATTGATCTCGGTATTTCTGCGCGGCGGTGCGGATATGCTGAATATGGTGATCCCACATGCCGAAGATGCTTATTATGCGGCGCGGCCTAAGCTGGCAATTCCGCGTCCCGATGCCAGCGGTGGCGATCCCAAAGTGTTGGATATCGATGGCTTTTTCGGGCTGCATCCGGCACTTGCGCCATTGCTCCCTATTTTCAAAGGCGGCGAGATGGCTGCGGTTCATGCCACTGGCTCACCTGATGAAACACGTTCGCACTTCGAGGCGATGGACTTCATGGAGCGTGGTACACCCGGTGATTTTAGTCTGCATACCGGATGGATTGGTCGACATTTATCGACACTCGATACAGGCAATAATTCACCGGTTCGTGCTGTCGGTTGGGGAACAGCGGTTCAGGCTTCATTACGCGGTGCTGTCTCGCCTGTCGCTATCAAATCCATCGCGGATTACCACTTGGGCGGTGATCTCAAAGCGGCGGCACGGATGATGAATGCCATCGACGCGCTGTATAAGCTGGATAGCGATACGTTATATGCTTCGGCACAGGCTACAACTTCGGCTATTGAGGTGGTGGCTGGCATCAGCTACCAGAATTATCAGCCCCAAAATGGAGCAGCTTATCCTGAAACAGATTTCGCCTCTGCGCTCAAGCAAACGGCTGCCTTGATTCGTGCCGATGTTGGCCTCGAAGCAGCTTGTATCGACCTCGGCGGTTGGGATACCCATGTCAACCAAGGTGGTGTTGAAGGTGAACAGGCTCAGTTAATGACCGATTTAGCCAACGGGTTAGCGGCCTTCCACACCGATATGGGTGGTGATATGCAGCGCGTCACGGTGGTGGTCATGTCCGAGTTTGGTCGGCGTGTGCAAGAAAACGGTGGTGGTGGAACTGATCATGGACATGGCAGCGCCTTACTGACGATGAGTGGAAATCTAACCGCAAAACCCGTTGTGGCGAAGTGGCCGGGGTTATCAACCGATGCGCTCAATCGCGGTGAAGACTTGGCGATCACGATTGATTATCGCGATGTGTTGGGCGAACTGATGACCAACCGCCTGCATAATCCGGCTCTGGATAAGGTGTTCCCGAATTACACGCCGTCTGCACCGGGATTATTCAAGGCATAGTTGTAGGGGCTTGCCGTCGGCAAGCCCTCTCCGCAAACCCCTACATCATTCATTTATCTATCACGTTTTCACATCAACCTTTTGCCAGTTTGTGCCATCGTCACTTGACCACAAGCGTGAGCCTGCCGCATCCAACACCCACAAACTGCGCGGATATTGGTAGGCAAGCGTGACGAAGTAAGCATCTGCCGCATCAGGTAGCGCGACGGCTTGCCATTGGTCGTCCTTGAGTTGGTAGAGCGCACCTGATCCAACCGAATAAACTTGCTCATTGAAAATGGCGAATGTGGGTTGAGTGTCTCCACCGGGTAAGGGCAGTGCCTTTGTCCACGCTTCGCTGATGGCATCCCAGATCATAACTGAATTGGCAGTCGTTGCTAATAGATTGCCGTCAGCGTCCGGCGAAATCGCGTCAATTTTCTCGGTGGTGGTGATGGGCTGCCAACCTAAACCCAGATCAAAACTGTGAAACAACTGACCGTCACTTTCCAAGATGTGGGTGTGGTTGCCCAGCATCACGAAATCATCAGCAGTCGAATCGGGTTGCGGTAGGTCTAGTTCGCGGGTGTAATCTTGCTCCATGCCGCCTGCCGGAATGCGGGTGATGTGGTCTTTTCCCAAAGCGAACATGAAGCCGTGCGTCAGCACAATGCGGTTGGCAGGTTTGGCGCTGATTTGTCGCCATGTGCTGTTCTCATAAGCATAAAAGCCGCTGTCTGTGGCTGCCCAAACAACCTTTTGCATATCGACATAAATATCATTGACGTGGGCATCAAGTGCCAGCGGTTTCCAGATGCCATCGGTATTAGGCTGCAAGATGCTGCCATCAGTGGTGACCAAATACGGCAGCGGTTGATTACTGTTGACCGCCATCCGAATAGGCGCTTGGGGTGCAGGCGCGAAAGCCACGTCTTTGGCACTCGCGGTCGAAACCCCTTGCATGGCGCTGAACAAAAATGCGCCACCAACCAGCAATAATCCAACTGCTAGCAGCGACGAGGCTTGGAGTAATTTGGCACGGTTTTCTCCAAGGAAGTAGCCGCCAACCCCTAAGGCTACAATTCCGGTGAGCAGCAGCACCAGAACGCGGTTCGGCATGGGTGTATTCGGTTCGGGAATCGGAACAGGGGTTTGTGTAACTGGCGCGTCCGGTACAGTCGGATTGAAATCCACCAGCGTATCGTATTGGTTGGGGCGCTGAATAGTGACGCGGATACGCCAAGCACCGGGAGCGCTGAGGTTTGCGCCCGATACCCGATAAACACCTTCAGCGATGCGCTCCGGTCGCAGTTCGCTTTCGCCAATATTTTGGGTCTGGCTCTCAAAGCGCATCCGTATCAAGCTGACATCGTTGATGGGCGCACCGTTACTATCGACCAGTTTGAGCGTAAATGTGTTCATACCGATCCAACCGGGTGAGGCATCGAACTGTATCAGTAGTCCGTTGACTGTACTCACGTCTTTGATGGGTTCTGGCACAGGGGCAGGCGGATTGGATGCCCGCTGCGCCAGCGCGGTGCGGGCTGGACTGATAGAAGTCATCGCGCCCACCGCCATCAGAATCGCGAGTGTCAGGACAATTTCAGCACCAAGCAGGCCACGCAGACGGACGCTCCATTTTTCATCGCCTGCTTCCAAACCACGATGCGTATAAACCAGATTGATGAAGGCCAAACCGATAACCGGCACAATTAGGATCAATTTGATGAGCAGCGCTTGACCGTATGGTGTGTTAAGCAGTCCATCAATGTCTCCAACTTGCAACCATGCGGCGTATAAGCCCGTGACAAATAAGGTGACGACCGCAACACGGGCAAAGTTCGAGAAACGACCGACAACATTACCCAGTATCGGCGCGGCAGGCTTAAATGTGCTGCGGACCGGCCCGATGATGCTGATGAAATGGATGAGGCCGCCAACCCATAGCGTCGTCGCGGTCAGATGCAGCCAGTCAGCAGCCACCGAAGCGGTGAGGTCATAGGCGGCGTTGGCATGGCTAAAGGCGCTGTTAATCGCCAGAATGATCCCACCGAGAACCAGCGAAACCAGATAAAACCAGCGGTCAGTGCGGGCGAACCATAACGCGCCGCCTAAGCCTGCCCATATTGCTGTTCGCGATAACCACAAATGACCGAAGCGCGTATCCGCAACAACGCTGTTGAGCGAGTCACCATTGATACCGACGAGTATCGGGTTGCCCGTCGCTAGCGAGTATTGCAGCACCAGCAATAGAAAACCTGTCACACCAATGAGCGCCCAACCGATCCAAACCAGCATAAGGATACGGCGTTCAATATTTGGATTTGGGGTGGAAAAGGCAGGTATCCACACGAACAACAGAAAACCAATGCCACCCATTGTCAGCGCCAGACTCACAAGGTTTGTCCAGCGGATAAAGGTGCTGTCAGGACGGATCGACTCGTCAACCTGATTGGTCGTGCCTTGCAAGAGTGAAGCATCCCCAATCACGATGGGATAACTGCCTAAAGTCGGATGCCCATCAGCCGCCGAAAGCGCCCGCCATACGACTGTATAAAGACCATCCGGCATCGTACCCGGAACCATGCTCATTTGAGTGGAATCGTTGGGGTCGATTTGGGTAATCGGGGTGTTGAGGATATTACCGTCTTTATCCCGCAGGTTGATTTTGCTGAATGTCGGTTCCAACGGTTCGCTAAACCACATTCTAATTTCGGCAGGGGCAGCATTCAGTACGCTGTTGGGAGGTGGCTCCGCACGAACCAGATTGGCATGTGCCAGCACAATGTTGTTAATGATCAAAACCGCTGACAGAAGAGCAATAATCAGCAAGCCACGCCGCATATTTTTCATAACACTCTATACCTACGTGTAAAGACATCCACTTTAATAGTATGCCTAAAATCACAGCTATCCAAGACTGGTAGATGAGAATACGCTGGGAAAATCGTCCATTAATGGATAACAAAAAAGGCATGTCGTGGACATACCCTCAAACAATTTCACTTCAACAACAGACGTATTAGTCTTTGCGTAAACGGCGCACACCCTGAAAGGCTGGATCGCCTTGAATACGCTGGAAACGTTCCGCGCCACCATCGGTATACCATTCGACACAAAATAGGCCGTTGGCATCGGTATAGGCCAGTGCTGGACGAATCATTAGGATTTGGCGTATCACGCCGATCAGTTCTTTGACTTCACGCCCCGCTCGTAAGATAAACCACTTACCGGGCTGAAATTCAAATTCGACGGGCATCCCGTTCCATACACCTTCCAATTTGATGGGAGACGTGTATTGGGTGCAGGTCATGGACAGCCCTTGCAGGCGGTTTTTCCAGAGCGTATGGTTGACCCGCTCCTCGATGAAATAGGGACGCGGTTCAGGAGTGGTATAAAACCATGTGCGTGAATCGGTGGACATGAAGTGTGTCTCCATGAGAGCAGTTGATATTATACGAGTTAGTGTACACCAAAACAGCAGAAGATTCGAGATTTACCTGAGATGGTTTTGAACTTTATTGATGGTTTAGTTTACAAACTCCTATAATGCGGTTGATTGTGACCATTGGAGGAGATCAAACGATGAAAATTTTACTGGCAGGAGCTACTGGTGTCGTCGGTCGCTTGTTATTGGCGATGTTGATACAAGCCGGACACGAGGTTATTGGAACAACCCGCAGCAGCGCGAAATCGGATCAAATTACAACAGCGGGCGGGCGGCCTGTGGTGATGGATGTCATGAATCGCGCGGCAACATTCTTGGCTTTGGAGCAGGTGCGCCCCGATGTGGTTATCCATCAACTGACGGATTTAGGTGAACGGGATTTCGCGGCGAATTCTCAATTGCGCTTGGAAGGCGTTCCCAATTTGGCGGATGCAGCAAAGGCAGTGGGTGTATCAAAGATGATCGCCCAGAGTATTTCGTGGGTTTATGCGGCGGGTGAGCAGCCTGCACATGAGAACGAGCCGTTAGATATTGATGCACCTGATCCGCGTGGTCGAACCGTTCGGACGGCACAGACCGCTGAACTTGCAGTAGAAACAATACCTGTCGCGATCATCCTGCGCTGTGGACTTTTTTATGGGCCGGGTACATGGTATGCCCGCGATAGTTTTACGACGGGTCAGTTACGGCGTGGTGAACTGGTGGTGAATGACGCGGTACTATCGTTTACTCATGTTGTCGATGCGGCACAGGCGGCGTTCTTGGCGCTCGGTTGGCCTGCTGGAGCATACAACATTGTGGATGACGAACCCGCCACTAAGCGAGAATTATTTGGGCTTTATGCCAGCTTAATCGGTGCTAATCCGCCAGCTTATCAAGCGTGTAGGGAAGTTTGGGAACGCGGCGAGTCAAACATGAAGGCGCGTCAAATGGGTTGGCAGCCCCTGTATCCGACATGGCGCGAAGGGTTTAAAACCGAACTTACGTAATGTTTAGGTCATCTAGAGCGACTATAGTATGTGGGTGTATTGCACGTCATGTAACCACAAATGTTGATCTAAGTACTGATTTGTCATACACTAACGCTCTAGATACTATGTTCGAAAGATTGGTTTTCTAATTATGGCAGATGCCATTCGTGACACATTCAATCGACCGCTGCGTGACCTTCGCATATCGGTGACGGATCGCTGTAATTTCCGCTGCGCCTACTGTATGCCCGCCGAGATTTTTGGTGAGCATTACCGTTTCTTGCCCAAAGCCGAAATCCTGACCTTTGAGGAAATCACGCGCTTAACCGGGATTATTGTTCGCTTGGGTGCGGTCAAGCTGCGGATTACAGGCGGCGAACCACTCGTGCGCGAACAGGTGGAAAAGCTCATAGCCATGCTGCGACCGATTGAAGGTGTAGATGACTTAACGCTGACCACCAACGGATTCCTTTTGCCCCAGAAAGCGCAATTGCTCAAAGATGCAGGTTTGAACCGTGTCACGGTCAGTCTCGATTCACTTGATGACACGGTATTCCGCAAGATGAATGGCAACCGTTCCAGTGTGCAAAAAGTGTTAGATGGAATTGAGGCGGCGGAAAAAGCCGGTTTGCAGCCCATCAAAATCAACTGCGTGGTGCAGCGCGGTGTGAATGACCACACCATTGTCGATTTGGCGCGTTGGGCAAAAGATAAAGGTTATATCCTGCGCTTCATCGAATACATGGATGTGGGCAATAAAAATGGCTGGCGCATGGATGAAGTCGTACCCGCCCAAGAAATTGTCGAACGCATTGATGCTGTTATGCCATTGGTACAGACCAAACGCAATTATCAGAGTGAAGTGGCGCTGCGCTATAACTATCAAGATGGCGGTGGTGAGATTGGTCTGATTGCTTCTGTCACCAAACCATTCTGTGGAGCCTGTTCACGGATGCGATTGTCACCCGAAGGCAGCATTTATACCTGTCTGTTCGCCTCACAAGGCACGGATTTACGCGGACCCATACGTGACGGTGCAAGTGATGACCAGATTGAGCAGATTATCCGCAATACATGGGGTACACGAATCGACCGCTACAGCGAACATCGTGCTTATCAAACCGATGAAGAGCGTGAGCAAAAAGTCGAGATGTATCACATCGGCGGGTGAGAGAAGTGACAAAAAGTAAGTTACCAGTCGTCTTAAATGAGGATTTAATTCTAATCGGAATCCGCCTTTACTTCGCCCGTTTAGGATATGATGAATGAAAAAGACTGACATTCCGTGTTTATGCCATCCAAAAGATGTTTGAGCGCAGTATCAGCCATGATGATGTTCGCGATGTGGTCGAATTTGGCGAGGTCATCCGCGACTATCCCGACGATCATCCTTATCCCAGCCGATTGCTGCTCGCATGGCGGGGTGATCGTCCGCTGCATGTAGTCGCAGCAGATAATGAAACTGATGATGAGACCATCATTATCACCGCTTATGAACCCGATCCGACCATCTGGAAGCCGGATTTCAAAACCAAGAAGGAGCAGGACTCATGAAATGCGTAATCTGCAAACACGGAAATACCCAACACAGCACAACCACAGTAACGCTTGAACGTGGCACGATGACGCTCGTATTTAAGAACGTACCCGCCGAAGTCTGCAACAACTGTGGCGAAGCCTACGTGGACGAAGCGACTACCGCCCAATTGCTGGAAACTGCCGAAGTTGCTGTCAAAGCAGGTGTGCAGGTAGAAATTAGAGAGTTTGCCGCTGCATGAACACTTCACTCCGATAGTGATCCTGAAACATCATGAAGCCAAGGTAAAACAAAACTCTCAAGGATGACCGATGCCCAATTACATGTGTGCAACCTGTGGCGTTCAATATGCCGAGAGCGAACAACCACCTGAACACTGCCTCATTTGTGAAGATGAACGGCAGTATATCGGCGCAAATGGTCAGCAGTGGATGGTGTTGGATGACCTGCGGCCTAACCATCACAATGTCTTTACCAATCTGCTCCCCAATTTGACTAGCATTGTTACCGAGCCAAAAGTTGCGATTGGACAGCGGGCGCATATCATCCAGACCCCAAGCGGAAATGTGTTGTGGGACTGCATCAGCCTGATTGATGATGCAACCGTTGAAAAGATTCAGTCGATGGGCGGTTTATCGGCTATCGCGCTTTCGCATCCCCATTATTACAGCACGATTGTTGAGTGGAGTCATGCATTTGGGAATATCCCCATTTATATTCACGCTGGTGATCGTGAATGGGTGACACGTCCTGATGCTGTAATTCAATTTTGGGCGGGCGACACTTTACAAATCGGTGATGGTTTGACGCTCATACGCTGCGGTGGACATTTTGAGGGCGCATCAGTGCTGCACTGGCGCGATGGTGCGGATGGGCAAGGAGTATTGTTCACGGGTGACACTATACTCGTCGTTAGCGATACCCATTATGTGACCTTTATGTACAGCTACCCCAATTATATTCCACTGTCAGCGCGTAAAGTACAACACATTGTGGACACTGTAAAACCATTTTCCTTCACGAAAATCTATGATGCTTTTGGACGTATTGTGACGGAAAATGGTCGAGAGTCGGTCATTCGTTCTGCCGAGCGTTATATAAAGGCGATTCAGTAAAGCACAGCAGCCTATGGATAATGAACCCCAAATTGTTCTTGTAACATTTGCCTTGCTTCTTCGATTGTTGCTGCAAAATGCGGTTGATCAAAGGCTTTTGGAGCCATTGTTTTGCCTACATTTTGGACGACCTTTTTATAGGCGAGGCCGCTTTTTTCGACCAACATAACCACCGCCCCTTGATTGGGTGGAACATTGTTTTCAAGATACTGCATGTCTACCGAACTTAAGGTCATTTTGACTGTTCGTTCGTCAATGATGAGATGCACCGTATTCTGGACGCTTTTCAACATGGTGGCTGATTCTTCCGCTAGGTGATACAGATCATCTTTAACCGCGTTGTCAGTATATTGTTGAACGAGAACGGTCTTTTCTGCGTTATCCCATTGAATCAAATAACTCATCTTTTACGCTCCAAATGCACTTGCTCATAAATAACTTGTTGGCACACTCGTTTCAATCTATCAATCAATTATAGATAGGGTTTCGAGTACCGACCTCTTAATTATGTTTTACGAGTTTTTTTGTGGAAATAATTGGCACAAATGAGAATTTTTGCTGCAAATTCTGCACAAATTGCAATACTTCCGCTGAATTGTCAGGCGGGTAGCTCCCTTAGCGCCACTGAAACGACATTTTTGTCGGGCGGGAAGCTCGCCTAGTGTCGCTGAAATGACATAAATGCGGCGGGTGACTCGGCTAATGCCACCGCTGTGCAATAGGTGTGTGCCGCAGCTATCATTGCCATAAAAATAGATACAAGATACAAGTTTCAAGCGGTAAGCCCAATCTGACGGTGGAAAATCCATTTAAGCAAATCCCTAATGCGATTGAACTACGATCCCCAAGGGAGGCTTCGCACAGTCACGAAGAAAGAGGAGAAAGGTAGCACCACACTAAGTGGTGGACGCTTTTTGAGGGAGAAATCTGGCGTATAAAATGGTAAAATGAACATGTTTACCAAATTACTGAACGCGTTCATCAAATTCTTGAACATGTTCACCGATCATAATGGTTCAGGAAGGTCTATATTGGCGGCCCTACTTCTATGATTTGTGATGCGCTTGATTTCGTCGCTTTTCTCCACCGTTTAGTGC